>NZ_VXCW01000001.1:0-622416 GCF_052850675.1 Pseudomonas sp. 1152_12 | reverse complement strand
CTAAGTTACTGGGTGACGGTGGGGGGAACGACCGTGCAGTCAGAGGTTCAGGTACTGACGGTGCAGGCTGCCCCTCTGTTGGTTTTGCCGCAGCCATTAATCAACCGTCTGGACCCAGGCGCCACCTTGGACTTGAGCAGTTTTAATGGAGATGCTAGAGCTTCCGTGGCGCCCTGGCGTGGAATTGAAGCAGGGCAAGTCATATGCGTGAAAATTACTGGCGGTGCGAAGGAACTGAAGGTAGTGGATGACTATCGGATCGGCGAATCGGAAGTCGCGAGCGGTTTAGTGAACAAGCCAGTGGCACGTAGCTGGTTAACGTCTCTTTCCGATCATCAGCAGATCACAGTAACGTGTGAGGTTAAAGGTCGAGCCGTGTCATTTCAATCAACACAGTATTTTGTCGTACAGGTGCCAATCCCAAAGCTCAGAATGACGTGGCCGTTTAACAGCCGTACATTCGAGGGGTGGACGCCCAGAGGCACATACGTGAATGAACTATTCTCTAACGGAGAAGGCGTGGGTTCGTACACGAGCACAAATAATAATTATGGGCTTGTTATGACATGTCCGATTAAGGTGCAGGCCGGGAAAACATACGATTTTAGCTTTGCAGTGAGGTCTCTGCTTGTGACTGGGAGATCTGGAACAATGTTGCAACTTACAATCAATGGTGCAGGTTACGGTCCTGTCGTGGATACAAGAATACAGCAAGACTGGAAAACAGGCTCGGCGGTTTATACTTCGCCTGTCACGGGAGTTGTAGAGTTGGGCGTATTCAATCATATCGCCAGTGGCGATGGCAATGATTTCATAATTAACTATATTAGCGTGTGGGAGCGTTAGAGGGCACAGAGTAAGCATTGGGGGCGTGACCCACTGTAAAAAGAGGCAGTACTGCTTTAGCCGTAGATCACGCTAGGTAATAAACCCTGCTATAACGGTCCTGCTCGAAGTCAATATAAGTAGTGCGCAGTCGGGACCGTCCTACTCAACCGTAGGCTGTCCCTTTTTATTCCCCATTCAAATCTTCCAATGACTCTCCGTCTTCGCCAACCGCTGCCGCATTGCATCGTAAGCGCTCCATAAACCCCACCGACTTTATTATGGGGGGCGCGCTTAGCTAGGCGACACCGGCGAGCAGTTCCACGGCAACAGCGCTTCGTAATCTTCAACCGAGGTCGCCAGTGGCACCAACGCTTCGCTCAGGGCTGTGTCGCCAGCACGATGTGCGCTTCGGTGCGCGGGCGCTGTGCCGTCGCCCGCAGGTGGAGCTGGGGCCGGCCATTGCTGAATGCCAGCTGCTCGACCCCACTGTTCTAGGGATGCAGGCGACGCTGAGTGGTGAACAATTGGAAGTTTCAAGACACTAGGCTTGCATGTCGCAAAATCATGGCTAATATGATCCGGGTAAAACAAATAAAATCCGGGTAATAAGCCATGCCTACGCAAAACGCTCCACTGTGCACTGCCTTTGTTCGTCACCAACGCGTGGCGGCGGGGGACTATTGCGAAGTCGCTGCGGCGCTGGCGGGTCTTGACCTGCCGGCTGGCAGCTTTCTGGTGTTTGATGACGCCACCGGCACCCAAGTCGATTTCCCGTGGCCCACTGGCTATGCGCCTGAGCCGTCCGCGTCGGTCGTGAGCGATGACGAGCCGCCCGTCACCCCGACGGTCGGCCGCCCAAAGCTTGGCGTGGTGGCGCGGGAAATCACCTTGCTGCCGCGCCACTGGGAATGGCTTGGCCAGCAACGCGGTGGGGCCTCAGCGGCTTTGCGCCGGTTGGTGGATGAAGCGCGCAATGCCCATGCAGCACGTGATCAGACCCGCCAAGCCAAAGAAGCCAGCTATCGTTTCATGAGCGCTATCGGTGGCGACCTGCCCGGTTTTGAAGACGCCTCGCGAGCGTTGTTCGCTGAAGATGCGGCGGCCTTTGCCACTACAATCGCGCATTGGCCCATCGACGTGCAGACGTACATGGCTTGGCTGTCGCGTAATGCTTTCCCCGTCTAACAATAATTGCGGGACTTGAACCACCATGGAAGTCACCCAACAACGGCCGTTGTGGCAGATCTACCTGATCTTTCTGGCACCGATGGTGCTGTCGAATTTTCTGCAAAGCTTTTCCGGCACCCTCAACGGCATCTACGTTGGGCAAATGCTCGGCACCCAGGCGCTGGCGGCGGTATCGGGGATGTTCCCCATCGTATTCTTCTTTATCGCCCTGGTGATCGGCCTGGGAGCGGGCGCTTCGGTGCTGATCGGCCAGGCCTGGGGGGCGCAGGAAACCGCGCTGGTGAAGGTGATTACCGGCGCGACGCTGACCCTTGGCGCGCTGGTGGGGTTGGTTGCAGCCGTGCTCGGCAGCTTATTCGCACGCCCGGCGTTGCAGGCGTTGGGCACCCCGATTGATGTACTCGACGATGCCGTGGGCTATGCCCAGATGATGATGCTGATCATGCCGCTGCTGCTGGTCTTCATCCTCTACACTCAGTTGCTGCGTGGCGTCAGTGACACGATTTCGCCATTGCTGGCGCTGATGGTCTCGACCTTGGTCGGCTTGTTGCTGACCCCGGCGCTGATTCGCGGCTGGATTGGCCTGCCGCCCATGGGCATCCAGAGTGCGGTGTACGCAGGCTTGGTCGGCAACGCCTCGGCGATGCTGTTTCTGATCCTGCGCCTGCGTCATAAAAGCCATGTGATGGCGCCGGACCGTGAGCTGTTCGCCGCCTTGCGCCTGGACCGGGTGATCCTCGGCAAGGTCTTGCGCATCGGCTTGCCGACAGGCTTGCAGATGGTGGTGCTGTCGTTGTCGGAATTGGTCATCCTCGCCTTGGTCAACAGTCATGGCTCCCAGGCCACCGCGGCGTATGGCGCGGTGACGCAGATCGTCAATTACGTGCAGTTCCCGGCGTTGTCGATTGCGATCACTGCGTCGATCCTCGGGGCTCAGGCAATTGGCGCCGGGCGCCTGGAGCGGATCGGGCCGATCCTGCGCACGGGCTTGCTGATCAACACCTGCCTCACCGGCGGCTTGATCGTGCTCGGATACCTGCTGTCGCACTGGTTGCTGGGGCTGTTCATCACCGACGATACGGCGCGGCTCAATGCCGAACACCTGCTGCACATCATGCTGTGGAGCATCCTGGTATTCGGCTTCCAGGCGGTGGTCGGCGGGATCATGCGTGCCAGCGGCGTGGTGCTGATGCCGGTCGCCATCTCTATTTTCTGCGTGCTGTGTGTTGAGCTGCCGATGGCGTACTTGCTCAATGCGCACTTCGGCCTGCAAGGCGTGTGGATGGCATTCCCGGTGACCTACCTGGCGATGCTGGCATTGCAGGCCGCCTATTACCGGTTGGTGTGGCGGCACAAGCAGATCAAACGGCTGGTGTAGCGCGGGCTTATTGCTTCAGCCCGCGCAGCAGTCGCTCCAGACCCTGCAAGCCTTCCGTCAAGCGGTCGCTTGGGTGTTCATCGCGGGCGATCCACAGCGCGGTGTGGACCAGGCTGCCATTGATCAACTGTGCCAGCGCGATGCTGGGGCCTTGCTCGATGGCTCCGGCTTGCATCAAGCCCTCAAGCAACTGACGCAATGACCCCACGCAGTGCTGTTGCGAGCCGGTGTCGCCGAGCACGGCCGGTGCATCCTGCAACATAATGCGTTGGATTTCGTCGTCCTGGGCCATGCGCAAATACGTTCGGCAACGCTCACAGAAACCGTCCCAAGGGTCTAGGGCATGTTCGGTGATGTGCTGCAAACGTGTGTCCATTTCGCTGTCGAGTTGGGCCACCACGGCAGCCAATAGGCCTTTCTTGTCACCAAAGTGATGGTACAAGGCCCCACGAGTCAGGCCGGCACGCGCGGTAAAGTCATCCATCGACGTGTTGGCGTAGCCCTGTGTGGCGAAAGCCTGGCGGGCGCTGGCGATCAGTCGGGCGCGGGTGTCTTCGATCATTTCGGCACGGGCTCGGGTCATGGGTAGGGCTCGCGATGGTTTCTCAGTGATTGACATACGCTGCGTATGTTACGCATGATTTGTCACATACGCACCGTATGTCTGTTGCCGTGATGACTGCAGATAGCAAGATTCAAGGCGTTGAGGATGAGGTTGAGCAGGATGGCAAACCCCT
Source organism: Pseudomonas sp. 1152_12 (assembly GCF_052850675.1). Classification (NCBI taxonomy): domain Bacteria; kingdom Pseudomonadati; phylum Pseudomonadota; class Gammaproteobacteria; order Pseudomonadales; family Pseudomonadaceae; genus Pseudomonas; species Pseudomonas sp. 1152_12. The sequence goes on along the minus strand of NZ_VXCW01000001.1, from coordinate 618,285 downwards.
ACGCCGAGTTGTTCCAGGCCCCTGGCAGCAGGGCTTTCGTACTGGCCGGCATGCTTGCGCGCATGCCAATATCGATGGCGGGTATCGGCCTGATCACCATGCTGTCGCAGGTGCATGGCGGCTATGGCCTGGCGGGCTCGGTGGCGGCGGTGTTTGCCCTGGCCACGGCGTTTTGCGCGCCGCAGGTTTCACGCTTAGTGGACCGCTACAGTCAGGGCAGGGTGCTACCGATAGCGGCGCTGATTGGTGGTGGGGCGTTGTTGCTGTTGCTGCTGTGCACTCGGTTGCAGGCGCCAAGCTGGACGCTATTTGTGTTCGCCGCCTTGGCCGGTTGCATGCCCAATATGTCGGCCATGGTGCGGGCGCGTTGGACCGAGTTGTATCGTGGCCAGCCGAGGTTGCAGACCGCGTTTGCCCTTGAATCGGTGCTGGACGAGGTGTGTTTCATCATTGGCCCACCGATCTCGGTCGGCCTGAGTGTCGTGCTGTTCCCGGAAGCCGGGCCCTTGGTGGCAGCGCTGCTGCTGGCGGTGGGCGTGACCACCTTCGTGCTGCAACGTGCGACTGAGCCACCGGTGCATGATCACCAGGCGCATCAAGGCCGCTGGTTGATCGCCTCATCTTCGGTGCTGATCTTGATGATCCTGCTGCTGGCCATGGGCGTGATCGTCGGCGTAGTGGATGTGGTCAGCGTCGCCTTTGCCCAGCAGCAAGGCCAGCCGGCGGCGGCGAGCATCGTGCTCTCGGTGTACGCCATCGGCTCGTGCCTGGCGGGGTTGGCCTTTGGCATGCTCAAGCTCAGGGCGCCGTTGCCGCGACAGTTTCTGTGCTGCGGCGTGGCCACAGCGTTGACCACTTTACCGTTGCTGCTGGTCACCAATATCCCCGGGCTGGCGGTGGCGATCTTCATCTCCGGGCTGTTCTTTGCGCCGACGCTGATCGTGTCCATGGCGCTGGTGGAGCAAATCGTCCCACCCAGCCGCCTGACCGAAGGCATGACTTGGTTGATCACCGGCCTGAGCATCGGCGTGGCCATCGGCGCAGCCAGCTCCGGTTGGATGATCGACCACTTTGGCGCCACCAGCGGGTTCTGGGTGGCGCTGGCGGCGGGGGCGGTAGTGTTGGGCTCTGCGGTGCTGGGCTATCGGCGGTTGGGCTGAGTTTCACACTTGGTATCGACCACTGTGTTGATGCCATTCATTGTTGCCCGCCAGCCAGGCTTTTACTCCGCCGAGGAAGCGTTCGAGCTGCGGTGAGGCGTGTTCCAGCAGTTGGTTTTCCTTATCTGCATACCGGCGCACGATTTCATTGTGAGTCTCAGCGGCCAACCACATGCCTTGCTGTAACGAGCAGCCGTGTTCATGTGCGAGCAGCAACGGCAGATTGAAATCACCTATTTCAGGCATGCTCTCTTTGGGCGCGGAGTACACGTCATTGGCAATGATGGTTGCGCTGGCGGCGAGGGTCACGACTTCGCGTACCTGCGCAGAGAAATACACATCAGCCTCAAGTTCGTAGCCACCGACCACATCAATCAGCGCCATGCAGGGTAAGAAGCTGTTGACTTGCCGGTGCGCCAGGTACTCCCAGACACGCGGTAAGCTGTGCTCCATGCGCCATGCCGCTTCTGCGTTCATGGTCACGAACATGGCAATGGTTTCCAGACGCACTCGAGCCGTCTGCGATTCAGAGCCGTAACGAGCCAAATGGCTCATATAGCCTTGTAAGCCACGCAGTACAGGATCGCGATTCAATGCCTGTGTTAACGCGAGGTCATGCGGTGCAATCAGGTGTGCCTTGTCGAGAGCAGCCAGTGCCAGGGACAAACGCGGGCCCAGTAGTCTGGGGTTGGAGCCGCTTCGCTCATCGTCACAATAGTGGTCGTCCACCGCAAACAAAGCAGCGATGCATTTTGCCGAAAGCAGGAGGCGTTCAGGTGTGTCGGTATCGGGGTGGCACAGCATCGCAAAGCGTCCGAAATTCGAAGCGTGCACCTGTTCCAGCTGGCCTTCGAAAATGCCCACTTGACTGACCCAGTCTAGTAACAGGTCATTGACATGATTCCCCAGCGCTTCGTCTACCCGTACCGGCGAGGGGCATTCCAGCGGTGGTATGACGAGCTGGGTCGCCAGATGTCCGTGTTTATTCATCATTGCCTTTCCCTGTGTTGTGGATCGATGTCGTGAACAATCCACCGGTGTTGAACGGTGGTGGGACAACTGCGTGGACCATGGCGGCGCTTGTTCTTGTACGCATTCGCTGGCCTATTGCCGGGCAATCAAGCCGGTGGGCGGACGAAACTGCACATGTTCTGCGCGACCCGCCATGGTCTGAATATGTATCGGGCCAGTCCGTTCCAGGGCCGCGATAACGTCCTGCACCGAGGTCTCAGGAGTCGAAGCGCCTGCGCTGATGCCCACATTCATTTGCGGCGTAAACCAGCGGGTATCCACTTCACTGCCGTCGGCTACCAGGTAGCTGGGCGTACCGCTGGCGTTTCCCAGCGCGCACAAGGTGGTGGCGTTCGCGCTATTGGCGCTGCCGACCACCAGCAGCACATCCACTTGGCTGCAAAGTTCACGCACGGCTTGCTGTCGATTTTGCACCGCGTAGCAAATGTCACGGGCGGCGGGTCCAACAATGGAGGGATAGCGCCGTGTCAACGCTTCGACCACCGTACGAGTGTCATCCACACTCAACGTGGTCTGGGTGAGGTACGCCAGCGAGGTGGTAGCAGGAAACGTCAGCGCTTGGACCTGTTCGGGGGTTTGGATCAACGTGATCGGCGCGTCTACCTGACCCAGGATGCCGGTGACTTCCGGGTGTCCGGGCTCGCCGATCAGGATCAGTTGGTAGCCTTTCGCCGCGTACTGGCGGGCATGGTTATGTACCTTGGTCACCAGCGGGCAGGTCGCGTCGATGACCTCAAGTTGACGTTGTGATGCCTGGTATTCCACATCACGCGCCACGCCATGCGCACTGAAAATAGTCACGGCGCCGAGTGGTACTTGTTCCAGTTCTTCGACAAAAATAGCGCCTTGGTCGCGCAATGCATCGACCACGTGGCGGTTGTGCACGATTTCATGGCGCACGTAGACCGGTGCACCGAATTGTCCCAAGGCCTGCTCGACCGTGTCGATGGCACGTACGACGCCGGCACAGAAACCCCGTGGTTGGGCCAGGATGATGTTCATGTTTATGCACTCGCCTGATAGGTCGATGTACCGTGCGGCAATGGGTGCCCCAACCGCTGATCATCGGTGAACTGCTGTATGGAGTGGGTGTGTCGAACACGCAGTGCAGAGCGCTAGTCAGTTCAAGGATGGCCAGGTCGGCCGCAAGATGGCCTCCGGTGGCACCGACACTGCGTAGGATAAACGCACGTATTTCGTCGGCGAGTGGCCGCGGTGCTGTGGAAGGTAAGGCGCGCAGGCGGGCCGTTGCATCGAGGGTGCCGAAGTGTTCGAACACAGCAAGACTCCGAGGTGTCTATGCCATTGGACGTTACTGCGGACCAAGGGTTAGGGTTAAAACGATGGGGAACTTGGTTTCTAATTTAGACGCTGTGCTGCAAAGCGCAACCCTCCTCGGTTAGTTAAGTTTGGAATTGGATGCCTCAAAGAAATGAATAACCTGCGCCCAGCAAATTAACGCTGGTCCCGTCGATTGTGAGTGGGTAACTGCGCCGGATGCTGCGGCGACCGTGTAGCCGCACGTCATCCCCTTGCCATTCCAACTTGAATTCTTGCGTGGCAAGGATCGAGACCCGCGCCTGGTCCGGGGGGCACGTGCGATTGCCGGGGTCAAATGTTCAGGCTCTGGATCAACTTGCCGCCGGGCACGGATCTGCGCAGTTATGTTGCAAAAACTCACTCAGGGCTTGGTGAGTCAGGTTGTTGAGTGTCACTTTTTTACCGGGCGCGGCCAGGGCCGTAGCCAAATGCAGGTCATGGCCCACACGTACGTTCGCCTCTCGAAAGGCCACGTTGAGCTCTGCGACGGTTTTGTCCTCGTAGCTGACCAGCGTCTTGATAAACAGCACATTGCCAAGCAGGCAGTTGTCCTCGAGGCAGGCTTCGATGGAGCCGATGTAGCCATTGTGTTTCAGTTGGTTGTTCACTGAATCAGTTCTCCTGATTTCAATTGTTCGAAGATCTGGCGCCGAATGTAGTGTTTCAGTTCGTTGCCGGGGTGAGGCTTGTGTCTGCTTCGTGTGTCGTTCCTGACATTGATGTAACCCTTGATGACCGCTCGCTCCAGCCGCTCATCCCCCGCTAATTTTTCCCCGCCCGGTTCGTTTTATAGGGACGACGTGCCTTTGTGCTTCCTGCCTATTGCTCCGGACTCCAAGAAATGAATGCTGAAGACTCCTTGAAACTTGCTCGCCGGTTTATCGGGTTGCCCCTGGAAAAACGCCAAGTGTTCCTGCAGGCCCTGCAGAAAGAAGGCGTGGATTTTTCCCGGTTTCCGATTCCGGCAGGGGTTCAAGCGCAGGACCGCCAGGCCTTGTCCTACGCCCAGCAGCGCATGTGGTTTCTATGGCAGTTGGACCCGGCCAGTGGCGCCTACAACCTGCCCGGCGCCGTGCGGCTCAGGGGCGCGCTCAGCCTGCGTGCGCTGGAGCAAGCCTTTGCCAGCCTGATGGCGCGGCATGAAACCTTGCGCACGGTGTTCCAGCGCCAGGCCGATGAGCGCCTGGTACAGGTTGCGGTAGAGCCGTTGTTGGCCGTCGAGCACCTGGACTTCAGTGCCATGGCCCCCGCTGAGCGTGAGCAGGCCGTCAACGAAGCCGCGACGAGTCAATCGCTGCTGCCGTTCGACCTGGAACACGGCCCGCTGCTGCGCGTGCAATTGCTCAAGCTCGACGTGCAAGAGCATGTGCTACTGCTGACCCTGCACCACATCGTCTCCGACGGCTGGTCAATGAACGTGCTGATCGACGAGTTCATCCGCTGCTACGATGCCCATGAGCGCGGCGAGGCGCCGCAATTGCCCGCGCTGCCGATCCAGTACAGCGACTACGCACTGTGGCAGCGCCGCTGGCTGGAAGCGGGCGAACAGGCGCGTCAGCTGGAGTACTGGCAGGCGCGCTTGGGCGATGAACATCCGGTATTGGAGTTGCCGACGGATCGCTCGCGCCCGGCCATGCCCAGCTACCAGGGCACTCGCCATAATTTCGCCATTGATCCGGGCCTGGCCGCGCAACTGCGCAGTTGCGCGCAGCAGCATAACGTCACCCTGTTCATGCTGCTGCTGGGCGCCTTCAACGTACTGCTGCATCGCTATACCGGGCAGGGCGATATCCGCGTCGGCGTGCCCATCGCCAACCGCAACCGCAGTGAAGTCGAAGGGCTGATCGGCTTCTTCGTTAACACCCAGGTGCTGCGTACCGAACTGACCGGGCAGACCCGCGTTGTCGAGCTGCTGCAAGGCATCAAGGCGCACGCGCTGGGCGCCCAGGACCATCAGGAGTTACCGTTCGAACGTCTGGTGGAAGCGCTGAAGGTCGAGCGCAGCCTCAGCCATACGCCGCTGTTCCAAGTGATGTACAACCACCAGCCCGTAGTGGCCGACATCGCTTCGGTCAGTACTGCTTCCGGCCTGGAGCTGTCACTGGTTGAGTGGCAAGGCCGTACCACCCAATTCGACCTGACCCTCGATACCTTTGAGAAATCCGGCACCTTGCATGCAGCGCTGACCTACGCCAATGACCTGTTCGATGCGCCGTCTGTCGCGCGTATGGCCCGGCACTGGATCAGTCTGCTGCAGGCCATGGTGGCCGATGGCACACAGCGCATCGGTGAGTTGCCGATGCTGGCTGAAGATGAGCAGCGCGTGCTGATCCATACGTGGAACCAGACCGGCGAAGCGTATCCGACCGAGCGCGGCATCCACCAACTGATTGAAGATCAGGTGCGGCGCACACCGGACGCACCAGCCTTGGTGTTTGGCGCAACCACCTTGACCTACGCCCAACTCGATGCCCGCGCCAACCAACTGGCGCACGCATTGCGCGAGCAGGGCGTTGGTCCGGACGTGCTGGTGGGGCTGTGCGTCGAGCGCTCGGTCGAAATGGTGGTGGGTCTGCTCGCGGTCCTCAAGGCAGGCGGTGCCTACGTGCCGTTGGACCCTGAGTACCCCCAGGAACGCCTGGCCTACATGATTGATGACAGCGGCATCGCGTTGCTGCTCACTCAGCACAGCCTGCTGGCGTTGCTGCCTGCCGAAGGCGTCCAAGTGATTGCCCTGGACGCGTCGTCAACCTGGCTCGACGCCTACAGCAGCGCATCACCCGCCGTGGCTATCCACGCGCTGAACCTGGCTTACGTGATCTACACCTCCGGCTCCACCGGTAAGCCCAAAGGCGCCAGCAACAGCCATCGCGCATTGGTCAACCGGTTGTGCTGGATGCAACAGGCTTACGGGTTGGATGCCAGTGATGCCGTCCTGCAGAAAACCCCTTTCAGCTTTGACGTGTCGGTATGGGAGTTCTTCTGGCCGTTGATGACCGGCGCCCGCCTGGTGGTCGCCACGCCTGGCGAACATCGCGAGCCGGCGCGCCTGATCGAAACCATTGACCGCCACGCCATCACCACCTTGCACTTCGTGCCGTCGATGCTGCAAGCGTTTATCCATGAGCCGGGGGTGCACGCTTGTGCCAGCCTCAAGCGCATCGTGTGCAGCGGTGAAGCTTTGCCTCTGGACGCGCAACTGCAGGTGTTCGCCAAGCTGCCAACGGCGGGTTTATTCAACCTCTATGGCCCGACCGAAGCGGCTATCGACGTGACCCACTGGACCTGCGTCGACGAAGGCGTCGACAGCGTGCCCATCGGCCGCCCGATCGCCAACCTTGCCACCTACGTACTCGACGCCCAACTCAAACCGGTGCCAGCCGGTGTCTCCGGCGAGCTGTACCTGGGCGGTACCGGCCTGGCGCGCAGCTACCACCGTCGCCCCGCGCTGACGGCCGAGCGGTTCGTGCCCAGCCCGTTCATCCACGGCGAGCGCCTTTACCGCACCGGCGACCGCGTGTGTCAGCGCGCCGATGGCGTGATCGAATACCTCGGCCGTCTCGACCATCAAGTGAAGCTGCGCGGCTTGCGTATCGAGCTGGGCGAAATCGAAACGCGCCTGATGCAACATCCTTCAGTACGAGAAGCGGTGGTGCTGGTGCAGGGCGGCAAGCAACTGGTCGCTTACCTGGTGCTCGAGGGTGAAGCACCGACCGACCTTAAGGCCTGGCTGCTCAGCAGCCTGCCGGAATACATGGTGCCCACCCACCTGGTGCACTTGGCCAAACTGCCGGTGACCGCCAACGGCAAGCTCGACCGCAAGGCATTGCCGGTGCCGGATGCGGCGCCGCAACACGTGTTTGTCGCACCTTCCAGCGATGTGCAAAAAGCCTTGGCGGTGATCTGGAGCGATGTACTCGGCGTTGAACAGGTCGGTCTGGACGACAACTTCTTCGAGCTGGGCGGCGATTCGATCATTTCCATTCAGGTGGTCAGCCGCGCGCGCCAGGCAGGCATTCGCATCAGCCCTCGCGACCTGTTCCAGTACCAGAGTGTGCGCAGCCTGGCGCTGGTAGCAGCCTTTGAACAGACGGCCGTTATCGATCAAGCGCCGGTCACCGGTGAGGTGATCCTGACGCCGGTGCAGCAACACTTTTTCGCTCAGGCAATCCCGGCACGGCACCATTGGAACCAGTCGTTGCTGCTGACACCGCGCGAGTCCCTGGAACCTGCCCGGCTGGAGGCGGCGCTGACGCAACTGATCAACCATCACGACGGGCTGCGCCTGCGATTTGTGCACCAAGGCGACGCCTGGCAGCAAGCCCACGGTGCGCCCGTCGCCGAGTCGGCGCTGTGGCAATCCCAGGCAACCGATGACACGCAATTGGCCGCGCTATGCGATGAAGCCCAGCGCAGCCTGGACCTGGAACAAGGCCCACTGTTGCGTGCAGCGCTAGTGCAGATGGCCGATGGCACCCAGCGCCTGCTGCTGGTGGCCCATCACCTGGTGGTCGACGGCGTGTCCTGGCGCATTTTGCTGGAAGACCTGCAACAGGCTTACCGCGAAGCCAGATTGCCGAACAAGACCAGCAGCTACCAGCAATGGGCGCAGCAATTGCAGGCCCACGCGCACACCCTCGACGATCAGCTTCCGTTCTGGCTGGCGCAGTCCAGCGACGCTGAATTACCGTGCGACAACCCCCACGGCGGCCTGCAAAACCGCCTGGGCACCCAGCTCGAAACCCGCCTCAGTGCCGAATTCACCCGCCAACTGCTGCAGGATGCGCCTGCGGCCTATCGCACTCAGGTCAACGACCTGCTGCTGACGGCGCTGGCGCGGGTGATCAGCCGTTGGAGCGGCCAATCAGGCGCATTGATTCAGCTGGAAGGGCACGGTCGCGAAGACCTGTTCGACGCCGTTGACCTGAGCCGTACGGTCGGCTGGTTCACCAGCCTGTTCCCGGTGCGTTTGCAGGCCGATGGCGAACTGCCGAGCGCGATCAAGTCGATCAAGGAGCAACTGCGCGCGATCCCGCAGAAGGGCTTGGGCTACGGCCTGCTGCGCTACCTGGGCAACCCACAGTCGCGCGAAACCCTGGCAGGCTTGGCTGCGCCGCGTATCACCTTCAACTACTTGGGGCAGTTCGACCGCCAGTTCAATGAAGCGGCGCTGTTCGTGCCCGCCGCGCAAGGTAGCGGCCAGGCTCAGGACTGCGAAGCGCCGTTGGCCAACTGGCTGACGGTGGAAGGGCAGGTGTATGGCGGTGAGCTGTCGCTGCAATGGGGCTTCAGCCGCGAGATGTTCAACGCCGCAACCATTGAGCGCCTGGCCGATGACTACGCGATGGAACTCGAGGCCTTGATCGAGCATTGCTGCGCAACGCCGGCAGGTCAGGTGACGCCGTCGGACTTCCCGCTGGCACGCCTGAGCCAGCAGCAGCTGGATGCACTGCCGGTGGCCGGGCCGGACATCGCTGACCTTTACCCGCTGTCGCCGATGCAGCAAGGCATGCTGTTCCACACCCTTTACGAACCCGAGGCCCAGGCCTATATCAACCAGTTGCGCCTGGACATTGACGGCCTCGATCTGCTGACCTTCGGCCGTGCCTGGCAAGCGGCGCTGGACCGGCATGACATTCTGCGCAGCAGCTTCCATTGGCTGGGCCTGGACAGTGCCCATCAGGTGATCAAGCGTCAGGTCGACGTGCAGTTGCAGGTGATCGAAGACGTGAATGCCGACCTTGATGCCCTGGCCGATGCCGAGCGCTCACGCGGCTTTGAATTGAATGCCGCACCGCTGTTTCGTCTGATGCTGGTGCGTGGCGTCGGGTCTGCCTGGCACTTCATCTTCACCAGCCACCACATCCTCATGGATGGCTGGAGTAATGCGCAGTTGCTCGGCGAAGTGATTGCCCACTATGCAGGCCAGACCTTGGAGGCGCCGCTGGGGCAGTTCCGCGATTACGTGGGCTGGCTGCAACAGCAACCGTCGGGCGAGACGTTCTGGAAAGCGGCCATGGCGCCGTTGCAAGCGCCAACGTTGCTGGCCCAGGCGCTGCGTGCGCCAGTCGACGGCGTGGGCATGGCTGATCATCAAGTGACGCTGGGCGACACCTTTACCCAAGCGCTTGGCGAGTTTGCCCGCCAACAAAAAGTCACGCTCAATACTGTGCTGCAAGGCGCCTGGAGCCTGTTGTTGCAACGCTACACCGGTCAGGATTGCGTGGCGTTTGGCGCTACTGTTGCCGGGCGTTCGGTACCATTGCCGGGGATCGAGCAACAACTGGGCTTGTTCATCAACACCTTGCCGATCATCAGTGCGGCTTCACCCGCTCAGTCGGCCAGCGCTTGGCTCAGTGAGCTGCAAGCCCTTAACCTGAGTTTGCGCGACCATGAGCACGTGCCGCTCTACGACATTCAGGCGTGGGCCGGTCAACAAGGTGCAGCGTTGTTCGACACCTTGCTGGTGTTTGAAAACTTCCCGGTGGCCGAAGCGTTGAACCAAGGCGCGCCCGCTGGCCTAACCTTCGGTGGGATGCACAACCACGAACGCACCAACTACCCGCTGACCCTGGGCGTCGAGTTGGGTGCCAGCCTGCGTCTGGAATTCGGCTACGACCGTGCCCACTTCAGCGAGCGTCAGGTCATACAGCTGGGCGCTAACCTGCGTCACCTGCTGACGCAACTGGTAGCGGATGCGAGCGTGGCGCTTGGCAACCTGCAGTTGCTGGACGCCGCCGCGCAGCACCAAGTACTCAGTCTCAGCCAATCCGTTGGTGCTGCGCCGCGTCATCAGCGTGTGCACGAGCGCATCGCTGCCCAGGCCCATGCCACACCTGACGCGCTGGCGGTTCAGGCGGGCAGTGAGCGCCTGAGCTATGCCCAGCTCAACCAGCGGGCCAACCGTCTTGCCCACCGCCTGTTGGCGCTGGGCGTGGGGCCGGGCCAGCGCGTCGGCCTGGCCAGTCGGCGTGGCCCGCAGTTGATCGTCAGCTTGCTGGCGGTGCTCAAAAGCGGCGCAGCCTATGTGCCGCTGGACCCGAAATACCCAGCCGAGCGCCTGGCCTACATGCTCGCAGACAGTCGCCTGGACCTGCTGCTCAGCGAAACCGGGTTGCTCGCCGATCTGCCGCTGCCGCAAGGGTTGATCCGCGTGGATTTCAGCGCCTGCGGTGAAGAACTGGACAGCTACCCGGCAACCAATCCACCCCGCCATGCGGCGGCCGCCGACCTGGCGTATGTGATCTACACCTCCGGCTCCACCGGCCTGCCCAAAGGCGTGGCCATCGACCATGCCGCCCTCGGTCAGTTCTGTGACAGCGCCGAGGCGTACAGCCGCCTGTGTGCCGAAGACCGCGTGCTGCAATTTGCCACCTTCAGCTTTGACGGCTTTGTCGAGCAGTGCTACCCGCCATTGTGCGTAGGCGCCGCCTTGATTATGCGCGGCGATGAACTGTGGGACGCGGGGCAGTTGGCACGCGAGATCGTCGAGCAGGGCGTGACACTGGCCGACTTGCCCGCCGCTTACTGGTATTTGTTGGCCAAGGAGTGCGCGGCCGACCGCCGCAGCTTGGGCAACCTGCGCCAAGTGCATGTGGGCGGCGAGGCGATGTCGGTGGAAGGCGTGCGAGCCTGGCATGCCGCCGGGCTGGGCGACGTAAGGCTGGTCAATACTTATGGGCCGACCGAGGCGACGGTGGTGTCCAGCGTGCACGACTGCCAACTGGCGGATGCCAGTGATGCGTTCGGTGTGCCGATCGGGCGGGCTATCGCTGGCCGCTCGCTGTATGTGCTCGACAGCGGTTTCGAGCTGCTGGCCACCGACGGCGTCGGTGAGCTATGCATCGGCGCCGAGGCGGGCCTGGCCCAGCGTTATTTCGACCGCCCGGCCTTGACCGCCGAACGCTTCCTGCCCGACCCGTTTTCCAGCGAGCCGGGCGCGCGGCTTTACCGCAGCGGCGACTTGGCCCGTTACAACGCGGCAGGTGCGCTGGAATACGTCGGTCGTATCGACCATCAAGTCAAAATTCGCGGCTACCGCATCGAAATGGGCGAGATCGAGGCCTGCCTGCAAGCCTTGCCGGCGGTGCGTGATGCCGCCGTCATCGCCCAGCCGAGTGGGGTGGGCATGCAATTGGTCGCCTATGTGGTGCCCGCCCACGGTCAAACCCTGGACGCGCAAGCCCTGGCGGCAACCTTGCGCCAGTCGCTGCCGGACTACATGGTGCCAGCGCACTGGCTGGTGCTTGACGCCTTGCCGCTGAACAACAACGGCAAGCTCGACCGCCGTGCGCTGCCGACGCCTGACCTGAACCTGCGCCAACAGGCCTTTGTGGCGCCACAAACTCCGTTGCAAGTGCAGCTGGCGGCGATCTGGCAAGCGGTGTTGCAGGTCGAGCAGGTGGGCCTCACGGATCATTTTTTCGCACTGGGCGGGCATTCGTTGCTGGCGACCCAAGTGATTTCTCGCGTGCGTCATGAGTTGAAGCTGGAAGCGCCGTTGCGCGCACTCTTCGAGCAGCCGACGCTGCAAGCGTTCGCCACGGCGTGTTCAGGGTTGCATCAACACTGCACACAACCGCTGGTGGCGCTGGAGCGCGGGCAGCCGATGGCGCTGTCTTTCGCCCAGGAGCGCCAATGGTTCCTGTGGCAACTGGACCCCTCCAGCGCCGCGTATCACGTGCCTACGGCATTGCATCTGCGTGGCCAGCTCGATATCACCGCGCTGGAGCGCGCGTTCCAGGCACTGGTGGCACGCCATGAGCCTTTGCGCACCACCTTTGTGGAAGACGCTGAGCAGACCTGGCAGGTGATTCACCCCACGCTGGCGATGCCTGTCGAGCAGGCGAGGGTAGAGGCTGCGGCGATCCAGGCGTGTGTGGAGCAAGAAATCCAGCGCCCGTTCGATCTGCGTAACGGCCCGCTGATGCGCGTCAAACTGCTGGTGATCACGCCCGATCACCATGTGCTGGTCATCACCCAGCACCACATCATCTCCGACGGTTGGTCGATGCACGTCATGGTGCAAGAGTTGGTTGCCCTGTATCAGGGCCAGGCTCAGTTACCGGCATTGCCACTCCAGTACGCCGACTATGCTGTGTGGCAACGCGATTGGATGGCGGCCGGTGAAAAACAGCGCCAGCTCGATTACTGGCAACAACGCCTGGGCGATGAGCATCCGGTGCTGGAATTGCCTCTGGACCACCCGCGTCCAGCGGTGCAAAGCTTGCGTGGCGCGCGTCAGCAGGTCGAGCTTGACGCTGCACTGCTGGCCGACCTGAACGCGTTGGCCGAGCGCGAAGACGTGACCCTGTTCATGCTCTTGCTGGCCTCGTTCCAAACCCTGCTGCATCGCTACAGTGGCCAGAACCGGCTGCGTGTCGGCGTGCCGATCGCCAACCGAAACCGCCTTGAAACCGAGCGACTCATTGGTTTCTTCGTCAATACTCAAGTCATCCAAGTCGATCTGGACGGGCAGATGGCCTTCCATCAATTGCTCGCCCAGGTCAAACAGCGCGCCCTGGAGGCTCAGGCCCATCAGGATTTGCCGTTCGAACAACTGGTGCAAGCGCTGCAGCCAGAGCGCAGCCTCAGTCACAACCCACTGTTCCAAGTGATGTTCAATCACCAGGACAACCTGCGCGTCGGCCCGGTGCAATTGCCCGGCCTGGCATTGCAGCCGCTGGACTGGGCAGCCAACACCACGCAGTTCGATCTGAGCCTGGAAACCGAAGAGTCCGCCACAGGCCTGTGGGCCTCGCTTACCTACGCCACCGACCTGTTCGCGCCCGCCACCCTGGAACGCCTTGCACAACACTGGCAGAACCTGCTGCGCGCAGTGGTGAATGACGCCTCGCAGGCGCTGGATGAACTGCCGATGCTCAGCGCGCAGCAATGGCAGCAGACTCTGCACCGCTGGAATGACAGCCACACCGAGTACCCGCAGACGCGCTGCGTGCATCACTTGTTCGAAGCGCAAGCACTGGCAACACCGCACGCGATTGCGCTGCAATTCAATGGCGACGCCCTGAGCTACTGCGACCTCAACCGCCGCGCCAACCGCCTCGCTCATCGCCTGATTGCGGCGGGCGTCGGCCCGGACGTGTTGGTGGCCGTACATGTCGAACGCTCGCTGGACATGGTCGTCGGCCTGCTGGCAACCCTCAAGGCCGGTGGCGCCTATGTGCCGCTTGACCCGCAGTTCCCGGCCCATCGACTGGCGTTCATGCTTGAAGACAGCCAGGCTCGCGTGTTGCTGACCCAGCCACAGCTGAGCGGCCGCCTGGCGCAACCGAGCGGGCTGCACGTGTTGCTGGTCGATGATGTCAGCGGGGAAGAACACAACCCGCAGGTCACTGTCACGCCGGAGCACCTGGCCTACGTGATCTACACCTCCGGTTCCACCGGCAAGCCCAAGGGCGTGATGGTGCGGCATCAGGCGCTGTGCAGCTTCACCTGCGGCATGGCCGATAGCCTGGCACTCGGCGCGGACGCGCGGGTGCTGTCGTTGACCACGTTCTCGTTCGACATCTTCGCCCTCGAGCTGTACGTGCCGCTGATAGTCGGCGCCACGGTGCTGCTGAGCGGGCAGGAATTGGCCCTCGACCCGGAGGCGATTCTCGACCTGGTGCACAGCCAGTCCGCCAGTGTGCTGCAAGCCACGCCTTCGACCTGGCGCATGCTGCTGGAAAGCCCGCGCGCGTCTCTGCTACAGGGCATCAAGTGCCTGTGTGGCGGCGAAGCGCTGCCGGTCGACCTGGCCCAACGCTTGCTCGATCTGCAGGGCCCGGTGTGGAACCTCTATGGCCCGACGGAAACCACCATCTGGTCGGCTGCCCATCGTTTGCAGCAGGCGCAGCCTTTTGTCGGTCGCCCGATCGCCAACACCACGTTGTTCATTCTCAACGCCGGGCTGACGCCATGCCCATTGGGAGCTGCCGGTGAATTGCTGATCGGCGGTGTTGGCCTGGCACGCGGTTATCATGCGCGTCCAGCGCTCACCGCCGAACGCTTCGTGCCCAACCCTTATGGTGCGCCCGGCGAACGCCTGTACCGCACCGGTGACCTGGCGCGCTATCGCCCTGACGGCGTGGTGGAGTACATCGGCCGCATGGACCATCAGGTCAAGGTGCGCGGGTTCCGTATCGAATTGGGTGAAATCGAAGCGTGCCTGCGTGAAAACCCGGCGGTGCGCGAAGCGGTGGTGCTGGCTGACAACGACCGCTTGATCGCGTACCTGGTGACCTTCACCGCCGCACAACAGGCTGCGCTGCGTGATCAGTACAAGGCGCAACTGCGCAAGCGCCTGCCGGACTACATGGTGCCCGCACAGCTGATATTCCTTGAAAGCCTGCCATTGACCCCGAACGGCAAGCTCGACCGCAACGCGCTGCCCAAGGCTGATGCCGAGCTATTGCTCAAAGCCTTTGTGGCGCCCGTGAGTCAGCGTGAGCAGCAGGTCGCGGCGATCTGGGCCGATGTGCTGGAGGTGCCGCAAGTGGGTCTCGACGACCACTTCTTTGAACTGGGCGGGCATTCGCTGCTGGCCACACGGGTGGTGTCACGCGTACGCCAGGCACTGGGGCTGGAGGTGGCGCTCAAACGTCTGTTCGAACAGCCCGTGCTCGCTGATTTCGTGCGCACATTGGGCGAGGAGGGCGTGACTGCGCCAGCCTTGCTCAAGGCCGACCGCACGCACTCCTTGCCGCTGTCTTACGCCCAGGAGCGCCAGTGGTTCCTCTGGCAACTCGACCCGCAAAGCTCGGCGTACCACATCCCCAGCACCCTGCGTTTGCAAGGCGCGCTGGACGTGGCCGCGTTGCAACGCAGTTTTGACACGCTGTTGGCACGCCATGAAAGCCTGCGCACGCATCTGCGTCAGGAGGCCGGCGCCGCCGTGCAAGTGATTGAAGACCTGGGCCTGATTGAAATCGAACGTTGCGATACCGATGAGGCCGGGCTCAAGGTGCAAGTGGCCAAGGCCGTCGCGCAGCCGTTCGACTTGTTACGTGGGCCGTTGCTGCGGGTCAAGTTGTTGCGCCTGGCCGAGGACGATCACGTGATGGTGCTGGTGCAGCATCACATCGTCTCCGATGGCTGGTCGATGCAATTGATGGTCGAGGAACTGGTGAAACTGTACGCGGCCTTCAGCGAGGGCCACACGCCGCAGTTGCCGGCCTTGCCGATTCAATACGCCGACTACGCGCTATGGCAGCGCAACTGGATGGAAGCCGGCGAGAAAGCGCGCCAACTGACCTACTGGCGTGAGCAGTTGGGCGGCGAGCAGCCGGTACTGGAGCTGCCGTTCGACCACCAGCGTCCAGCGTTGCCGACCCATCGCGGTGCGCGTTTTGGCATTGAGTTGAAGCCGCACCTGTTGGCCAGCTTGCGCAGCCTGGCGAACGAAGCTGGCGTCACGTTGCCGATGCTGTTGCTGGCGGCCTACCAGGCTTTGCTGCATCGCTACAGCGGCCAGGAAGACGTGCGCGTCGGCGTGCCGATCGCCAACCGTAACCGCCTTGAAACCGAAGGCCTGATCGGCTTCTTCGTCAATACTCAAGTGCTCAAGGCCGACATCAACGGCCAGATGAGCGTGGCGCAACTGTTGCACCAGGTGCGCCAACGCTCACTGGACGCTCAAGCGCATCAAGACCTGCCCTTCGAGCAACTGGTGGAGGCGCTGCAACCGGAACGCAGCATGAGCCTGAGCCCCTTGTTTCAGGTGCTGTTCAACCACCGTGTGACCTCAGCGGACTGCCATTTGCAGCGCTTGTCGGGTCTGCAGGTTGAGGTATTGAGTTGGGATGAAGGCGTCGCCCAGTTCGACCTGGCGCTGGATGTGGAGGAATCACGCGAAGCCTTGCGTGCGTCCCTGAGTTACGCCACCGATCTGTTTGCCCACTCCACCATCGAACGCATGGCCGGGCATTGGCAGAACCTGTTGCAGGCCATGGTCGACGATCAGCAACAGGCCATCGGCCAACTGAACCTGCTGAACGACGATGAGCAACAGCACATTTTGCAGTTGTGGAATCAAACCGATTCGGGCTTCTCGGCCAAGCGCCTGGTGCACGAACGGGTGGCCGACCGTGCGCGGGAAAACCCGCAGGCCGTGGCGGTTAAATTCGATGCGCACACCCTGACTTACGGCGAACTCGATGCTCAGGCTAATCGCCTCGCGCATGCGCTGATCGCCCGTGGCGTAGGGCCGGAAGTGCGCGTGGCCATCGCCATGCCGCGCAGCGCCGAAATCATGGTGGCGTTCCTCGCCGTGCTCAAAGCCGGTGGCGTGTATGTGCCGCTGGATATTGAGTACCCGCGTGATCGCCTGCTCTACATGATGGACGACAGCCGCGCCAAGCTGTTGCTGACCCACTCGGCGGTGCAGCAGCGGCTGCCCATCCCTGGAGGGCTGGATGCGCTGGCGATTGATCGCACCGAGGATTGGGCCGACTGCAGCGACACCGCACCAGGTGTCGCCCTGGACGGCGACAACCTGGCCTACGTGATTTACACCTCCGGCTCCACCGGCATGCCCAAAGGCGTGGCGGTGTCTCACGGCCCGCTGGTAGCGCACATTATTGCCACCGGCGAGCGCTATGAAACCGGCCCGGCCGATTGCGAATTGCACTTTATGTCCTTCGCCTTTGACGGCGCCCACGAAGGCTGGATGCACCCGCTGATCAATGGCGCCAGCGTGTTGATCCGCGATGACAGCCTGTGGCTGCCGGAATACACCTACGCGCAAATGCACCGCCATAACGTGACGATGGCGGTGTTCCCACCGGTTTACCTGCAACAACTGGCCGAACACGCCGAGCGCGACGGCCACCCACCGGCGGTGCGGGTGTACTGCTTTGGCGGTGACGCGGTGGCGCAGGCCAGCTACGACCTGGCCTGGCGCGCGCTCAAGCCGACCTACCTGTTCAACGGCTACGGCCCCACCGAAACCGTGGTGACACCGCTGCTGTGGAAGGCGCGCAAGGGCGACCCGTGCGGCGCCGTTTATGCACCGATTGGCACACTGCTGGGCAACCGCAGCGGCTACGTGCTGGACGCGCAACTCAACCTGCAACCCATCGGCGTCGCCGGTGAGTTGTACCTGGGTGGCGAGGGCGTGGCCCGTGGCTACCTTGAGCGTCCGGCCCTGACTGCCGAGCGCTTCGTGCCGGACCCGTTCGGCAAGCCCGGCAGCCGTGTGTACCGCAGCGGCGACTTGACCCGTGGCCGCCCGGACGGCGTGGTGGACTACCTGGGTCGTGTCGACCATCAGGTGAAAATCCGTGGTTTCCGTATCGAGCTGGGTGAAATCGAGGCGCGCTTGCGCGAGCAGGACAGCGTCGGTGAAACCGTGGTGGTGGCCCAGGAAGGCCCGACCGGCAAGCAACTGGTGGCGTACGTGGTGCCCACCGATCTCGCGCTGATCAACCAGGCTGAGTTGCGCGACGTCTTGCGCCGTGGCCTCAAGACCCGCCTGCCGGATTACATGGTGCCTACGCACTTCATGTTCCTGGCGCAGATGCCGCTGACCCCCAACGGCAAGCTCGACCGCAAGGGCTTGCCCGCACCGGATGCGAGCCTGATGCAGCAACGCTACGTAGCCCCCGAGACCGAACTGGAACAGCAGATTGCGGCGATCTGGGCCGAGGTGTTGCGCCTGCCGCAAGTGGGCCTGGACGACAATTTCTTCGAAGTCGGCGGCCATTCCTTGCTGGCGATCCAGATCACGTCGCGGGTTCAGGTCGAGTTAAGCCTGGAAGTGCCCCTGGTTGAAGTGTTCCAGACCGAAACGCTGCGCGCCTATGTGCAGGCCGCAGCCACCTTCCGTGCCGGCAGTGCGGAAGATTTTGATGATCTTCGTGACTTTTTGAGCGAACTAGAGGCGATTTGAACCATGCTTTCCAACCCTAATATCGATCTGGTCTCGCGCTTTCTTCGCCTGCCGCTTGAACAACGTCAGCAGTTTTATCAGCGCCTGCAAGCGCGCGGCATGAGCTTCGCGCAACTGCCGATTGCGCCAACCCGACATGATGCCGCCGCGGTGCCCCTGTCTTACGCCCAAGAACGCCAGTGGTTCCTCTGGCAGTTGGACCCTGACAGTGCCACTTACCACATTCCGGGCGCACTGCGTCTGCAAGGCCAGCTGGACCTGGCGGCGTTGCAACACAGTTTTGACTGTTTGCTGGCCCGCCACGAAAGCCTGCGTACGCGCTTGGTGCAAGACGGTGAGCAGCTGTGGCAGGCGGTGATGCCTGAAGCCCGCGTTGAAATCGTGCAGCGGCGTACGGACGAACAGCAACTGATGGCGCAGGTGGAAGCCGAAGTCGCGCAGCCTTTCGATCTGCTCCAGGCGCCGCTGTTGCGTGTGACGCTGCTGCAACTGGCTGAAGATGAACATGTACTGGTGATGGTGCAGCACCACATCATTTCCGATGGCTGGTCGATGCAGGTAATGGTCGAGGAACTCGTGCAGCTGTATGCCGCCAGTAGCCAGGGCCGAGCCTTGGCGTTGCCGGACTTGCCGATCCAGTACGCTGACTATGCCTTGTGGCAGCGCGGCTGGATGGAGGCGGGGGAGAAGGCCCGTCAGCTGGCTTACTGGCAGGCGCTGTTAGGCGGTGAGCAACCGGTGTTGGAGTTACCGCTGGACCACCCGCGGCCGGCGCAACAAAGCCATCGCGGCCACAGCGTGCAGGTGCACCTGCCATCGGCACTGGTCAGTGACATCAAGCGCCTTGCGCAGCAAGAGGGCGCAACCCCGTTCATGCTGTTGCTGGCCGCGTTCCAGACCTTGCTCTACCGCTACAGCGGGCAATCGGACATTCGCATCGGCGTGCCGATTGCCAACCGCAACCGTGTTGAAACCGAGCGGCTGATCGGCTTTTTCGTCAACACCCAAGTGCTCAAGGCC
The DNA here is from genome assembly GCF_052850675.1 of Pseudomonas sp. 1152_12. Classification (NCBI taxonomy): domain Bacteria; kingdom Pseudomonadati; phylum Pseudomonadota; class Gammaproteobacteria; order Pseudomonadales; family Pseudomonadaceae; genus Pseudomonas; species Pseudomonas sp. 1152_12. The sequence goes on along the minus strand of NZ_VXCW01000001.1, from coordinate 598,863 downwards.
GACCTTGACGGGCAGATGAGCTTCGTCGAGCTGCTGCAACAGACCAAGCGTCGCTCCCTGGAAGCTCAGGCCCATCAAGACCTGCCGTTCGAACAACTGGTGGTGGCGTTGCAGCCCGAGCGCAGCCTGAGCCACAACCCGTTGTTCCAAGTGATGTTCAACCACCAGACGGACGCCCAGGGCGGAAGCGAGGGCCAGCAGTTACCGGGCTTGCGGGTCTCGGAGTTGGATTGGGACAGCCAGACCACTCATTTCGACCTGAGCCTGGACACCCACGAATCCGCAGCAGGCATCTGGGCGGCAATGACCTACGCCACCGACTTGTTCGACGCCGCAACGATTGAGCGTTTGGCGCAGCACTGGCAGAACCTGTTGCACGCGGTGGTCAGCGCACCGCACAGCCGTCTCAGCGACATGGCGATGCTCAGCGCCGCCGAACACGAGGTGATACGCCAGGAATGGAACGCGCCGGCCAGCGCTTTTGAACTGCACGCGGTGCATCAGCGGTTCGAAGTTCAGGCCGAGCAGCACCCGCAACGCCAAGCCTTGGCGCTGGGTGAGCAGGCCATCAGCTATGGCGAGCTGAATCGCCAGGCCAACCGCCTGGCCCACTACCTGATCGCCGAGGGCGTAGGGCCGGAAGTGCTGGTCGGTATCGCCGTGGAGCGCTCGTTTGCCATGGTGGTGAGCCTGCTGGCGGTGCTCAAGGCCGGCGGCGCCTACGTACCCCTCGACCCTGAATACCCGCGTGAGCGCCTTGCGCACATGCTAGAAGACAGCGGCGTGCAGCTGGTGCTGACGCAGCCCTCCCTGCGTGAGCGCCTGCCGCTGCCTGAGCGCGTGTCGGCCCTGGACATCGATCTGGCCGGTGCTCAATTGGCGCAGTGCGCCGAGCACAATCCGCAGCTCGCCTTCGAACCGCGCAGCCTGGCTTACGTGATTTACACCTCGGGTTCTACCGGCAAGCCCAAGGGCGTGGCCATCAACCATGCCGCCTTGAGTGAGTTCGCGCGCATTGCCGCCGACTACTCGTGCTTGACCCCGGATGATCGGGTGTTGCAGTTCGCGACGTTGAACTTCGACGGTTTCGTCGAGCAGTTGTACCCGGCGCTGACCCTCGGTGCCACCGTGGTACTGCGCGGCCCGCAACTGTGGGACGGTGCCGAGCTGTACCGGCAGATTATCGCCCAGCGCATCACCCTGGCGGACTTGCCCACGGCCTACTGGAAACTCTTTTTGCAGGATTGCTTGGCGGCTCGCGCACGCGATTACGGCGTACTGCGTCAGGTCCACATCGGCGGCGAAGCCATGCCGCTGGACGGCCCGACGCTGTGGCGCCGCGCCGGGCTGGGGCATGTACGCCTGCTCAATACCTATGGGCCAACCGAGGCGACCGTGGTATCCAGCGTGCTGGACTGCAGCGACGACACCACCGTGATCGGCGCCAGCGCCAGCCCGATTGGCCGCGCGCTGGCGGGGCGTGGGTTGTATGTGCTGGACCGCGATTTGAATCTGCTGCCCGCCGGAGCGGTGGGCGAGCTGTACATCGCCAGTGAAAGTGGCCTGGCGCGCGCCTATTTGCAACAACCTGCGCTGACCGCCGAACGCTTTGTCGCCGACCCCTTCAGCGGCTCGGGTGAGCGCCTGTACCGCACCGGTGACCTGGCGCGCTGTCGCGCTGATGGGGTGATCGAGTACGTCGGGCGGGTCGACCATCAGGTCAAAATCCGTGGTTTCCGCATCGAGCTGGGTGAGATCGAGGCATTGCTGCTGGCCCAGGCAGGCGTGCGCGAAACCCTGCTGCTGGCCGCTGATAATCAGTTGCTGGCCTATGTAGTGCCGTCGCAACCGCTATCCGAGCAAGAACAGTTGGCTGCCGGTGAGCAACTCAAGGCCAGCCTGCGCGAGCAATTGCCGGATTACATGGTGCCGGCGCACCTGATCTTCCTCGCATGCATGCCGTTGAACCCTAATGGCAAGCTGGACCGCCTGGCCCTGCCCAAGCCGGATGCCAGGTCAGTGCATGCCGATTGGCAAGCGCCGGTCACCGCCCTGCAACAGCAGGTTGCCGCGATCTGGGCGGACATCCTCGGCACCGAACGTGTGGGCCTGACGCAGCACTTTTTCGAGCTGGGTGGGCATTCGCTGTTGGCGATGCAGGTGGTCTCGCGCATTCGCCAGGCCTTGAGCCTGGAAGTGCCGCTCAAGACCCTGTTCGAGCAGCCGCGCCTGGACGGGTTTGTCGCCGCCATTGAAGCCCAGTCGCCAACCGCCCCCAAGGCGCCGGCACTGGTGCCAGTGGGGCGCGAGCAGCCGTTGCCATTGTCGTATGCCCAGGAGCGCCAGTGGTTTCTCTGGCAGCTGGAGCCGCAAAGCGCGGCGTACCACATACCCAGTGCCTTGCGTTTGAAAGGGCAGCTGGACACTGCCGCATTGCAGCGCAGTTTTGACACGCTGCTGGCCCGCCATGAAAGCCTGCGCACCCATTTGCGCCAGACCCACGATGGCGCGGTGCAGGTGATTGAACCGCCGGCATCGGTGCAGATGGTGCGTGCCGACGTCGTGGAAGCACAGCTCAAGGCTCGCGTAGAAGCTGAGATCGCCCAGCCATTTGACCTGCAACAGGGGCCTTTGCTGCGCGTGACGCTGCTGCGCTTGGCGGCTGACGACCATGTGTTGGTGCTGGTTCAGCATCACATCGTGTCCGACGGTTGGTCGATGCAATTGGTGGTGGAGGAGCTGGTACTGCTGTATGCCGCTTACAGCCAGGGGCAGGATGTGCAACTGCCGGCGCTGCCGATCCAGTACGCCGACTATGCCATGTGGCAGCGCAACTGGATGGATGCGGGCGAAAAAGCCCGTCAACTGGCGTACTGGCGCGACGTATTGGGCGGTGAGCAGAGTGTGTTGGCGTTGCCTTTCGACCACCCACGCCCTGCCGTGCAGAGCCACCGTGGCGCGCGCTTGGCGATCGAGCTGGCACCGACACTGGCCCACGACCTCAAGGCCTTGGCTCAGCAACAAGGCGTGACGCTGTTCATGCTGCTGCTGGCGTCGTTCCAGACCTTGCTGCACCGCTACAGCGGCCAGGAAGAGATCCGCGTCGGCGTACCGATTGCCAACCGAAATCGCAGCGAGACCGAACGCCTGATTGGCTTTTTCGTTAACACGCAGGTGCTCAAGGCCGACCTGCATGGCCAGATGAGCGTTGAGCAGTTGCTGCAGCACACGCGTCAGCGCGCGCTGGATGCCCAGGCGCATCAGGACCTGCCGTTCGAGCAACTGGTGGAAGCCCTGCAACCGGAGCGCAGCCTGAGCCACAACCCGTTGTTCCAAGTGATGTTCAACCACCAGACCGATGTGGGCCAGGCGCAGGTCCAGCATCAACTGCCGCACTTGCGTGTAGAAGGCTTGGATTGGGAGAGTAAGACCGCGCATTTCGACCTGGACCTGGATATTCAGGAATCCACCGAAGGCATCTGGGCCACCTTGGGGTATGCCCAGGACTTGTTTGAAGCCGCCACCGTGCAACGTATGGCCCGCCATTGGCAGAACCTGTTGCAGGGCATGGTCGCCAACCCGCAGCAAAGCCTCAGCCAGTTGCCGCTGCTGGACAGTGCTGAGCAGCAACAGATTCTGCAGCTGTGGAATCAAACCGATTCGGGCTTCTCGGCCAAGCGCCTGGTGCACGAACGGGTGGCCGACCGTGCGCGGGAAAACCCGCAGGCCGTGGCGGTTAAATTTGATGCGCACACCCTGACTTACGGCGAACTCGATGCTCAGGCTAATCGCCTCGCGCATGCGCTGATCGCCCGTGGCGTAGGGCCGGAAGTGCGCGTGGCCATAGCCATGCCGCGCAGCGCCGAGATCATGGTGGCGTTCCTCGCCGTGCTCAAAGCCGGTGGCGTGTACGTGCCGCTGGATATTGAGTACCCGCGTGATCGCCTGCTCTACATGATGGACGACAGTCGGGCCAAGCTGTTGCTGACCCATTCAGCGGTGCAGCAGCGGCTGCCGATTCCACAAGGACTGGAAGCGCTGGCGGTTGATCGCAGCGAAGCCTGGGCCGAGGTGGATGATACCGATCCAGGTGTCGCCCTGGACGGCGACAACCTGGCCTACGTGATTTACACCTCCGGCTCCACCGGCATGCCCAAAGGCGTGGCGGTGTCTCACGGCCCGCTGGTAGCGCACATTATTGCCACCGGCGAGCGCTATGAAACCGGCCCGGCCGATTGCGAATTGCACTTTATGTCCTTCGCCTTTGACGGCGCCCACGAAGGCTGGATGCACCCGCTGATCAATGGCGCCAGCGTGTTGATCCGCGATGACAGCCTGTGGCTGCCGGAATACACCTACGCGCAAATGCACCGCCATAACGTGACGATGGCGGTGTTCCCACCGGTTTACCTGCAACAACTGGCCGAGCATGCCGAACGCGACGGCCACCCACCGCCAGTGCGGGTGTACTGCTTTGGCGGTGACGCGGTGGCGCAGGCCAGCTACGACCTGGCCTGGCGCGCGCTCAAGCCGACCTACCTGTTCAACGGCTACGGCCCCACCGAAACCGTGGTGACGCCGCTGCTGTGGAAAGCGCGCAAGGGCGACCCGTGCGGCGCCGTTTATGCACCGATTGGCACACTGCTGGGCAACCGCAGCGGCTACGTGCTGGACGCGCAACTCAACCTGCAACCCATCGGCGTCGCCGGTGAGTTGTACCTGGGCGGCGAGGGCGTGGCCCGTGGCTACCTTGAGCGTGCGGCCCTGACTGCCGAGCGCTTCGTGCCGGACCCGTTCGGCAAGCCCGGCAGCCGTGTGTACCGCAGCGGCGACTTGACCCGTGGCCGCCCGGACGGCGTGGTGGACTACCTGGGTCGGGTTGACCATCAGGTGAAAATCCGTGGTTTCCGTATCGAGCTGGGTGAAATCGAAGCGCGCTTGCGTGAGCAGGACAGCGTCGGTGAAACCGTGGTGGTGGCCCAAGAAGGCCCGACCGGCAAGCAGTTGGTCGCTTATGTGGTGCCTTTGGACCCGGCGCTGATCGAGGATGCCGTGGCGCAATCGAACTGCCGCGAAGGGCTGCGCCGTGCCTTGAAAACCCGCCTGCCGGATTACATGGTGCCCACGCACCTGATGTTCCTGGCGCAGATGCCGCTGACCCCGAATGGCAAGCTCGATCGCAAAGGCCTGCCGCTGCCCGACGTGAGCCAGATGCAGCAGGTGTATGTCGCGCCACAGAGCGAACTGGAACAGAAAATTGCCGCGATCTGGTCCGACGTGCTGCGCCTGCCGCGCGTGGGTTTGCATGACAACTTCTTCGAACTGGGCGGCGACTCGATCATCTCGATCCAGGTGGTCAGCCGTGCCCGTCAAGCGAGTGTGCGCTTCACGCCCAAGGACCTGTTCCAGCACCAGACCGTGCAGAGTCTGGCGACCGTTGCCCGCGAAGGTGAGAGTGCGGTGGTCCTGGATCAGTCAGCACTGACCGGCGAGTCGTTGCTGTTGCCGATCCAGCATGGGTTTTTTGCCGATGACATTCCCGCGCGTGAGCATTGGAACCAGTCCGTGGTGCTGCAACCGCACCAACGCTTGGAGGTGCCCGTGCTGGTGGCCGCGTTGGAGGCGTTGATCGTGCACCATGACGCCTTGCGCAGCTCGTTTGTCCACGGTCCAAATGGCTGGACGGCGACGTATCGAGGCGCAGCGCAGCACCAGGCCGAACAGGTGTTGTGGCAGACCACGGTCAACACTGTCGAAGAACTTGAGGCCCTGGGCGAAGAGGCCCAGCGCAGCCTCGACCTGAGCCAAGGCCCTTTGCTGCGCGCGGTATTGGTGGGCATGGCCGATGGTTCGCAGCGCTTGCTGCTGGTGATCCATCACTTGGTGGTGGACGGTGTGTCCTGGCGCATTTTGTTGGAAGACCTGCAAACAGCCTACCGCCAACTGGCCGAAGGCGTCCGTGTGGTGCTGCCGGCCAAAACCAGCTCCACCCGCGCCTGGGCCGAGCGGCTGCAGGCTTACGCCGGCACCGCGGCGCTGGCCCAGGAGTTGGCGTGGTGGCAGACCCAGTTGCACGGCAGTCGCGCCGGTTTGCCGGGCGCCGACCCGCAGGCCAGCGTGAGCAACCGCCATGCGCTGAGTGTGACCACCCACTTGGACCAAGGCTTTACCCGACGGTTGTTGCAGGACGCCCCAAGTGCCTACCGGACCCAGATCAACGACCTGCTGCTGACGGCCCTGGCGCGTGTGATTGTGCGCTGGACCGGGGATGCGTCGATGCTGATCCGCCTGGAAGGCCACGGCCGTGAAGACCTGTTCGACGAGATCGACCTGACCCGCACCGTCGGTTGGTTTACCAGCCTCTATCCGTTGCAACTGGCGCCGACCGACTCATTGGCAGGCTCGCTCAAACAGATCAAGGAACAACTGCGCGCCGTACCCGACAAAGGCCTGGGCTTTGGTGCCTTGCGTTACCTGGGAAATGCCGAGGCGCAACAGGCATTGGGCGCCTTGCCGCGCCCGCGTATCACCTTCAACTACCTGGGGCAGTTCGACGGCAGTTTCGAGGGTGGCGAACAGGCAGGTTTGTTTGCTCCTTCCGGTGATGCCAGTGGCAGCGAGCAAAGCCTGGATGCGCCGTTGGGCAACTGGCTGGAGATCAATGGCCAGGTTTATGCCGGTGAACTGAAGTTGAACTGGAGTTTCAGCCAGGAAATGTTCGCGCAAGCGACCGTGCAGCAGTTGGCGGATGACTACGCGTTGGAACTCAAAACCTTGATCGAGCATTGCTGCGCTGCGGCAAATCAAGGCGTGACACCGTCGGACTTCCCGCTGGCGCGCTTGTCTCAGGCTCAACTGGATGCGTTGCCACTGAGCGTCTCCGAGGTTGAAGACCTGTACCCGCTGTCGCCGATGCAGCAAGGCATGTTGTTCCAGTCGCTGTATGGCGAAGGCTCGGGCGATTACATCAACCAGATGCGCATCGATGTGGACGGCCTGGACGTGCCGCGCTTCCGCCAAGCTTGGCAGGCGGCGGTGGATCGGCATGAGATTTTGCGCAGCGGTTTCCTCTGGCAGACCGATGTGGAGCAACCGTTGCAGGTGGTCTACAAGCAGCGGCGCATGCCATTGGAGGTGCTCGATTGGCAGGGCCGCGTGGAGTGCGCTACGGCGCTCGATAGCTTGGCTGAGTCGGTGCGGGCCCAGGGTTTTGTGTTGGAACAGGCGCCGCTGTTGAGCCTGTCGGTGATTCGCACCGGGACGTCGAGTTATCACTTGATCTACACCAATCATCACATCCTGATGGACGGCTGGAGTGGTTCGCAGTTGTTTGGTGAGGTATTGCAACACTATGCGGGCGAGCCGCTGTCCGCACCGACCGGGCGTTATCGCGATTACATCGCCTGGCTGCAGGCGCAAGACAAGGCGGTCAGCGAGATGTTCTGGAAAGGTCAACTGGTCAACCTGCAGGCGCCTACGTACCTGGCGCGTGGCTTGTCGACCGAGGCGCCTGCGACCCTGGCGGCCAATGGCGAACATCGCCTGAGCTTCGATGCCGCTCACACCGAACGCCTCAAGGCGTTCGCGCAAAGCAACAAGGTGACGCTCAATACCTTGGTGCAAGCTGCCTGGTTATTGTTGCTGCAACATCACACCGGGCAGGCCACCGTCGCGTTCGGCGCCACCGTGGCAGGCCGTCCGGCGGAGTTGCGCGGTATCGAGCAGCAGGTCGGTTTGTTTATCAATACGCTGCCGGTGGTGGCCACGCCTGAAGCGAACATGTCGGTGAGCCAATGGCTGCAGCAGATTCAGGCACAGAACGTGCGCTTGCGTGAGCAAGAGCACACGCCGTTGTTCGAGATTCAGCGCTGGGCCGGGTTGGGTGGCGAGGCCTTGTTCGACAGCATCCTGGTGTTCGAGAACTACCCGGTGTCCGAGGCCCTGGAGCAGGGCGCGCCGTCGGGTCTACGCTTTGGCGCGGTGCACAGCCTGGAGCAGACGCACTACCCGTTGACCGTGTTGCTGGGCATGGGCGACAGCCTCGGGCTTGAATTCAACTACGACCGGCAAGCCTTCAGCGCCGCGCATATCCAGCGCCTGGCCGAGCACTTCGAGCAATTGCTGAATGCCTTGATCATGGATGCCGACCAATGCCTGGCTGCCCTGCCGACAGTGACGCGGGCCGAGCGCCAGACACTGCAGGCCTGGAACGCCACGGCCCAGACTTACCCGTTGCACCAGGGCGTGCATCAGTTGATTGAGGCCCAGGTGCTGCGTACGCCGCACGCGCCGGCCCTGGCGTTTGCCGGGCAACACTTGAACTATGCCGAACTGAACCGTCGTGCCAACCGCCTCGCGCATCGCCTGATGGCAGCCGGTGTGGGCCCGGACGTGCTGGTCGGGCTGGCAATGGAGCGCTCCATCGAAATGGTTGTCGGCCTGTTGGCCGTGCTCAAGGCCGGTGGCGCCTATGTGCCGCTGGACCCGGAATACCCGCGTGACCGCCTCAGCTACATGCTGCAAGACAGCGGCGTGACATGGCTGCTGACTCAGGCACATCTGCTGGAGCAACTGCCGATCCCGGCGGGTGTGCAGAGCCTGGTGCTGGAGACGGGCGAAACGTGGCTTCAGGGCTACAGCGAGCACAACCCTGATGTCGCGGTGGATGGCGAAAACCTCGCCTATGTGATCTACACCTCGGGCTCTACCGGGCAGCCAAAGGGCGCCGGTAATCGGCATGCGGCGCTGACCAACAGACTCTGCTGGATGCAGCAGGCGTATGGCCTGGATGGCAGCGATACGGTATTGCAGAAAACCCCGTTCAGTTTTGACGTGTCGGTCTGGGAGTTCTTCTGGCCGTTGATGACCGGCGCACGCCTGGTGGTGGCCGCGCCGGGGGACCATCGTGACCCGGCCAGGCTGGTTAGCCTGATCAATGCCGAGCGGGTCACCACATTGCACTTTGTGCCGTCCATGCTGCAAGCCTTCTTGCAGGACACAGGGGTTGGCTCCTGCCGTAGCCTGCAACGTATTGTGTGCAGCGGCGAAGCTTTGCCCGTGGATGCTCAGCAGCAGGTGTTTACCAAGCTGCCCGATGCCCAGTTGTACAACTTGTACGGGCCGACGGAAGCGGCGATTGATGTGACCCATTGGACCTGTGTCGACGAAGCAAGTGACGCGGTGCCGATTGGCCGACCCATCGCCAACCTGGGCTGCTACGTGCTGGACAGTAACCTGGAACTGGCGCCGGTGGGTGTGTTGGGCGAGCTGTACCTGGGCGGCATTGGTCTGGCGCGAGGTTATCACCGTCGGCCAGCGCTGACCGCTGAACGGTTTGTGACTGACCCGTTCGGCAGCGGTGCACGCCTGTACCGCACCGGCGACCTGGCGGGCTATCGCGACGATGGCGTGATTGAGTACGCCGGGCGCATAGACCATCAAGTCAAGCTGCGTGGGCTGCGCATCGAACTCGGAGAAATCGAGGCGCGTCTGCTGGAGCATGCCTGCGTGCGTGAAGCGGCCGTGCTGGCTGTGGACGGCACGCACTTGGTGGGTTACGTGGTGTTGCAGGCGCCAAGTGAGGATTGGAAGGTCATTGTCGGCGCACACCTGGCTGTGCACTTGCCGGATTACATGGTGCCTGCGCAGTGGGTTGTGCTTGAGCAGATGCCGTTGAGCCCCAATGGCAAGCTGGATCGCAAGGCGTTGCCCAAGCCGCAAGCTGGCGGTACAGAGGCGTACCAGGCGCCGCAAAGCGCGATCGAGCAGCAAGTCGCCGCGGTGTGGAGCGAGGTGCTCGGGGTTGCGCAGGTTGGCCTGAACGATAACTTCTTTGAGTTGGGTGGCCATTCATTGCGTGTGCTGTTGCTCAAGGAGCGTATCCGGCAGGTCAGCGGGGTCAACTTGTCTGTCAGCCAACTGATGCTCAACCCCACCGTGCGTGGGCAGGTCAATTGCCTGCAGGGCGATGCGCGCAGTGAGTTGATCGTCAAGCTCAACAGCCAAACCCACGGCACGCCGCTGTTCATGTTCCACCCAAGCTTTGGCTCGGTGCATTGCTACACCGCGATCGCCCTGGCGCTGCGCGAGCAACGCCCGGTGTACGGCGTGATCTGCCGCGCATTAGTGGAAGAGGGCGCTTCGGTGCCCGAGTGGCAGGCGATGGTTGAGGATTACGCCGCGCAATTGTTGTTGGCTCAGCCACACGGCGCCTATCGCCTGGCCGGCTGGTCACTGGGCGGCAACCTGGCGATGGAAGTCGCCTATGCGCTGGAGCAAGCAGGGCGTGAGGTCGAATTTGTCGGTTGGATCGATTCCGCGCCGCCGCAGTGGCTCACGCCGTATTGGGACGCCGTGGTCATCGAGGAGGGGCGCGAGGTATCCGCCAATGAGCGCCGCGCGGCGTTGCTGGGGGTGATGTTCCCGGCGTTTGCCGAGCAGATTGAAGCTGCCTGGCTGCAGTGCCAGCGTCAGGCGGCGGATGAAGGCGGGCAATGGCACGCGTTTGTTGCCTGGGCCGAGCAGACCCTGGGCGAGGCGTTCACCGGCATCAAGGACGAGTTGCTGCGCGGCAATGAGGCGCAGATTTCCTGGGACGTTGACCGCGCACTGAGCGAGCGCTTGGCAGCGGCTGACTTCAAGCCGATCCAGGCACCGGTCAGTTGCTGGTGGGCCGCTCTGAGCCGCGCCGGGCAGTTCAAGGACCTGATCGAGCAGAGCATGGCCGGTGTGATAGGCCAGGGGCGCATTGAGCGTTCAGTGATGATCAATACCGATCATGACGGCATTATCGACAGCGCCGAGTTCATCAACAGTTTGGTGGCTGCCATGGCGTAAGGGGCCAACGCACGAAACAACCCGGATCATCGATCCGGGCTTTATGCGTGCTTTCAGGCCGCGCAGGCATAAAAAACCCGATGAAAGCGGCGCTTTCATCGGGCGTTGGGTTGATCGCCTGGGCGATCAGTGCATCAGGTCAGAAGTTCCAGCGAGTGCTGAACATCACGTTACGCGGCTCACCGTAGGCCGCCGAGTTATAGAAACCCACGTTGGTGTAGTAGGTCGTGTCAAAGACGTTGTTGAGGTTGACGGTCGCCGAGAGGTTCTTGGTGACTTGGTAGCGAGTCATCAGGTCCACCACGGTGTAGGACGACTGGGTGATGTCCTGGTTTTTATTGAGCGGCTGGTTCCAGATCTCATTCCAGGCCTTGCTCTGCCAGCGCACGCCGCCACCGACGGTGAACTTGTCCAGAGCGCCCTTGAGATTGTAGGTGGTGTTCAGGTTGACCTGGTTTTCTGGCTCGAAGGTGGAAATTTTCTTGCCGTCTTCGTCGCGCACGATCTTGTGGGTGTAACCGCCCTGCAGTTGCCAGCCTGGGCTCAACTCACCGGAGATTTCTGCTTCATAGCCTTTGGTGACCGCTTTGGACCCCTTGAATGCATAAGTATCTGTGTGTTGGTTGTTGTAGACATCGTCGGGTATCGCGCGATTGGTCTCATGCACTTCAAAATACGCAAGGCTGGTGTTCAAGCGGCCTTCAAAGAACTCGCCCTTCAGACCCACTTCGTAGTTCTGCCCTTCGTCCGGCTCCAGTAGCGTTTTATTGCGATCTTTATAGGTGCTTTCCTGAGGCTGGAAAATATCGGTGTAGCTGGTGTACACCGAAAAATTGTCGTTCAAGTCATAGATCACACCCGCATACGGGATGAACCGGCCAGTTTCCTTGTAGGAAGGGTTTATACCGGTGACGTGATAGTTGGCGACGCGCCCGCCGAGAATCACGTTCAGGTCATCTATTACGTTCAGGCGTGTCGTCACGTAGTAGCCGGTCTGACGGATAGTGTCGTCGGTGTACTGTTGCACCGGGCCGTAGATAGGCTTGGCGATCTTGCCATTCCAGTTGTAGAAATCCACTTTGTTGCCGCCAGGCCATTCTGGCGACCAATAGCCCTTGCCCTGCCAGCGCGAGGTGCCGATCGAGCCGCCAACGACCAGTTCATGGTCGCGGCCGAACAGGCTGAAAGGCCCGGTGGCATACAGGTCGGCCGAGGTGCTTTTGGTTTCGCCAGTGTACTTTTGCCCGTTGATCGACGCGCGGCCATCGGACTGGGGCTCAACGAACTGGATCGAACCCAGGTCGGCGTGATAGCTGTTGATCTTATGATCGAGTTGGAACTTGGTGACCCAGCCGTCACCCAGGTCATGCTCGAGCATGGCAAAGGCGGTGCGGGTGTTTTGCTCCCAGGAACTCCAGGTAGTGCCGTTGTTGTAGGAGCGCGGCATCTTGTTGATGCTGCCGTCGTATTTCACCAGCGGGAAGGAACCCGACCAACTGGAGCCTTGTGGGATGCTGTCCTGGTAGTCGAAGCCCACGGTCAGCAGGGTGTCGGGGGACAGGTCGAATTCGGTAATACCGTAGTAGGTTTCGGTCTTGCGTGAGTAGTGGTCCATGAACGACTTTTTGTCTTGATACGCCGCCACTGCGCGACCGCGAACATTGCCGCTGTCGGTCAACGGGCCGCTGACGTCGACTTCGCTGCGGTAGTTGTCCCAGGAACCTGCGCCCAGTTGCACATGGCCCTTGAATTCTGAGGTGGGCTTCTTGCGAATCAGGTTGATGGTCGCGCCCAGGGAGCCAGCCCCGTTGAGCAGGCCGGTAGCGCCTTTGAGAATTTCAACACGGTCGTAAATGGCCATGTCGCTCAGGGTATTGCCCGCCGAATAGCCGACGTTGCGCACGGTGGACGGAATGCCGTCGTACTGGAAACTGTTGACCGAGAAACCACGGGAATAGTAGTTGGTGCGGTCGGTGTCATAGGCCGACACGGTGATGCCCGGGGTGTGGCGCATCACGTCATCAACGTTATTCAGGCCGAAGTCTTCGATGTGCTTGCGGGTGATCACCGTGATCGACTGCGGGGTTTGCCGCGGCGTCAGGGTCAGCCGTGTGGCCGTGGCAATGGTGCCCGGCGTGTAGGAACCGGAGTCCTCGGTGATGTTGCCCAGGGCGTTGCCGGTCACCTGGGTCGGGCTCAACTCCAGCCCTGCGGTTGTACCGGCGGCCGTCACGGTCAGTGAGTTACCGTTGAGGCTGTGAGTGGTCTGGGTCCCGCCCAGCAAGGTATCAATTGCCCGCTGCGGCGCCATCTTGCCCTTGACCGCGCGACTGCTCTTGCCCTGCACATCGCTCGGGCTGTACAGCACCTGCACGTTGGTCTGGCGCCCGAATTCCTGTAGCGCGCTCCCCAGCGACTGTGCAGGAATATCCAACTCGATCTCCTGCGCCTGCGCATAACCTGCGACCGGCAGCGATATCGCCAAGGCCAGGGCGCTCGGAAGAAGATTGATGTTCAGGGCCCGGCGCATGGATAGCGCTTTGCTCAGAGGGCTGAGACCGAGTCTTGCTGGCATGGATACGTTCTCTTCTATGTTTAAGTGGGCAAGTTATAGGTATCTATTGAGTATTGTTCTCATTACCACTAGTGAGACGTTCCTACTTGGGAAAACCGGAAAATAAATTTCACGCCGGTTCCATCTCGTGCACGACTTGACCGGCGCGCAGGCGTACCAATTGGTCGGCGATGTCGAAATAGCGGTCGTCGTGGCTGATTACGATGATGGTTTTGCCCAGGCGTTTGAGGTCCGGCAGCAGCTCGGTATAGAAGATGCGGCGGAAGGCCGGGTCCTGGTCGGCGGCCCATTCGTCGAACACCAGCACCGGGCGTTCTTCCAGCCAGGCATTCACCAGAGCCAGGCGCTTGCGTTGGCCGGTGGACAGGTCGGTGGTGCTGAATACGCCGTCTTTCACGCTGACTTTGTGCGCGATTTCCAGGCGTTCCAGGTATTTGGCGGCGCTGTCCAATGACTGCGTGGCGCTGCCCTGCACCAGGTCGTCGAACAGGTAGTAGTCAGAAAAGATCGTGGTAAACAGTTGGCGGTAGTCATCGCGCTCGGGGTCGGTGACGGCCTCGCCATTGAGGCGAATCTCGCCCGCCTGTGGCGGGTACAGGCCCAGGAGCAGCTTGATCAGGGTGGTCTTGCCGCTGCCGTTTTCGCCGACGATAAACACGATATCGCCTTGTTTGATGCTCAGGTTGATCGGCCCCAAATGGAATGGCTCACTGCCTTCAATGGCTGGCGGGCTGTAGCTCACGCCGCGCAGTTCCAGGCTGTTGACCACCGGTTTGGGCGCTTCGCTGTCGTCCATCAGCAGGTGCGGTTCCGGGGACGAGAAACGCTCCGACAGTTCGCTGATACGCCCAAAGGCGATCTTGGCCTTGCCCACCACCGGCAGGTAACCGAGCAGGTGTTCCAGCGGGCCTTTCATGTACAGCAGCACCAGCACGAAGCCGGTGATCACGGTCGGGTCCGGGTTCGGGTTGTAGGCCTGCATCGCCAAGGCCAGGCCGATCACCACGAAGAACAACATCGAGCCAAACGTCTTGGCGAGGATGTAAATGTTGACCGAGCGCACTTGGATGTCGCTGATGCGGTCGGCGGTTTCCTGGATGCGGTGGGTGTTCATGCGAAAGCGCCGTGGCCGGTGCATGCGCAGTTCCTTGGCGCCGGAAGCGATCGCGTTGTAGTAACGCTGCAGTTCATCCTCATGGCTGCGCGCCAGGTCGAAACCCTGGATGCCTTTGCCGCCGGCAATGAACTGCACCGCACTGCCGATGATGATCGCCACGACCATCATCAGGAACATCGGCACCGACAGATAGGCCAGGTAGCCCAGGCAACCCAGGGTGACCGTGGCGGCGATGGCCAATGGCGTGAAGGCGAAGGAAAAGTCGCTGATGGTGTCGACGTCATGGGTCAGCACCGGGATCAGGCGGTGCGAGCGGTAGCGCTCGATCTGGCCGATGGGTGCCGACAGGACTTTCTCACCCAGGTCTTTGCGCAACGCGGCGATGATGCGTTGGCCGACGTAGTTGGTGCCGATGTCCGAAATGATCGAGCTGACCAACGCCAGCACGCACAGCGCCGCAAACGTCAGGACCACGCCTTGGGTCATGCCGTTGGCCGAATGCAACGCATTGTTGATGGTGGCCAACAACAGCGTGATGGCCAGGCCGCCCGCCATGCCGAGGGCGACGGAGACCGTCACGATAGTGCGAAAAGGCCTGAGCAAGGCGAGCAAACCCTTGAAGGCGCTGTGTTTGGGGTCGGTCATAAATACATCCCGGAGAGTGAAAAGAGGGGCTGGGCACACAGACCCTTACCCATGACAAACGAAGCGCCGGCGCGAGTATTTAGCGCGGCGTGCCGGATGGCAGCGCTGAGGGATAAATTGCCGCCGGGCTGGTTCGTTCTTGTGCTGTAGGTGCACGTGCATTGACACGGCGCGCAGTCCATTCAGCGAGAGTGAAACAATGACGAAAAAGAACCTGGTGTATGTCTGGTCCCTGAGAAACGCCGCCGCCGACAAGGCCGGGCAGCCGGTGGCCTACAAGGACCATGAGCGTTACATGAAGTCGGTGCTGGAGTTTCTGGTGGGTTCGCTGAACGACACGCCGCTGGGCGAGGCCTATAACCTAGTTGGCGTGGTCTACGACGATGACGAGCAGAACCCGCGCGACCAGCAGTTGGTCAGCGATTACGGCTTTGCCTATAAACCGGGCCGCCAGTGGCTATACCCAGCGGACTTGCGCGTGCAGGGCTGCTTGGTCAACGACCTGTTGCTGAGCGTGCCGTCTACCTATCGCCGTCTGCCACGCGGCAGCGCGGAACATATCGCCGGCAAGCAGGATTTCGAGCGTCGCCTGCACGACACGTTGGTGGAATTGAAAGCCGATATCGTGGTGCTGGATGGGCTGCTGGTGATTCTGGATGAGCTGGTGCGGCCAGGTGCGCCATTTGCGCGACGGATCATGAACATTCACCCAGGCATTACCCGCATCGAATCGCCTTACGAACGCCGTGGGGCTTACGCCACCTGGAACGCCTTGTACGGCGCGCGCGGGCAAACGGTGGTGGACTGGGTGACCAAGGCAACCATGCCGTCGGAGCCGCTGTACCTGACCGGGGCGTCATTCCACTACGTGGATAACGGCATCGACTCCGGTGAAGTGTTCCACGACGTGCTCAAGACCGAGATTTCGCCGCAAGACACTATCCTTGAATTGCGCTGGAACAACTTCAACAACAGCCTGTTCCCGGCGTTGCATGAAGGGTTGGCGTTGTTGGCCAAGCAGGCCTAAAGCGGACGCGGTTGAGTGTGGCAGGGGGCTTGCCCCCTCCCACATTTGAAGGGTGTCGTTCTTAGAGTTCGCGCACTACGCGAAATCCAATCCAGTCTCCGCGCGTCTGCGGGTAGATGTTGTTGCGGTTGCCCGAGCGCGAAAATACCGGCGCCTCGCCCCAGTCGTTGCCACGAATCTGGTAGCTCTCGCAGTTCGGCTCCATCCAGGCGCTGCCGTCGGTAGGCGCGCCGATGTAATTGGGGTGCTCGCAGTCGGCAACCCGCTCGTAGACATTGCCGTGCATGTCGTACATGCCAAACGCGTTTGGTGGGTAGCTGCCGGCTGGCGAAGAGTAGCTGTAGCCATCCGCCGGGCCGTAGGTGTTGGCATGCTCGGCGATGCTGTAGCCCTTGCCTTCATCGAAGGCGAAAGGGAAGGGCCCGGTTGAGCCAGCGCGGGCGGCGTATTCACGTTGCGCTTCGCTGACCATCTGGTACTTTTGCCCGGTTTTTTTCGACAGCCAGGCCACGTAGTTTTTGATGTCGTCCATGTCCATGCACACCGCCGGTTGGCGTGGGCCTTGGGGGTAGCGCGGCTTGCTGGCGATGCATTCGCGGCCTGGGCGGTCGTCGCCATTGGCGATCTTGACCCCGGTCTGGCGCACGTAGCTGTCCCACTCTGCGGCGGTGACGTGGAAACGGCTCATGGCGAAAGGTTTGGCGAAGGTCACCTCATGCATCGGGCCTTCATCCGGCTCGCGGCCGACTTCGTCTTCCGGAGTGCCCATAGTGAAAGTGCCGGAAGGCAGCACGACCATTTCGGGGCAGTCCTTGCAGTCCTTGAATACTTTGCCCGGCTGTGGGGTGGCGGCCTGGGCCAGGCCGGGCAACAGCGCGCCGCACAGCGCGGTCAGCGCCAGGGCCGTCAGGGGCTTGAGTTGGGATGGAGTCATGTGGGCATCTCGTTCAAAGGAAAAAGTGGGATCACAGCCGTTGGCTCAACAAGCTCATGAAGCGCTGGATCTCATCCGAGCTGTTAAGCAGGCCGGGAGAGGTGCGAATCACCGGGCCGACATCGCGGTCTACCGCATCAATCACCACGCGGTTTTTCATCATGTGCGCTACCACCGCTTCGCTGTCCTGGTCCTTGACCCGGAAGAAGGTAAAGCCTGCCGACAGTTCGGGGCTGCGTGGCGTGACCAGTTCGATCCGCGGCTGGGTCAGCAGTTGGTCTTTGAGCTCGGTGTTGAGTGCATGAATGCGTGCCTGCACCGGCGCCTTGCCCAGTTGCAGGTGCAACTTGAAGGCTTCGTCCGCCGCCCAGCGATGCTCAAAGGCGTGGTAGCCGCCCGGGGTCATGGTGGTGGCGAAGTTGCTGTCTTCGGAGAAGGTCGGCACCGTCGGCGTGACGTATTTGTTCTGGCTGTCGCGAGCACAGACCAGTCCTGTGCCGCGCGGGCCGAACATCCATTTGTGGGTGCCAGCGATAAAAAAGTCGCAGCGCATGGCCGGGAAGTCGAGGTTTTCCACGCCGAAGCCATGCACGCCGTCGACCACGTAGAGGATGCGATCCTGCTCGTCACGGTCGCGGTTGATTTCTTCGACCAGCTTGCCGATCTCGCCGACGGGTAGCTTCACACCACTGCCCGATTGCACCCAGGTCATGCCCAGTACGCGGGTGTTGGGGCGAATGGCGCGCTTGATGTTACCCAGCACTTCGTCGCTGGACACCTGGCTTGCCTGCTCAAACAAGCGGATTCGACGCACCTGCGTGCCTTGCCGGGCGACGCGAAAATCCAGCACGCTTTGTGTGGCGTAGTGTTCGTGCTCGGTGGTCAGAATTTCCTGGTCCGGCCGCAGTTTGATGCCGCCGTAGATCATCGCCAGGCCTTCGGAGGTACTGCCGGTCAGCGCAATCTGTGACGGCTTGGCGTCCAGGTAGCGACCGGCCCATTCGCGTACCTGGCCCTCACGTTTCCAGGTTTCCTCAAGCCCCCAGTCCATCGCCAGGCCCGGGTTCCGGTCGATCTGTTGGCGGTAACGGTCAATCGCCTCGCGCACAGGCTTGGGGTGTGAAGTCACCAGAAAATTAGAAAAATGCAGGTAGCTCGGGTCCTGGTTGAAGAGCTGCTTGAACCCCGTCCATGGGTCGTTTACAGCGGGCGTCGGGCTGGCTGCCACGGCCTGCGGCATAAGAGCGGCGCCCAGCGGCAGGCTGGCGGCGAATATGCCAGCCTGCTTGAGAAATGTACGGCGGTCGGTCATGGACTTGCTTCCAGGTGGTTAGCGGTTGGCCAATGGCTTGGCGGCTTTTTGTACCTGGTCCCACACCCGCAGGAAGTTGCCTCCCCACAGCTTGGCGATATCGGCCTCGGAGTAACCACGCTGGATCAGCTCGGCGGTGACGTTGCGCACCTCGCCGACGTTCTCCCAGCCCTGGAGGCCGCCGCCATCGTTGAAGTCCGACGCTATGCCGACGTGATCAATGCCGATCTTGCGCACGGTGTAGTCGATGGCATCGCCCCAATCCTTGAGAGTGGCCTTGGGTTCTTCTTCAAGAATGCCGTACAGGCCCTGGGCATATTGGCCGAACTTCTGTTCGGACCAGGCGGCGATAATCGCGTCGCCGGGCATCAAGGCCATGGCCAGGTCTGGCAGCGGCGGCAAGTCGAAACGCGCGCGCAGGGCGTTGAGTTTTTCCTGGGTTGGCTGGCTCAGCGGGCGCAAATAGGCCGGGAAACCCACCACCTGCACCACGCCGCCGCTGTTCTTGATCAGTTGCAGTTCTTTGTCGCTGAGGTTGCGCGGGATATCCACCGAGGCGCGCGGTGCCGAGTGGGACGCCACCATCGGTGTGCGGCTCAGTTGCGCCACCTGTTCCAGGGCCTTGGTCGACATTTGCGACACATCGATGATCACGCCCAGGTCATTGAGGCGATGCACCGCTTGCTGGCCGATCTCCGACAGCCCGTCGAGGGCGTCGGTGGTGTCATTGAAAAACGGCAGTGGGCGCGACGAGTCGGACCAGGCGTTGTTGCCGATATAGCTGAAGCCGAACATGCGCATGCCGCGCGCCGCCCACAGGTCCAGCTGGTTCAGGTCGTTGCCCAGCGGGTAGGCGTTGAGCATGCTGATAAACACCGCGAACTTGCCCTCGCCATGCAGTCGGCGGAAATCATCCGGGGTGTAGGCAATGCCGACTTGATTGGGAAAGTCGCGCACCATGCCGGAGATGATCTTGTAGCGCACCTCCTGTTCGTGGCGGGCCTCCTCGACAAAACCCTCGGTGGGTTTGTGCGGCGCATTGGGGCCGTTCCAGATTTCCGGCCAGCCGAAAATTGTCAGGGCCGCGCCCGACAAGCGCCCACGTGCAGCCTTGGCCAAGTCGAATTGGCCGCTGCCCTCTTTGTCGGCCTCATTGCCGGCCGTGCCAAAATCCATCGGCACGGTGATGTGGCTGTCGAACGACAGCAAGCGGTCCTGCATTTCATTGGCTTGCTTGATCACCTCCAGCGGGTAGCCAGCATTGCCCTGGAGCCAGTGGTCCCAGGCCAGAAAGCCAGCCCCGGCGCCGATGGCCAAGGCCAGCGGCAGGCCGATTAACAGCGCCTTTTTCGAACGTGGTTTTGTCATTGCCATCTCAGTCAGTTGAGGCCTTTGCTATCAGGGGAGAACGAGCCATGGCGGGGGAAATTTAGGCCCGGGTAGCGTGGCGGTAAATTTCTCGCCACTGCAAACGTTCTAGCTCTGATTAAGCCGTTTCCTAAGGTAGACAATGACCATCTCTCGACGTGGGTTCATCGCAGGCCTGGCACTGACAGGCGCCGCCGTGCCTGCGGCCTTTTACGCCCATCGCGAGCTGACGCGTGAAGAAGAATTCCCCATTACGCCGGGCGAGGCTACGGTGGATTTGGCCGACACCGAAGGCCAGCACCTGGCGAACATTCTGCGCGGCGTCTGGCGCCTGCGCCTGGAAGGCCATGATGCCGGTTTAAAAGGCTTGCCGTTGCAAGGCCTGGAACTGCTGCTCGACATCGCCCCGCGCGGGCGCGGCTTGCGCGGTTACCTGGACACCGCAGAAAACCTGCGCGCCGAAGGCGAGCCGCGCTACCGCGTGCTCGGTGACGTGCTGACAGGCGAGGGCGCCTTGCTCTATTGGCGTCTGATCGACCGCGATGCAGCCAATGGCGCGCCAGCCTATGAATTCAAGATGACCCTCGACGAAGTCTGGGCCGACTTCGCCAACGCCGGCAGCAGTACCCTCAGCGGGCAGATCCTCAACCTCGATCGCCCGCTGGCCTTGACCGAGCATGACAACCGCTTTATTGCCCACAAGCAGCTGTTTCCCGAAGCCCGCCAACGTATCGGCCTCAACCCGACCCTGCTGGCCTGGCTGATTGCCCCCGAACACCGGCTGTTCCACCAGCTGTGGCATGCCACCCGAGACCAATGGCACAAGCTCTCGCAAGAAAAGCGCGACGCCTTGCGCGGTATTGGCTGGCAGCCTGGCCCGCGCGGCCAGGAACGCGACGCACGTGGCAAGCGCAAAGACCGTAACGGCTCCGGTATCGACTTCTTTTTCATGCACCGCCATATGCTCGGCACCGCACGCGCCATGCAAGATTTGCCGTCGTGGCCGCAATTTCCCGAGCCGCAGCCAGCGCTGGAGCACGATCGCCTGGGCTTTGTGCGTTATTTCGATAACCACGACGGCTTTGCGCTGCCGCCCTGTTGGTCGGCGCCGGATGACAGTGAGTACACCCAATGGGTCAGCGATATTAAGGCGGCCGAGACCTACCACAGCAACTTCCAGGTCTGGGAATCCCAGTACCGCGACCCGCGCTACCTGGCCAAGCTGACCTTGGGCCAATTGGGCTCCGAGATGGAGCTGGGCCTGCACGACTGGCTGCACATGCGCTGGGCCTCGGTGCCGCGTGACCCGTCTAACGGCGCGCCAGTGCCGTTCGCCCGCGACCCGGCGGACTTTGCCGCGCGCTGGTATGCGCCGGAGAACGACTTTCTCGGTGACCCGTTTTCATCGCATGTAAACCCGGTGTTCTGGCACTTCCACGGCTGGATCGATGACCGCATCGAGGACTGGTTTCGTGCCCATGAACGCTTCAACCCAGGCGAGGTCAGCCGACTTGAGGTCAATGGCGTGAACTGGTTCGCGCAGGGGCGTTGGGTGGAAGTCGGCGACCCGTGGCTGGGGCCGGACACTCACGGTTGCAGCACCACGCCGGGGCTGCAGATGGGGCGTTCGATGGAAATGGACCCTGAGACTATGAAACTCGCGTTGCGCATTACCTTCGCGGATGAAGAGCAGGGGTTGCAGGCGTTGTTCAAGCGTGTGCCGAAGCGGCCTTGGTATGCCCGGCACTTGAAGATCAAGTGATACCTGGGACATTGGGCCAGAGGTCGGAAACCAGAAACAGGCGTTCGGCTTCCTCCCAGTCATCGCCATTGCGCACCAGGCGCACCAACAGCTGCGCCGGCGCCATCGGGTCCAGCGCCGCCAGCCAGCCTTGCATCTGCTCCTCACGCCAGACTTGATCCTGCGGGTAATGCGCTGGCGCCAACCAGGCGTGGCGGGGCAGGGGTTGCCAACGGCCTGGCAGGCTGGCGCTGACGAAATCGCGCCAGTCACGCTGATGCAGCCAGCGCCCACGTAAATGCTGCGGATGGGCGCCGTGGGGGGATTCGGCCTGGCCCGGCCAGGGGTAAAGTAAATACCCGCCGAGCCACAAATGCGCATCAAACTGCTGGATATCCAGCGTGGCCAGCACCTCGCGGCTTTCCGGGCGCGCTGAAATCGGCAATTGATGCTCGGCCAGGTGCTTAAGCTTGCGGTCCAGCCGGTCATGGCAGCCGGGGCCCAGCCATTGTGCGGCGTCCTGGCCTTCGCCGTGCTGTGGCCCTAGATAGAGTTTGATCGCCAGTTCCAGGTGGTGCACGCCGTCGCGGTCGCGTACCAGCATGTCCAGCTCGCCTAAGGTATGCCCGGCGCGGCGGATCGGCAGGTTGGCGGCGAGCAATTCGACACCCGGAGCCTGCTGCACGGCAAACTGCCACAGGCGCTCGTAATACACGCCCAAACGCCGGGTGCGGGCAAGGCTGAGCCACTGCTGCAAGGCGCGGCTGTCCTGATCGAGTGTGCGTAACCACGATTCTAGAAGGTGCGGGGCCTGCACCCAGTCGCTGCCGGCCAGTGGGTGGCGCTGGGGCCAGGGCGTTTGCGCGAGCATCGGCGGGGCGAGCATCACCCACGCCAAGTCGCGCACCTCAGAGTGCCGCAACTGGCGGGGCAGGTTGTGCAAATCCGGGAACACGGTCATGGTCCGAGCATAGTCTTTTAAGCGCTGCCTGGGTGGCTGAGAACTATTGTCATCAAGGCTTCACGGCGACAAAGGATTTTGCCTGAGGCGGCCTTTCGCCCATAATCGTTTTTTTGCCACACCCCATTCCCGCAGGAGCCCCATGGAGCAATTTCGCAATATCGGCATTATCGGTCGCCTGGGCAGTACCCAGGTGCTGGACACCGTCCGCCGACTGAAAAAGTTTTTGCTCGAGCGCCACCTGCACGTGATCCTCGAAGACACCATCGCCGAAATCCTACCGGGCCATGGCCTGCAAACCTCGTCGCGCAAAATGCTCGGCGAAGTCTGCGACATGGTTATCGTCGTCGGCGGTGACGGCAGCCTGCTCGGCGCCGCCCGGGCTTTGGCGCGGCATAACGTGCCGGTGCTGGGGATCAACCGTGGCAGCCTGGGGTTTCTGACGGATATCCGCCCGGATGATCTGGAAGTTGAAGTCGCCAAGGTGCTCGACGGTCATTACCTGGTGGAGAACCGCTTCCTGCTGCAAGCCGAAGTGCGACGCCACGGCGAAGCTATCGGCCAGGGGGATGCGCTCAACGACGTGGTGCTGCACCCCGGCAAATCCACACGCATGATCGAGTTCGAGCTGTATATCGACGGCCAGTTCGTGTGCAGCCAGAAGGCCGACGGCCTGATCGTCGCCACACCGACCGGTTCCACGGCCTACGCGCTGTCGGCCGGCGGCCCGATCATGCACCCCAAGTTGGACGCCATTGTGATCGTGCCGATGTACCCCCATATGTTGTCCAGCAGGCCAATTGTGGTCGACGGCAACAGTGAGCTGAAAATCGTGGTGTCCAAAGACATGCAGATCTACCCGCAAGTCTCCTGTGACGGGCAGAACCATTTCACCTGCGCCCCCGGTGACACCATCACCGTGAGCAAAAAGGCGCAGAAGCTGCGGCTGATCCACCCGCTGGATCACAACTACTACGAAGTGTGCCGCACCAAGCTGGGCTGGGGCAGCCGCTTGGGGGGTGGAGGCGACTGATGCTCGATCCCGCGCGCAGCTACGACTTGATTGGTGACGTGCACGGTTGCGCTCATACCCTTGAGCATTTGCTCGAACGGCTGGGCTACCACAAACAGGCTGGCACCTGGCGCCATCCGTCGCGAATGGCGGTGTTCCTCGGCGATATCATCGACCGTGGCCCACGCATTCGCGAGGCACTGCATATCGTCCACGACATGGCCGAGGCAGGCCAGGCGCTGTGCATCATGGGCAACCACGAGTTCAACGCGCTGGGCTGGAGCACACCCGCGCCGCCGGGCAGCGGCAAGCAGTTCGTGCGCGAGCACAACCCACGCCATGCGCGGTTGATCCACGAAACCTTGACCCAATTCGAACAGCACCCGGCTGACTGGCACGATTTTCTCGGCTGGTTCTATGACATGCCGCTGTTTGTCGACGCCGGGCGTTTTCGTGTGGTGCATGCGTGTTGGGACGAGGGCTTTATCCAGCCGCTGCGCGCGACGTTCCCGGATGGTTGCATCGACCAGCACTTCCTGCAGGCCGCCGCCGTGCCGGGCAGTTTCGCCTGCAACGCCTTCGACCGTCTGCTGCGTGGCACCGACATGCGCCTGCCGGATGGCTTGACGCTGACCGGCGGCGATGGACTGACGCGCTCATTCTTCCGCACCAAATTCTGGGAAGACGACCCGAAAACCTACGGCGACATCGTGTTCCAGCCCGATGCACTGCCGGAGCCGGTGGCGCGTACGCCACTGTCGTCGACTGAAAAAAACTCCCTGCTGCGCTATGGCGTCGACGAGCCGTTGCTGTTCGTCGGGCATTACTGGCGTAGCGGCAAACCGGCACCGATCCGCCCGAACCTGGCCTGCCTGGACTACAGCGCCGTGCTGTACGGCAAGCTGGTGGCCTACCGGCTGGATCAGGAAACCCAGCTGGATCCGCGCAAGTTTATGTGGGTCGATGTTGAGCGGTCGCAGGTGATCACATGAGCCTGCGCGTACCGTCACTGAACTTTTAAGGAAGCACCATGGATGATTCGACGTTCGACCAGTTGGAGGCCGCGCTGTCTGCGGCGCCCGGCAATGTCGCGCTGCTGACGCTGCTGCTCGGCGCCAGCCTTGAGCGCGGCGAGCATGAGCGCGGGCTTAAACTGCTGCCGGCCGACCTTGAACAGTGGGCCGACGCCGCGGCCCTTAAACTGGCCGCAGCGCAATTGTGTCTTGCCGCCGGCGATGCTGCGCGAGCCTTGCAACTGATTGAGGGCGAAGACCCTGCCGCGCGCCTGCTCAAGGCGCGCGCGCTGGCAGCGCTGGAGCGGCTCAAGGAGGCCCAGGTTGAATACCGCGCGGCGGTAGCCGCCAATCCGGCGCTGGAAGACATGGCGCTGTGGCGCCGGTTGAATGTGTCGGTGCTGGATTTTCCGGCAGCCGAAGGGCGGCCGCGTCTGCGCGTGATTTCCAATGACGATACTGACCAGAGCGAAGTGGTGCGCCTGCTGGTGCCGGAAAAGGAAACCCTGACCTTTGATGATATCGGTGGGCTGGATGAGCTGAAAAAGACCATCCACAAAAAGATCATCCTGCCGTATCAGAAACCCGGGCTGTTCCAGCGCTTTCGCAAAAAGGTCGGCGGCGGCGTGCTGCTGTACGGTCCACCCGGCTGCGGCAAGACGTTGTTGGCCCGTGCTACGGCCGGGGAGTGCAAGGCGACGTTTTTCAATGTGGCCATCTCCGATGTGCTGGACATGTACATCGGCGAGTCCGAGCGCAAGTTGCACGCGTTGTTCGAGCAGGCACGGGCACAGGCGCCTGCGGTGATGTTCTTCGATGAAGTCGAGGCGCTCGGCGGCAAACGTTCCAATACCCGCGAGTCGACGTCGTCAAAACTGGTCAGCCAGTTCCTGTCCGAGATGGACGGATTTAGCAATGACAACCACGGGGTGTTGATCCTCGCCGCGACCAACGTGCCGTGGTCGGTGGATTCGGCATTCCGTCGTCCCGGTCGCTTTGACCGCGTCCTGTTTGTACCGCCGCCGGACCGTGCGGCGCGCGAAAGCATGCTCCAGGTAATGATGAAAGGGCGGCCCATGGCCGATGACATTGACTTTGCCTTCCTGGCCAAGAACACCTCGGGCTTCTCGGGCGCGGACCTCAGCGAGTTGGTGGAAACCGCCGCCGATGAGGCGATTGAAGCCTCGATCGAGAGTGGCACCGAGCAGTCGATTTGCGACCGTCATTTCAAGGCTGCGTTGAAAGAAGTACGCGCCACCACCCTGGAATGGTTGACCACGGCGCGCAACTACGCGCGATATGCTAATGAAGGCAATCAATATGACGAGGTGTTGGCCTTCCTCGACAAACACGGGAAGGGTCGCTGATGGCGCAGTACGGTGGTTACCGCATCGAAGATGAACCGCGCCCGGGCGCCTTGGCCAAGTGGGCGGTTTCGCCGCTCTGGCCATTGCTGGGCCTGATGCTGGGCGGTGCCTGGCTGGGTTTACCATGGTTCGTGTTCAACTCGATTGCCGTGGGCAGCCCGACGCGCGTGCGCGAGTGGGTCCTGGCCGGTGTGGCACTGGTGGGCAGCGTGGTGATCGGGTTCGGCTTGCTGCAATTGGTAGGCTTTGGCTTTATCCAGTCCCAGGCCCAGATCCAATATGCCTTGTTGGTGCTGGTCGTATGGAAATTGAGCATTGGTTACCTGTTGTATATGCAGCAGAACGCGACCATCGAGATTTACCAGTACTACGGCGGCGTCCTTAGCCGTTTTGGTCTGCCATTGGCGTTGATTGGTGGCTTTGTGCTCAAGAGCATGGTGGTCAAGTGGGTGCCGAGCACCCTTTGGTATCTGGTGGTGAGCTGATGAATACCGATTACCTGCTGCAATTGGCCTATCAGCGCCTACAGGCTGATCACAATGACGGCGCCATCGATGCATTGCGCCAGCTGCTGGCCAGCGATCCGCATTCGGCTGAAGCCCACGCATTGCTGGCGATCTGCTTGATGAACATGCGGCGCGTGCATGCGGCTAAACGTGAAGTGCAACTGGCACTGGCGGCCGATGCGCAGATGCCGCTTGCCCACTACGCGGCCGCCCAAGTGGCGATTGCCCTGCGCAAATTCAGTCTGGCCCAGGAGCATCTGACCCAACTGCTGGATATGGAACCGCTCAACCCCATCAATTACCGCTGCCTGGCCGAGCTATATCAGTTGACCGGCCGCCTGGCGCAGAGTCGCGAGCCGTTAGAAAAAGCCCTCGAGCTGGCCCCTGACGATGCGTCCAATCTGGTCGCCATGGCGCAGTTTCATCGTGCCAGCGGCCATTGGGACCAGGCGCATCAATTCGCGCGCCAGGCGTTGCAGGCCGATCCGAGTAATGCGGGCGCGGTGGTGGTGCTTGGGCATTTGCTGCTGCGCGAAGGCGATATCAATGGCGCCCGCGACCATGCCATCTGGGCCCTGCAGGAAAACGCCACGAATGTCGCGGCGTTGCACCTGCTGACGGCAGTAAAAGCCCGCAGCAATGTGTTTCTCGGTGCCTGGTGGCGCTTCAACAGCTGGATGAACGAGCGCAGCGCCACCCGCGCTATTGTCCTGCTGCTGTTTATGTTCGTGGTCTATCGTGTGGTGGTCATCACCCTGGCGACCCAGGGTTACCCGCAAGTGGCCCAGATGATTGACTGGGTGTGGCTGGCGTTTGCGGCCTATACCTTCGCGGCACCGCAGATCTTCCGGCGCTTGCTGGAAAAGGAGCTGGCCCAGGTCAAGCTGTCCAAGGAATTCTGACGCGCCGGTATCGAGCCCGGCCGTCAATTGTCATTACTGTATTCGCTGAACCAGCGACCGTTATAAAGAGGTGCTGCACATGTCGTCCTTTGCTGAAATGATCGAAAACATCACCCCGGACATCTACGAAAGCCTCAAGCTCGCCGTGGAAATCGGCAAGTGGTCCGATGGCCGCAAGCTCACCGCCGAGCAGCGTGAACTGTCCCTGCAAGCGGTAATCGCCTGGGAAATCCAGAACCTGCCCGAAGAGCAGCGTACCGGCTATATGGGCCCGCAGGAATGCGCGTCGAAGTCGGCGCCAGTGCCGAATATCCTGTTCAAGTCGGATGCGATCCATTGATTGAAATTGGTCGCGGTGCAGTCAGCAAAATGTCGGCGCAACTCGGTGAGCCGACCGTTCAATATGCGTTTCGTCTGGGCGATACCGAAGTGCCGGTCAACCCGTTGATCGGCACTCATGTGCGCCTGGAATACCTCGGCGCCATCCATTGCAGCCATTGCGGCCGCAAGACCAAAACCAGTTTCAGCCAGGGTTACTGCTACCCGTGCATGACCAAACTGGCCCAGTGTGACCTGTGCATCATGAGCCCCGAGCGTTGCCATTACGACGCCGGCACCTGCCGTGATCCGGGTTGGGGCGAAACATTCTGCATGACCGACCATGTGGTGTACCTGGCCAACTCTTCAGGCATCAAGGTCGGCATCACCCGTGCCACCCAATTGCCGACCCGTTGGTTGGACCAGGGCGCCAGCCAGGCGCTGCCGATCATGCGTGTTGCGACTCGTCAGCAATCGGGTTTCGTCGAAGACCTGTTCCGCAGCCAAGTGGCCGACAAGACCAACTGGCGCGCGCTGCTAAAGGGTGACGCACAATCGGTGGACCTTGCGCAGGTGCGCGATCAGCTGTTCGCCTCGTGCGCAGACGGCCTGCTGAGTTTGCAGGAACGCTTTGGCCTGCAGGCCATCCAACCGGTAACCGACATCGAACCGCTCGAAATCCGTTACCCGGTGGAGCAGTATCCCGCCAAGATCGTCAGCTTCAACCTGGACAAGAACCCGATTGCCGAAGGCACGCTGCTGGGGATCAAGGGCCAATACCTGATCTTCGACACCGGCGTTATCAACATTCGTAAGTACACGGCCTACCAGCTCGCCGTGCATCAGTAAAAGGATGCCACCCATGCGTACCGAACAACCGAAGATGATTTACCTGAAGGACTATCAGGCGCCGGATTACCTGATCGAAGAGACGCACCTGACCTTCGAGTTGTTCGAGGACCACAGCCTGGTCCACGCGCAGCTGGTGCTGCGCCGTAACCCCGAGCGGGGCGCTGGTTTGCCGCCGCTGGTGCTCGATGGCCAGCAGCTTGAGCTGTTGTCCGTGAACCTGGGCGACCGCGAACTGAGCGAAAACGACTACCAACTGACTGACAGCCACCTGACCCTGCACCCGACCAGCGCCACCTTCACGGTCGACACCAGCGTGCGTATTCACCCGGAAACCAACACCGCCCTGGAAGGCTTGTACAAATCCAGCGGCATGTTCTGCACCCAGTGCGAGGCCGAAGGGTTCCGCAAGATCACCTATTACCTCGACCGCCCGGACGTGATGAGCACGTTCACCACCACGGTGATCGCCGAGCAACACCGCTACCCCGTGCTGCTGTCCAACGGCAACCCGATTGCCAGCGGCCCAGGTGAAGACGGCCGCCACTGGGCGACTTGGGAAGACCCGTTCAAGAAACCCGCTTACCTGTTCGCGCTGGTCGCCGGTGATTTGTGGTGCGTTGAAGACACCTTCACCACCATGACCCAGCGTGAAGTCGCATTGCGCATTTATGTCGAGCCGGAAAATATCGACAAATGCCAGCACGCCATGAACAGCCTGAAAAAATCCATGCGCTGGGACGAAGAGACCTACGGCCGCGAGTATGACCTCGACATTTTCATGATCGTGGCGGTCAACGATTTCAACATGGGGGCCATGGAGAACAAGGGCCTCAATATCTTCAACTCCAGCGCCGTGCTGGCCCGCGCCGAAACCGCCACCGACGCCGCGCACCAGCGGGTCGAGGCCATTGTTGCCCACGAATACTTCCACAACTGGTCGGGCAACCGCGTGACCTGCCGCGACTGGTTCC
This sequence comes from Pseudomonas sp. 1152_12, assembly GCF_052850675.1. Classification (NCBI taxonomy): domain Bacteria; kingdom Pseudomonadati; phylum Pseudomonadota; class Gammaproteobacteria; order Pseudomonadales; family Pseudomonadaceae; genus Pseudomonas; species Pseudomonas sp. 1152_12. Next base: position 569,406 of record NZ_VXCW01000001.1, on the reverse strand, counting down.
AGCTGTCGTTGAAGGAAGGCTTCACCGTGTTTCGTGATTCCGGCTTTTCCGCCGACATGAACTCGGCCACGGTCAAGCGCATCCAGGATGTAGCGTACTTGCGTACTCACCAGTTCGCCGAAGACGCAGGTCCCATGGCGCACGCCGTGCGCCCGGACAGCTTCATCGAAATCTCCAATTTCTACACCCTGACCGTTTATGAAAAAGGCTCGGAAGTGGTCGGCATGATCCACACCTTGCTCGGCGCCGACGGCTTCCGCAAAGGCAGCGACCTGTACTTTGAGCGTCATGACGGCCAGGCCGTGACCTGTGATGATTTCATCAAGGCCATGGAAGACGCGAATGGTGCCGACCTGACCCAGTTCAAGCGCTGGTACAGCCAGGCCGGTACGCCACGCCTGGCGGTAAGCGAGTCCTACGACGCCGCAGCCAAGACCTACAGCCTTACCTTCCGCCAGAGCTGCCCGCAAACCCCGGACAAGGTTGAAAAACTGCCGTTTGTGATTCCGGTTGAGCTGGGCCTGCTGGACACGCAGGGCGCCGGTGTCGCCCTGCGCCTTGCCGGTGAAGCAACTGCTGGCGGTACGTCTCGGGTGATTTCGGTGACCGAGGCCGAGCAGACCTTCACCTTCGTTGATATCGCCGAACAGCCGTTGCCGTCCTTGCTGCGTGGTTTCTCGGCGCCAGTGAAACTGAGCTTCCCGTACAACCGCGATCAACTGATGTTCCTGATGCAGCACGACAGCGACGGCTTCAATCGCTGGGATGCTGGCCAACAACTGTCGGTGCAGGTGTTGCAGGAACTGATCGGCCAGTATCAGGCCGGGCAGCCGCTGAAGCTTGATCAGCGCCTGATCGACGCGCTGCGCACAGTGCTCAGCGATGAAAGCCTGGATCAGGCGATGGTCGCTGAAATGCTGTCGTTGCCGAGTGAAGCCTACTTGACCGAGATCAGCGAAGTGGCGGATGTCGACGCCATCCACGCAGCCCGTGAGTTTGCGCGCAAGCAATTGGCCGACAACCTCTACGAATCGCTGTGGCTGCGCTACCAGGCCAATCGCGAGCTGTCAGAGCAGACGCCCTACGTGGCGGAGGCTGAGCACTTTGCACGGCGTGCCTTGCAGAACATCGCCCTGTCGTACCTGATGCTCAGCGGCAAGCCTGAGGTGCTGACGGCGACGCTGGACCAATTCGATACCAGCGACAACATGACCGAGCGTCTGACCGCGCTGGCGGTATTGGTGAATTCGCCATTCGAGGCCGAGAAGGGCAAGGCGCTTGCGGTGTTTGCCGAAAACTTCAAGGACAACCCTTTGGTCATGGACCAGTGGTTCAGCGTACAGGCCGGCAGCAGCTTGCCGGGCGGGCTGGTGCGGGTCAAAGCGTTGATGGAACACCCGGCGTTCAACATCAAGAACCCGAACAAGGTGCGTGCACTCGTCGGCGCGTTTGCCGGACAGAACCTGATCAACTTCCACGCTGCGGATGGCTCGGGTTACCGTTTTCTCGCGGACCTGGTGATCCAGCTGAACGGGTTCAACCCGCAGATTGCCTCGCGCCAGTTGGCGCCATTGACTCGCTGGCGCAAATACGACACTGCGCGCCAGGCCTTGATGAAGGCGCAGTTGGAGCGCATTCGTGCCTGCGGTGAGCTGTCGACTGATGTGTTCGAGGTGGTCAGCAAAAGCCTTGCCTAAAAAGAGCTCTTGAAAAAACGGCCTACGGGCTAATGCCGATCAGTTAAGCCTTCTTGCTTGACCTTTGGCCGCAAGAAATCAAAATCCGATGCCTGTACTGGCATCGGATTTTTTTATGCATCTCGCTCGAGCCCTGGAACTGACTCATAACATCGCCTCCACTCCCAACGCCATTAAGGGATTGGATTCCTTGCTCGACCCTTCTCTGGTCGAGCAGGCACTTGAACAGGCAGGCGTGGCGACCCTGTGCAAGCGGCGTTTGCCCTAGGAAATGATGCTTTGGTGCGTGATCTCCATGGCGCCCAATTACTGGGTTACAACTTGTTGCGCTATCAGAGGCTGGAAATGAGTCGTCACTGTCGAGGAATTTACCCATGCGAAATGACTTTACCGCGTCCACCTGGGCGATCCTCGGGTTTATCAACAGCGTCTGGGCTGATCGTTCCGGGAACATCTTCAAACACCTGGCCGAGCTTCATGCTTTAGCCATGCATTATGCCCAGCCTCATCGACGGGAGGAGCGCGTTTATCCTTGTGCTATCAGACTCAAATCGCCGAACTCTCCCATCAGAAAGAAAAATGCCAGTCAGCTTGACTGACTGGTATTAGGCCTACGGGCCGTTTTTTTAGCTTCCGACAAGGGCTTCACTGCTGACATTTCCTGACAGTGCGCTCTGCTAAGCTGCCGCACATTTTACTTTCTTCAGGCGGGAACGAAGTGTCGCGTACGACTCGTTTACTGACGTTGCTCCAGGCCCTGCGAGGCAAAAAACGCCCGGTGACCGCCGCTGTTCTTGCGGCGCAACTGGAAGTGTCCGAGCGCACGCTGTACCGAGACATTGCCGAATTGACCGCCTTGGGCGCACCTATATTTGGCGAAGCGGGGGTGGGGTATGTAATGCGCAGCGGTTTGTTTCTGCCGCCATTGATGCTGAACGCCGAGGAAACCGAAGCGATTGTGCTCGGTTTGCGCTATGTGGACCAGCGTGGCGATGATGTGCTGAGTCGCGCTGCCGCCAACGCGTTGGCGAAAATAGCTGACGTGCTCGATCCTGCTGCTCAGGAGGCGTTGCGCAACCCGACGCTGCTGCCCGGTCCGCCCGGTTTCGGCTACCCGGAAAACCGTGTGCCGCTTAACGTGTTTCGCGACGCCATCCGCAACCAGTCCAAGCTGCATATCGACTACGCCGACGCCAGCCAAACCCAGAGCCAGCGCCTGATCTGGCCGTTGGCCCTGGGTTTTCTGAATGAGGTGCGCGTGATTGTGGCGTGGTGCGAATTACGCGGGGCCTATCGCACCTTTCGCACCGACCGCGTGGCCGCCGCCGACGCCCAGGGCGAACGTTATCCGGGGCGCCGCAGCGACTGGCTGCGGGCTTGGCGCAAAGTGATGGAACAGAATGAGTCCGGGCCGTTTACTCCTGACAAAAACTGACACGTTCCTGGCTTAGCATAGCGTTACAAATCACTGACAAGGAGCTGTGCCATGTCGAGCATGCCTGAACTGGCCCCGGCCATTGTGGCTTACATCGCTGCGACCAATACCTGTGATACCTCGGCCATTGCCCGTTGTTTTGCCGACGATGCGAATGTGTTCGATGAAGGCGAGCATCAAGTCGGTACGACCGCTATTGCCCGTTGGATAGAGGACACGGGGCGTCGTTACCAGCCACGGGTCGAAGTGCTCAATGTGCAGCTGCGTACCGGTAAGGTATTGGTCAGCAATGTGGTGTCCGGCAATTTCCCCGGCAGCCCGCTGGAGCTGCGCTACACGTTTCGCCTGAACGAGCAGGGTAAGATTTCACGCCTGGATATCTCCCTGTAGGCCATACTGGCGCGCATGACTTTCGACTCGCCTCTCGCCGCTTACCAACACGCCATCGCCCAGCAAGGTTTCGTCCCCGACGATGCCCAGCGCCGGGCGGTGCAAGCCTTGCAACACTGCCACGAAGCCTTGCACCAGGGTCGTTCACCGATCACCGGTGTTTACCTGTGGGGCCCGGTGGGGCGAGGTAAAACCTGGTTGATGGACCGGTTCTATCAAAGCCTGCGGGTGCCCGCGCGGCGCCAGCATTTCCATCACTTCATGGGCTGGGTGCATCAGCGCTCATTTCAGCTCAGCGGTATCCAAGACCCGCTGCAGGCCTTGGCCCGGGAGCTCGCTCGGGAAGTGCGTGTGTTGTGTTTCGACGAGCTGTTCGTGAATGACATCGGTGACGCGATTATCCTCGGCCGCTTATTCCAGGTAATGTTCGAGGAGGGTGTGGTGATGGTCTGCACCTCGAATCAGCCACCCGACCAGCTCTACGCCGGTGGCTTCAACCGCGAGCGCTTCGTGCCGGGCATCGCGGCGATCCAGAAGCATATGCAGGTGGTGGCGGTAGACGGCGTTGAGGATCACCGTTTGCACCCTGGCGCCGGTGTGCAGCGCTATTGGGTGAAGCAGCCGGGTGCACTCGCTACAGTGTTCAAGCAGTTGAGTGAAGGACAGTCGGTGAGCTATGGCCCGGTCAATGTCGGCTTTCGCGCGATTGTGGCAGTGCAGGCCAGCGACACGGTGTTTTGGTGTCGCTACTGTGATCTGTGCGAGCAGCCGCTGGCTGCCATGGACTTCATGCTGTTGTGCGACCGCTTCGATGCCATCGTGCTGGGTGAAGTGCCTGATTTGAGCGCACAAAAACGCCCCGCGCGCATCGCCCGTGGCACCGAAGATGCAGCCCAGCGCGTGGTGGCCGGTGATCGCGAGTTGCCGGAACTGTCGGTGCACGATGACAGTGTGCGGCGCTTCATCGCGCTGGTGGACGAGTGCTACGACCGCAAAGTGCCGTTGTTTATCGAGGCTCAAGTACCGCTGCAAAACCTCTACACCGAGGGCTATCTGGAGTTTGCATTCCGGCGTACCCTCAGCCGTTTGCAGGAGATGCAACTGCAGCGTTTCGGCGCGTAGGACACATCTATGAACCCGCCTGATGGCAGTCGTTGGCGCACTAAACCTTCGTGCTTTCAGTCGGGCATTTGTAGTTAATCTCCTTCATCTACTGCCGACTACGCGCTTACAATCGTTCCTTGTAAAGGGAGCTGATTCCCTTGTGGTCGTTATTGAGGAAGGAAATGGACACCCCAGACATCCTGGTGCTGCAAGCCAGCTACACCAACCCCGTGCATGCCGAGGCGATCGGCCTGGTGCTCAACCATTACGCCGAAGACCCGATGGGCGGCGGTCACACGTTGCCTGCCGACCTGCTGCAGCAACTGCCTGCCGAACTGGCCAAGCGCCCCCACGCTTTCAGCGTACTGGCGTTTGTCAACGGTGAGCCTGCAGGGCTGGTCAATTGCTTTGAAGGGTTCTCGACGTTCGCCTGCCGCCCGCTGGTCAACGTTCACGACGTGGTGGTGATGAATCAGTTTCGTGGCCTGGGGTTGAGTCAGAAAATGCTGCATAAGGTCGAGGAAATCGCTCGTCAGCGTGGTTGCTGCAAGATCACCCTAGAGGTGCTTGAGGGCAATGACGTGGCTCAGGCGGCGTATCGAAAGTTCGGTTTTGATGATTCGATCTTTGACCCGGCCCACGGGCGCATGCTGTTTTGGAATAAGCCGCTTTAGTCGCCGTACTTAATAAAGTTAGCGCAAAAAAAAGGCGCCATTAAATGGCGCCAAGTTAACCTTTGCCAACGGAGCGGAATGGCACAGGGGGATACGGATTAACTAACTATTAAATCAGCTGTTCGGTTGTGGCTCTGCGCTGGATTGTTCAGCCGTTACGGACTTCACGTTCTTGCCGTCGGCAATCGCTGTTGGGTCAGTGGTGCCGTGGGTCTTTTGCTGAATGAACGTGAAGTCGTTGTAGAACTGCTTAGAGCGCTCTGAGCCGCCTTCTGCAAAGGCGGCAACGGAGGTCAGGGTCATCAGGCTGGCAAGCATCAAGGTTGAGAGTTTCATGGCAGTGTTCCCATTAAGAGTGATAGGTGACTGATCGCTCCGTGATCCGATTCGTAGGGCGACTATGGCGCTATCTTATTAAGTGGGAATTAACGTGGAAGTGCCGCGAAGTTAACGTTTCTGTTAACTTCGGGTTTGTGGTTATAGCCGCCAATCCAAGGCGAGCGTGAGGGAACGTGGGTCGCCCCAATACACACCATTATAAAAACCGACACGCTCGTAATATTTTTTATCGAATAGATTATTGATGTTGATCGAGGCAGACACATGTTCGTCGAACTGATAGCGCGACATCAGGTTGACTACGGTGTAGGCCTGTTGAGTGATCTTCGTGCGCGTGGTGATCAGGCGGCCTTCAGCATTCCGCGTGCCGGTTGGCCGGTTGCTGAATTCATAGATGTCGCTCTGCCAATTCACTGCGCCGCCCACGGTCAGATTGTGCCATTCGCCCGGCAGTCGGTAGGCGCTGGAGAGCTTCAGCAGGTTAAGCGGCTGCTCGGTATTGTTGCGCTTGCCCGAGCCTTTCAACGCGTGGGTGTAGGTGTAGCCCGCAGTCACATTCCAATCGGGCATGATTTCACCGGCGGCTTCCAGCTCGAAACCTTTTACCTTGTTACCTTTGCCACCGGATTTGTAGTACTCCTCGCCCGTGATCGGGTTTGGCCGTACTGAGTCGTCCAGCTCTGCCACGTTGTCCTGGGTGCTCCAGAAGTACGCTGCTGCCAGGTTCAAACGCTCGTCCAACACGCTGCCCTTGAGGCCGACTTCATAGTTACTGCCCACTACAGGTTCCAGGTATTGCTTGCTGGCATCCCGCTTGCCCTGGGGCTTGAAGATATCGGTGTAACTTGCATAAACGGTGTATTGCGGCGTTATGTCGTAAAGCAGCCCAGCGTAGGGCGTCCACATATCGTTGTGGGTCTGGCGGGTCTTGTTGGCCTTGGTCAGTTGGTCGTTGGCATCATAGGCGGGTTCTGCGTTCTCCAGTTCCCAGCTGCCGTAACGGCTGCCGAGCACGGCGTGCAAACGCTCTGTCAGGCTCAGGCGCGTCGCCAGGTAGCCGGCTTTCTGCTGTTTTTTGCTGTGTTCACCCTTGAGCCCCGTGACGGTGTCGGGGAATTTGCCGATCCCGCCCATGTGTTTCCAGTCTGCAATGGTGCCGTACCCGGCAGGTGTATCGCCTCGGCGCATGAACGGCGAAACATCCCGTTGCGCGGCCTCGCCATACCCCATCATCAACTCGTGTTCACGGCCCAGCAGGCGGTAGCTGCCGGCAAGATTGAGGTCGATTGCCTCCATCCTGGAGGTGCCGAGCATATGACTGGACCAGGCGTACATACCGCTGCGATCCGCATTCGGGAAACCCTCGCCGCCGTAGTACACCTTACCGTCGGTGTCGCTTTGCCGATGGGTATAGGCTGCCTTCAGGTGCCAGTCACCTGCGAGCCGATGGTCCAGCGTCGCGAAGGTGGTCTTGTCCGTCAGCGGCCAGGAACTCCAATCGGCCGCCATGTTGGTGGAGCGTGACAGCTTGGCCTTGCCGCCCTGGCTGTTCCAGTAGGGCACGGTGCCCCAGGAAGTGCCTTGCACATGCTTGTCCTGGTAATCAAAGCCTACAGCCAGCACGGTATCGTCTGAAAGATCGCCCTCCAGAATGCCGTAGCCGACAGACCGCTGTAGCCCATAGTTGTCACGGAATGACTGGCTGTCGCGGTAGGCCAACACGGTGCGCCCGCGCAGTCGCCCGTCAAATGCCAGCGGGCCGCCCACATCCACGTAGCTGTAGTAGTTGTCATGGCTGCCACCGCTCACGCCGGTTTTTGCCTGCCATTGAGCGGTGGGGCGTTTGCGTACCATATTGACGGTGGCCGAGGGGTCGCCCGCACCGGTAGTTAAGCCCGTGGCGCCGCGTACCACTTCGATGTGGTCGTAGATGATGGTGTCTGAGTCCGACTTCATATAGCCGAAGGTATTGAGCATCCCGTCAATCTGGTAGTTGGTGATGGCGTAGCCACGGGACGAATAATAGACGCGGTCGGAGTCGTAGTGCTGGACGTTGACGCCGGTGGTCTGGCGTAACACCTCGGTCAGGGTATTGAGGTTGAAGTCATCCATTTGCTGACGGGTGATCACCGACACTGACTGCGGAGTTTCCTTGATGGACAGGTTGAGCTTGGTGGCGGTGCTCATCGACCCGGTGGTGTAGGCCCCGGTGTGCTCGGTGGCGGTGCCCAGGCCTTCGGCAGTGATGCTGGTAGCACCCAACTCAAGGGCTTTGGTCGGCGGGTGTTCGGGGGCGGTTTCGGCCAGCAGCACCGGGCTCAGAGCGGCGCCGAACAGGCCGAGGGTGAGGGTCATGGAACGCTTAAAAGGCGCTAACATTGCGGCAGACTCCTTGTCGTCTTTGAGGTCACCCGAAAAGGGATGGCCATGGCTCAAAGACGAAAGGAGGCGCGGAACTTTAGGCTTAAACGAGAATGATTGTTATCTTTGTGTTGCTGCGGCCCTTGTTACTTGGCCACTACTTCGGAGGCGCTCGGCTTTTTCGGCTTGAGCATGCTGAAATCAATCAAGCCTTTTTTCTGGCCTACGTAGGGGTCGCCAATCAGCAGCGGTCGCGGCTTGAAGCTGGCATTGACCAGGCTCTTGCTACGGTCCCATTCATCGAAACTCAAACCGGCCAAGTCAGCCCAAGTATGAATCAACTGAGAACTGATGGAGGCGCGTTGCAAGTCGCTGGCAAAGCTCCAGTCGTGGGTTTCACGCCACTTTGGTGAGGCATAAGCCATGAACGGAATCGTGTACATCGGTGCGGTCGGCTTGCCTTCATTACGCCCAAGGGTACTGTGGCCGACCGAGTCGTACACGTCCTCGCCATGGTCCGACAGGTAGAGCAGGAAGCCATTCGGGTCGGTCTTGGCGTAGTCCTTGATCAGGCTCGATACCACGAAGTCGTTGTACAGCACCGCGTTGTCGTAGCTGTTGTAGATCGGTAGCTGTTCATCGCTGATGCCGGCCGGTACGCCCTGGCGGTCGGTGAACTTGTCGAACGTTGGTGGGTAGCGGTACTGATAGCTCATGTGGGTGCCCAGCAGGTGCACCACGATGAACTTGCGCTCGGTGGGGTCGGCCAGCGCCTTGGCAAACGGCGCAAGCACGTCGCCGTCGTATTGGCGGGCGTTCTGGTTGCGGTTGTTATTGAGGTAAACCTGCTCGTCGGCCTGCTCGGAAAAAGTCGTGAGCATGGTGTTGCGCTTGGTCATTGTCTGCTGGTTGGTGATCCAGTAGGTCTTATAGCCCGCCTGTTTCATCACACTGACAATTGATGGCGTCTTGAGGTACAGGTCCGGGTTCTCTTCGTCGGCGAAGGTCAGTACCTGTTGTAGCGCCTCAATGGTGTAGGGCCGCGGAGTAATGACGTTATTGAACACTGCCAGTTGGTCGCGCAGCTTGTCCAATTCAGGGGTGGTGTTGCGCGGGTAGCCGTAGAGGCTCATGCGCTGGCGGTTGGTGGATTCGCCGATCACCAGCACCAGAGTGGACGGCTGGCCGGCCATGGTGTCCTTGAGGTTCTTCAAGGGCGGGATCTTGCTGGCACTGGTCAGCATGCCTTGCATGCTATTGAGCTGTTCGGTGTAGCGGCGGTAGGCGACGATCATCTGCCAAGGCACCGCAGGTTCGACGCGGCTTTCGAAGCCGTCGATGGCCAACTCCATGGTCGGGTTGGTCGCAATCTGTTTAACCAGCGGGTAACCGACAACGGCCAATACGATGGCGGTCGCTGCCAGTATCGCCTGCCCGCGCGGCAGGTATACCGGACGCAGACGGGACCACAGGAAAACCGCGAGGGCGGTATGGGCGATAAATGCCAGCACAATCCACCAGGCGAAATATTGCGTCGCGTATTCTCCGGCTTCAGAGATGTTCGACTCGAACATGATGAAGATGACGCTTTGCGAAAATTCTTGCTGGTAGATGAAGAAGTAACCCAGGCTGGCCATGGAGCAGGCCCACAGCACCACACCGATCAAGGCAGCAAGCACGCGTGTTTGGCGGGGGAAAAGCAACATCGGCGCCAACCAGAATGCACTCAGGAAGAACGCCTGGCGAAAGCCACTGAAACCGGAGGTTCCGGTCAATTGGATCAGGAGCTGGGTGATGCCTGAGAAATACCAGAAAAACAGAAACAACCAGCCAAGGCCCGCCCAATCAAAACCCTTCGCAGACGTGGTGCTGCGTTTGAACATCGCCATCCAGCGCTCCAACCCGATAATTACCAGTCGTCACGCAGGAGTGCGCGCAACAGCGGGCTACCACACGTGGGCGGCCCTATTCGGCGGGAGTATCGGGAGGAGAGTGTGAAAACTTCGTGAGTTATTCCTGAACGGTTTGTTCAGCTCACGTTCAGCAAAGGGCGGGCTGGGTGCCGGATGCTTGGCTGATTTGGGCTTGCAAGTGTGAGCGCAGGCGCAAGACTTCCTGTTGAAGCTGATCGCGCTCGTCTTTCAATTGGCGCAACTCATCGCGACGGATGCTGACGTAGAGGGTCTGTGGCGGGCGGGTCATCTGTGCTGTGCTCATTGCTTACCTCGCAAATAGCCGGTAGATCGCGATGCCGGAACGTTTTGAAGACGGTTCTGGCAACAGTCAGCGCAATTCTGAATTCTTTTTCGATTCAATGGAACTTTTTTATTTTTTATGGTCGCTGTGACTTTTTCGGCAGTGATGCTGAAACGATGGCTACTTTTTTGTCATGAAACTACCCGGATCCGCTCTGGACTAACCCTCATTAGCCTCATTGCGCTATAAACTATGCCACACATTTATTTAGTAGTTAGGAGCATCAGCACATGCAACTGGGGATTATCGGACTAGGCCGCATGGGCGGTAACATTGCGCGGCGCCTGATGCTCAATGGGCATACCACCGTTGTATACGACCGTAACGAAGCATTCGTAAAAGGCTTGAGCGAGGAGGGCGCCACCGGCGTTGCCGACTTGAAAGCCTTGGTAGCCGGGCTGCAAAAGCCACGTGCCGTGTGGGTGATGTTACCGGCAGGCGACCCTACCGAAAACACCGTCAATGAATTGGGTGAGCTGCTGGAAGACGGTGACGTAATCATCGACGGCGGCAACACCAACTATAAGGACGACGTGCGTCGTGCCAAGGCCCTGTCGGAAAAAGGCTTGCACTATGTCGACGTCGGCACTTCAGGCGGCGTCTGGGGCCTTGAGCGCGGCTATTGCATGATGATTGGTGGCGACGCCGAGACCGTGCAGCGCCTCGACCCGATCTTCGCCAGCCTGGCTCCGGGCCTGGGCACTATCCCACGCACCAAGGACCGCTCCGCTGCGGCTGATACGCGTGCCGAGCATGGCTACATTCATGCGGGTCCGGCCGGTTCCGGGCATTTCGTGAAGATGATTCACAACGGCATCGAGTACGGGATGATGCAGGCGTTTGCCGAAGGTTTTGACATTCTCAAGACCAAAAACTCGGAGAACCTGCCGGAAGATCAGCGCTTCGATCTCAACGTCGCCGATATTGCCGAAGTCTGGCGTCGAGGCAGCGTGGTCTCGTCGTGGTTGCTGGACCTGACCGCCGACGCCTTGGCCACAGACCCTAAACTGGACGGTTACTCCGGCTCCGTGGCTGACAGTGGCGAAGGCCGCTGGACCATCGAAGCGGCTATGGAGCAAGCGGTGCCGGTACCTGTGCTGTCCACTTCGTTGTTCGCGCGCTTCCGTTCCCGCCAGCAGAGCACCTACGGTGACAAAATGCTGTCTGCCATGCGCTTCGGCTTTGGCGGCCATGTGGAGACTTCCAAAAAATGACCGTTAACGGCAAGAAACCTAAGGCCGAACCCGCTCCACCGACCACGCTGTTTCTATTTGGCGCCCATGGCGACCTGGTCAAGCGCCTGCTGATGCCGGCGCTGTACAACCTGAGTCGTGATGGCTTGCTGGGTAACGGCCTGCGCATTGTTGGCGTTGATCACAACGCCATCAGTGACGCTGACTTTGCCAAGAAACTCGAGGACTTCATTCGTACCGAGGCCGCGAGCAAGGTCAAGGGCAATGCCGATAACGCTTTGGACCCTGAGCTGTGGGCACAGTTGGCCAAAGGCATCAGCTACGTCGAGGGTGATTTCCTCGACGACAGCACGTATGCGGCGATCGGCAAGAAGATCGCCGACAGCGGCACCGCAAACGCAGTGTTCTACCTGGCCACCGCACCGCGCTTTTTCAGTGAAGTGGTACAGCGCCTCGGTAGCGCCGGTTTGCTTAACGAAACCGACGATGGCTTCCGCCGTGTGGTGATCGAGAAACCGTTTGGCGCCGACCTGGCGACTGCCGAAGCGCTGAACGCGTGCCTGCTCAAGGTGATGAGCGAGAAGCAGATCTATCGCATCGACCATTATCTGGGCAAGGAGACGGTGCAGAACATTCTGATCAGCCGTTTCTCCAACGTGCTGTTCGAAGCGTTCTGGAATAACCACTACATCGATCACGTGCAGATCACCGCGGCAGAGACCGTCGGCGTGGAAACCCGGGGCAATTTCTTCGAAAAAACCGGTACCCTGCGCGACATGGTGCCCAACCACCTGTTCCAGTTACTGGCGATGGTGGCTATGGAACCGCCGGCGGCATTTGGCGCCGATGCGGTGCGTGGCGAGAAGGCCAAGGTCGTCGGGGCCATCCGGCCTTGGTCCTTGGAGGATGCGCGGGCCAACTCGGTACGCGGCCAGTACACGGCAGGTCAAATCGGTGGCAAACAGCTTCCCGGTTACCGCGAAGAGGCCAATGTCGCACCCGATAGCAGCACCGAGACGTTTGTTGCCTTGAAGGTGATGATCGACAACTGGCGCTGGGTCGGCGTGCCGTTCTACCTGCGCACTGGCAAACGCATGAGCATTCGCGACACTGCAATCGTGATCTGCTTCAAGCCCGCACCCTACGCGCAGTTTCGCGACACCGAAGTGGATGAGCTCAGGCCCACCTATCTCAAGATCCAGATCCAACCGAATGAAGGCATGTGGTTCGACCTGCTGGCCAAAAAGCCTGGGCCGACGCTGGAGATGGCCAATATCGAGCTGGGTTTTGACTACAAAGACTTCTTCGAGATGCAGCCGTCGACGGGTTACGAAACCCTGATCTACGACTGCATGACCGGTGATCAGACCCTGTTCCAGCGCGCCGATAACATAGAGAACGGCTGGCGTGCTGTGCAGCCGTTCCTTGATGCCTGGAAAGAGGACGACGGTATCCAGGCCTACAAGGCCGGTGAAGATGGACCCGCAGCTGCCGATGCCTTGTTGGCCCGCGATGGCCGCACCTGGCATAGCCTCGGATGAGTGACGCCGCGATCCATCCCATCCGGTTTGTCTTGAGTGATATGGACGGTACGCTGTTGCGCGCCGATCACACGCCCAGTCAGCGCACTATCGATACGGTGCGCGCACTGCGTGATGCAGGGGTGTTTTTCAGCCTGGCCAGCGGGCGACCGCCCAAGGCCATGATGCACATGGTCGAGGCGTTCGGCATCGATGTACCGGTGGCGGGTTTTAACGGCGGTACGTTGGTCAATCCCGATGGCAGCATACTGCTGGCACATCATCTGCCGGCAGAAGCGGCGTTGGTGACCTTGGCGCTATTTTCCGCAGAGCCGGACGTAGAGGTCTGGCTGTTTGCCGGCGGTGAATGGCTGCGACGTGATCCACCGGGGCCGATGGTTGCCGTCGAAGCGGCCGGCCTGGGGTACGGGCCACTGGTTGTGGAGAGTTTTGAGCCGTATCTGGATCGGGTCGACAAGATCGTCGCGGCCAGTCGCAACGCGCCGTTGCTGGTCGAGCTGGAGGCGCAATTGCAGCCTAAAGTGCAGGGGCAGGCCCATGTGTCACGGTCGCAACCGATTTACCTCGATGTGACGGCGATGCTGGCCAACAAAGGCGATGCATTGAAATCCCTGGCAGCTCACCTCGGGGTGCCGCTGGAACAGACGGCTGCCATTGGCGATGGCGGTAACGACCCGGCGATGTTTCACGTGGCGGGTCTATCGATTGCCATGGGCCAGGCTGAAGAAGCCGTCAAGCGCCAAGCCAGTGTTGTCACCGATAGCAATATCGACGACGGCGCTGCGCAAGCCATTGAACGGTTTATTCTCGCGGCCCACTAACAGTGCCATGTTGAATCGACACTGCGCTGGCACCGAACTTCCGATCATTGTTTCTGCTTGCGGGCAATGATCGGAAGTTGTTATGTCAACTTACTTCGGCATTGCCCACGACTGCAACTTATGGCCCTCTTTGTCGAGTTCGGCGCGTGCCTGTAACAACAAATCTTCCAACTGCGCCGGGTCGGTATAGGCACTCGAAGACAGCTGTTTGCTGCCGATACGGGTATTGGTGCGGTCGATGACGCTCAGGCTGAGGGCGCCGTTGCCATCGTGCCAGGCCACGCACTGGAAGGGCTGGAAAGCACGGTCTGCGATCAAAAGAGCTTCGTTGATGCGGAGCGGGGCGTTCATGTGGGTCTTCTCTCTAAAATGCCCATTCAAGTGAGTGCCGTTGGTTGGGCGGGCCAAACGGTGAGTTACTTGTACTGATGCACGATGGCGGGGTACGGGTCACATGTTAAAGCGAGAATTTTCAACTTTCCGTGATTAACGTCATGTAAGCGGCTGTTTTGATAGCGGTATGACGTTTTGCCGCAGCGCGACTTTTCTGCCGACATCCCCCCGGAAGTGGCTTTCTGCCAACACTTATAGCGAAACGGTACAAGGCACGCGTCAATACCTTGCTAGTGTTAGCGCCAGGCTTCACAAACCCTTGTTTCTAAATAACTTTAATAATTCTGGCGCCAAGGAATAGTCATGGTTGTTACACCTGTCCAACGACGCCTGCTGGTGGTTGATCCGTGTGAAGACTGCCATGCGCTATTGCCCGGGCTACGCGCTGCCGGGTGGCAAGTGGACAGCTGTGCGCTCGGCGCAGTGGGTGACAGATCCTGTGATGTGGGCTTGCTGCGTTTGCAGCCCGAGCACCTTGAGCGCCCCGAAGCGGTCAAGGAGTTGATCAGCCGCAGCGGTACTGAATGGATCGCCGTGCTCAGTCAGGATGTTGTACGCCTGCAAAATGTCGGTGACTTTGTGTGCGAGTGGTTTTTCGACTTCCACACGTTACCGTTTGATGTCGCACGCGTGCAGGTCACGCTGGGGCGTGCGTTCGGCATGGCGCGCCTGCGCGGCAAAGGCTACGCGCTGGTTGACGAGCCCGAACATGAGTTGCTCGGCGACAGCCGACCGATCCGTGAAATGCGCAAACTGCTGGCCAAGCTTGCGCCTACCGAATCCCCGGTACTGATTCGCGGGGCCAGCGGCACCGGCAAAGAGCTGGTAGCCAAAACCCTGCATCGCAAATCTCAGCGGCATGCCAAGCCTTTTGTTGCGATCAACTGCGGGGCCATTCCCGAACACTTGATCCAGTCCGAACTGTTCGGCCATGAAAAAGGCGCGTTTACTGGCGCGCACCAGCGCAAGGTCGGGCGCATCGAGGCGGCCCATGGAGGTACGCTGTTTCTCGATGAAATCGGCGATTTGCCGATGGAGCTGCAAGCCAACCTGCTGCGATTTCTGCAGGAGAAACAGATCGAGCGCGTCGGCGGCAGCCAGCCCATCCCGGTAGATGTGCGGGTGTTGGCGGCAACCCACGTCGACCTGGAAGTGGCGGTTGCGAAGGGCGCCTTCCGCGAAGACCTGTACTACCGGCTCAATGTTTTGCAGGTGATCACCGCCCCGTTGCGCGAGCGCCATGGCGACGTAGCGATGCTGGCCAATCACTTTTCGCGTTTTTACAGCCGGGAAACCGGCCGCCGCCCGCGCAGTTTCAGCGAAGATGCACTGGTGGCCATGGGGCAACACCCGTGGCCCGGCAATGTGCGCGAATTGGCCAACCGCGTGCGCCGTGGCCTGGTGCTGGCGGAAGGGCGTCAGATCGAGGCCGTTGATCTGGGATTGCAAGGCGAGCAGGCAATCGCGCCGCCGATGGCTACACTGGAAGATTACAAGCACCGCGCCGAACGTCAGGCGCTGTGCGATGTGCTCAACCGGCACAGCGACAACCTGAGTGTCGCGGCCCGTGTGTTGGGGGTGTCCCGGCCGACGTTCTACCGGTTGCTGCACAAACACCAGATCCGCTAGGGCGGGTAAACCGAAAAGCCCCGCAACGACCTTTATCGTCGCGGGGCTTTTCGCTGTGGCGAGCGTGCTTGTCGAATCGTCGCACCGCCCGTGTAGGGCTGCGAAGCAGCCCCTCCATCAGAAGTAATACGGAAACTTCAGACTGAAGGTAAAGTCCGGCGCATCATCCGTCATCCCAATCGACAGGTTCGGCACAATTGTCAGGTTATCCGACGCTGCAATCGTCATACCTACGTTGAAATAACCGGCGTTCGCATCGCTGGAAACCACCGATTGCCAATCCTGGCCGCTTTGCTTGACCCGGCTCTTGCGTTGCACCAGGTCGGTCACTGAGAACGACATACTCATCTTCTCGTTGAGGGCGAAAGCGACGCCTACACCGAGTTGGAAGCTGTCACCCAGGCTAATTTTGCCGGGGATCTTCTGGTTGACGTTAGGGCTGATATCGCTGAACGAATCCTCGAAGTTATGGGTATAGGACAGCGAACCGAACAGCACGGCCGGGTCGAAGGTCTTGACCAGGGAAATGCCAGGCGTCACCGACCACACACCGTTACCCGTGGGCAGGCTCTCCGGTACGGCGAGGTTATCGTTGCCAGGTTGCGCGATCAGCTTGATGCCATACGGGTCTTGGCCGGTAGGGGCCTTGACGCGTACCGACACCACCGCATCCGGCAGGTTGGCACTCTCGTCGAGAAACTTGTACGCAATGCCGAAGTTAACATCGCCGATGGTCGGGTCGCGGGTGACCGAGCCTTCCGAGGTGGCGTTGGAGTTGCCGCCGGCGCCCCCCGATTGGTAAGTCGATTCGCGGTACACCACCGGCACGTTCAGGTCGAATTGCCAACGGTTGTCCAGGTTGTAGCGGCCGGTGAGGTCCAGGGTCCAACTGTCTGACTTGATCCGATCGAGGTTGATGTTGCCAAGGAAGATCGAGTCCAGTGCCAGAAAACCGTTAAGCGACAACTGGCGCGCGTCGTAGCGCGAATAGCTGATGCCGGTTTCAAAGCTGAACTTGCCGTTGCCGAAGAAGCCACTCGCCTCGTTGTACAAGTTGCTCACACTTTGTGCCGGGGCTGAGTCGTCCTTGAGGCTTTGCCCGTATGAACTGCCCCCCCCAGCACCGCCGGAGGCCGCCGCCGCGCCGACACCGCGTGTATTACCGGCCACCGTGGTGCCGCCTTTCTGGAAGTCTGCAGGTGATTTGGCCAAGCGTTTCGGGGCAGGTGTGGCGGGCTGGTCTTCTACTTGTCGTACGCGTTGCTCAAGTACGGCCAGTGCTTTTTGCTGCACTTCATAGCGTTGCTTGAGCGCCATCAATTCCTGTTTCAAACTTTCAATATCGGTATCCTGCGCGGCATAAAGCACGGAGGCGGGGAGGAGCGTACTCAAACAAACCACGGCACGTAACGATAACGATCGATGCATGAAATAAGCCGTCCCTTTCTAATGCGTAAGTGTCGTGGCTCAGCGTAGTTCAATAACCGGCAGGGCGTAGGCCTTTGAGTTGATCAAGATTCAGGTTCTGCGTGACGTTGTTCAACCCGTTGTTGCCCAAGACCACATTGAGCTGGGTCAGGTTGTTCACGAAATTGCTGTTACCTTGAATAACAGTGCCTTGCAGGACGTTGCCACCGCCGATTTGCTGCACCACATTGCCCTGGTTGTTATTGGCCTGGAGTGCCATTTGCAGCCCGCCATTATTGGCCGTCACGGTGACCTGGCCCGCCGCAGTGCCACCGGTAATCGGCTGGCCTGCCATCAATGCTTGCCCGGATTGCACGTAGTTGGCGGGTGCCAAGCCGTTTTTGTTGACGTTAATATCGACGCCATTGGTGGCGGTGTTGCCATCACCGGCGGCCCGCACGCTTTGCACTACGCCCTGGCCGCTGCCCAGGCCGGCGCCACCCAAGACGGTCCCGGTGCCGTCAGGCTGCTTGTTCACGCCGCTGCCATTGTTGCCGGTAATCTGCACGTAGAACTGCGGGGTAATGGTGGAGGCGTTGACCTGCATATTTGCCGTGCCGGTGACGGTCGCACCGGTGGCGTTGGTCCAGGTGCTGCTCATTACAATGCCGAAGCTGACAATCCGTCCAGGCATCACATAGCGCCCGCGCAGGTCAGCCATTTCCGAGTCCTTGAGTTCGATCGGCTTGAACGCCGACGAAGCATAAACGGGTGCTGAGGCTGCCAGACAGATGACCGCCAGCCAACGGAGAGTGTTCATCGTTTGCTCCTGGAGCGTCCTGCTCCTTATTGCGCTTCTAGAAGAAGTCGCTCTGGATGAAGCCGAAGTCCATCAATTCACTGTCGCGTACCGGGCTGAACGCGTTCAGCTGGTTCTTGGCGGTCAGCGGGGTGCGCGGAGTGAGCAGGGCGTTGGCCTTGTCATAACCCTCGCCGATCACTGCGAACACAATGCCGTTCCAGCCGTTGACGAAATCGTCTTTGGCATAGCGCTTGTTGCCCAGCACCGGGTCGCCGATATAGACCCAGTCCTTGTCGGCACGCTGCAGCACCACGAAGTGCTTGTAGCCGCGAATCTCCAGCAGTACGACGACGGGCACTTTCACGGTAATCAGCACCTCAGGCGTAATCCGGTAGCCCTTGGCGCGCATGTGGATGCTCTCCAAATAGCGCTTCATGTCGAGCATCGAAAAGCCTTGAGTACGTACCAGGTCCTGGTTGGCGTTGACCAGCATGCCCTTGATCACGTGGTCTTCATCCACGTCCATCCAATAGGCTTGGCGCAGGATGGTCGCCAGTGCGGCGGCGCCGCAGCTGAAATCGGTTTTCTGTTCCACCAGGTTGGCGAATTTGCGCTCGCGAATGCTCTCGACCTTTTTGTACATCAACCCACCGCCGGGCATGGCGATTGCCACTTGCCCTGCCCATGTCGAGCCGGTGAATGCGAGCAGAAGGACGAAGGCAACGAGGCGCATGATCGTATGACCTGTTGGACACTGGAAATAAAAAGGGCCTTGTTGCCAAGGCCCTATCTGGATCAGAAGCGAGTGATTGCTACGTTGTTCTGACCTTGGTTGTTGCTGCCCGACAGAACGTTGGAGTTCGAGACGCCCGAGCTGTAGTTCATTGAGTTGTTCACGCTGGCGTTGTTCACGACAGGTTTGGTGCTCCAGCCGTGGCCGCTGCTCAGGTTGAGAGTCAGGTTGCCCGACACGTCTTGCACGCCAGTGACACTTGCAGCACCGCTGTCGCCATTGCCAGAGGCAATTGCAACGCTGTTGCTGGCTTGGTTGGAGGTGCCCGAGGCAGCGTTCAGCTGGATGATGCCCGAAGCATGGTTGCCGCTGTCGTTGAGCGAAGCGTTGTTTTTGGTGCCGCTGTTGACCACCAGGTTGCCGGTGTTCGATTGAGCGGTGCCGGTGCTGGCGAACACGAAGTCCGCATCGCCGGAAACGATGGCGACATCGTTTTTGCCTTGGTTGTTGTCACCGCTCAACACGTTGCCGTTGGCCACGCCACTGATGTGGTTGTAGGAATCATTGGCCGAAGCGTTGTTTTTGGTCTTGTCGTTGAGCACCACGTTGCCATGGTTGCTTTGACCATCCAGTGTAGTGGCGGCAGCCGTGGTTGGCGCAGGCTGTGGACGATAGGTAGGTTGATCCGCTTGAGCAGCAACAGCCATGAGCGCAGCGAGAGCGAAAGCCAGTGGTTTAAGAGCCATTGTAGGTTTCATGGTGTATCTCCTTGCTTCTAATTAGTTGGTTAAGTGTTGGTACGGTCTAACGATCGACTCAGCTCTATCAGTTGAGTCGTACATTCAGGGTGTTAGCCACTCGGTTCCCCACCCCGGCGCTCTGGTTGACCTGAACCACTCCACGGCTGCCGGTGAAGGCCTGGTCGCTGGTAACGACCTGGCGGCTGCCAGTGATAGGGGTCAACCCTGAGTCGGTTGCAAGCGCAACGTTCTGTTGCGACATGACGCTGTCGTCGATGCTCTGCGGGCCAGCGCTGACGCTGATTCGCACGGCATTGATCATCTGATTCTGGGCTCCGGCGGACTGATTGACGCTCAGTGCACCGTTGCCACTGCTGAAAGAGTTGCCCTGGATCGCGGCTTTGGCGTTCAGGGTGCGGTCGGCCGCAGCGCCGCTGATTTTTTGCGTGAGCGCGACGTTCGTCTGCGTGTTGTTGCCCGTGGTGATGGCGACGTTGTTGCTCAGCTGTTGTTGGTCGCCGGCAGCCTGGTTGATCGTGACAACGCCGTTGTATTGCTTGCCTGCGTTATCGATGGTCGCGCTGTTGTTACTGTCGGCCATCGCAGCAGTGCAACTGAGCGCGGCAAGAAGCAGCCAGGCGCGATTCATTTCATTGCCCCCCCGACCATGCCGCTGATGTTATTCAGCGGGGCGAGGCCGTTGGATATCGCGCCGTTTACCGTGCCGGCGATACCGCCGCCGCTGCCGCTATGGCCCGCCGCACTGACTGCACCGAGGCTGTTGGCGCTACCGATAGTGTTCAAACCGGTGATGTCGCCGTTGGGCATGATGCTGCGCGTAATGCTGGAGCCGCTGCTGATACCGGCAATGTCGTTGTCACTGAGCTCATTACTGGAGGCGCGGAAAATTTGCGCAGATGGGTTGGCATTGACGGTGGTGGGGTAGGGGTCGGTGCCGCGTGCACGGCCTATGGCGTAAGGCTGAACTTGACGCTCAATCACGATCACACCCTCACCTGCCGCGAGCACTGGAAGGCTCACGCTGGCACTTAATGCACCGCTGATCAGCAGGAGGCTCAATGAACCTGGATTGTGTGTGTCCACGGCAATGTTCCTTATTCTTCGCGCTGACCCTAAACAGCGCTGTAAGGGAAAGAGCAGAACGCGTGCCGCTTTTAGTTTTTTGTTGATATTCAGTTAGTTGCGATTAATGCGAGGCGAAGTAATGGCCAGGGTGTTTCAGGCTTGAGACAGTCGCCAAACGGTTGTCTATGTCCAGCCTCACCTATCAGGTGTTTCTGCGATGTAACAGTACGTGTGACAACGCCATGAATCCGCACCGGGTGGGCCGTTCAGGCGAGGGCGGTGTTTCAAAAATGGACACATTGGGCGCAGACATTCCCGCTTGTGCAGCTCGGGCTTAGCCCTTAGGCACTTTGTGCGGGATGGAATTGAGTACGGGGTTGCCGTCCTGGTTCTGGGTCAGATAGACCGGCAAGACCTTGGGCAGGGAGGGGACGAGGTTGTTGACCTCATTGATGTTGTAGATACCGCCGATGCGAATCGCCCCAGTACTGGCGTCCGCCAGCATCACTGGTTTGCTCAGGTAACGGTTGATCAGTGGCAGAGCGTCGGCCAGGGCCAGGTTGTCGAGTACCAGCCTGCCCTGACGCCATGCCAGTGACGAATCATCGGTTTTGAACGCAGTGATTTGCGGGCTTACGTCACCCGGATGGTAACTGGCTTGCATGCCTTGCCTAAGCGGCACGCTGCTGTGCAGCGTGTCGCTGGCAATCTGCACAGAACCTTCAAGCAGCATCACCCGGACCTGATCCTCATACTTCCAGACATTGAACTGGGTGCCGGTAACCCGAACCTGTCCTTCACCCGCCTTGACGATAAACGGGTGCTTGCTGTCATGAGTGACCTTGAAAAACGCTTCGCCTTTTTTCAACGTTACTCGGCGCTGGTCCTTGTAGTTGCTGTAGATCAGTTCAGTGCCCAGGTTCAGCTCCACCTGGCTGCCGTCCCCGAGTGTGACTTTACGCAGGCCATTGACGGCGTCGAAATGCTCGTAGGCGTTTGGCAACCACCCCGCTTCCCAGCCGGTAAAGGCCGCAATCGGCAACGCGGCGAGGCAGACAGCGGCGGCCACGGCATAGGTACGCGAGCGGCTGCGCGGCTTGAACGGCAACACCACCGGCGCAGGCTCGCTGCGGGGCAAGTGGTCGGCGACGTCCCAGATTTCCAGCATGGCCGCATATTCAAAGGCGTGCAGCGGATCGGCATCGTGCCATTGCGCAAACGCCTGACGCTCGACCGCCGTGCAATCACTCGCATGCAGGCGCATGCACCAATGCGCGGCGGCGTCGGTGATGGCGTCATATTCGGCTTCTGAAAGGGACTCTTCGCTCATTAACTCATCCTGATTCCGAACATTCTAACCTCCCGAGGCAGACTGCGAGAACAGCCATCATGGCGATTGCGCATCAATTGGAACTTATTCTCGTTTGGGAATATCAGAAATCACAGGACATGAGTCCATCATTCCCACAATGGAGTACGAACATGCTGAAGAAAACCTTAGCCGCCCTGTGTGCAACCACCGCTTTACTCAGTGCTGGCGCAGCCTTGGCAGATAAACCAGGTGCGGGCTGGATTACCATCGAAAAGGCCATTGAGACCGCAAAGGTCAAGGCTGGGTATGTCGAGGTTTACAGCGCCGAAGCCGACGACAACGGCTATTGGGAAGTCAAAGGCCGTAAGTCCGATGGCACTGTTTATGAGGCGCGCATCGACGGCGCCTCGGGCAATATCCTGCGTGATCAGAAAGACTGACGGGCCTGCCGGGGGCCGCTCAGGCCCCCGGATCCAAGACGCGGCCCAGTTGGGTAATCAGGTAGGTCGCTGAGTCGGCGTTGGCCAGAATCGTGTCAATGCGCTTATCGGCGTCGCTCATGAACAGCTGCCGGGCCGCATTCAGGTCCTTGGCGCCAGTGGTGCTGAGGACTTTTCGTTTGGCGTTAGCGGTCGAGGTATCAGGCCCGTAGTCTTCCCAGGTCGCAGAGTAGTCATCCCAAGCCTTGAACAGCTTGGTCGCGGGCGTCAACGTGGACAGAGCAGTTCTGTGCACATCCTCCAACGATGTGCGCATTAACTGTGCGCCGGGTTTGGCCGCGTCAATCAGGTCAGGGAACGGTCGCATGGCGTCGAGGTAGACGATGTCTTCGGTGCCAGGCTTCAGGTGCGTCAACTCATGAATCAGGACGCTGGCCCTGGCGTGGGCCGATATGTCGAAGGGGGCATTCAAGCGGTTCTGATAAATATCCAAATTTGGATCAAAAAACCGATTGAGCAAGTACAGTTTGCGATCGATATCATCGGGGTTAACAAAGGCGAATTGTGTTGATGCATTGTGGCGGCTGCTCCCGCTGACAAAGCGGTTGGAGTCCGGGCCGGTCAAGGTGGGGTCGCTTAATTGTTCGAGTATGGCGTCGACGACTTTCTCGATTCTGGTGACCTGATCCGGGCTAAGGGTGATGACGCCGAACATCTCGCCAAAAAACAGCCCCAACCGGCTATTGGGGTCGCGCAGCGTTGAAAAGTGAGCGAGGTTGCGCTTGCACGTCACGGCGTAATAAGTCGCCACGTTCAACGCTTCATTGATGACTTGAGCTTTCCAGGGTGACAGGGCGGCAATCGCCCTAATGCCCGTCGCTTCAATATTGATCGCCGCACGTAAGTCGATTCGCGCCCGC
Source organism: Pseudomonas sp. 1152_12 (assembly GCF_052850675.1). Lineage (NCBI taxonomy): Bacteria > Pseudomonadati > Pseudomonadota > Gammaproteobacteria > Pseudomonadales > Pseudomonadaceae > Pseudomonas > Pseudomonas sp. 1152_12. The sequence continues at coordinate 546,133 of NZ_VXCW01000001.1, read as the reverse complement.
AGGCGCGACAGGGCCTTGCCGAAGCGAGGGTTATGACGGCTCAGGTCCAACACCCATTTGCCCTGGTCATTGCGGCCCACATAAGGCCCCGCCTCTGTGTCGTTGGCGAGCCTCCAGTGTTCTGCGGTCTTCTTGACTGAATACACCTTGCCCGCCAGCGCCACATAGTCTTTGGCGGTCGCTTTGTCCTGGTAAACATGGCTGGAGGTACTCTGCTCAAGGTCGTTCAGCGCGACGGTATGATCCTCGAACGGCTGCAACCCGGTACGCGAGGGTGCGGTAATCGCCAGAGTGGCAAGGGTTGTCGCTGTGGGCAGTTTTGGGTCAGACAGGTCGCCCACCGCCACTTCTTCGGCGCTGGGGGGTGGGCTTGCGCTGCCTTCAAGTTCACCGCGCAGCATGGCTATTTGCGCCATGCCTGCGATGAAGTCCTTCAGTGCGGACTTCCATCGGTGCAGCTGCAGCGCCTCGGCTGAGCGCTTGAACAGTTTGTAACTGCGCCAAACCACTAACGGATAAGCGAGTTTTCCAGCCATAAACTGCACTGCGGTGGGAATCTCCTTGCCGAACAGGCTGATCACTCTGTCCCAGAGCGCCTTGGCGCCGTGCTCGAATTGGCAGCCCAACATTTTGAGCAGGCACTGCGTGTTTTCGCTGAACAGATAGTGCAGCAGGTTGCCTGGCACTGCCGCAGACGCGAGACTGATCTCGGAGGGGCGGTGACGCTGGTTTTTCAGCAAATTGCGGTAAGTGGCTTGATGAGGTGCTTCCAAGTGCTTGATCACCCATTCCTGGAGCTCTCCCGGCCTCTGTAATTCATCCAGAAGCGCGTGCTCGCTCGCGTATTCCTTAAACGTATGGTTCTCACTGTAGGGCGCATACAGCACCAAAGGACCAGCGTCGCTAGGCTCAGGACCGATCAGGTACATGCCCAACACCTTGACGGTGGCAGCACCTTCGGTCGCAATCAACTCCAGCGGGCGAAGCACTGCCTTTGCACCGCCGAGCGAGGCGCGCGCCAATGCGTCGGGCATGTCAAACGCCTGCTGGATCAGGCTCAAAGCCTGCGCTGAAAGGCGCTCTTGCAGTTTCAGTTGGTGAGCATATTGCAGCGCCTGCCAAGGCAATTGTTGGCAATACCGGCGGCGGCGGTTGCGCGCTTCCTCCGATTGGGCGTTTAGTTCGCTCTGCAACAGCGTCTGGTAGGCGGTTTTCAGATCCAGCTGTCGGACCATTTGGACCACCGCACTGGCATCCAGCGTCGCCGGCAGGGGGGCTGCGTTGCGCGAACGTGGGCGGATGTCTTCGGCGTCCAGGTTGGGCCAGTGCCGCAAGGCAAAGTCGGTCAGGCTGTAGACATGGACATCGAGCGCCTCATGGACGGGAATCAGGATGTCTTCGGGGTCCAGGGGCTGGTCGGGAAAACGCGCTTTGAGCAGCGCCAGCAGCGCTGTGGCCGTGTGTTCTCGGATCGGCTTAATGCCATGCAAGTAGTCTTTTTCGTCGGGGGCGTTGTTGTGGTATTGCTCAAGCAGTTCCGCTTGGTGGATCTGGTCCCGGGCTGACGCCATGCCCAGCCAGACGGGCAGAGCCTGTTGGTTGATCATGCTGCTCGCCAGCGTCATGGCCCGGATGAGGTTGGTAGGCGCCGCCTGCTCCATGACCCCGTCCAGACGGTCTTGCAAGGCCCGAGCAGGCAACCTCATGGACAGCAGGTGATCGACGCCGTCCATGATGTGATCGCTGTAGGTTTTCAGGCGATCATTCAGCAAGTTTTCGTCAATGCGTCGCAGGGGGCCTAATCGATAAACCTGATGCGGCACGCGCAAGAAGCTTGGCAGGTTTTCCAGCAGGTCCAGGCGTCTGACCGGATGCGCCAGGCGCTGTGTCATCTCATCGCGCAAGGTTTGAATCGAGGTAAACGTCTCATAGCCATGCCGAGGTGTCCAAAGCACGGCGTGGCCCGAGCGCTGCGGGTCGATGCCGCCACGTTCAGTCAGTACAAACAGGTTGGCAAGCGCCTGGGGAGCCTCGGACGTGTCCTTGCTCAGTGTCAATGTGTAGGCATCCGGCAAAAAACCGTTGAGGCCATGGCGGGTCAGGCGCGCCAGGCTGTCAGGCCTGAGTACGGTATCGAGCACTTCCTGGCTGCGGGGCGCCAGCGTCTTGCCCAGCCGCCTCAGTTCGGCTTCGCTGCGTAAGGCCAGGAGCATTGATTGCGCGTGTTTAGCGTGGGTATTGTCGAGAAACAGGCGTGGCAGCTCGCGCATGTCGTGATTGACAAACCCGCTCATCACGCTATCAATGACCGCGTTGAATATTTTCAGGGTGATGTTGTGCAGTTGCTGGGCGGCCCCCTGCTCACGCTTACTGTAGAACCCGGTTCTGGACGAGGTAGGAACAGCTGGCGCTTCAAGGGCCAGGTGCTCGATGAAGTGCTCGACCATATTCAGCGAGGACAGTGGCAGGCGCTCCTCTCGCTCCATGGCATGGGAGGCGTAAGTGTTGACGTAAACCTCATCGGCCTTGAGCTCCAGTTGGCGTGCCTGCAACTGTACGTTCAGGGCAAGGGTGGCCATGCTGCGTAAAGTCGGATGCGTTGGCCGTTCGGCGGCCAGCGCGTCTGCGGCGGCCTTCAGTTGCTGCAGGTGCTGCTTGGCGCGCTCTGCCTTGACCGTCGAGGGGCGGTCATTGATGCTCGTGACGGGGCGGACAGTCCAGCGCCCCGACGTCTCCAGGGACGCTAGTCGATTATCCAGCATGGTGCGCACGTCCAGGGCGCTGTCGAGCAGGGCGGCCAGATCAACTTGACCATCGCTGCGACGGTACAGCGCCAAGGCGTGGTTCATATTGCTGATTTGCTTGCGCGCAATGTCTTCGACCATGCCTGAAAAAACGCCAGCGGTGACCGGCCTCGTCGCGATGTTTATCTGGTCCCTGCCGATAAACGTGTTGCGCTCATCCAAGGACAGAAAGTTGAGTAGCTCGTCTTCGTGGCCAGCGGCCTTGAGCATGCTCAATAAAGCCGCTTTCAGACCATCCATGTCTGCTAACACCTGCAACCCGCGCGATTGCGTATACAGGTACGCGTGGCTCTCGTTGATCATCAGCGTGCTGGCCAACTCCACGTAGTGCTGGTAAGGCGCATAGATACGCACTTTTTCCACACTGAGTTTCGCCGCGTAGGCGCTGCGCGCGCCCTGGTCACTGAGGAACATGGCCTGGAGCATGTGACATTCGTCGGCGCTGATGACCTGTGTCTGGCGCTTGAGCAAAATATCCACGCGAAACTTCTCGGCCATGACCTGCGCGAAAAAATCCAGGCGTGAATTGCCGCTGTTGATCTCTTCGTTCCAATAGGTCTGCAGCAAGCTCTCCAGCAGTTTTGCCAGGGTGCTCGACGTCTGTTCGATCAGCGTTTCCCAATGCTGCTGATCTTGTTCTAGCTGGGGTTGGGTGAACGCAGCCGTGACATGCTTTGGGTTCAGGAACTCGCGGGTTTGCCCCGAAGGCCAGGTGTGCCTCACATAAAACTGCAAGAGCGCTGCGCTTAATGGCAGGGACTCGACCCAGCGTCGAGTACGCTCGCCCGGGTCTTGCACATAACAGTTCACCCGCGTATCGCGTTGGTCCAGGCCTGGGAAGTAAGTGTGCGCCATGATGCCAAGCAATGTGTCGAGCATGCTCGGCAAGGTAGGCGTCTTTTGCAACTGCTCAAGCATCGCTTGCACATTGGCCTGCTGGCAGGCTTGGAGCGTCTTCTCCTGGTCCTCCATGACGCCGCCCTCGACGGTCGCAGTGGTCAATGTCAAGGTTGTGCCGAAGGGTAAAGCGTCACGCTCGGCGATCGACAGGAAGCTCATCAACTCGACGCGTTGACCCGAGTCCGCCAACTGCTCGCTTAGCTCGGTGAGGAGCAACGCGTGACTGTCAGAGACCTGAATACCGCCATAGGGCGTGTAGAGCAGGGCCTTGGCGCCGTCCGGGGTAGGGCTGATCAAGAACGCGCCGGCGAGCGCAATCGGGGTTTGGCCCGCCACGTTCATCAGCACCTTCTCGACGTGCATCGGGTAGCTTTGCTTGCGGGTGTCCTGGCGGGCGGTATTGGTGGCGTAATACAGAGTATGCAGCCAGTCGAGGTCCTTGACGGTCAGCCCCAGCTCACGCTCGCGCTCGCTGGGTGTTTTTCTACTCAAGGGCAGCAGGAATTCGTCAAAAAAATACGCCGGGGTTACGCGGACCATAGTCTGTCTCCAGAGTGCATAGACGTTGACAGGGTAAGTACGCGCCCGTGGCAATCTGGGGTAAATAATCAGCCCCCGTGCAAGTTGACAGCAGAGGCCTTGCGTGGTGTTTAATCGGGGCCTGAATATCCATTCGTTGCCCCTTCCAATCATAAAAACGGAGCTTCAAATGTCTGCGCAGTCTCCGACAGTTGCCAAGGCTTCAACCGCAATCGGGTTCTCTGAGCTGGTGGTATTGCTCCAACAGGTCTTCGTCAGGCACGGCACCTCGCCAGAGGTGGCGGCCATCCTGGCGCACAACTGCGCCAGCGCCGAACGCGATGGCGCCCATAGCCATGGTATTTTCCGTATCCCCGGTTATCTCAGCACCCTGGCCAGTGGCTGGGTCAATGGCGAGGCGGTGCCGGTGGTCACCGACGTCGCTTCCGGTTTTGTGCGGGTCGATGCCTGCAATGGCTTCGCCCAACCGGCGCTTGCGGCCGCCCGCACGTTACTGGTGAAAAAGGCCCGCAGTGCGGGTATCGCACTGCTGGCTATTCACAACTCGCATCACTTCGCTGCGTTGTGGCCGGATGTTGAGCCGTTCGCCGAAGAAGGCCTGGTGGCCCTCAGCGTGGTTAACAGCATGACCTGCGTCGTGCCCCATGGTGCCGATCGCCCGCTGTTCGGCACCAACCCGATTGCGTTTGCCGCACCCCGGGCAGACGGCGCGCCCATCGTGTTCGACCTTGCCACCAGCGCCATCGCCCATGGCGACGTGCAGATTGCCGCGCGCAACGGTGAGCGCCTGCCGCCGGGCATGGGTGTCGATAGCCTGGGCCAGCCGACCCAGGACCCCAAGGCCATTCTCGAAGGCGGTGCGCTGTTGCCGTTTGGCGGGCATAAGGGTTCGGCGCTGTCGATGATGGTCGAGCTGCTGGCAGCGGCGCTGACGGGAGGTAACTTTTCGTTTGAGTTCAATTGGTCGGATCATCCGGGTGCACGCACACCCTGGACCGGTCAGTTGCTGATCCTGATCGACCCGAGCAAGACCGCCGGGCAAAACTTTGCCGAGCGCAGCCAGGAACTGGTGCGGCAGATGCATGCGGCGGGGTTGCGGCGGTTGCCAGGTGATAGGCGCCATCGCACGCGGGCGAGGTCGCAGGAAATCGGCATTGAGATTGAAGCGCAGGATCTTCAGCAACTGCAGGCACTGGCCGAAGGTTAAGTGGGGCTGCTGCAAGCAACAGCCCCTATGGCTCAGTTGCGGCGGCCGAGCAACAGGCCGACCACCAGGCCAAAGCCAGCGGAGATGGCCACGGTCTGCCATGGGTGGCCACCGATATAGGTTTCGGTGGCATCTACCACAGGCTTGCTGCGTTCACGCACGTTGGATACCGAGTCCAGCGCTTGCTTGAGCTTGATGGCAACCTGTTCGCGCAAGGTTTCACCTTCCTCGCCTACCAGGGAGGCGCTGCTCTTGAGCAATTTGTCCGATTCTTCGATCAACGCCGTCAGTTCACTGAAAGCTTGATCCTTGATTTGATCTTCGACAGCTTGGGCGGCAGTTTTGCGGGCCATTGTGTGACTCCTTGCAGGTGAATGTGACAGTGAACAATGGAGTAGTGGGCGGTGAGAAAAGTTGCAGTTTTTTTGCGTGGGCGTGGAGAGGCGCAAAATCCGGATCAGGAACTTTCGACCTACAGTGTAAGATGTCACCTATTTGTGCAGCAGGTAATTCAACATGAGCTTCAATCTGGCCAACAAAACGCTCGCCGAACGCGCTGAGCTGGAAGATGAAAAGTCCCGCCTCTATGACCTGTGGCAGACCAACCTGGGCAAGGCCAAGGGCGAAGCGGCGCGGTTGTTCGGCGAGCGCTCCAAGCGCAAGGGCAAATGGGCCGAGTGGGTGCGCGCCGAGCTTGATGGCATGTCGCCGCCGGAGTTTTCCAGCATGGTGCGCAGCGAAGTCAACAAGCTGATGGCCGCCGCTAAATAAAGCACGTTACGATCGCCTCGCGAACTTTAAGCAACAACGGGTCGAGCTGGGTCTGAGTGCGCCAGCCCAGTTCCACCGGGTAACGCGCCAGCGCCAGCGGGCACGGCAGCACGCGCAAGCCGGTGATCTGCGCAATGGCCTCGGCGGCATGTCCGGGTATCGTCGCCACTGCCTGGCTGCCCTTGAGCAAAAACGGCAGAGCGGCAAAGTGGCTCGTGGACGCACACACCTCGCGGCTCAACCCTTGCGCCGCCAGGCCTTCATCGGTAATCCCGATGAACCCGCCCGACGACACCAGAACATGTTCACGGGTAACAAATTCCTCCAGGCTGAGGCCTTCCTGGCCTGGCGCCAGGCTGCCCGGGTCCACCAGGCAGCGATAATCACCTTCTCCCAAGACCTGTCGACTTAACCGGCTTTGTGCAAACCCGCCCGCGGTAATCGCCAGGTCAAGGGTGCGGTCGAGCAGGGCGCCAGCGACGATCTGGCTGTGGGTCTGGCGGAATATCACGCGGAGTTTCGGCGCCCGCTGCGCAATTTCCTCTATCAGACGACGGCCATGCGCAATCTCGAAATCATCGGATAAACCCAGTACCACCGAGCGGCCTTGATAGTGCGGGTTGTCCGGATTGACCATCGCCAGGCTCTGCCGACAGCGGTCCAGCGCCTCGCTGATTACGGGTTTCAACTGGTTGGCGCGCAAGGTCGGTGCAAGCCCACGGCCGGTGCGTACGAACAATGGGTCACCATATACGTCGCGCAAACGCCGCAGGCCGGCGCTGATCGCTGATTGGGTGACGCCCAGGCGCAGCGCTGCACGACTGGCGCTGGACTCATCGTGCAGGGCTTCGAAGGTTTTCAGCAGGTTCAGGTCAACCTGGGCGATATTCATATGACTCATATCACTTAGCGCTGAGGTGGGCTTTATTCATGATCGACGCTGGCGCGAGAATGGGCAACCCCTTATTTCGGAGTGCTTTTAATGCCCATTTCTACCGTGGCGGCGTTGCAAATTGGTTCCTTACCTGGCGGCAAACAGCCAACCCTGGCGCAAATTCTGACCTACGAGGACGAAATTCGGCGCAGCGGTGCGCAACTGGTGGTCATGCCCGAGGCCTTGCTTGGCGGCTATCCCAAGGGCGAGAGCTTCGGCACGCAGCTGGGCTATCGCCTGCCTGAAGGTCGCGAAGCCTTTGCGCGCTACTTCTCCAACGCTATCGATGTGCCTGGGGCCGAGACCGACGCGTTGGCCGGCCTGTCCGCACGGACCGGCGCAAGTCTGGTGCTCGGTGTGATCGAGCGCAGTGGCAGCACGTTGTATTGCACCGTGCTGTACTTCGAGCCCGCTGGCGGACTGGCCGCCAAGCACCGCAAATTAATGCCCACCGGCACTGAACGGCTTATCTGGGGTAAGGGCGATGGCTCGACCCTGCCGGTGATCGACACCGCGGTAGGTCGCCTCGGCGGCGCGGTGTGCTGGGAAAACATGATGCCGCTGCTGCGCACGGCGATGTACGCCAAGGGTGTGGAAGTCTGGTGCGCACCCACGGTGGATGAGCGCGAGATGTGGCAAGTGAGCATGCGCCATATTGCCCATGAAGGCCGTTGTTTCGTAGTGAGCGCCTGCCAGGTGCAGGCATCGCCCGAGGCCTTGGGTGTGCAGGTTGCTAATTGGCCCTCAGACCGCGCGTTGATCGCCGGCGGCAGTGTGATTGTCGGGCCGATGGGCGACATTCTGGCCGGGCCGCTGGTGGGAGAGGCCGGATTATTGACCGCGCAGATCAACACCGATGATTTGGTGCGCGCGCGGTATGACTATGATGCGGTGGGGCATTACGCGCGGCCGGATATCTTTGAACTGGTGGTGGATGAGCGCCAAAAGCCGGGCGTACGCTCTATCACTGACTGAATGCGGTTAAACAAGTGGGAGGGGACTTGCTCCCACATTGGATCTTTATAGTTTGCAGGATTTGAGTTGCAGCCATTCCTCGCGGGTCATCTCCCAAATGTCTCGCAGGAAGCTGCCTTCGACAAATTGCCCCTCATCCGTCCTGATCAAGCGCATGCCGGTGCGCTCGGATATCCGCCGCGACCCCACGTTAGGCGCCGCCTTGGGCACGCGCATCAGCGGGCGCTTGAGCACCTCAAACCAGTATTCGGTTACCGCCGCACAGGCTTCGGTCATCAAGCCCTGGCCTTGCCATTGCGGCCCTAGCCAGAAGCCACGGTTGTCATCCTCCTGGTCCATCAGGCTGATATTGCCGATTAACTGTTCCGGCGCACTGGTGAGGCGTATCGACCAATGCCATTGTTCGCCACGGGCCATGGCCGGCAAGGCAACCTGTTCCAAGTAGCGGCGAGCGCCGTCGGCCGGGTACGGCCAGGGCACCTCGGCGTTGAGGTAGCGCACCACTTCCCACTGCGCAAATTGTTGCTGGATAGCCTCGGCGTCCGCCAGTGTCAGCGGGCGTAGGATCAGTTTTGCGGTGAACAAAGTCGGCTGCATGGGCTTTACCAGTTCGCCGTGTTCGGTAGGTTTAACGTGCCGCGGTCGACAAAGCGCATTGTGCCGAACAGCCCTCCCGCCAGTTTGCCGCGCAGTACGTAGGGCAGGTTGTTCAAACTCTGGGTCTGGCTCAGGCCCAAGGTTTGACGCAACACCGAAAACGCCGAAACGCTGACGGGCACTGTCAGCACCGTTTCGGCAAAGCGTGGGATGCTTCCGCTCTGATCACTCACCCCTGAGGCCAACGGCCGGCCATTGACGTCCAGGTCCAGGGCCACGCCGCTATAGTCGATCGCCGTTTCATTGGGGTTTTGCACCCGCAGTTTCACGGCGAAACGTACTTCCAGGTCTTGGCTTTGCAGCGGTTCGATGCCCACCACCGTAATGTTCACAGGGTCGCGGTTGGGGAACAGCGCGCAGGCGCTCAAGGTCAGCAGCAGTAACGATAGAACCATGAGCTTGCGCATAAAAAAGGTGCTCCTATTTCGTGACGTCCGGATCCTGCATGACCTTGAGGGTAGAGGACTCCGGATCAAATTCATCTTCTTCCAGCTCTATGAACGCTTCGGGCAAGAAAATGTTCAGCAGGATTGCACAGAACGCACCCACGGTGATCGGCGACTCGAAGATGTTGTGCAGTGCCTTAGGCAGGTCGCGTAACACTTCCGGCACGGCGGCCACGCCCAGGCCCATGCCCAGCGAGATCGCCACGATCAGCACGTTCCGCCGGTGCAGCCCGGCTTCTGCAAGGATCTTGATCCCAGCCACGGCCACGGTGCCGAACATGATCAGGGTGGCGCCGCCGAGTACCGGCTTGGGCATCAATTGCAGCACCGCGCCGATCATTGGGAACAGCCCCAACAGCACCAGCAGGCCAGCGATAAAGTACGCCACGTAGCGGCTGGCCACGCCGGTCAGTTGGATCACCCCATTGTTCTGCGCGAAGGTCACCATCGGCAGGCTGTTGAATGTCGCCGCCATCGCCGAGTTCAGGCCATCGGCCAGCAGGCCCGATTTGATGCGCTTGATATACAGCGGGCCTTTGACCGGCTGTTGAGAAATCATCGAGTTGGCGGTCAAATCACCGGCGGCTTCCAGCGGCGAAATCAGGAAAATCACCGCCACCGGGATAAACGCAACCCAGTCGAACGAGAACCCGTACTTGAACGGCACCGGCACGCTGATCAGCGGCACTTGAGGCAGTGACGCGAGGTCGACGCGACCCATCCACCAAGCCAACACAAAACCCAGGGTCAAACCGATCACGATTGAACCCAGACGCAGGAACGGGTTGCTGAAGCGGTTGAGGGCTACAATGGTCAGCAGCACAAGCGCCGCCAGGCCCATATTGCTCGCCGCACCCAAGTCGCTGGAACCAAAGCCGCCAGCCATGTCGGTGACCGCCACCTTGATCAGCGACAGTCCCATCAAGGTAATGATGGTGCCGGTCACCACCGGGGTGATCAATTTGCGCAGTTTGCCGATGAACTGACTCAACACCACTTCGATAAACGCCGCGAAAAAACAGATGCCGAAAATCGTCGAGAGGATTTCATCGGTACCGCCGCCACGGGCTTTAACCATGAAGCCGGCGCTGAGGATCACGCTGATAAACGAGAAGCTGGTGCCTTGCAAACACAGTAAACCCGAACCGATTGGGCCGAAGGTGCGCGCCTGCACGAAGGTGCCCAGGCCCGATACGAACAGCGCCATGCTCACCAGGTACGGCACTTCGCTCTCCAGGCCCAACACACCGCCGACGATCAAGGTGGGGGTGATGATGCCAACGAAACTGGCGAGTACATGTTGCAACGCGGCAAAAATCGCCGCAGTGAAGTGCGGGCGATCTTCCAGGCCGTAGATCAGGTCGGATTTATAGCGGGGGCGAGGGGGTTGAGCGTCAGACAAAATACAGGCCCGGTAGGGAAAGGGGGGCGCAGGATGCCAGAAAGTGCGGGCTGCCAGAAGTGTGTAAAAATATTTCGAAACATCCTGCATAAATTTCACACACCTGTCGATACCGTAGGTAAGCCCGGCCGATTTGTGAGGTACTTAGGCAGCTTGACCGAAAACGTTCTGCGTCTGCGTATTCTGTCTTTCCGGATATTGGTTAACCGCGAGCCCGGCGCCCTGGATGAGGCCAAGACACGCATTGGCGTACTTGTGGACAAGGTCAAGCAGGCCCAGAGTGCTTATGCGGTCATGCCGGCAGGTACGGAAGAGGCGTGACCATGTGGTGGAAACCGTCGGCGCGATCCAGACCATGACCCAGGACGTACAAAACACCTCGGTGATGATCGAAGGCCTGGCGACTCAAGGCCGTGACATTGGCAAGGTACTCGACGTGATCCGCGCGATTGCCGAACAGACCAAACTGTTGGCGCTCAACGCAGCGATTGAAGCGGCACGTGCCGGTGAAGCCGGGCGTGGGTTTGCGGTGGTGGCCGAGGAAATGGCCCGCGCCTGGCGGTGGATTTGAATGGGAGGGTGGCGCGGTTTGTTATCTGACGCCTAAGTGCACAGGAGCGACAGTGCGCCGTTCCCGCCTTGGCGTTTAGAGATCGCTGCCTGACTGGAAGTTGACGCCAATTATATCTTCGCTTCTGATGGACTTCGTACTTCTAACCAGAAAGTCGGTTCTGCGATCGCCCGTCATATCAATGCCGATGTAGTACCTCTGGGTTGCCGGATTGAGCGCAAGAACAGTGTCGCCAACGCGACCGGTGTATGCAGCGACGTGGTTAAACTTTACGCGTGTATTATTGCTCATGTTACTCACGTCGATTTTGTCCTTGCCGGTGGTAAAGTTTTTGAGCAAGTGCGAGTTGCGATAACCCGAATCGGAGACGGCATCATAGTTAAAAGTTTTATAGGCGGGTAGGCTTGGTTTTGGCCTGGACGGTGTGATAGGAAGTTTTGCGTGGGCGCCGGTCAATAGGTCGCCTGGTTTCAGGGGGGTCTTGCTTAGAATCATTAATACAGTGTTGGCGCCATCGCCCACATTTAGAACTAACCTGTGCAACTTAGTCTTTTGGTCGTAGTCCAGCATCAACTCGCCTTTCTGATTGGCCATCGTACCGTGCTCGCCGGGGGGCGCGACGGTAATATTTAATTTAGAAATTCCAGCTGCTTTCAATATTCCAGAAATATCAAGTTTGTCGACGCCACTGACGAAGTCCAGCAGTATGTCTGGTCTTTTCGCAGAGGAGTCGCTGACCCTGTCGTATACAAACGTGTCAGCACCGCCGCCGCCGTAGAGTTTGTCGCCCCCAGCCCCTCCGGTTATGCGATTGCGAAACGAGTTACCTATAATTAGATCGTGCCCGGAACCGCCGATGGCGTTTTCCACAACAACGCCCTTGGCGATAGACACATTGCCTTCCCTGCCGCCTACGTTCGAAAGCTGCTCGGCGTTCAGGTTGATCTTCTGGTTTTGCTTGAAGCCAGAAAAGTCCAAAGTGTCATTTCCGCCGTTATCCCACACGCAGAAGGCCACCAGGTCATCGGAGGAGGTCAAGCTATAGTAATCGCGCTCAGAATTGGAGTTGAAGCCGTAAGTGGTATCACCCGTGCGGGTCTTATCGTTGGTGCCGTAGAGACTCTCCCCTGCGGTAATGTCATGCATCATTGGGGTGGATGCGCTATCCGAGACGCTGACCCCATTCTCGTCGCGGGGCCGCCAAAAATGGGTGTTGTAGGACATGGCCGTATGGGTTTTGTTGTTTTCGGGGTGCTTTCCGGTCGGATGCCCGAGCCCCAGGCTATGACCGATTTCGTGAACCATTGAAGAGTTCAAAGGTGAATTCTTGTCGCCCAAGCCGATTGCGATGGTCATGGTGCCACCGTAATCAGTGGGCAAGTTGGCGTAACCGCCGACGCCGTTATTGCCATGAACGACCACCATGGCGTCGGCGTCTTTTGCATTCTCGATGAATTTGACCTTAATGACGTCCTCCCACGCCTTGAGTGAACTTCTGAAGGCTTTTTTCCTGGCGTCGCTGAACGCCAGCGCTCCACTGCTTTTAAGCCAGGACTCTTGAGGGTCGGACGCGTTAAAGAATTTGTAGCCGACGGTTATTTGGCCATCGCCATTTCTATCCTTGATTCTATAGTTTTCACGGGTGAGTTGTGTTGCGATATCGCCTGCAAAGGAAGAACGTGGCAGGTCGTGTTTGATGGGGGACGATGGATGATCTAAGTTGTGCTGAGAGGCGTAATAAGGTGCAGGCGTGTTTGTTCGAATGATGGACATGGGAATCCCTGGAAAGGTGGCGGTAGTGCAAACGCTAATGGGGGAGAAGCGATAAAATAAACGTTTCGCCAAGGAGTACCAATGGGCGGTATATGTCTATGTGTGACGTAGAGTTATAGTTGTGGGATAGACGCGTAATTGCCATATTACGGTTTTACGAAGGGAGTAGGATAAGTGCTGTCAGTGCGTCGGATTTAATTGCATGGGCTAAGCGGAAAGTTACTCGATTAAATAAGTTGGCCCCGTATTGTATTAACCACCCATGGCGCATGACCAAAGGGCGTGCCGCTGGCCAAGGGCGCTGTGCCCATGTTTGGCGGCGGACACGTGAGGTGAACGCCAACCAAGTCGAGGGCCGCCTGTATTCTAAAACTCGCTGATGTTGACCCATCGCTCTTGCAGTGCGGCCAAGCGTATAGCGGTTGCCAGGCGTTCGACGGCCCAGGCGCCCTCAAAGTCGGTGCCATCTGTGCCTTGCCCGGCCAGAGCCATGATCAACTCGTGCACTTCCAGGGTCTTCAACTCGTTGTAACCCAGTTGATGCCCGGCGGCCGGGCTGAAGGCGGCATAGCCGGGCAGGGCGGGACCCGCCAGCAAGCGCTGAAAGCCGTCTTGGCCGGCGCGGCACACGCGCAGTTCATTCAATCGTTCCTGATCGAAGGCCAGCGTGCCCTGAGTGCCACTGATTTCAAAACTCAGGTGGTTCTTGTAGCCATGCTTGAGCCAACTGCTGCTCACCGTACCGCGCGCGCCATTGGCGAATCGCAGCAGGGCATGCACCTGATCATCTACCGCGATGGGTTTCAGGTCGCTGCCGCCTTTGACGGCCGGGCGTCTGGTGTGCACGGTCTGGGTGTCGGCGCACACGCTGTGCACATCGCCCACCAAGTAGCACGCCATCGACAACAGATGGCTGCCCAGATCCGCCAGGGCGCCCCCGGCATGTTCCACTTCGCAGCGCCACGACCAAGGCGAGGCCGGGTCGGCCATGAAATCTTCGCTGAACTCGCCCTGGAAACTGATGATCTCGCCCAGGTCGCCATTGGCAATCATCTGCCGTGCCAGGCCGATCATCGGGTTGTGCTGATAGTTATAGCCGACGCGCGTCACCACTCCAGCCGCACTCGCGGCACGGCGCATGGCGTCGGCCTGCTGCAGGCTGACGGCCAGCGGCTTCTCGCAATACACCGCCTTGCCCGCCGCAATCGCCGCCATGGCCATTGGGTAGTGCAAGTGGTTGGGGGTGGTGATGGCCACCACATCTACCTTAGGGTCGTTGATCAACGCCTGCCAGTCGCCATGGGCCTGGGCAAACCCCCAGGCCGTCGCGCAGCGTTGGGCACGTCCGGTGTCGGCATCGGCCAGGGCGGCCAACTTGAGGTGTACCGGCAGTTCGAATACCGCGCGGGCATTGTTGAACGCCAGGGCGTGGGCGCGCCCCATGAAGCCCGTGCCGATCAGGCCGATTCCGAGTTCACGCATAGCGGTGGTCCTTTGAATTATTGTTTTCAAGAGGCTTATTAATGGAATAAAAATTCACACAATTCAAGATATGGAATAAAAATTCATTATTGCAGTGCTCCGCGTAGGACTGCCGCAGGGCAGCGTGGGAATGATCATCGGACGATCATCAAGCGCAGTAATGCAAGCATATTCAGCCCATGGCCAAAAGCCGCCAGTTAACAAAAGATAACGTAGCGCCGATTGTCAGACGATTCGAAACCCCGATAGGATGGCCCCTGCTTCCTTCAGGCGCTCTAGATTGCAGGTTTCAGAGCCCGGGAAGGCGAGACGACCTAACAATAATAAAACGGGAGAAAGGTCTATGAGTGAGCCTGTCATGGGTTGGGTTGTTTGCCGCCCGCGCGCCGCACGCAGGGTTGCGATGCTGGCCACAGCGCTCTCGCTGCTTGGGGTGTTGTCGGCCCCCGTGCTGGCAGCCGGCGATACCCGCGTGCAACCGGTGTTTGCGATTGAATCCCCCAAGGCCGCCAAAGGCCTGATGATCGATGTGGTCCACGCAGGCAAGCGCTTGGTAGCGGTCGGTGATCGTGGGCATATCCTCTATTCCGATGACCAGGGCAGCACCTGGACCCAAGCCAAAGTGCCGACCCGGCAATTGCTCACGGCCGTGTTTTTCGTCGATGACAAACAAGGTTGGGCCGTGGGCCATGACGCACAAATCCTTGCCAGCTCCGACGGCGGCGCCACTTGGACCCAGCAATATCAAGACCTCAAGCGCGAAGCGCCGTTGCTCGACATCTGGTTCAAGGACGCCGAGCATGGCTTGGCCGTGGGCGCCTACGGTGCGTTGATCGAAACCACTGACGGCGGCAAAACCTGGGAGGATGTCAGCACCCGCCTCGACAACGAAGATCAGTTCCACCTCAATGCCATCGCCTACGTTAAAGACGCTGGCCTGTTTATCGTCGGCGAGCAGGGCAGCATGTTCCGCTCCCGCGACGACGGCCAGACCTGGGAAAAACTTGAAGGCCCGTACGAAGGCTCGCTGTTTGGCGTGATCAGCACCGCTCAACCGCAAACGCTGTTGGCCTATGGACTGCGCGGCAATCTTTACCGCTCCACGGATTTCGGCAGCACCTGGGAACAGGTCGAACTGAACGCAACGCGCGGTGCCTTGGAGTTCGGTTTGTCGGGCGCCACCTTGCTTGACGACGGTTCGCTGGTGGTGGTCGGCAACGGCGGCAGCGTGGTGGTCAGCCACGACGACGGGCAGACCTTCAGCGTGTTCAATCGCCCGGATCGCATTTCACTCTCGGCGGTCACGGCGGCAGGCAACGGCAACTTGATTCTGGTCGGGCAGGGTGGCGTTCGCGTCGCCACGGCCAGTGGCGCTGAACGCGTAAAACAATAATAAGGGCGGGGAAAGAATGAGCAGTCATCACAACGATAAAGCGACCTTTCTTGAGCGCCTGATCTTCAACAACCGCCCGGCAGTGATTGTTATCTGCCTGCTGGTGAGCATTTTTCTTTTCTGGCAGGCGACGTTGATTCGCCCGTCCACCAGCTTTGAAAAGATGATCCCGCTTAAGCATCCCTTCATCGAAAAGATGATGGAACACCGCAACGACCTGGCCAACCTGGGTAACACGGTGCGTATCTCGGTGGAGGCCAAGGACGGTGACATCTTTACGAAGGAATACATGGAGACCCTGCGCCAGATCAACGACGAGGTGTTCTACATCTCCGGTGTCGACCGCTCGGGCCTTAAGTCGCTGTGGAGCCCCAGCGTGCGCTGGACTGAAGTCACCGAAGAAGGCTTTGCCGGCGGCGAAGTGATCCCGCAAAGCTACAACGGCTCACCGGAAAGCCTCGACCAACTGCGCAACAATGTACTCAAGTCCGGCCAGGTCGGGCGCCTGGTGGCCAACGACTTCAAGTCCAGCATCGTCGACATCCCGCTGCTGGAGTCCTACCCGGACCCACAAGACCAGGGCAAGTTGCTGGCTCTGGACTACCGCAAATTCTCCCATGAACTGGAAGACAAAATCCGCGACAAGTTCGAAGCGCAGAACCCCAACGTCAAGATCCACATCGTCGGCTTTGCGAAGAAGGTCGGCGACCTGATTGACGGCCTGGTGATGGTGGTGATGTTCTTCGGCATCGCGTTTGTGATCACCCTGATTCTGTTGCTGTGGTTCACCAACTGCCTGCGCAGCACCGTCGCGGTGCTGAGCACCACGTTGGTGGCGGTGGTCTGGCAACTCGGCTTGATGCACTTTTTCGGTTTCGGCCTCGATCCGTATTCCATGCTGGTGCCGTTCCTGATCTTTGCCATCGGTATTTCCCACGGAGTGCAGAAGATTAACGGTATCGCCCTGCAATCGAGTGAGGCGGACAACGCACTGACGGCGGCCCGCCGCACGTTCCGGCAACTGTTCTTGCCGGGTATGATCGCCATTCTCGCCGACGCCGTGGGCTTCATCACGTTGCTGATCATCGACATCGGTGTGATCCGCGAGCTGGCCATCGGTGCCTCGATCGGCGTGGCGGTGATTGTGTTCACTAACTTGATCCTGCTGCCGGTGGCAATTTCCTATGTCGGCATCAGCAAACGCGCCATCGCCAAGAGCAAGAAGGACGCGCACCGCGAACATCCGTTCTGGCGCCTGCTGTCCAAATTCGCCAGCGCCAAAGTCGCGCCGGTCTCTATCCTGCTGGCGCTGATCGCCTTCGGTGGCGGCCTCTGGTACAGCCAGAACCTGAAGATCGGCGACCTCGACCAAGGCGCACCGGAACTGCGCCCGGACTCGCGCTACAACAAAGACAATAACTTCATCATCCGCAACTACTCCACCAGCTCCGACGTGCTGGTGGTGATGGTCAAGACCCGTGCCGAAGGCTGCTCGCGCTACGAAGCCATGGCGCCCATCGACCAGTTGATGTGGAAGATGCAGAACACCGAAGGCGTGCAGTCGGCGATCTCGTTGGTAACCGTGTCCAAGCAGATGATCAAGGGCATGAACGAGGGCAACCTGAAGTGGGAAACCCTGTCGCGCAACCCCGACGTGCTGAACAACTCCATCGCCCGCGCCGACGGCCTGTACAACAACAATTGCTCGGTGGCGCCGGTGTTGGTGTTTCTTAACGACCACAAGGCCGAAACCCTCGACCGCGCGGTGCATGCGGTGCAGGACTTCGCCAAGGAGAACAATAGGGACGGCCTGGAATTCATCCTCGCCGCCGGTAATGCCGGGATCGAAGCGGCGACCAACGAGGTGATCAAAGAGTCTGAGTTGACCATTCTGATTCTGGTGTACCTGTGCGTGGCAACCATGTGCATGATCACCTTCCGCTCTTGGGCGGCAACCCTGTGCATCGTGTTGCCTCTGGTACTGACTTCGGTGCTGGGCAACGCGCTAATGGCGTTCATGGGCATCGGCGTCAAGGTCGCGACTTTGCCGGTGGTCGCTTTGGGCGTGGGGATTGGCGTGGACTACGGTATCTACATCTACAGCCGCCTTGAAAGCTTCCTGCGCGCCGGTTTGCCGCTGCAAGAGGCGTATTACCAGACGCTCAAGTCAACCGGCAAAGCCGTGTTGTTTACTGGCCTGTGCCTGGCCATCGGCGTGTGCACCTGGATCTTCTCGGCCATCAAGTTCCAGGCTGACATGGGCTTGATGCTGACTTTCATGCTGCTGTGGAACATGTTCGGTGCACTGTGGCTGTTGCCGGCGTTGGCACGCTTCCTGATCAAACCGGAGAAGTTGGCGGGGCAGAAGGGCAATTCGTTGTTCGCGCATTAAGCCAATGAAGAGAAAGCCGCACAATGTGCGGCTTTTTTGCATCGGGTGTCAGCTCAATAGTTTCACAACTTCAGAAACAACCTTTCATCCAGCGGCGGTGTGATCCTGGCTTTGATTATTTTTTCCACAACCCCGTTGCTGCCGGCTTCGGCAATCAAGTCCTTTTGGGTTTTGGTGCGTTGGGACGGGATTTTCAGATGCGCGGCCCGGTGGTCAGCCCGTGGCCAGTTTTTTTCCGGATAGTGGAAGTGCGCATACCACACCACGTCGATTTTGCCTTTTTTGCGGACAGCGTATTCGGTGAAGACGTCACCGCTTTTGGTCGGGATATCCCGTCGTACCAGGTTGATGTCGACAAAACCATGGCGCCATAAGAAATCGACATTTTCTGCAGTCGGCGGCTGGACCATGTAGCCGTCTGCCGCATGTCGGCGTGCCTTTTGCAGCATTTCATCGGCGGCGGCTCGCCATCGTGTAGCCAGTGCGGCGGTTTCCGGCCTGGCACCGTGGCTGGCTTCGATCTGCTGCGCCATCGCCTCAAGTTGATGGGCTTTCGTTTCCAGCATGTCGTTCCAATCCTTGGGGTAGACGGTGTCCCGTCGCAGGGGGTCGTCAAGCTTACGTTTCTGGAACAGAATCGTCTGCTCGCTGCGGGTGGCGGCCTCCATCAACTGTTGTGCCTCGCTTTTATAGCTGGCCAAGGATTTTGGTGGTGTGACTTGGAGCGGTTGTACGGGCTGCCCTTGAACGATTTTCACCCACCCACGCTCACCGGGATGTTCGCCGTAGCTCGCGATCGGTTGCCCGCTTTGGGGGTCGAGCACATCGATGATGTTAATAGGTTGACCAGCCTGTGGTGCGCGTAATGTGCCGATCAAGGTCTCCTTATGTTCAGTCTTGAAGACGCGTTGATTTTGCGGTTTCGCCCGTTGTTCGTTGCGCGGGGGCGGGGGTGGAATAAGAAACTGCTCCTCTTTGACGCCCTCGAGCAACTCGGCTTGCGCGTCGGCGATGAGGTCATTGAGCGCTTCAGTGAAACGCTGCTGGTACTCGGTCCGAAAGAGCGCTGGGTGTTCCTCCTGCATCAGGAGACTGTCGCTCAATACCTGTTTGAATTTAGTAAGAATGGTTGTGAGCGTGGCATTTCGTTCGCTCAAGGTGTAGCCGTTGAATTGGCGTAGATTCTTGAAGGCCGCTATTTCGGTTCTCAGGTTCTCCGTCAGGAATCGCTTCAACTGGGGATCGGCAGCCCCTGCACTGCGGGCGTCCCATGTAGTGATCAGTAGTTTCAGATAGGACATTCTGTTCAGTTTTGTTGTGATTATCCTGGCGGCAAGGGGGTCGTCGTATCGCTCTGTGATGTATTCCCCGGCGGCCTTACTGCCAAAAGGGGAATCATTCTTCCACTGATCAAACAGGGAACTGACAGCCTGCTTCGACGCCAACAGCGCTTTGTTGGCCTCATAAGCCAAGTCGGTCACTTCCATCATTTCATCGTAAGCCACCCTGGAGCCGCTGTTGGTCAGGCTTGTCAACTCTTCCAACGAGGCGCCGGTCACGCCGTGCTGGCGGGCGTCGTTGGCCAAGCTGTTGTAAACGTTTTCTACTTCAGTCAGGGCATGCAGCGTGCGTTGGTATTCCTCTGAGCGGTTCTGTTTGAATTTGGACAGGTCGTCGACCCCGCCGATTTTCTTGGGCTCAATGGCTTTAATGGTTTTTTCACTGGCGGCCAGAAGGGCTTCTGTCATCGGCTTGAGCGCCTCAAGTTGTTGATCCAGGTTGCTCTTGAGCGCATGGGTGGCCTGCTGCTGTTCCCAATAGGAAATTAAGAATCGATGTGCTGAGGCCTCGTTTCTTGTCAGGTTGCGAAGCGTCTTGAGTTTTTTTCGAGCGGTATCGTACTCGGCAAGTTTCTCCTTGACTCTTCCCACTGCCGCGCCAAATGCTAGTGAAACCTTCTTACTTACCTTCAGACTGCGCCGATAGTTAGTCTCCGCCAGGGACATGTCTTGCATGCTTTTCGCGACCGTATCCTGCGGGTTGGTGGCTCTCGGCATACCGCCCTTGAGCTTGGGCGCAACGTCAAATCCCCAGGTGCCTTGGGCGTCGCGTTTGATGGGTGGGGCCGTGCGCGCCTTGTTTTTTTCATCAATGACGTAGGGGCCGTCCAAGTCTACTGCCACGCGGAACCAATCATCGCCGACAGTGACGTAAAGCCGGTCATTGGACAGGTACAAGCCTCTTTTAATACCTTCGGTTATCGGGGAACCGGCAGCTTCCGGCGCCGCCACCTTGAACGAATCTATGTGTGCAAGCAGGCTGGGTGTTAACCCGCGAGGGCTAGACAATCGGATATCAATGGCCGTGTTGTCGCCACCAAAGCTGCCGGAGGTGGGCGCCGTTGGGTCCTGCCGGATATCGGCGTGGTTAAGGCTGGGTTCACTGCTGTCGCGGGCGCGCGGCCCGGCGCCTTCGGCGTTCGAGGCTTTCTTGAAGGGTTCAAAAGAGTGTGCCGGTTTGCCGGGTTCTGAAGCGGGTGCATGAGTCAGTGTCAGGCTCAGATTGATCAGCAAATCGATCACCGCCGCAGACGGGTTCGGGTCGTTTTGTGTGGAAAGCCGCTTGATGTCTTCTTCGCTATTGGCCAGTTGCAGCAACCAGCCTGCCATCGCGCCTGGCCCACGTAATACCGGCAGCAGGGTGTTGAACAGCAGCCAGCCCAGTTCCTTGTGGGAGGCCCAGCGGCTTTCAGCATCAGAGGTGGATTGGCCTTCCGCCAGGGTGACCAGGCTATTGGCATTGGAATGAAACAAATGCTTCATCAGGTCACCGTTGAGCAGTGCCTGGCGTAGCGTGGTGGCGTCGGCGTAACCGTCTGTGGCCAGAGTCGTGGGTTTGGGCGTGGTGGGCGGGTCGAACTCATTGAACACGGAATAGCGCGCAATATTCGGCGTGAGAAAACCGCCGTTGCCATAGACTGCTCGGACTTTGTCGTTCGGTAACCACGCCAGAACGCTCTCTTGTAAGGGCCCCGTCTGGCGGATGGCTTCCAGCAGCGCGCCGCGGCTGGCGAATTCAAGCAACGCCGGTTTCAGTTGGGGGCGATAGATAATATGCGGGCCGCCGCTGGGGTCCAACGGTTCGATCAGAAACATGTTCTCGGCCACGTCCGGGGTGGCGCCGGGCTTGCGCACAAATGCCAAGGGCCGCACGGTGATGTCTTGTCCGTCCACCTGTTTGCTGCCCGCTTCGGGTTGGCAGATCGCGTCGATAAATCGATAGCCCTGCGTGGTAATGCCGGACTCGCCCTTGAGCTTGAGTTCCAATGCCTGCATGGCGAGTTGAATGGGCACTTGTTCGACGAAACGGGTGGTGCGGTCACGGGCCGGCTGCGTGTCACTGAGCAGCTGCTGTTTGAGCAACTGTGGGTACTGGCCGCCGACATCAACCTTGTTGATCAGGTTCTTAAGCATTTGCGGCATGTGCGCATCGCTGACCCGTTGCCCGCGCAAGTGAACTTCCATTTCGCCCTTGGGCAAGCCCGCGAGGTTTTCCAGGGCCATGTCGACCAGGCTCATTTTCACCCGCTCGATGTAGCCGCTGCCCAGGTTACCCACCGCGACCTTGAACACCACTTCCACGTCGTTCGCTGTATAGCCTTTGCCAGCCAATTGCAGGTCCAGCTGTTGCTGAGCGAAAGTGCGGATATCGGGCACACCGTCCAGGAATGTCCGACCTTTGTTGCGCTGCACGCTGCCGGCCAGCGCGAGTGCGTGACGCCGGTAGGTGTCGCGTTCAGCTTCGCTGGCGTTATTGAGCCAACCCGGCAGTTTGTCACGCAGCCGTCCAAGCTTGGCAGCATCGGGGGTATAAGCGCCCACAAACCAGGGGCTGGGGTCGCTTGCCCGCGAGAATGTCTGTTCCAGCTCATCAAGCGTGCCCGACGACGGAACAGGAATGGAAGCGACGTTTTCCACCATGGCATTGAGCAGGACCGCCGCTTGTGTATCGAAAATGTCGGCGTCGGGCTCCCGGCGTTTCCAGCTCAATGTGTCGAAGACAAATGCCGTCTCCAGGTTTCGCCCCCAGGCTTTGTCGAATGCTTCCAGTGAGTCATACGGTGTGACCACTCCGGCCGGGGTCGTGTGCAGTACCTGCGTTCGGCCGCCAACCTCTCGGGTGATCAGCATGTCCGGGCTGAGCTGTGTGGATGCATTGCCGTGGCGGCGCACGGCGCATTCCAGCATGAATACTTTGGCTGCGGTGGCGCCTTTTACACGCCGCCGTTGCGTCTGATCCGGGTAGGTTACGACCTGATCGAGGGTCTCGCGTTGTTCGTCAGTGAGCCCGGACTGTTTCAAGGCACTGGTTCTCAGGGAATCGCTGAGCGTGTTACTGAGCCATAGCCAGCGGTTCGCGTCGGCATCGATGGCGCTACGGTCGCTATTGGCAGTGCCGGTGAAGTGGCGAAGCAGTGCCTGTTCGAATCCGTTCTTGAAGGTGGTGCGCAGGCTGCGGATGATCAGTTCAATGGCCTGCATGTCTATGCCTGGCACCAGCGCTCCCGCCAACGGCTCGGGCTTGAGCCGATGGCCCGTGGTTTGATCGATCAACGTGCATGCCAGTGAGTGCTTGTCGGTAAAGTCCAGTTCGCCGTCGGTGGTCAAGTGCTTCAGGGCCACATCCACCAAAGGGGTCAAGCGGTATTGTGGTGGGTTGCTTGAGAACGGTGCGGCCAACGATGTGTGTTCGGGGTTGAAAACCAGGGTGGGGTACAGTTTTTTGATGGCGTCGCTGAGCAAGCCCGATATTACCGTGCGTAGTGTGGGGCGCCCGGCGAATTGATGGGCGACCGCGTTGGCGGTGATATTGGATAAGCTCGACGCGGTATTGGGTTGGGACGAAGAAACAGCAGGCACCGCAGATAACCGGGCTGCGGTCAGTACGGCTTCACGCGTGCGTCTTTGTACCGGTTCGTCCAGCGCTTTCTGGGGCGCAGGCTTGGTATGGGCGTCGAGAGTCGCTACGGACGCTTCGACCGGTTGGCGGGTCGGGCGAAGTGGCAGTACGGGGCGCAAAGCGCTGTTGAAAAGTCCGGGAGAGTGGTTTCCATGGATCATCGTATCGCTTCCTTGTCGTAGAAAGTGTGCTCGCCGTCCGGATTTGGTCCTGGGCGCGTGATGTGAACAGGTGAGCGGGAAACTAACGACCAGCGCTTTTCAGTGAAATGGAAAATGGGTAATCAGCTGTTTCAGCTGAGGGTTTATCTGCGGCAACTGTTGATGATGCGCACGTCTGGGTAGGGCGCGGCAATTATGGCTGCATGTAAACGCAGCGCAGGGTTGACGGCAGAGCCTTAGGCCGATGCAACAATTTGACCTATCATGAGGTCTTTCCTCTTGATGATTGATGGTTATGACTGCCGACACCGCGACCTTGCTCGACGCTTTTAAAGACTGCCAGATGGTCGAAATTGATGGGCTGCACACATTCGATTTCAGCCAGGATGACCAGAAGTTACTGATCACTTGCATGGACGGTCGTGCCGAAAAGCGCTGGAGCTTCAGCCTGGAGCAAGTCAACGCTGCAGTCTTTGACCAACCTCTGCAAAGCTGGATCCTAACCGGCGACTCGGGCGAGCATCGCCTGGTCTGCATGAGCGGCGTCACCGGCAACAATAACGATGAGGGTGAAGCGGATGATGATGCGTAAATTCTGGCCTCTGCTGATGGCAGGCAGTGTCGGTGCGATGTCGGTGCAAGCCGCGCAGGTTGACACTTATGACCTGCTGGTGGGCAGTTACACGGCCGGCACCAGCGAAGGTATTTATCGCCTGCAATTCGACAGCCGTACGGGTCAGTTCAGCGGCAAGCCCGTGCTGGCGGCGAAGGCGGCCAACCCATCGTGGCTGACGATCTCCAAAGATCAGAAGCACCTGTTTGTGGTCAACGAGAACGGCCCGGGCCAAAAAGACCCGGTCGGCCGCGTCAGCAGCTACAGCATTGACCCGCAGAATCATCAGCTCAGCCTGATCAACCAAGTGCAGAGCCTGGGCAATGAGCCAACCCACTCCAGCCTCGCCGTTGACGGCCGTTACCTGTTTGTCGCCAACTATTCGGTACTGGAGGATCCGGGCGGTAGCCTCGCGGTATTGCCGGTTGACGCCAACGGCAAGCTGTCGGCGCCGGTGCAACTCAGCGGGCACCCGTCCAGCCGTGTGAACCCTGAGCGCCAGGCCTCCAACCATGTGCATTCGGTGGTGTCATCGCCTGACGGCCAATACGTGTTTGTGCAGGACCTGGGGGCCGACAAGGTATTTGCCTACCGCTACGATCCCGAGGCCAACCATGAATTGCCATTTACCCCGGCCGACCCAGCCTTCGTGCAGGCGCCACCGGGCAGCGGCCCGCGTCACTTGCTGTTCAGCGCTGATGGCAAGCATGCCTGGCTGACCACTGAGATGAGCGCACAGGTCGCGGTGTTCGATTACAACGACGGCAAGCTCACTCAAACCCAGCTTGTGGAGTTCGCCGCCGGGCAACCGGTGTCCGACAAAGCTGGCGCCGCGGTGCACGCGTCAAGTGATGGCAAGTTTCTCTACGTAAGCAACCGTGGCACCGCTAACCAGATACTGGTATTCAGCATCGACCCGGCCACTGCACACCTTAAGGAACTGCAGCGCCGCTCCGTGGAAGGCGACCATCCGCGTGAGTTCAGCCTCGACCCCAGCGGCAAATTCCTGCTGATCGCCAACCAGAAAAGCAATGAAATCGTAGTGGTCGAACGCGATCCGAAAACTGGCCTGCTGGGTAAAACCGTGCAGAAATTGCCGATCGATGCCCCCAGCGACCTCAAGTTCCTGGTGCGTCAATAAACCACAGGCCCCGCAGTGCGGGGCCTGTAACTTGGTATTAATTGTATTAATAGCGGCTACTGTTTCAAAGCATTTCTAAGGTTCGGCCCTCGGGCGTAAGTTTGGTTCCAAGGCCTTCCCGGCCACTCAATCAAACGAACACAAGGGTTACCGACATGAACTTGAACCTCTTCTCCATCATTGCCGCTTCCGCCGTTTCCGCCACCGTGGCATTACCCGCCGCTGCCAGCGTCGACGTTGCCGGCAAAAAATCCAGCACCAGCGCCTACACTCAGAAATACCTGCAACAAAGCGCCAACTTCTACGCCGCACTCGATCACAAAGCCCAGCACTGAGTGCCAGGCAACGCAGATCAAATGTGAGAACGAGCACACCCGCTCTCACATTTTGATTGGCGTCTAGCTTGCGGGTTTTGCCATCACTGCCATAAACAGAGGCGATTCCACAAAGCGCTGCAGCCAAGCTTGCAGCTGCTGATACGGCGTGCTGGCAAACCATTCCCGATCCACGTGCGCAAACTGCCGCACAAACGGCGCCAGTGCCACATCCGCCAGGCTCAAATGGTCAGCCAGCAAAAACGCCCGGTGCGCCAGCAAACCCTCCAGCTTCTGCAAAAATACCTCGCCCTCGGCCCGATAATGTTCCATCGGCTGCTGCGGGTAGCGATCAGCATACTTGTATCGATCCAATTGATGTTTGAACACCTGATCATTCTCGGTGATCAACGCCAGCACCTTTGGGTCACCGTGCAGCAACCAATTCTCAGGATCATGCTGCGCCAGTGCCCATTGCATGATGTCCAGGCTTTGCTCGATAACGCGGCCATCCGTGCTCAATACCGGCACCGTGCCCTTGGGCGACAGCGCCAGCATTTCGGGCGGCTTGGCTTTCAGACTGACCTCGACGATCTGCACGATCACGCCTGAATAGCGCAAGGCCAAGCGCGCCCGCATCGCATACGGACAGCGCCGAAACGAATACAGCAGCGTCTCGCTCACTTGACCTCCAAGGTGCTCAGGCCATTGCCCTGGCGCTTGACCTGGATCTGCACCGGGATGCGCTCGTGCATGTCCTGCACGTGGGAAATCACCGCCACCTTGCGGCCCTGGGCCTGCAAACCGTCCAACGCGTCCATCGCCAATTGCAGCGACTCGGGATCAAGGCTGCCAAAACCTTCGTCGATAAACAGCGACTCAATCTTCAACGTGCTGGACGCCATCGACGCCAGGCCCAAGGCCAGCGCCAGCGACACCAGAAAGGTTTCGCCACCGGATAACGAGTGTACCGAGCGCAGTTCATCGCCCATTTCCGTGTCCATCACCAACAGCCCAAGCATGCTGCCGCCGCGTTTGAGGCGGTAGCGGCGCACCAATTGGCGCAGTTGCACGTTGGCGTGGTGCACCAGCAAGTCGAGGTTGTAGGCCTGGGCGATCTTGCGGAAGGTATCGCCGGTGGCCGAGCCGATCAGCGCATTCAGGCGCGCCCAGCGCTGCCACTCTTCATAAGCCTTAGTGATCTGGTCGGCCAGCGCATGGTTGGCGTCCTGACGACGCTGGTCTTCGGCCTGGCGCGCGCGCAGTTCAGCGCAGTGTTTTTCGCCCTCGGCGAATTGCTGGTTGAGCGCGGCCAACGTGCTATCGAGTTGCTCGGCATCCAGGTTGCCGTTGTGCAAAGCCTGGTGCTCGGCAAGACGTTGCTCGCGCTCCTGCAGCAGCACCTTGGCCTGCTCAACGGCTTTTTCGCTGAGTTGCAGTTGCTGGCGCAGTTCGCTGATGTGGCTGTCATCCAAGGCCAGCAAGCGCGTGAGCCCGTCATCATCCAGTTCCGGGCGCAAGGCGCGCCATTCCCCCAAACGCTCGTCGAGGCTTTGCTGCTCGGTGGTCAGAGCCAGTTGGCGTTCCTGCTGGGCCTTGAGGTCGGCGGCCAATTGGATCAGGGCGTTGTGGATGGCTTGCAGTTGTTGATTGGCGTCGCTCTCGCTCTGGCGTGACTGCGCGACAGCCTGATCCAAGTGCTGTTGCCACTGTTCGGCGCTTATGTGATCGCCCAGCAGCGCCGTGAGTTTTTCCTGGGCAGCCTGTTGCTGCGTGGCCAACTCGGCAACTTGCAGGTGCAAGGCGTCCAGTTGCTGTTGGCGATGTTGCTGGTGGGTCTGTTCTTTCTCGATGGCCTGCTGGCGCTCTTGCTGCTCAGCCAGTTCATCACGTTGGTGGCCAAGCTGCTCAAGACGTTGGCTGACGTGCTGATCCAGCTGCATAAAGGTCGCGGCCGGTTCGCGGCGCAAACCGTCGATGGTCTCGGCGGGCACCAGGTTGGCGAAGGCCTTGAGTTCTTCGTCAAGGCGCTCACGGTCGCTGGACAGCTCGCGCTGCTGGTCCGCCAGCAATTGACGGGCTTGCTGACTTGCGTCCTGGGCGGCTTGCAGTTGCTGCTGCAAACGCCCGGCATTTTGCTGCAGGTTGAGCAGTGCGCCTTGGCGTTGTTCGTCCTGGGTAATGCTTTGCGTCAACTGCGCCAGTTGCTGGGCCAGCCAGGTGCTGCGCTTGGCGGCGTCTTGATTGAACAGCGAGGCGGCCAGCGGGTGCGCATCCAGGCTCGGTTTGAGCGCTTGTTGCTGCGTCGCCAGTTGCTCCTGCTGTTGCAGGAATTCCTTCTGCTGGGCGATCAAGCCGCCCACTTCGCCACGCAGCTCGGTGAGTTTTTCCTTGAGCAGGTCGACGGCTTTCTGTGCCGAGGCTTCTTCGTTTTCGTCATGCCGACCGAGGCTTTGCAGCAGGGCTTCAGGCTGGTGATACGGGTGCTCATGGCTGCCGCACACCGGGCAGGGTTGGTCATCCTGCAACTGCTCGCGCAATTCCTCCACGCTGGCACTGCGCGCCAGGCGCTGGCGTTCCAGCAACTGCTTGGTCACCGTCAGGGTTTGTTCGGCGACTGTCAGTTCGGCCTTGGTTTGCAGGCCGGCGTGGTTCAGTTGTTCGCGTTGCTGCTGCGCGTTCGCGAGCTTTTGTGTCAGGCTGGCGGCCTGTTGATCCAGCTGCTGTTGGTTATCCCACAGGCGCGTGAGGTCTTCAACGGCGCGGTGCTGCTTGCGATTGTCCTGCAGGAGGCTTGCGAGCAGTTGAATCTGTTCGGCGACGGCGTGTGGCTCGGCGCCGGCTTCCTGATACAGCAGGTCCAACGCGTCGCGTTGCTGGGTAAAGGTCTCGGCAGCGGCGGTGGCGCGCTGTTCGAGCTGCGGCAGTTCGCTTTGGCCCTTGTTCACGCGATTGCCGATCAACATCAACTGTTGCAGGCGGTCGCGGTAGGCGCCCCAGGCATCGCTCAACGGCGCCAGGGCGGCGCTGCGCTCAAGTTCGGCGGCCAGGCGCTGCAGGCGCTCGGCGACTTGGCTGTGCGTGTCCTGCAAACCCTTCAACAAGGTCTGGCCTTCAGCGCAAGCCGTTTCGTGTTGCTGCTTGTCTTCGGTGCGTTTGGCCAGGTCCTTGGTCAGGTGGGCGAGGGTGCTTTGTTCTTCGAAGGCTTGGCGTAATAGCGGCCCGGCATCGCTCTGAGCTTTAAGCGCATCCGCTAATGCAGTCTGAGCCGCGACCTGTTGCTGATGGGCCTGATCCTGGCGACTGTGCAGCGTGCCTTGCTGTTCGATGTGCAACTGAATCTGCGCCGCCAGCGGTGCGAGCAGCGTGCCGAGTTCAGCTTGGCGAGCGAAGTAATGGCGTTGCGGCGCCAATTGCTCCAGACGGCGCAAATCCTGGCGCTGCGCGTCTTGGCCGTCCGAATGCTGCTGGGCGTGTTGCAGTTGTTCGACGGCGCTGAGCTGGCGCTCCTGCCATTCGCGCAGTTCCTTGAGCCACGTGTGCTGCAGCTCCAGCTGTTTGAGCTGGGCCTGTTGGGTTTTGAGCTGCTGCTGCGCCTCGGCCAGCTGTTGATCAAGCTCGGCGCGGGCTTCGGGAGCCAGGGGCACCACGCCAGTGGCTTGGTCCTGCAGTTGTTTGTGCGCGTCCTTGGCGTCCTTGGCCTTGTCGAAGGCGCGGCGGCCAAGCTGGGTGTAGAGCGCGGTGTCGGTGAGCTTTTCCAGCAACTCGCTGCGCTCATTGTCGTTGGCCTTGAGGAACGCGCTGAATTCACTTTGCGCCAGCAACACCGCACGGGTGAACTGCTCGAAATTCAAGCCCAGCGCGAGTTCCAGCTGGGTTTTGTATTCGGTCTTCTGGCTGGCCAGCAGTTGGTCGCTGTCGAGGTCGATCAGGCTTTGCCTGCTGTTCTGCAACTTGCCGCTGGCCTTGTCGCGCGCGCGGTTGGCCTCCCAGCGTGCACGGTAGCGGCGGCCACTGACGCCGACAAAATCCACCTCGGCATAACCGCCGCCGGTGCCGCGCCGCAGCAGCGTGCGCGGGTCGCCGATGGAAATATCGCTATCGGCATCCGGCATCTTCGCCTGGCCGGTATCGCCCAAGCGCGGTACTGCGCCAAACAGCGCCAGGCACAAGGCATCGAGCAGGGTGCTTTTACCCGCGCCGGTCGGCCCGGTGATGGCGAACAACCCGGCGCTGGCCAGCGGCTCGGCGGTGAAGTCGATTTCAAACGGGCCCGCCAGGGAGGCGAGGTTTTTCAGGCGGATGGCGAGGATCTTCATGGTTGTTCGCCCTCCTGTTGCACTTCCTGGAGCAGCACGGCGAAATCCTTCAACGTCTGTTCATCCACTTCGCTGCCGTAGCTGTCCTGCCAGGCGCGGCTGAACAGCTCCTGGGGCGTGAGCTGGTCGAGTTCGATCAGGCGCTCGTCGTCCGTGTTGTCGCTGCCGCGGTTACCCGCGTATTCGGCGGCGATGCGCACCAGGCGCACGGCTTTGCCTTGCAGGGCGGCTTCGATTTGCTGGCGCAGGTCCGGCTGCGGTTCGTCGAGGCGCACGCGCACTTCCAGCCATGGGTGGCGTTGGGTTTCGGCGAGCAGGTCGATGTCGGGCAGATCCGCCAACTGCTTTAGGATATCCGCCAGCGGCGCGGCTTCCAGGCGTTGCAGGTTGACCGAACGCGGGATCAGGCGCGGCTCGACATTCACCAGGCGTTGGCCCTGAAAGGTCACATCGAGAATCTGATGTTTGTAGCCGATTTCGGAAAACGACAAGGGAATCGGCGAGCCACTGTAGCGAATCCTGTCCTCGCCATTCACGCGCTGCGGCTTGTGCAAATGGCCGAGGGCCACATAACTCACGCTGTTATCGAACAGGCTGGCGGGCAGCGCCTCGGCATTGCCGATGATCAGGCTGCGCTCGGAGTCTTCCGATACCGAGCCACCCGCCATATGCGCATGGCTGATGGCAATCAGCGCCTGGCCCTTTTTGCGCTTGGCGTTGGCGGCGGCGATCAGCCACTCATGCACTTGGCCGATGCCGCGCAGGTAATCATCCCCCAAGTGCGCGCCGGTGACTTCCGCCGGGCGCAAGAATGGCAGCGCCAGGCACCACGCGGCGATTTTGCCTTTGGCGTCGGGCAACGGAATCAGCAAACGATCGACATCCAGTTGGCCGTCATCCAGCCACAGTACGCGGCCCAAGGCATGCGTGCGCAGGCGGCGCATCAGTGGCGCCGGCAGCTCGATACGTGAACCGGAGTCGTGGTTGCCGGCGATCATCACAATCGTGAGTGTCGGGTTTTGTTCGTGGGCGCTGATGATGAAGTCATACAGACGCTCCTGGGCCTTGAGCGGCGGGTTGACCGTGTCGAAGATATCGCCCGCGATCAGCAGCGCATCTGGCTGCTCGGCTTTTAGTTGGCCCAGCAGCCACTCGAGAAAACAGGCGTGTTCGAAGTCGCGTTCCTGGCCATGCAGGTTTTGGCCAAGGTGCCAGTCGGAGGTGTGAAACAGACGCAAGGCGAACTCCGTGGAGAAGATGAAAAGGAGGGGAGTTTACCTGTAAAAGCCCACACAGTGCCCGCGGACGAGCCAGATCAAATGGGGGAGCTGGCTTGCCTGCGATACAGGCACCTCGGTCTTTCAGTCACACCGAGGTGATGCCATCGCAGGCAAGCCAGCGCCCACAGGGGTTATGCGGCGTGCAGGCAGTCCAGCGCGCGCTCGGCGAGGGTTCTGGCGCTGTTGATCAAGTGCTCGGTGGCGCCGGCCAGGTGGTGTTGGTCGGCGGACAGCCCTTGGGAGGAGGCAGCTGCGGTGGCGGCTGCGCAGCGCAACAGGTCGCAGAGTTGGGCGAGAGCGTCTTCGAAGCTGAGGTCGTGATGTGCGGAGAAAGCCGGCGGTGAGTCGGGTTGTAGGTAGTGGCTCAGGGCGCGCTCGAAGATTTCGCGGTCGGGGGTGAAGCGGGGTGGGTCTGGGACGATTTTGTTCATGAATGAAACTCCTGAAAGGTCTGGAGCCATTCTTTTGCCGATCTCACTCGTCAAAAGGTGGCAGCTATGTGCGGGGTGAGATTGCCGGTCAGGAGCACCCGGTCAGACCGAAGTCTGCCCGCACACAGCCGCCATAGAGCATGTTGCTCGCGGTTGTGGCACTTGGCACCTAATCACATCACAGGATCTCACCCCTGATCGCTGATATGCAGCGACGGAGCGAAGGCTAGCCAATGGACTGAGCAGGCGCAAGGCTGAAGGATTGTCTAGGAAACTTCCCGCAAATTAAAGAGATATGGATTGCTGGCCTTTAACAATGCATGTCGATCAGGCCGTGTGCGTCGGTCTCAAGCAGTGGAGCTGAGCATGTGTACAACAAAGTTAGCTGCCGCTGTTGCCGCAATCTGCTGATTAACTGTTTTATTGTCGCCCTTATCGCCATCTGCCCAATCGCAAATGGCTTTGATCAACAGCCAATCTACTCGAGCCTCTTGGCAAGCTACATACAGCCCTGCGCCCTCCATTTCGCCTCCCAGGGCTTCCGGTGCGAGAGTGGTGAGTGCTGTCCGATAATTCAAGTTGTCGATTAATTTATCGCCGCTCAACATCAGGCCGGCCTTAACTTTTCCGGAGTCTTCGGGCCAAGTCATTTCGGCATTACGTAACCAGTTTAGCGGTGCAGAGGATGCTGAGGCCTTGTCACCGCGCAGGGTGATGTTGCCGTCCTTGCTCACGCGTTGCAGGTCATACATCTGTAACTGCTTGGCGACGAGAATGTCTCCAATGGCGTATTGAGTATCATCGATGCCAAACGCGATGCCGACCATGATGACGGTCTCTGGTTTGATTTCGCTGATCGCTTTCTGGATTGACATTTGCGAGCCACTTGCACCGCCTGAACCCATGTCAGAGGTCGCTAAAAAACACTCAAACCCGGCGACGACACCCAGTTGCTTGTAAACATGTTTGTCGACTTTATGATTTCTTGCGAGTTGGCCGGTTTTTGTCGCGAAGGCTGATAGAACAGCTCGGCTCTCTACGGAAGTAACAGTCACTATTAGTAATCGTTGCGACGCCATCTCAGGTCCTTTTTGAGGTGCATGTTCTAATTCGTTCACAAGCTTGAATTCGGCATTAACCAGTTCCCAAGCCTTTTGCGCAGAGACGCTGTCGGCAATTGCGGCATGCGGTGAGGTGATCAGCCGTAGGGCGTCCTCGGGCAGCGCTACGCGTTTTTTCAGTTGGAACTGCAGCATAACCGCAAACTCGAGCATGGCGATGGCATTGGCGAAGCGTTGCAAATTTCCAGCTGCCGCAGCCGATGCGTAGGCAGGCACATAAGCAACGACGCCCTGCTTATCAATCAGTAATAACGACTGATCTACCTGATGAGGGTCGTTTTTCTCCAGCACGGTGTCCGCTACGCGATCCAGCATCAGTGGGTGTCTTGACACCAAGACGGCCATCCGGCGACGCCAATCAGCCGGGTCATCCTCTAAAGACACGATACGAATGGCGGGGTAGTACCTGGGGAGGTTGCCCAGGGGTTCTGCACGATGGTCGTAGGTACTGGCAATCGCTAATACGTAGCGAAACAACTTTTCAAGATCGGGGTAGTTCTCGACTTTCTGAAGTTCGCTGAAATCGCAGCCACCCGCAATTTCAAATTCAGACAGGATGAAGTTGAGAAATAGAAGTTTGCCGAATAGGTGGAAATTGATGTTGAGCCGCCCCGGCATATCGGTCCGGAGAGACTCGAGATCATACGGAAGTTTCTTGCCGCTGAAGTTCAATGTTGTCTGCAACTTTTTTAACGTCGCATAAAAAACATCCGTAGGCTCGAGCACAACAGGCGCGTAACTCGTTCTGATGCGCCCGCCGATGCTTCTAAGAAAACGCTTGCCGCCTCTTTGGTTGAACAGCAGGTTGGAGTTACTCAGCGTCGCCAGGCCTGAGGAGGTCATCTCAATCGCAAACCCCCATTGAAGCGTGACCCGGTAACTCATGAGCTCTCCTGAATTGGGCGGCCGGGAGCAGGAATCGAACCTGCCGACGCTGAGCAAAGCTCAGCCCTTGAACCTTCAAGCCCGGCCAGATGGTGGCATATTAACATCCGATGGATCCAAAGTGCAGTGCGATTTTCAGGCGTTTTCGCAATCTGGACCGCAACCCCACGATTATTTCGGATACAACGGCGGCAAGCTGGTGGTATCCGTCGCCGGGTCCTGTACGCGCTCGGCAACCGGAATGGCCTTGACCGCACGCCACAGGTCTTCACCCAACCAGAAATGCCCACTCTCGCTATACAGCGCGCCATTCAATCCATCCAGCGCATCCGACAACGGCACAAACCGCGCCGCCATGTCCGCCAATGTTTCCGGCTGTTGCCGCGCCCAGGCGTCCAGGGCCTGGCGCGTGGCTTGCGGGTCGTTGGCCTGGGTGGCGCGCTTGAGGTCGTCGAGCAGGCTGCGCGGGCTCGGGCCAGTCTGCGCGGCGCGCTGCACGGCCGGTTGCCGGCGCGCACGCCACCACAGGCCAAAGCCCAGCAGCGTGGTACAGGCGAAGATCAGCGTGCTCAGTTGCCACAGCCACAGGCGGTCATCGTCCGGTGCTGTAATCACGGTTGGCGTGGCGGGGGTGTCCACCACCAGGCTCGGGTTGGTCGCCACTTGCAGGGTGCGCGCGGGCAGGGTGGTGCGTTCGAGGTGGTCTTCGTGGGTGTTCCACCACACCACTTCCACGGCCGGCAGTTCGACGGCGCCGGCGCGGGTCGGCACCAAGGCTTCGCGGTCTTCGCGGCTGCCCGTCAGGCCGTGGTCGTTGTTCTGGTTGGCGAGCACCGGCTGGTCGGGGTAGCGGCGCAGGCCGTTGATGTCGGTGCTGGGCAGGGCCGGCAGTTGCGCGCTGGACAGGCCTTCGGCCTTGACTGTGAGGCTGCGGGTCAACGAGTCGCCGACTTGTACGTGCTCAGGCTCCGGGTTCCAGGCTTGCGTCAGGGTCAGGCTGCGTGCCGGTATCCAAGGGGCGTCGGCGGGGTACATTGCCGGCTTGGGCTTGACGATCAGTGGCAGCTCGGCGGAGCTGACGTGGATCAGCTTGCCCGGCTTGGTGCCCTGCAGCGTGTTCTCCTGGGGCGGGCGCGATTCCACCAGCGTAGCGCTGAAGGTTTGTGCCGGAATCACCAAGGCGCCGCTGTGCTGCGGGTAGATCGCGTAGCGGGTTTCGATCACGCCATGGCGAATGCTGTTGATGACTTTTTCGTAGGTGCGCGACTCGCCCAACTGCTCGATGCGTGCATCGGGAATCTGCAGCGGCGTGAGGCTGCTGTCGTCGTACAGCGAAACCGAGTGGTACACGCGCACGGTCAACAATACCTGGGCCTGCACGTACACGCTGGTCTGGTCGAGGTTGCTTTCGATGAACACCGGCGCCAGTTCGGCGCTGGTGTTCTGGCTGGCGGTTTCAACCACTTGCAGGCTGATGGGCTGGGTCTTGAGCTCGCCCACTTGCAGCGGTGGAATCACCACGGTGCCGTTTTCCTTGGGCAGCAGGGTAATGATCCAGCGCGTGGTAGCGTGGTTATCGCCGCCCAGGGTGGTGAGTTGGTTGATCTGGCGTGTGCCGCTGACTTCGAATTGCGCATCCAGGGGCGACAGGTCGGGTTTGCCGAACTGCGTGACGTCGCTGGATTGCACCGTCAGCTCCACCGTTTCCCCGGAATTGAGGCGGCTGCGGTCGACGCTGGCGGCCAGGTTCGCCGCCTGGGCGTGGCCTGCCGTTAACGCGAGCAGGAGCAAAAGGGTGGTGCGGCGGCTCATCGAGTCTTGTCCTGATGTTGTTGCTGTTCGTACCAGAATTTGCGCCGCAGCAGTTCGCCGGGGTTGTCCGGGATCTCCTGCAGCCATTGCTCCAACGCTTGGCGGTGCTCGCCGTCAATGTTCGCATCGGCGGGGCGCAGCGGCGGGGTGGTGGTGTGTTCATCGCCCAGTTCGCTGCCCGGTACGTCGTTGCTGCCGGCTTTGGGCGTGCCGCCGGTTTGAGTATCGCTCGTGCTGGCCTCGCCCTGGCCTTGGGACGAGTGTTCGCCGCCCGAAGCACTTTGCCCGCTCGTGCCCGGTTGCGCAGTTTGGCCGGGTTGGGTGGTTTCGTCATCCTCGTTTTTTTCGGGTTTGGCGGGGTCAGGCTGAGCTTGTTGCTGCATCAGGCTTTCCACCAAGGCTTTGTTTTTCAGCGCCGGTTGCAGGTCGGGCTGGGCTTCCAGTGCCTGTTCGTAGGCGTCGATGGCGGCTTCCAGTTCGCCGGACTTGGCCAGGGCATTGCCGCGATTGTAGTGGGAATAGGCGTCATTGCTCAGCGCAAAGCGCTTGATCGCCTCGGCGTAATTGCCCGCCTCATACAGGGCAACGCCTTGCCACTGCGGGTTTTCGAAGTGTTCGGCGGCCTCGGCCGGGCGCTTTTTCTTCAGCAGGTACTGGCCCTGCTGATCGGGACGCAGCCACAGGTCTTGGAAGTCGAAGGCATAGCTGGGCTGCGGCGCGCCCAATAGCAGCAACGGCAGGCAGAACAGCCAGCCCCGGCGCCCGGCGCAGGCGGCGAGCAGCAACAGCGGCAGCAGTAGCCAATAACCCTGGTCGGCCCAACTGTCGAGGTGCAGCAGTTGGCCGTCGTTGCGCAGGGTTTGCGGGCCATCGAGCAGGTTGAGTTGGCGCAAGTCCTTGTCGTCCAGGCGCGCGGAGCGGTAGCGGCCGCCCATTTCGCTGGCGAAGGCCTTGAGGGTCGGGCTGTCGAGGCGTGGCACCAGGATCGCGCCCTGTTCGTCCTTGAGGAACTCGCCGCTTTCCTGGGTCACCGGTGTGCCTTCGCGGCTGCCGATACCGAGGATCGACAAGGTCGGCGCCTGCGCGCCTTGCAACTGCAGGCGGATGCCCTGGCGTTCCTGTTTCGACAGCGAGGAGCCGACCAGCAACAAGCGCCCCTGGCCGAGGCCGCCTTGCTTAAGCAAGCCCAGGGCTTTCTCCACGGCGAGGTCGGCGCGATGGCCGGGCTCGGGCATGATCGAGGGGCGCAGGGCTTCGAGCAGGTTTCGGCTGGTGGCCAGGTCATCCGACAGCGGCACCAGCGTGTGGGCGCTGCCGGCATACACGATGATGGCGGTCGGTGCGTCGGCGCGCGCTTGCAGCAAGTCATACAGCTTGCGTCGTGCCTGCTCCAGGCGATTGGGCGGGCTGTCGGTGGCGAGCATCTCCGGGGTCAGTTCCAGCAGCACCACCAGCGGGTCGGCGGGTTTCTGGCTGGATTGCTCCACGCGCTGCCAACTGGGGCCGAGCAAGGCCAGCACGGCCAGCAGCCAGGCGATGCCGAGCACCACCCATGGCGATTTGCTTTCGCGACCACTGCCGCCACTGAGCAACACCGCGTGAAAGGCCGGCGGCAAAATCATCTGCCAGCGCCCGGCACGCTTTTGCCGATGCCACAGCTGCCACAGCAGCCAGCCGAGCAGCGGCAACAGCAACAGCCACCAAGGACGGAACCAGTGCGGCCACAGGTCGATCATCGACGCCTCCGCAAACGCAGGCGTTTGAGGCGCTGACGCCATTCAGGGTGCTGTTGCAGGAAGTTGCCCTGGGTCGAGAGTTTGTTAAACAAGCGCTGCAGCGCGTTGTTGGGCCAGCGTTCCTGGATCACCAGCAACATGCTCAGGATCAGCGCGAGGGCCAATGGCGCGCTGTACAGCGCCTGCGCCGGGCGGGCTTGGGTCGGTTGCTGGGCTACGGGTTCAAGCTGGTCGAGGGTTTGCTTGATCTTCTGCAATTCGTCGCCGTCGCGGGCCCGGAAGTAGCGGCCGCCGGTGGCGCCCGCGAGGGCTTTCAAGGCCGGTTCGTCGAGGTCCAGGCTCGGGTTGACGCCAAGAATGCCCAGGGAACCGGTTTGCTCCGGATCGGCGCCAATGCCGATCGGGTAGATCTTTACACCTTCTTCAGCGGCCAGGCGTGCGGCAGTCAGTGGGTCGATCCGCCCGGCGTTGTTGGCGCCGTCGGTGACCAGGATCAGTACGCGGCTTTGTGCCGGGCGCTGACGCAGGCGTTTCAGGGCCAGGCCAATTGCATCGCCGATGGCGGTGTTCTTGCCCGCAATGCCGATGCGCGCTTCGTCCAGCCAACTGCGCACGGTGCGCCGGTCGAAGGTCAGCGGGGCTTGCAGGTAGGCCTGGCTGCCAAACAGGATCAGGCCGACGCGGTCGCCTTCACGGCTTTCCAAAAAGTCGCCGAGCAGGTGTTGCACCAGGCTCAGGCGGCTGACGTCTTCGTCCTGCCAGTGCATGTCGGGGAAGTCCATGGAGCCGGAGACGTCCACGGCGACCAGCAAATCGCGGCCACTGGCGGCAATCGGCAAGGGTTCGCCGAGCCATTCCGGGCGGGCCGCCGCGGTGAGTAGCAGCAGCCACAACACCACAAAGGGTGCCTGCTGACGCCATCCAGGCAGGTTGACGCGCGCGCGCCGTCGGGCCAAGCCTTCGAGGTCGGCGAGGTAGCTGACTTTTAACGCTGGCTCACCGCTGTCGGCCACCGGCAAGATAAGCCGCATCAACCAGGGCAATGGCAACAGGGCGAAGATCCACGGCCAGGCGAACTCAAACATGCTTGCGAATCCAGGTGTCGACGGCTTGGGTCAGACCAGCGATGGCTTTGTCGTCGAGTTTGCATTCGGGTTTGTAGGCGCCTTCGACCAGCACCATCCAGCGCGTGAGGCCGGCGGCCGGGCAACGGTTGTCGAGGAACGCCAGCCATTTACGCCCATTGAGGGTGTGGCTCTGGCTGTAGGGGTAGTCGTTTCGGCACAGGCGTTTGAGCAGGCCATTGACTTGTTGCAGCCAGGCGCCGGCGGGTGCACCGTCGTAAGGTTTGGGCATCAAGGCCAGTTCGGCCAGGGCGGCGATGCGCAGCGGATCCAACGGTTGTTCGGCACGAGCCACGGGGCGGCGCGTGGGCAGGAAGCGTCGTAAGGACCACAAGCCCCAGCTGAGCAGCGCAATCATCAGCAGCAACAGCCACCAACCCGGCGCAGGCGGCCAGAAGCCGATGGGCGGCGGGGCGATCAGCGGTTGCAGTTGGTCGAGGCTGCTCATTGCTTTTTAACCGGGCGTTGCGGGTTGAGGTATTCGCGCAGTTGCTCGACCATTTCGCTTTGTGTGCTCAATGGCATCAGCAGGATCCGCAGTTTCTGCGCGAGCAATTCCCAGCGGGCGATGCGCGCTTCGGCCTGGGCCTTGTAGGCTTGGCGCAAGTCGAAACTCAGCGTGTCCAGTTCCAACTGCGCGCCTCTTTCCGCGAAACGTAATAGCCCGGCCGCGGGCAGTGCGTGGTCCAGCGGGTCGGAAATTGGCAACAGCAGCAGGTCGCAATGTCGCGACAGCAAGCTCAGTTGTTGCTCGGCGCCTTCGGTCAGCGCGCGCTCGTCGCAAATCACGATCACCAGGCTGCCAGGGCGCAGCACTTCACGGCCACGGCGCAGCGCCATGCCCAGGGCATCGGCTTCGGGGCGGCTCTCGGTATTCAGGCTCTCGTTGACACGCACCAGGCGGTTGAGCAGTTGCAGCAGGCTTTGCTTGCTGCGCCGAGGCTTGATTTCGTAGTGCTCGTTGTCGCCAAACACCAGCCCCCCGACCCGGTCGTTATGCCCCAGCGCCGCCCAACCGATCAGGCTGGCGGCTTGCGCGGCGAGCACCGACTTGAACATCTGGCCGGAGCCGAAAAACAGCCGGCAGCTTTGCTCCACCATGATGAAAATCGGCCGCTCGCGTTCTTCGTGGAACAGCTTGGTGTGCGGCTCCTGGGTGCGTGCCGTCACGCGCCAGTCAATGGTGCGCACATCGTCGCCAGCCTGGTACACGCGCACCTGGTCGAAATCCACACCACGACCGCGCAACTTGGAGTGGTGCAAGCCAATCAGCGGGCTGCGCTGGCTCGGCGTGGAAAACAGCTGCACTTCGCGCACGCGGTGGCGCATCTCAATCAATTCGCTGAGGGTGACGCGGATTCCATCGCTTGCGTTCATGGGGTTCAAGCGACGGCAACGACGTCGAGAATGCGTTGCACCACGCGGTCCTGGTCAATACCGGCGGCTTCGGCCTCAAATGACAGAATGATGCGGTGGCGCAGCACGTCGAACAGCACCGCCTGGATGTCTTCCGGGCTCACAAAGTCGCGACCGGCCAGCCAGGCGTGGGCGCGGGCGCAACGGTCTAGGGCAATGGAGCCGCGTGGACTGGCGCCGTAGGCGATCCACTCGGCCATCTCCGGGTCGAACTTGGCCGGGGTGCGCGTGGCCATTACCAACTGAACCAAGTACTCCTCCACCGCGTCGGCCATGTACAAACCGAGGATTTCCTTGCGCGCCGCAAAGATGGCCTGCTGGCTGACGCGGCGCTCGGGCTTGGTTTCGCCGTTGAGCGCTTCGCCACGGGCCTGTTGCAGGATGCGCCGTTCGACGGCGGCGTCGGGGAAGCCGATCTTGACGTGCATCAGGAAGCGGTCGAGCTGGGCTTCGGGCAGCGGATAGGTGCCTTCCTGCTCGATGGGGTTCTGCGTGGCCATCACCAGAAACAGCGGCGACAACTCGTAAGTACTGCGTCCGACGCTGACCTGGCGTTCGGCCATGGCTTCGAGCAATGCCGACTGCACCTTGGCTGGTGCGCGGTTGATTTCGTCCGCCAGCACCAGGTTGTGGAAGATCGGCCCTTGTTGGAATACGAAGCTGCCGGTTTCCGGGCGATAGATCTCGGTGCCGGTGATGTCGGCGGGCAACAGGTCGGGGGTGAACTGGATACGATGGAACTGCGCTTCAATGCCTTCGGCCAACTCTTTGATGGCCTTGGTCTTGGCCAGCCCTGGTGCGCCTTCGACCAGCATGTGGCCGTCGGCGAGCAGCGCGATCAGCAGGCGATCGATGAGTTTTTCCTGGCCGAGAATCTGCGTAGAAAGAAAAGTTCGCAGCGCGAGCAGCGCTTCACGATGTTCCATCGATGACGGTTCCTGGAGAGATTGGCCGGGCGTTGAGAAAAAACACCGGGCCTGGGGGGCTTACTTTAATGCATCGAGGGGTGTAGCGACTAACGGCGCGCGGGGTATTTTTTGGAAAACTTGTAGGAATATTGTGTGGGCTGCACAAAATAGGCTGATTGCGCGTGCTTCCTGTGGCAGTGAGCTTTCTCTGTGGCGAGCAGGCTCGCCACAAGGCGTCATGCGCGGGTGAACGTCCCCGTGCCCTTGAGAATATTCTGCAAAGTTTCTTCAACCTCAGCCAAGTCCGACACAGCGGTGGCATGGGTAATCTGAAGCTGATCCTTGCCCCCCAACGCATCCGCATCGCCCGCTGCCAGCTCGATCAGCAGTGTGGTGTCACTCAAGGTGACCTTCAGCCCATCCAAGGTCGACGGCTCGTAATCCCAAGTGAGCTCAACCTCATCTTCATCCGGGTAACGGGTGAGCATGAACATCTCGCCGTTCTTACCGTGACAGCAGAGCATGGCCATGTTGTCTTCTTCGTCGTCGCACGGGGTGGCCATCAGTGCGTCAGTGTTCAGTTGCAGCATGAGAAATCCTGTCTGGGGGAGGGCACAGCGAGGCAATTGTGCCATTGCGGCGAATTTTGTGCTGCATCGTATGTCAGACCCAATGCATGACCTGATGGGCAATACCAGTCATTTTCGGTACTCGCAGGCTTGAAATTCGCCGGTTTTTCTGCGGAAAAAACTGGGTTGCTCAAGTCGCAACCCCAAGCCTGCGTGCCGATGACCGAATATGTCGCAGCATCGCAAGCAGCTGTCTTCCTACACTCGTTAAGCTGCGCAACGGATGTGCCCTGTGCCGGGAGTCTGACCTGCCCGTCGTACCGTCGCCCTACATCGCGCACATCTTATGGAAGTTGTATGTGACCTCATTGTCTTGTCCAGCTTCACCCACCTGTCACCCTGATTCGTTTATGGTACTTATTGACCCGTATCGACGAACAGCGCTGACGGTCTCCCCGCAAGGGGATAACACGCGACGCTTCCATCAATAACAAGCCCAAGCGGAGTACCACAGATGGCGTTCTTCACCGCAGCCAGCAAGGCCGACTTCCAGCATCAACTGCAAGCGGCACTGGCGCAGCACATCAGTGAACAGGCACTGCCACAAGTGGCGCTGTTCGCTGAACAATTTTTCGGCATTATTTCCCTGGACGAACTGACCCAACGTCGCCTGTCCGACCTGGCCGGTTGCACCTTGTCTGCCTGGCGCCTGCTTGAGCGCTTTGATCACACCCAATCGCAAGTACGGGTCTATAACCCCGATTACGAACGTCACGGCTGGCAGTCGACCCACACCGCGGTCGAAGTGCTGCACCATGACCTGCCCTTCCTGGTGGACTCGGTGCGTACCGAGCTGAACCGCCGTGGCTACAGCATTCATACCTTGCAAACCACCGTGCTCAGCGTACGTCGCGGCAAGAAAGGCGAACTGCTGGAAGTCCTGCCCAAAGGCACCCAGGGCGAAGGCATCCAGCAAGAATCGCTGATGTACCTGGAAATCGATCGCTGCGCTAATGCCGCCGAACTGAGCGTGCTGAGCAAAGAGCTTGAGCAGGTGCTCGGCGAAGTGCGCGTGGCCGTGGCTGATTTCGAACCGATGAAGGCCAAGGTCCAGGAACTGCTGGACGGCATCGACGCGAGCCAGTTCAGCATCGACGGCGAAGAAAAAGCCGAGATCAAGAACTTCCTGGAATGGCTGGTGGGCAACCACTTCACCTTCCTCGGCTATGAAGAATTCGTGGTACGTGACGACAAGGACGGCGGCCATATCGAATATGACGCCAATTCCTTCCTCGGTCTGACCAAGCTGCTGCGTGCCGGCCTCACTGCCGAGGACCTGCGCATCGAAGACTACGCCGTGGCCTACCTGAACGAGCCGGCTGTGCTGTCGTTCGCCAAAGCCGCGCACCCAAGCCGCGTGCATCGCCCGGCTTATCCTGACTATGTGTCGATCCGCGAGATCAGCGCCGACGGCAAAGTCATCAAAGAACACCGCTTCATGGGCCTCTACACCTCTTCGGTGTACGGCGAAAGCGTGCGGGTGATTCCGTATATCCGTCGCAAAGTGGCGGAAATCGAACGTCGTTCAGGCTTCCAGCCTAAAGCTCACTTGGGCAAAGAGCTTGCCCAGGTGGTTGAAGTACTGCCGCGTGATGACCTGTTCCAGACCCCGGTCGACGAGTTGTTCAGCACCGTGATGTCGATCGTGCAGATCCAGGAGCGCAACAAGATTCGCGTGTTCCTGCGCAAAGACCCGTACGGTCGTTTCTGCTACTGCCTGGCCTACGTGCCGCGCGACATCTATTCCACCGAAGTGCGCCAGAAGATCCAGCAAGTGCTGATGGATCGCCTGAAAGCCTCGGATTGCGAATTCTGGACCTTCTTCTCCGAGTCCGTGCTGGC
The DNA here is from genome assembly GCF_052850675.1 of Pseudomonas sp. 1152_12. Lineage (NCBI taxonomy): Bacteria > Pseudomonadati > Pseudomonadota > Gammaproteobacteria > Pseudomonadales > Pseudomonadaceae > Pseudomonas > Pseudomonas sp. 1152_12. The sequence goes on along the minus strand of NZ_VXCW01000001.1, from coordinate 503,195 downwards.
CCGTGTGCAGCTGATTCTGCGGGTTGACCCCAAGAACCGCCTGGACATCGACACGCTGCAGCTGGAAAAAGAAGTGGTGCAGGCTTGCCGCAGCTGGCAGGACGACTACTCCAGCCTTGTGGTTGAAAGCTTCGGCGAAGCCCACGGCACCAACGTGCTGGCAGACTTCCCGAAAGGCTTCCCGGCCGGCTACCGCGAGCGTTTTGCCGCGCACTCGGCCGTGGTCGACATGCAACACCTCAACAGCCTGACCGAAACCAACCCTCTGGTGATGAGCTTCTACCAGCCGCTGGGTCAGATCTCCGGCCAGCGCGAGCTGCATTGCAAGCTCTACCACGCCGACACGCCGCTGGCACTGTCCGACGTGCTGCCGATTCTGGAAAACCTCGGCCTGCGCGTGCTGGGTGAATTCCCGTACCGCCTGCGTCACGCCAATGGGCGCGAGTTCTGGATTCATGATTTCGCGTTCATCGCCGCCGAAGGCGTGAACCTGGACATCCAGCAGCTCAACGACACTCTGCAAGATGCGTTCGTGCACATCGTCCACGGCGATGCCGAGAACGATGCGTTTAACCGTCTGGTACTGACCGCCGGCCTGCCATGGCGCGACGTGGCGCTGCTGCGTGCTTACGCGCGTTATCTGAAGCAGATCCGCCTGGGCTTTGACCTGGGTTATATCGCCAGCACCCTGAACAACCACACCGACATCGCTCGCGAGTTGACCCGGTTGTTCAAGACCCGCTTCTACCTGGCGCGCAAGCTCACCGCCGATGACCTGGAAGACAAGCAGCAACGCCTGGAACAAGCGATCCTCACCGCCCTGGACGACGTTCAGGTGCTCAACGAAGACCGCATCCTGCGTCGCTACCTGGACCTGATCAAGGCCACACTGCGTACCAACTTCTACCAGACCGATGCCAACGGCCAGAACAAGTCGTACTTCAGCTTCAAGTTCGACCCGCGCGCGATTCCTGAGCTGCCTAAGCCGGTGCCGAAGTTTGAAATCTTCGTTTACTCGCCGCGTGTTGAAGGCGTGCACCTGCGCTTCGGCAACGTGGCGCGTGGTGGCCTGCGCTGGTCAGACCGTGAAGAAGATTTCCGTACCGAAGTGCTCGGCCTGGTAAAAGCCCAGCAAGTGAAAAACTCGGTGATCGTGCCTGTGGGCGCCAAAGGCGGCTTCCTGCCGCGTCGCCTGCCATTGGGCGGCACCCGCGACGAGATCGCGGCCGAGGGCATCGCCTGCTACCGCATCTTCATTTCCGGCCTGTTGGACATTACCGACAACCTCAAAGACGGCGCCCTGGTGCCACCGGCCAACGTCGTGCGCCATGACGACGATGACCCCTACCTGGTAGTCGCAGCGGACAAGGGCACGGCGACCTTCTCCGACATCGCCAACGGCATCGCCATCGACTACGGCTTCTGGCTGGGCGACGCGTTCGCTTCCGGTGGTTCCGCCGGTTACGACCACAAGAAAATGGGCATCACTGCCAAGGGCGCGTGGGTCGGTGTGCAGCGTCACTTCCGTGAGCGCGGCATCAACGTGCAGGAAGACAGCATCACCGTGGTGGGCGTCGGCGATATGGCCGGTGACGTGTTCGGTAACGGCTTGCTCATGTCCGACAAGCTGCAACTGGTCGCGGCCTTTAACCACCTGCACATCTTCATCGATCCAAACCCGAACCCGGCGACCAGCTTCGTCGAGCGCCAGCGCATGTTCGAGCTGCCGCGTTCGGCATGGACCGACTATGACACCAGCATCATGTCTGAAGGCGGCGGCATCTTCTCGCGCAGCGCGAAGAGCATTGCCATCTCACCACAGATGAAAGAGCGCTTCGATATCCGGGCCGATAAGCTGACCCCGACCGAACTGCTGAACGCCTTGCTCAAGGCACCAGTGGACCTGTTGTGGAACGGCGGCATCGGTACTTACGTCAAGGCCAGCACCGAAAGCCATGCCGACGTGGGCGACAAGGCCAACGACGCGTTGCGCGTCAACGGCAACGAGCTGCGCTGCAAGGTCGTGGGCGAGGGCGGTAACCTCGGCATGACCCAGCTGGGTCGTGTGGAATTCGGCCTCAATGGTGGCGGTTCCAACACCGACTTCATCGACAACGCCGGTGGCGTGGACTGCTCCGACCACGAAGTAAACATCAAGATCCTGCTCAATGAAGTGGTGCAGGCCGGTGACATGACCGACAAGCAGCGCAACCAACTGCTGGCGAGCATGACCGACGAAGTCGGCCATCTGGTGTTGGGCAACAACTACAAGCAGACCCAGGCGTTGTCCCTGGCCGCGCGCAAGGCCTATGAGCGTGCCGCCGAGTACAAGCGCCTGATGAGCGACCTGGAAGGCCGTGGCAAACTGGACCGCGCCATTGAGTACCTGCCGACCGAGGAGCAGCTCACCGAGCGTGCCTCTACTGGCAAGGGCCTGACCCGTCCGGAACTGTCGGTGCTGATCTCGTACAGCAAGATCGACCTCAAGGAAGCCTTGCTCAAGTCGCAGGTGCCGGATGACGACTACCTGACCCGCGACATGGAGACCGCGTTCCCGCCGAGCCTGGTGGCCAAGTTCGGCGAAGCCATGCGTCGCCACCGCCTCAAGCGTGAGATCGTCAGCACCCAGATCGCCAACGACCTGGTCAACCACATGGGCATCACGTTCGTGCAGCGACTCAAAGAGTCGACCGGCATGAGCCCGGCGAACGTAGCGGGCGCGTATGTGATCGTGCGTGACATCTTCCATCTCCCGCACTGGTTCCGTCAGATTGAAGCCCTGGACCACCTGGTCTCCGCCGACGTGCAACTGGAGCTGATGGACGAGCTGATGCGTCTGGGCCGCCGCGCTACGCGCTGGTTCCTGCGCAGCCGTCGCAACGAGCAGGACGCTGGCCGTGACACCGCGCACTTCGGTCCGCACCTTGCGGCGTTGGGTCTTAAGCTTGACGAACTTCTGGAAGGTCCGACCCGCGAAGGCTGGCAGAACCGCTACCAGGCCTACACCGAAGCCGGTGTGCCGGAGTTGTTGGCGCGCATGGTTGCAGGCACTACTCACCTGTACACCTTGCTGCCGATCATCGAAGCCGCTGACGTGACCGGGCATGACGCTGCCGAAGTGGCCAAGGCCTACTTCGCCGTCGGCAGCGCCCTCGACTTGCCGTGGTACCTGCAGCAGATCAGCGATCTGCCGGTGGCCAACAACTGGCAAGCCGCGGCCCGCGAAGCCTTCCGCGACGACGTGGACTGGCAGCAACGAGCGATCACCATTTCGGTACTGCAAATGGCCGACGCGCCACACGACATGGAAGCCCGCGTGGCCCTGTGGCTTGAGCAGCATCAGGACATGGCCGATCGCTGGCGCGCAATGATGGTGGAAATTCGTGCCGCCGTCGGCACGGACTACGCCATGTACGCGGTCGCCAACCGTGAGTTGCTGGACCTGGCGTTGAGTGGTCAGTCGGTGCTGCAGCCGGCTTGATCAGGCAGTAAAACCAAAGCCCCCGTATCGTCAGATACGGGGGCTTTTTGTTGGAGCACGATTTATCAAACAACGGGATCAACTGTGGGCGCTGGCTTGTCGTGTAGCCGCGCCGCTGCGATAGCGGTCTCTGAGTGAAAAGAAGGGCAAGCTGGCCCACCGCTGTCGCAGGCAAGCCACACGGGGTCCGACCTCAAACGTTAGCGTGCAGCCGCACTGGCATTATTCAGGCAAGGCTGGAGGGCTTTTTTCAGTCCGTTGTTGTTTGCCGGCAATGTGAACACTGCCGTCAGCGGCTTGCCGCCTGCGATGGCGGGTGCCAACACAAGCTTCAGTGTCTGGCCCCGTGAGGCATCGCTGGCCCAGTAGGCCAGTTCGTCGCGCGGCACCTGGCTGTTGAGCGCATAGATAGTGCCGATCTGGAAAGACCCGGCGTAGGTCCAAACGCCATTGACCGCAAGCTCGATGGCCGTGCGTGTGCCCGTGGTGATGCGCAGCGGCCCACTTGCATTGGCGTCTGGGCCTTCAAATGGATCAGTGTCAAAACCCAGCATTTGCGGCGCTATTTGCAGCGCCAGCCCGGCCGTTGGGCTTCGCGGGTGACAGCTGATTTCCAGGCTGGCCTTAGTGTGGAAGTCGTCGTAAGCGCTGTCACCAAACGTCCGTGCGGTGGTCAGCATCGGGCTGTCGGTGTCGGGACGCTCAATCAACCACACAGGGTGCGCAGGCGTGATGATTGCGTCGTCATCGGCGTGCGCATACGCAGTGAGCGTTGGAATGAAAAGTGTGGCGAGCAGTGCAAAGCTGAGGGTTTTCATAGAGGCATTAATCCGCGTGTAAGGCTTGCTGAAAGGAAGAGTCATTCGTCGTCGAGGGCTCCATGGAATGACCCTATTCTGCAGAGTGGCGGCCATTTTATCTGTCAGTCATTACGCAAAGGTCTGAGCGTGGTTTAATCACGGCTGTGCTCCAACACAACCAGATCAAGCGAGGATGTATGCGACTTTGTATTTTCTCGGGTTCAAGCCCGGGTCGGTTGCCGGTGTATTCGCAAATGGCTGCCCAACTGGGTCAAGCGCTGGCCAAGGCGGGTATCGGTGTGGTCTACGGTGGTGCCTCGGTTGGCTTGATGGGCGCGGTGGCCGACGCCGCGCTGGCCAGTGGCGGTGAAGTGATCGGTGTGATGCCGGGGTTCCTGGCCGAGAAAGAACTGGCCCACAGCGGCTTGCAAGACCTGCGAATCGTCAGCTCCATGCATGAGCGCAAGGCGCTGATGGCTGAGCTGTCCGACGGCTTTATCGCGTTGCCCGGCGGCATCGGTACGTTTGAAGAGTTGTTTGAGGTGTGGACCTGGGCGCAACTGGGGCAGCACGCAAAACCTTGCGCCTTGCTGAATATCAACGGCTTTTACGACGGCCTGGCCACGTTCCTCGAGACGGTTGTCAGTGAGGCGTTTTTAAAGCCTGTGCATCGCGACATGCTTATCGTTGAACCGAACGTCGAGCGTTTGCTGGCCGCGGTGCTGAGTTATCAGGCGCCCAACGTGCCCAAGTGGATCAAGCGAGAAGACACCTGATGGTGCAAAACACCGGCGCGGTAGTGACCGTTAGTTGAGTTTCAGCAGTTTTGCTTCCAGGTGATCCAAGTGCTGGGTCATCAGGCGGATCGCGCTGCTCACATCGCGTTGTTCCAGCGCATCCACAATCGCCACATGCTCCTGCCACGCACAGTACGTACAGGCTTGCGCCTCGTACTGGGCAATGATCAGCGAGGTCAATGGCACCAGGCTGTTGAGGAACTGCGCCAAGGGCACGTTACGCGCCATCGCGGCCAATTGCAGGTGAAACTCCCCGGACAGACGAATCGCCGGCCCGCGCTGGTCGCGCTCAATGCACTCACGTTCCCGGGCGATCAACTCGCGTAACTGACGGATCTGCGTTGGTGTGGCCTGGGCACAGGCCAGCTGCACCACGGTGATTTCGGTCAAACGCCGCGCTTCCAGAATCTGCCGGGTTTGCTGGGCATCCGGCGCCGCCACTTGGGCGCGCTGGTTGGGGCGCAGGATGATCACTTGCTGGTGCGACAGTTTGGCCAATACCCGGCGAATCACGCTGCGGCTCACACCAAAGATTTCGCCCAGGCTTTCTTCGGTAAACCGGCTGGAGGGGGCGATGCGTTGTTCGAGGATGGCGTCGAACAAGCGTGGGTAGATGTCATCCACCGCGGGCTTTTTGCCGGACACCCGACGCAGGGCAGGGAGGATGGGGTTGCGTTGCAGGGCATGGGCGGTCATGGCCGGTCTCCAAAAAATCAGCTGCTCAGGTGGTCGTCCGGGATGTTCAAGCGAATGCCCATGCGCAGCCCTTCTTGGAGGATGTGCCGGCGCATCTCGGCACTGGCCAGGGCGCTGTTTTTATTGCGGACCGCGCGTACCACGGCTTCGTTTTCCTGTAAGCGTTGCGCCAAATGTTCGGGCGAGTTGCGCAGTACCTGAGCGCTTTGCTTGAGGGCGTTGCTGGTCTGTTGCACCACGTTCTGAAAGATTGGATTGGAGGTCAGCGCAAACAACGCCTCATGGAAGCCGATGTAGGCGTTCATGCCCGCTTCGGCGTCGCCCGCGTCAAGGGCTTCGCGCATGTCCATCAGCGTCAGACGCAGTTGGCCGACTTCCTTGCTGCTGATGGTTTGGGCGACCAAGCCGACGATAAACGGCTCAAGGGTGTAGCGCAGTTGCAGGATGTCTTCGAGGCTGGCCTCGGCCACAGCGTCGGTCGATTGCGCTTCGCTGAGACGGGTTTCCAGCACTACCACGCCCTTGCCGGGCATCGAGCGCACGAGGCCGAGGGTTTCCAGCACGATCACCGCTTCGCGCAAGCTGGGGCGGCTGATGCCCATCTGTTCGGCCAGTTCACGCTGGCCGGGCAGCATTTCGCCACGCCGCCATTGGCCGCGCGCCAGGGCGGCGCGCAGTTTTTCTACGACTGAATTGACGACGGTTGAGGTGCTGATCACGTCGATGGCTCCTTGAGGGGGCGAATGTTGTAGTGAACCCTGCGACAGCCAAAATGTGGGAGCGGGTGTGTTCCCGAAAGCGCTATGTCAGTTAATCAATCTGGACCTGATGCGCCGCTATCGGGGGCAAGCCCCACATTTGACCTGTGTCGCGCATAGAATGGGTCAGAACTCCTGATGTGCCGGCAACACCGGCTTCTTGGCCTGGAAGGCATAGCCCTGCTGACCGTCTAGCACCTTGTTGGCGCGCTGAATATCGATGTCTTTTTCCCAGCGGGCAATGGCCACGGTAGCGACACAGTTGCCGATCAGGTTGGTCAGTGCGCGGCCGATGCCCATGAACCAGTCCACCGCCAATACCAGCACTAGACCCACCACCGGAATCGCCGGGATGGCGGTGAGGGTCGCTGCCAGGATCACCAGCGCCGAGCCTGGAATCCCATGCGCGCCTTTGGAGGTAATCAGCGACACCAGCAGGATGGTCAGCAAGTCGGTCATTGACAGCGGCGTACCGGTGGCGTTGGCGATAAACACGATGGCCAGGGTCAGGTAGATGGAAAAACCGTCGAGGTTGAACGAGTAGCCGGTAGGGATCACCAGGCCCACGGTGGAGCTGCCAATGCCCAGGTGCTCGAGTTTACGCATGATCTGCGGCAACACCGCGTCGGACGACGCGGTGCCCATCACGATCAGTAGCTCTTCGCGCAGGTACTTGAGCAGTGGCAACATGCGCAGGCCCGACAGGCGCATCACCAGCCCGAGGATCACCGCCACGAAGGCAAAGCAGGTCAGGTAGAAAAGCCCCACCAGGCTGCCCAGGTGTTGCAGCGAGTCCAGGCCGTAGGTGCTGGTGGTGAACGCGATAGCACCGAATACGCCAATCGGCGCCAGGCGCACGATCATGCCCATGATGCGGAAGATCACATGGCTCAATTCATTGATCAGCCGCGAGATGCCGCTGGCCGCTTCACCCACCAGGTTCAGCGCGCTACCGAATAGTACTGAGAACAGCAGTACTTGCAGCACGTTGTTGTCAGCAAAGGCGCCGATCACCGAATTGGGGATCAGCTCCATCAGGAACTGGCTGGTACCGCGAATATGTTGACCCTTGTCGGCCAGTTCGTTCAAACCGGCGGACGACAGCTGTTCCAGATGGATATTTGCGCCTTGGCCGATTCCGGTGCTGAAGGCCATGATCAGGCCGATCACCAAGGCGACGGTGGTCAACACTTCAAAGTAAATCACCGACTTGAGGCCAATGCGCCCAACTTTCTTCAAGTCGCCGGCGCCGGAAATACCGCTGACCACCACGCAGAACACAATCAGGCCAATCAGCATTTTGATCAGCTTGATAAAGCCGTCACCCAGGGGTTTGAGTTGCGAGGAGAATTCGGGAAGGGCCAGGCCGCAGGCTATGCCGAGCATCAGGCCAATCACGACTTGCAGGAAAATCGAACGCGAGCACCATCTGAGCATGGGAGGGATCTCTATTCGGTGCCCTGGTGGTTCCAGGGCTTAATTGTTGTGGTCTTACCGGTAAGTCCAGTGCGCGGCCAGTCTACGCTGGGTTTTTTTCAAATCACAAGTAAATATTGGACGGTGCCTAGGTCCCGGTCTGACCAGTTGGTCGGTAAGGTCGATGCTTGAGCGGTTGGCGGGTTGGAAAATTTTTCGCTTATCATCCACGGCAAGATTGGCGAGGTGATGGATGGACGAACCTGGATTGACCACGGATGTAACAGGGCGCACCCACTGCACTTGGCGCACAGCGGCGGCGGAGTACCCGCGTTACCATGACCACGAGTGGGGCGTGCCGGTGGCCGACGATATCCAGCTGTACGAGAAAATCTGCCTGGAGGGGTTTCAGGCGGGTATGGCGTGGATCACTATCTTGCGCAAGCGCGAACAGTTTCGAGTGGCGTTCGAGGGCTTCGATTTTCGCCGTGTGGCGCAGTACGGCGAGGCGGATATAGAGCGCTTGATGAATGATCCCGGCATTGTTCGCAATCGGGCGAAGATTGTGTCCACCATTAACAATGCGCGCAGGGCGTGTGAGCTGGTGGAAGAAACCGGCTCGCTGGCACGGTGGATATGGGCGTTTGAGCCGAGTGATGAGGAGCGCCCGGCGGTGGTGGACATGGCGTACTGGACCGGTAATCCGACGTCCCCGGCTTCGGTACGGTTGTCGAAGGCGTTGAAGAAACGTGGCTGGACCTTTGTTGGCCCGACCACGATGTACGCGCTGATGCAGGCGATGGGCATGGTCAATGATCATTTGGAAGGTTGCGTTTGCCGAGCGCACATCGAAGACCTCCGCCGCCAGTTCAAACGCCCCTGAATGATTGGCTGAACCCGCTCCCACACGTGTTCAGCAACGTGGCGAATTATTGTTTAAGCGGCGTCAGCACCTCAGCCTTATCATCCAGCACCATCACTACCAGCAGCTTGGCCGGTTCAGTCTGGCTGGCATTGCTCGATTCAAAGTGCCGCGAACCGGCCGGTTCATAGAACGACTCACCCACGTTGTAGGTAATCGCCTTCTCATCATTGACCCGCGACGTAACCTGGCCTTGCAGCACATACGCCACGGCCGTGCCGGTGTGGCTATGGGGCGCGGTGGCCTGGCCCGGCGCGTAATCAACGGTGAGCATGATGGTTTTCTTGCCTGGCACATTGGTCAAGGCATGCGCTTGCAGCACCTTGATGGATTCTTGGTTGTACACTGGTTCATGGGCAAAGGCGCCGAGTGAGGCGAGCATCAGGGTGGCAGCGAGCAGTGGTTTCATGATGAGGTTTGCGCAGTAATCGAGACCTCATCACCCTACGCCGCAGGCGGCAGGCCACCAATGACCAATCCATTGGAAAACCTGCTAGCCAATCTGTTGCAGAATATCGCGCACCCTGTCCAGCGCCGGGTCGATGTCCAGCAACTCGATGGCACCAAAACCGATGATCAAACCGTGCCGAACGGGTGTGTCATGGAAGAACACATCCACCGGGTAAAGCCCCACCTCCATCCGCCGCGCCAACGCCATCAGCAACGGGATATTCACCGCCACCTTACATAGCGCCGCCATGTGAAACCCCGCTTCAGTGGGCACCGCTTCAAACCACGGCGACAAGTCACCCGCCAGGCGCTGCAGGATGCGTTCGCGGCGCCCGGCGTACACCGTGTGACAGCGGCGGATATGCTTGAGCAGGTAGCCTTCGCTAATGAACTTGGCCAGCGCCCATTGTGGCAGTGTGGAGCTGTGTTGGTCGGTCAATTGCTTGGCCTTCAGCACGGCGCCGTAAATAGCTGGCGGCAGTACCGCATAACCCAGGCGCAACTCCGGCAGCAGGGTTTTGGAGAAGGTCCCCACATAGGTCACGATACCGCGCGTGTCCATGCTTTGAAGCGAGTCGGTAGGGCGGCCTGCGTAGCGGAATTCGCTGTCGTAGTCGTCCTCGATGATAATCGCCCCCAGCTCGAATGCGCGCGCCAGCAAGGCTTCGCGGCGCGACAGGCTCATGGGCATGCCGAGAGGGAACTGGTGAGAGGGCGTCACGTAGATCAGCCGCGTGCCATTGGGGATCTTGTCGACCTGAATGCCCTGTTCGTCAACGGGCACGCCGGCAACGTTGGCGCCCATGGCCATGAACAACTGGCGCGCCGGGCTGTAGCCGGGGTCTTCCATGGCCACTGTGGTGCCCGGTTCCAATACCACGCGGGCGATCAAATCCAGCGCCTGTTGCGCGCCATTGGTGACCACGATGTCGTCGGCACGGCCTTTCACCCCACGGGAAAAGGCGATGTGCCCGGCGATCGCTTCGCGCAATGCCGGCAAGCCTTCAGGCTGGCTGTAGAAGCCGCTGTCACGGGCGATACGGCGCAACGCATCCTGGGTACAGCGTCGCCATTCATCCTGCGGGAATTGATTGCGCGTGGTGGCGCCGCCGATAAATTCATAGCGCAGGGTACTGTCGCGCGTGGGGTGGCGCATGGGGGAGGGCAGCGTCGCCCATTTGCTCAGGTTGGCGGCGCAGGCCAGGTCGGTGGCGGTTTGCAGGCGTTGGGTGGCTGGCGTGTTGGCGTTGACGAAGGTGCCACGGCCAGTCTTGCCCACCAACAGGCCTTCGTAGGTGAGGGTGGCGTAGGTGTCGGACACGGTCTTGCGTGATACACCGATTTGCTCGGCCAGCAACCGGCTCGGCGGCAGCTGCGCGCCGGCGGCCAGGCGCCCGGACGCAATGGCTTCACGCAACTGCTGGTACAGTTGTTCAGCCAGGTCTTTGCGGCCGTTGATGACTACGTGCAGTTCCATATCTTTTCCTGAGGCACACACTCTGCGCCCAGATTACGCGCTCGTGTGGCGCACTCAAAATGGTCTGCGCATAAACCGCTTGATTGGCTATAGAGCTTATGGCGTGAGGCCCCTAGGCTGGGACGTGATGACCTACCCCGCCCGAGAACCGCCCATGGAACCGCGTCTGGATTACTACACTGCCTCACCGCAAGCGCTTAAAGGCATGTTGATGCTTGAGGCGGCGACCTTTGACCTGTCCATCGAAAAGCCGTTGTTGGAATTGGTCAAGATCCGCGTGTCGCAACTCAACCACTGCGGGTTCTGCACCGACATGCACTCGATGGCTGCACGCCAGCGAGGCGAGACCGAGCGACGCTTATTTGCAGTGTGTGTGTGGCGTGATTCGCCGTTTTTTACCGCGCGGGAGAAGGCCGCCTTGGCCTGGAGCGAGTCGGTAGCGAAGCTGCCGACTTCAAGCGTCTCGGATGAACTCTACGCGACGGTGCGCGCGCAGTTCAGTGAACAGGAACTCGTGGACCTGACCATGGCGGTGTCCAGCATCAGTGGCTGGAACCGCCTGGCGGTGAGCTTTCGCCAGCAACCGCCGAATGCGTGATCAGGACAGGAAGCCGCCGTCCACATTCAGCGACACACCGGTGGTGTAGCTCGATGCGTCACTGGCCAAGAACAACACCGCACCGGCCATTTCGCTAGGGTCGGCGACGCGCTTGAGCGGGATCTGCGCCAAGGCCATTTTCAGGATCGCGTCGTTCTTGACCAGCGCCGAGGCGAACTTGGTGTCGGTCAGGCCCGGCAGCAGGGCGTTGCAGCGAATGCCAAACGCCGCGCACTCCTTGGCGAATACCTTGGTCATATTGATCACGGCAGCCTTGGTCACCGAGTAGATGCCTTGGAACACGCCCGGGGAAATTCCGTTGATCGACGCGACGTTGATGATGCTGCCGCCGCCGTTGTCGCGCATCAGCTTGCCGGCTTCCACCGACATGAAGAAGTAACCGCGGATATTCACGTCAACGGTCTTCTGGAATGCGCCCAGGTCGGTGTCCAGCACGTTGCAGAATTGCGGGTTGGTCGCGGCATTGTTGACCAGGATATCCAGGCGGCCGAACTGTTCGCGGATGTCGGCGAACACTTGGGTGATCTGCTCCATTTCGCCGATATGACAGGCAATGGCGGTCGCCTTGCCGCCGTCGGCGATGATCGCGTCAGCCACGTGCTGGCAGCCTTCGAGCTTGCGGCTGGAGACGATCACGTGGGCGCCTTGTTGGGCCAGCAGCTTGGCAATCGCTTCACCGATACCACGGCTGGCGCCGGACACAAAGGCAACCTTGCCGTCGAGGTCGAACAGGTGGGTCTTGGACATAACAACTCCTTAAAGGGTGGATTTGCCAATCACATTCAGGCTCATTTGCTCAAGCAGCTTGTTCATGTGGATGAACTGGGCAAAGCGCTTGTCCTGGGTCTGGCCGTGGAAGAAACGGTAGTAAATCTGCTGCACGATGCCAGCCAGGCGGAACAGGCCGTAGGTGTAGTAGAAGTCGAAATTGTCGATCTGGATGCCCGAGCGTTCGGCGTAGTAATCGACGAACTGGCGGCGGGTGAGCATGCCCGGCGCGTTACTCGGCTGGCGGCGCATCAGTTGCACGGGCGCAGGGTCGGCAGCTTCGATCCAGTAGGCGAGGGTGTTGCCCAAATCCATCAGCGGGTCGCCTAGGGTGGTCAGTTCCCAATCCAGTACGCCGATGATTTGCATCGGGTTCTGTGGGTCGAGGATCACGTTGTCGAAACGGTAGTCGTTGTGCACGATGCTGGAGGTCGGGTGGTCGGCTGGCATCTTGTCATTGAGCCAGGCGCGCACCGCTTCCCAGCGCGGGGCGTCGGGGGTCAGGGCTTTTTCGTAACGGTCGCTCCAGCCGCGAATCTGCCGTGCGACGTAGCCTTCAGGTTTGCCCAGGTCGGCCAGGCCGCAGGCGGCGTAGTCCACGTGGTGCAGCTCGACGAACTTGTCGATAAAGCTTTTGCACAGCGCCTCGGTCTTGGCCGCGTCCAGGCCCAGCTCGGCCGGTAGATCGGAGCGCAGGATGATGCCGTTGACCCGCTCCATCACATAAAACTCGGCACCGATCACCGATTCATCGGTGCAGTGCACATAGGCTTTGGGGCAATAAGGAAAGCCGTCTTTAAGCTGATTGAGAATGCGGTACTCGCGGCCCATGTCGTGGGCAGACTTGGCCTTGTGGCCAAACGGCGGGCGACGCAGCACAAATTCCTGGCCCGGGTATTCCAGCAGGTAAGTCAGGTTGGACGCGCCGCCAGGGAACTGGCTGATCTTGACCGTGCCGCTAAGACCTGGAATATGGGCCTTGAGGTAGGGATCGATGAGGCTGGCATCAAGTTCTTCGCCTGGGCGAATCTGGGTCGATTGGTCGTTGAGCGCCATGCTTATCCCTTCTGCTTATTCTAAAGGCCTTGGACTATTGGCTAATCTAATGCGCACCGCCGCCCAGCGACAAGGTCGGGGCGGCTTTATAGGTTAGCGTGTTGGATGATGATCAGCGGGCATGATGTGCTCAAATCACCAGCATGGCCCGGCCACCGGGGTTGCAGGACAGGTTGGCACCGATTTCGACTTTTGCCAGGTCAATGCCAAGGCCGGCGAGCAGGTTATTGACGATGGGGTCGAGCAGCGGCCCGAGCAGCCCGGCAATCAACCCGCCCAGGGTGGAAAGCAAGCCGTTGACCAGGCCGGTGACGAGGCCGAGTACGGCGCCCAGCAGGCTGGCCATTTTCGGCGGATGGTTGATCAGTTGGATGCCGGTGAGCGTCTCCTTGAGGCTGCTGACCACATTTGAGGCGGCGAACTGATAATAGGTGGGCGGCTGGTTAACGACGGGCGGTTCGGTGTAAGTGTGCGCGCGCTCGGTTTTCAGGACTTTGCTGTCGACGCGTATGCCCAGGCCGCCTGCCGCGTACGCCTGCCTGTCGCCACAGACTCCCGTGCCGCGCTTGCAGGTTTTAGTGCCAATATCCACCACCGGGTATTCGTCGGCGCTGAGCGCGTCCTTGGATGAAAACAAATGCTTGGAATCAACCTGACCAATCATCACGTGTAATGCCGAAGTTTCGCCGAGCACCGACAATGATTTTTCATCGCTGTCGCAACGGTAATCTGTGACCTTGGCAAAGCCACCGGCAGCTTCCAGGGCGATGTCGAGTTTGTCGCCGATTTCAAGGCTGGCGACCAAGCAACAATTAGGGTCGAGCAGCCCAAGAAGGCCGCCCAGCAGGTCGTTGAGTGTCTGTACCAGGGCGCCCAGCACGTTATTGACCAGCGTGACGATCGGCAGCTTTACCGAAATTAATGTACGCACCTGGGCCGTTCGAACGTGGATGGGTTGTTTGGCGATGTCCTTCGGGTTGCCGATGCTGGAGACCTGTGCGGGCTCGATCACTTTGGTCGAGACGGTGACACCGATCAGGCCCAGCACATCAACTGGCAACTCCACGGCGACCGCGCTCGCCTTGTTCGACAACTGTACAAAGCCCTGGATCAGGTTGAACAGTTGCAGGTTCACGTCCAGCGCACTTTTGTCCGTACCGTTCTGGATAGTGATCAGGTCGCCCACGTGCAGGATCTGCGTGCCCGGCGCGATCAGTTTGATGGCTTCAAGACTGTTGATCACCACGTTGACTGCATCACCGCCCAGCTTGAGCACATCGATAGCGGCTTGGATTAATTGGCCAACCGTGGCGTCAGTCTTGAGCAGCTGGTCGTAGTTACCTGCACTGACTTTCAATTGGATGGCCAAGGCATCCAGGTATTTGAGTAAGCTGATATCGGTATTAATCAAGCCGTTCCAGCCCACCGCGTCGAGTTGCAACTTGCCGCCCAGCAAGCCGCCGATCAGAGCGTTGAGAGCGACGGACTTGGTGCTGTCTACGGTTAACAAAGTGCTGCGTATGGTGAGTGACGCAACCGTCGGAGTCGGTGCGGCAGCGACCGCCGTGGCGCTCAAGAGCGTCATCATGTTGAGCGGTTTGGCCGAGAACAACGTGAGCAGTGCATGGGCGACGCTGGTGTGGACGCGATAAGTGGCAATCACCCTGATCGCGTCGGTTTTGGCCGGGTCGACGCTGAAGGTGCGCATAAAATCAGCGCCGGTGGCCAAGGTGCCGCAGGCGATCGTCAGTGTGCGGTTGTCGTTGATTTTGAAGGTGTTACGCGCCGCGCTTTCAGTCGCAAATTGTGCGGCCGTGTTATTCGGCGCCGCGCACTTGCCGCTACGGCTTACCGCTTCCAGCGCTGCGGTATCGGCCACGCGCTGCAACTTGCGCTTCTCCAAGTACAAGCGGCCGCTGTCGACCACCAGCAGCAGAAATAACAGCGCGACCCCAAGGGTGATGGCACCGATCAAACCGATGGCCCCGCGTTGGCGGGCTGGGCCAAGTCCATGGCCAAACATTGTGCGTTCCTTCGCCGGTCATGCACCGACGTCCTGAGCATACCCGCAGAGCAGTGTAGTCAGTTTTTGCATGGGCGATGGCTAAGCGCTATTAGTTGGTGGCGGGAGCATGACGGGGGTAAGCACGGGACGGCCAGCGAAGTATTCCACCAGGTTATCGGCCACGCGCTGCACCGTGTCGTGGGCCGCTTCCGGCGACAGGCCGGCCACGTGGGAGGTGAGCACGGTATTGCTCAGGCGCTTAAGGGTGTCCGGCACTTTTGGCTCATCGTCGAACACATCCAGGGCCGCACCGCCGATACGCCGTTGCTCAAGAGCAGCCACCAGATCGTCGGTCACCACCACGCTGCCGCGGCCGATGTTCACCAGGTAGCCGTTCGGCCCCAGCGCGTCCAGGGCGTGGCGATCGATCAGGTGACGGGTGCTCGCGCCGCCAGGCGTAGCCAGGATCAGGAAGTCTGAGGTGCGCGCCAGCTCCACAGCGGTAGCGCAGTAGGTGTAGTCGACATCGTCTCGGGGCTGGCGGTTGTGATAGCTCACCTCCATGCCAAAGCCGAGGGCCGCGCGCTTGGCAATCTCCATGCCCACCGCGCCGAGCCCGAGAATGCCCAGTTGCTTACCGCCCAGTGAAGGGCGCATCACCTTCGGCCACTCGCCGCGCCGCACGGCCGCGTCGTTCTGGGGAATACCGCGCACCAGCGACAGCAGCAACGCCATGGCGTGGTCGGCCACCGATGGCGCATTCACCCCGGCGCCGTTGGTCACCACAATGCCGCGGTTGCTCGCGGCCTGCAGGTCCACGTGTTCGTAGCCTGCGCCGATGACGCAGATGATCTCCAGCAACGGCAGCGCAGTGATTTCCTCGGCATACAGCCCCAGCGGTCCGCGGGTCAGCACGGCCTTGATCTGCCCACCATGGGTTTTGATCGCCTGGGCGCGCTCGGCCGGCGTCGGCGCCAGAATCACATGAAAGTCGTTGCTTTCGATGATTTGCAGGTAGTCGTTGATGGTTTCAACCAGGACCAGAACAGTGGTGGGCATCGGAAGGCTCTTCCTGAAGGGTTTGAGAGGGGGAGTATGCGGGATTTGTAAGACGGAACGTTTTGTTCAGTCATAAAAAATCCCGCAGAGGTGCTGTTAGAACGCAATACTTTGCGCCGTCACCCGCTTCACAAACGCCCCGGCCAGGGTTGCATTGTGATGCGCGATGATCGCTTCGGCCGACAACGCCGGGGTGTCCATGCAGGTATGGCCGTCCTCCGGCAATCTCACCGAAAACCCCAGTTCGACTGCGACTCGGCACGTGGTGTCGACGCAGAACTGCGTTTTCATCCCCGCAATCACCAGTTCGTCGACCTGTGCGGCTGCCAATTGCTGCGCCAGATCAGTGCCCAGGAAGCAACTCGGGCGGGTTTTATTGAACAGGTGGTCGCGGGTTTCGTCGACATCCAGGCCGGGGCACAGCTGCCAGAGCGGGCTGCCAACTGCAATCGGGGAGCCCGCCGGGCCCGTGTGACGGGCGACGAAGATCGGCGCCTTGGCGGCGCGAGCGCGCTGAATCAGTTGGTTGATGGTACCCAGTACACGTTCGCGCTCGAAGGGGGGTTCCGGGCCATCGTATAAACCGTTTTGCATGTCAATGATCAGCAGGGCAGTTGCCATGGTCTTGCTCCTTGCAGTGGCCAGGTGGCGGGGCAATAAAAAGGCCCCGTCCATTGCTGGCGGGGCCTTGGGTTGAATCCGGGGTGTTTCTAGTTCAAGCACCCACAGCAACCGCACGACCCGCCATAAGCGGTCGTGGTGGTGGTGCGAGTGAGGCATAGCTGAATAAGGTTCATGGCCCGATCATGCTGGCGTGGTCGCGCGGCTGTCAACGGTCGCTTCCGAATTCTTCACGGGCAGCAGCGTGTTTCGTGCGGGTCCAGGAGTTTTTCTGACGGGCCACTGCCGGGTGCCGCACGCGACAGGGTGAGGGCACCGTTCATCATCGCGTACTCAAATGGCTTTTGGCAGGCCTCTACACCTATCTGCGGGACACGCGAGACCTGGCAGGGCTCTCAGAATATAGGCTCGCATTGCGTGAAAAATAGGGACCGGTTGGCATTCGAAAATTGCTTTCTTGTGGCATGTATTCTGTAGGGTGCTGCAGCTTCAGGTAGGGCTTGAAGCCGCAGCAACCAGGACACGCTTATTGCGCAGTGCTTGCCTGCCTTACCTTGTTCTGCTCTGCCTGTGCTATTGGCATGAAGTCGTAGGTGGGGAAGAATTGCGTGTTGTACACACCCCACGCGGTATTTTCGATCGCCAAGTTGACCTCTGCCAGGCGCGACGCCGGCAGGCGCAGGACGATGACCTGCCCGATGCCCATGGTTATATTCCAACTGACGACTTCCACCCCGGCCGGAGGAAATGCTTTGTGAAACTCCTGCTTGGCCAGTTGTGCTTTCAGTGCGCTTAACGGCCGTGACTGATCATGTTTAAGAAACACCGTTAACATGACCGCGTTATCAGGCGTGGCAGCCGCATTTTTTGCAGTGGAGGCTGCGTCGGCGTTTGCCGTGGCTGCGCCTGGCCATAGAGCAATGGCTAATAGCGCAGGTATTAACAGTGACGTGAGTGGGGTACGTAGATTCATCTTGGGCTCCTGGCTTGTTATTGGCTTTATAGGGGGCGGTAGGTGTGGCTGTTAACTAGTTCGACATTGCCGTTTTTAGCGGGCCGGCATAAGGAGCGTGCACCACATAGATGCGAACGAGAGGGTTGCTGGCTACCATGTCGCGAGGTACTTCCCGAGAGTAGGTGAACTCGCTCTTATCAAGCTTTTCCAGGCGCCTGACGACGGTTTTGGTCGGGCCAATATCCGGGACCAGAATATGCGTCTGCTTGTCGCCGGTGACCAGGAAGTAGCCACCGCCGCCATCGGCGTATTTTGAAAGCCCTGTATCGGTGTGGAAGAATTCATAGCGGTTGCGCTGTGGGTCCCACATGGATATCCCTACGACACCGGGGTAGTTCGCCTTAACGTCCTTCTCGGGTTCACCCTCGATATAGACTTTGGTGGTCAACCACTGCGGGGAAGAAGCCAGCGCATAGACGTCTGATCCATGCTCTCCTTGTCTTGCGTAAGTTTCGGATGAGCTAAGTATTCCCGTAAGAAGCAGGCCGGCAAAAGCCGTAGTGAGTAGTCGCATTTCTAGAACTCCTAGGGGTCAAGTCAGCGATGTTTTTTATTTTTTGCACTCGGTGAGGGTTGGATAGTAGTTAGAAACTCAGGCGTTTCTCAATGGCTATGTCTATGTTCGTAACACACATATACAAATGGTGTTGCGGATGACTGATTTAGAAAAAAATGTATCGAAAATTGTTATTGGGTTCTTTTGAAAGTTCGGAGTACTAAGGGGGGCGATAAACGTGTCGCACGGCGGCGGTAAGTGGAAAGCGCTGCCGGCCCGCACGGTCATTTGCCCAAACGCGGCCGATGCGTTATGTATTAAGGGCCTTTTCGTCAGGCCTTCTGTGTTAAGTGCGCAACTCGCCCATACCCAGCAGCCGTTTTCCAACCATTCATCGGTTTGACAGGCCAAGCAGCGTGGTCAACTCAACAGTGGGATCACATCGAAGCGTGATGAAAATGCCTGCTCATCAATCGCGATGTCTTCAATACGCGCATGAATACCTCGGTGGCCTTGGACACAATTGATCTGTTCGCGTCCTCGTGCGGCGTTCTCAAGTGATGGCTGCAACCATTCATGAATTAATAAGCACCTGAGCATCCGACTTGCGCCTAGACTCCAATATGTCGCTGCATAGCTTTTGGTAATGATCCGAGAATGGCCGCCGTTGTGTGGCTTGTTTTTGTCCCCCCCTAGGACTCATAGCGCTATGAATGCAGCTAAAACATCACGGACGCTTTACGGATTGTTGCTTCTGATCGTCATAACATTCGTGGCGTTGGTTTATACGTTTTACTCGATAAAGCTCGCCTCCAAGGACTTATTGGCTTCCAGCGAAAAGCGCTACCACTCTTACCTACTGGCAGATGAGTTGCGGCAGAGTTCTGATGACCTGACGCGTCTGGCCCGAACCTATGCCGTTACGGCGGATCCTGAGTACGAACGCGAATACGTGCAGGTCCTGCAGATTCGCAACGGTAAAGCCCCTAGACCTGAGGGATACCATCGAATCTACTGGGATTTTGTTGCTGCCGGTAATCTGAAACCACGGCCAGATGGTGAAACAGTTGCATTGAGTGAGCTCATGCGTCGTGCGGGCTTCAACGATGCGGAGTTTGCGAGGCTTAAAGAGGCTCAGGATAAATCCGACGGTTTGGTCCAGCTTGAAACCAAGGCAATGAACGCCGTCAAAGGTAAGTTCATTGACCCTCAGGGCACTTACTCAATCAACGCTGCACCTGATTTGGCGTTGGCGCGTGACCTGTTGCACGGCCGCGAATATCACCAGTTCAAAGGGCAAATCATGAAGCCCGTTGACGAGTTTTTCGGCTTGGTGGAGGAACGTACCGATCAACAGGTAGCCGTCGCGGATAATACGCTGTCTCTATTCCAGAACCTGTTTATTGCCGTGCTCCTGGCGTTGATTCTGGAAATTGCTCTGTTGGTTATGCTCGGGCGAAAGCAAATGCTAGCGCAACTGGGTGGCACACCCGCTTTGCTGGATAAGATTTTGAGCGAAATCGCCAATGGCAACCTCGGCGTTCTGATTCCCGACGCGCCCGCCAATAGCGCGATGTCCAGTGTCCGGGTGATGAGTACAAAGCTCAGGGATCTGATCGGCCAAGCACTGGTAACCAGCGCACAACTCAATGTCGCGGTTGGCCAAGTCACGCAGGTTGTTGAAGGGACGGCAGAGAGAGCGGTGCAGCAAAATGAGATGACCGATATGGTCGCCACGGCGGTGCAGGAAATGGGCCTGACGGTGCAGGAGATTGCACGTAATGCCAGCAGCGCAGCGCAGGCCTCAAACAGCGCTCGCTCCGAAGCTCAACAGGCCAGCCAAATTGTTGGCAGTTCGACGGTGCATATCGAGCAAATGGCCGACGGCATTGGCCATGCGGCAAAATCGGTCAGTGCGTTGGCCGAACAAATAGCGACGATTGATCAGGTGCTGGCCGTTATTCGTGGGATATCGGAGCAGACCAATCTGTTGGCCCTGAACGCTGCTATTGAGGCTGCCAGGGCAGGGGAGATGGGCCGAGGTTTTGCGGTTGTTGCTGACGAGGTGCGCACGCTTGCTGGACGTACTCAGGGTTCTACTGACGAAATTCAAGGGATCATCCAGAACCTCAAGCAAGGCGCTGAGGCCGCAGTCAGCTCAATGAGTTCTGGCCAAGCAGCCACCGGTACCGGCGTTGAGTCGAGCGAAAGTACCAACCGCTTGCTGCAAACTATCTCCAGCCAGATTGAGCACATCAGCGATATGAACCGCCAAGTGGCGACTGCCACGGAAGAGCAATCGTCAGTAACAGAGGAGATCAATCGTAATGTACAGGGGATAGCCGACCTTGCAACCACCACCAATAGCGAGGTGCAACGCTGTCGCGAAGATTGTCGTACGCTGCGTGGGCTGTCCGAAAACCTGACGAAGCAGATGGGTAGTTTTCGGCTCTAAATGTCGGCTCTGTTTTGAACGCCGTTTTGCTGAAGGTGTTTAAAAGGGAAGCTTCAATTTTACGGATTCGCAAGGGTTCATCTCCGCTTCCGTACGGCAGAAAGTCCAAGATTTCTGTCGTTGCGAGGCCGACTTGCCTAGGATCGTGAAGATAATCCAAAAATCCTGAAAGCGTGTGAAACCGTCGCCTGCGGCCGCCCTTGAGCGGCCGCACCGTATAACCATTCCTCAGCTAAGTCTTTGCTTATTCACGAGAATCCCGGACAATCGCGCGCTTGTTATGGCTGGGGCGCTGCCTGTCAGGTTTTTCTGACTCGTCCCGGCTATGGAAATGCGGAGATCCGACCGGATGAATGATCAGGCCAATAGCGTCGACGAACGCTATGCAACGACACCTGCAACCCTCACACGCTGGAGCCGCCAGGACACCACCTGGATGCTTGGCCTGTTCGGCACCGCCATCGGCGCCGGTACTTTGTTTTTGCCGATCAACGCGGGCCTGGGTGGCTTCTGGCCGCTGGTGATCTTGGCGTTGCTGGCATTCCCGATGACGTTTTTTGCCCACCGTGGCCTGACTCGTTTCGTGCTGTCCGGGCGCGCAGGCTCAGACATCACCGACGTGGTCGAAGAGCATTTCGGCCTCAAGGCCGGTGCGCTGATCACCTTGTTGTACTTCTTCGCCATTTTCCCGATCCTGCTGATCTACAGCGTGGCGCTGACCAATACCGTCAGCAGCTTCATGGAACATCAACTGCACATCATGCCGCCGCCACGGGCGATCCTCGCGTTTGTGCTGATCCTCGGCCTGCTGGCCGTGGTGCGTTGCGGTGAGCAAGTGATCGTCAAGGCCATGAGCCTGATGGTGTATCCGTTTATCGTCGCCTTGCTGTTCCTGGCCGTGTACCTGATCCCACACTGGACCGGTGGTATCCTCAGCACTGCCAGTGAGGTCCCGACGCCGTCGGCCTTGCTTAGTACGCTCTGGCTGGCGATTCCAGTGATGGTGTTCTCGTTCAACCACTCGCCGATCATCTCAGCCTTCGCGGTTGACCAGAAGCGCCAGTACGGCGCCAACGCCGATGAGCGTAGTTCGCAGATCCTGTCCCGCGCGCACCTGTTGATGGTGGCGATGGTGCTGTTCTTTGTATTCAGCTGTGTGCTGACCCTGTCGCCGGCGCATCTGGCTGAAGCGAAAGCGCAGAACTTGTCGATCCTGTCGTATCTGGCCAATCATTTCGACAACCCGACCATCGCCTTTGCCGCGCCGTTGATTGCATTCGTGGCAATCGCCAAGTCGTTCCTGGGCCACTACATCGGCGCCAGCGAAGGCCTCAAAGGTCTGGTGCTCAAGACCGGTCGCCGTCCGGCAGCCAAGTCCCTGGACCGCATGACTGCAGCGTTCATGCTGGTGGTGTGCTGGATCGTCGCCACGCTGAACCCGAGCATCCTCGGCATGATCGAGACCTTGGGCGGTCCGATCATCGCGTCGATCCTGTTCCTGATGCCGATGTATGCGATCCGCAAGGTGCCGGCCATGGCCAAGTACCGTGGGCAGGCATCTAACGTGTTTGTCACGGCAGTGGGCCTGGTTGCGATTACCGCGTTGATCTACTCGCTACTGTCCTGACGGCAGGCTGTACACACCCAGGCCGATTCGCGCACTGCGCGAATCGGCTTTTTTTGTGCTTGGAAAACCTGTCCTGGCTCAACCACAAGAAGGTAATGCGGGCTAAGCTGACGCAGGTTATTTGCCAGGATGGGCTGATTGAAAACTGCAACGGTTGTTCCGCCGTCTAATCGTACTCAGGACATACTCGCCGGTTTATCCATTGCCGGTTTGCTGCTGCCGGAGGCGGTGGCCTATTCCAGCATTGCCGCGCTGCCGCCCCAGGCCGGGGTTATCGCCCTGTTTGCCGGGTTGGTGTGCTACGGCCTGTTCGGCACCAGTCGTTTTGCGATTGTATCGGCCACCTCGTCTTCGGCGGCGGTACTGGCTGCGGCCACCGCCAGCCTGGCGGGCGGTGACCCGGCGCTGAGGCTTTCCCTGGCGTTCGGGCTGGTGTTGATCACCGGGGGGCTGTTCCTGCTGGCCGGGTTGTTCAAGCTCGGCGGCATAACCTCGTTTATTGCTAAGCCGGTGTTGCGCGGGTTTGCCTTCGGCCTGGCGCTGACCATCATCCTCAAGCAGCTGGCCAGCGTGGTCGGTGTGCACTTGACCGACAACAACCTGATCCGCTTTTTGCCGCAGCTAGTGGAGCAGCTACCCGATTGGAACTGGCCAGCTGCGATGGTCGCGGCGGTTGCGTTGATGGTGTTGTGGGTGTGCGCGCGTATTCCGCATCTGCCGGGCGGGCTGCTGGTGGTGATCCTGGGAATCGTGGCCGGGCAGTATCTGGAGTTACAGGCCCGGGGCGTGGCGCTGATCGGTCTGATCGACCTACGTCTGGAGTTGGGGCATTTGCCCGTCTTGCCATTTGCCGACTGGCTGCGCCTGGGTGAGTTGGCGTTTGCCTTGGTCATGATTTTGTATGCGGAGTCCTACGGCTCCATCAGTTCTTTCGCGCTCAAGCACGGCGACCGCGTGTCATCCAACCGCGACTTGCTCGCGCTGGGTGCGGCTAACCTCATATCCGGGCTGTTTCATGGCATGCCAGCCGGTGCTGGCTATTCGGCGACCTCCGCCAACGAGGCGGCCGGTGCCGGCTCGCGTCTGGCGGGAATCGTTGCTGCGCTGGTGGTGCTGGTGATCGTGCTGACGGTGCTGCCCTATGTTGCGCTGACCCCGGAGCCGGTGCTCGCTGCCATTGTCATTTACGCATTGGGCCGAGGCCTGAGCTTGCAGCCGCTGAGGCGTTACTTCCTATGGCGGCGCGACCGTTTGCTGGTGATCTGTGCGGTGGCGGCTGTGCTGGTGCTGGGCGTACTGGATGGGCTCCTGGTCTCTGTCGCGATCAGCGTGATGTTGATGTTGCGCCAGATGTCGTCGGCCGATATTCAAGTGCTTGGGCGTTTGGCTGAGAGTCATGATTTTGTTGATCGCCAACACCACCCGGAAGCCGTGGAAGTGCCAGGCCTTTTGATCGTGCGTCCCAGTGAGGCGCTGTTTTTCGCCAATGCCGAACGCATTTTGGGTGCGGCGTTGCGCTTGATGCGTCAGTCGCAGGTCAAGGCGGTGGTGCTGAGCCTGGAAGAGTCTCCTGACCTGGATGGCACCAGTGTCGAGGCGCTGGCGGCATTCTTCGCGCAAGTAAGCGGGGAGGGCAAGCGCTTGGTGCTAGCGCGTGTGCGGCACAACGCATTTGAAGTGTTACAGGCATTACCTGAAGTACTGGCGCCGTACATTCTGCTCAGCGGTTTGAGTGTTGACGGTGCGGTACAGCTTGCACGGGTTAAACCTCAGGCATAAAAAAGCCGCGTACCTTGCGGTACGCGGCGTTCTTTACATCAACACACCTTAGGCTTGAATCACCGGGATGTTGGCACTTGCTGCGATTTTGCGGAACTCGGCGATCTGGTCGAAGTTCAGGTAGCGGTAAACGTCACTGGCCATGGTGTCCAGTTTGGCCGCGTAGCCCATGTACTCTTCGACGGTCGGCAAGCGACCCAGCGTGGAGGCCACTGCCGCCAGCTCAGCCGAGGCCAGGTAGACGTTGGCGCCATCACCCAGACGGTTCGGGAAGTTACGGGTCGATGTCGACACCACGGTCGAGTTCGGTTCTACACGTGCCTGGTTACCCATGCACAGCGAGCAGCCCGGCATTTCCATGCGCGCGCCAGCCTTGCCGTAGATACCGTAGTAGCCTTCTTCGGTCAGTTGGTGAGCGTCCATCTTGGTCGGCGGCGACAACCACAGACGGGTTGGCAGCTGGCCCTTGACCTGTTCCAGCAGCTTACCGGCAGCGCGGAAGTGACCGATGTTGGTCATGCACGAACCGATGAACACTTCGTCGATCTTCTCGCCGGCAACGCTGGACAACAGACGGGCATCGTCCGGGTCGTTTGGCGCACAGAGGATCGGCTCGTTGATTTCGGCCAGGTCGATTTCGATGATTTCGGCGTATTCCGCGTCGGCATCGGCTTCCATCAACTCCGGGTTGGCAACCCAGGCTTCCATCGCTTGGGCGCGACGTTCCAGGGTACGTGCATCGCCGTAGCCTTCGCCGATCATCCAGCGCAGCAGGGTGATGTTGGAGTTCAGGTACTCGGTGACGGAATCTTTCGACAGCTTGATGGTGCAACCGGCAGCCGAACGTTCAGCCGAGGCGTCGGACAGCTCAAACGCTTGTTCCAGCGTCAGGTCGTTCAGGCCTTCGATCTCCAGGATGCGGCCGGAGAAGGCGTTCTTCTTGCCTTTCTTCTCTACGGTCAGCAGGCCAGCCTGGATCGCGTAGTAAGGAATGGCGTGAACCAGGTCGCGCAGGGTGATGCCAGGCTGCATTTTGCCTTTGAAGCGCACCAGGATCGATTCCGGCATGTCCAGCGGCATAACGCCAGTGGCTGCGGCGAACGCTACCAGGCCGGAACCGGCCGGGAACGAGATGCCCATCGGGAAACGGGTGTGGGAGTCACCACCGGTGCCGACGGTGTCCGGCAGCAGCATGCGGTTCAGCCAGCTGTGGATGATGCCGTCGCCTGGACGCAGCGATACACCGCCGCGGGTCATGATGAAGTCAGGCAGGGTGTGGTGGGTAGTCACGTCGATCGGCTTAGGGTAAGCCGCGGTGTGGCAGAAGGACTGCATCACCAGGTCGGTCGAGAAGCCCAGGCATGCCAGGTCTTTGAGTTCATCACGGGTCATAGGACCGGTGGTGTCCTGAGAGCCTACGGTGGTCATCTTCGGTTCGCAGTAGGTGCCAGGGCGAACGCCTTTGCCTTCTGCCAGGCCGCAAGCACGGCCGACCATTTTCTGCGCCAGGGTGAAGCCCTTGTCGCTTTCAGCCGGCGCTTCCGGCAGCTTGAACAGGGTCGAAGGCGGCAGGCCGAGTTCGGTGCGAGCCTTCTCGGTCAGGCCACGGCCGATGATCAACGGGATACGGCCACCGGCACGCACTTCGTCCAACAGCACCGGGGTCTTCATTTCGAAGGTGGTCAGGACTTCATCAGTGCCGTGTTTGCAGACTTTGCCAGCATGCGGGTACAGGTCGATCACGTCGCCCATGTTCATGTTGGTGACGTCAAATTCGATTGGCAGAGCGCCGGCATCTTCCATGGTGTTGTAGAAGATGGGAGCGATCTTGCTGCCGAAGCAGAAGCCGCCAGCGCGCTTGTTCGGCACGTATGGAACGTCGTCGCCGAAGAACCACAGCACGGAGTTGGTTGCCGATTTGCGCGACGAACCCGTACCGACCACGTCACCGACGTAGGCAATAGGGAAGCCTTGGCCGCGCATTTCTTCGATCTGCTTCATCGGGCCGGTTTTGCCTTGCTCGTCCGGCACGATGCCTTCGCGAGCCATTTTCAGCATCGCCAGGGCGTGCAGCGGGATGTCAGGGCGGGACCAGGCATCAGGTGCAGGAGACAGGTCGTCGGTGTTGGTTTCGCCGGTGACCTTGAACACGCGCAGGCTGATCTTGTCGGCCAGGGTAGGGCGGTTCTTGAACCACTCGCCGTCGGCCCAGGACTGGATCACGGCTTTAGCGTGTTCGTTGCCGTTCTTGGCTTTTTCAGCCACGTCGTGGAACGCATCGAACATCAGCAGGGTGTGCTTGAGTTGGGCGGCGGCGACAGGTGCCAGCTCAGCGTCGTCCAGCAGCTCGACCAACGTCACGATGTTGTAGCCGCCTTGCATGGTGCCGAGCAGTTCAACAGCGCGTTTCTTGTCGATCAGGGGGGAAGTGGCTTCGCCCTTGGCCAGGGCAGACAGGAAACCGGCCTTGACGTAGGCAGCTTCGTCAACGCCTGGTGGAATGCGGTTAGTGATCAGGTCAACGAGGAATTCTTCTTCGCCAGCCGGGGGATTTTTCAGCAGCTCGACCAGGCCTGCGGTTTGTTCGGCGTTAAGCGGCTGGGGAACGATACCCAGTGCTGCACGCTCTTCGATATGTTTGCGGTAGGCTTCAAGCACAGTTATTACCCTCATCAGTGGTCCCACGGGACGCTCATCCAGAAATGAACGGCACGCATGCGCTCGGGGGCTTTTTGGGCCGCAAAGCCAGCGCTGCCGGCATTCCTCACAGAAGCTGCTTTCAAAGTTTTACGCCTGCAGAACGGAGCTGATGAGGGTTGGCGCTGGCTACTACCTACCGGGTAATGACCTTCGCCAACACCGTTCTGAAGGAACGACTGTGCTCGTGACGCTTTGAAAACAGCTTCCAGCGGATTATTGGCGCCTTACAAGGCCGGATGATTCTACGGCAAAAAAAATCTAAAGGTAAGTTGCCTAACCAAGTTTGCGGGGTGATCAACCTTAGACAAAGGGCTAACATGGCGCATTGTTTCGCTGAGTTGTGTGTCGCTGCCCATGTCCAACCAAACCATCAAGACCCCCTGCGTCGGCCTGTGCTCCACGGTTTACGGCGATCTCGTGTGCCGTGGCTGCAAGCGCTTCCACCATGAAGTGATTCAGTGGAATGGCTATAACGAAGAGGAAAAGCGCGCGGTGTGGCTCAGGCTTGAGCAGCTGTTGGTGCAGGTGATGGCCGGTAAATTGGAGGTTTTCGACGCCAAGATGCTGCGCGGGCAGTTGGAGCAGCGCAAGATTCGCTTCGTGCCGCACCAGTCTGAATATTGCTGGGCCTACCAGTTGATCGCCCGTGGTGCGCGGGTGATTTCCAATCTGGAGGCCTATGGGATGGTGCTGTTGCCGGAGTTTCGTGACTGGGCGTTGCCGGAACTGCGCGATGCGATTGATCGGGAGTTTTTTATCCTGTCGGAGGCGCATTACCAGCGCTATATCGCCCCGGGCTTTTTGAAAGACGCGCTGGGACGCTGATTGGAAAGGTCAATGGGCGCGCTTGTTGGTGATGGCTGTTAGCTAGGCGACACATCCTTGAGTGATCGACCGCTATTGCAGCATCGGTAGCTACGCAACGCTTTGGGTTGCTCTGAGTCTGTGGGGCGTTTCGGTAGATTGAGTGCATATCCGTTGTTGCGGTAATGGCCACCTATGGTTCCGCTCTTACAGCGGGTCACTTTTTTACAAACGCCTAAAAAAGTAACCAAAAAACGCTTTGCCCCACCACTCGGTGCCTCGCTCCGGCCAGCGTGGTTAACGGGACCTGTCAGATCAAAATCAATAGCAGAGCACGGCGGCCTGAGTGGTTGAAGCAAAAGCAGAGCAAAAGCACAGCAACACCACTTTTAGCGCATGAAATGAGTTTTAAATGTGGGAGCGGGCTTGCTCGCGAATGCGGTGTGCCAGTCACCAACTGCATCAACTGACACACCGCTTCGCTTGTGCTTTTGATCTAACCACTCAGGTCGGCTGTCAGGCCGCCGTGCTTTGCTTTTGACTTTGATCTTAATCTTAGGCGCCCCGTTAACCAGTCTGCGTGAGGGCACACCGAGCCTAAGCGAGGTGCCGAGTGGTGGGGCAAGAGCCCTTTGGCTGCTTTGGGGCTTTTCCAAAGTGACCCGCCGTAAGGGCGGAACCCGTGTCAGCCGTGACCCAAACAGCGGATATGTACTCAGCGCGCCCCCGACAGCCACAGCACTCAAGCCGTAAAAATGTGTAGATACCTATGGCTGTCGCAGGCAAGCCAAACACAAGGGCGCCTCATCGTCTGAAGGATTTGTATCAGGCTTTGTTCGCCAGCTCCTCCAGATGATCCATCAGCTCCTGCGGCTTGAGCACCAGCACATCGCCTTCCACCGCATCCAGCACCACTTCCGCCGTATTCCCAATCAACGCCCCGGAAATCCCGGTGCGCGCCACGGTGCCGATGATGGTCACCGCCGCCTGCCATTTATGCGCCGCATGCGGGATCAACACATCGGCCGGGCCTTCTTCGATATGCAGGTGTGCGTCATCCACGTCGAATTCGGCCTGAAACGCCTTGCACTGCTCGCGATAGCGCGCCTCGATGGTTTCCTTGAGCTGGAACGTCGGGTCGGCCGC
Organism: Pseudomonas sp. 1152_12; assembly: GCF_052850675.1. Lineage (NCBI taxonomy): Bacteria > Pseudomonadati > Pseudomonadota > Gammaproteobacteria > Pseudomonadales > Pseudomonadaceae > Pseudomonas > Pseudomonas sp. 1152_12. The sequence continues at coordinate 474,248 of NZ_VXCW01000001.1, read as the reverse complement.
CGACAACATTGGCGACGGATGGGCGCTGATCACATGCAATTGCGCCTTGGCCAGGCGCGCAATGTCGAAGCCGTGGTCGACGATGGTGTTGTGCAACGCCTGATGTTCGCTGTCGGTGTTGCCCACATCAATGGCTGCCAGCACCACCTTGTCGGCCCATGGTGTGGCGGTTTTGACCAGCAGCACGGGCGTCGGGCAGTAGCGCAGCACTTTCCAGTCTGCCGGGGTCAGCAGGGCTTTTTTCAGTGGGCTGTCGGCAAAGTGCTGCTTGATCACCAGGCCGCAACCCTCGGCTTGCTGCACGTCAATGATGGTTTCATGCAGGCTGTCATTCCACGCCTGTTCGGTGGTCACGCTGTAACCGTCTTCCTGCAAACCGGACTTGAGCAGGCTCAGCAGCGCCGAATGCTCGTGTTTCTTGTCGCAGACCAGTAAGTGCAGGTGCGCGCCGGTGACCCCGGCGATCAGTTTGGCGCGCTTGAGGGCCAGGCTTTCCGAGTGCTCGGGTTCGATGACCACCAGGATGCTGCGAATGGCTTGCATGGACGAGTCTCCAGAGACGGGAAAAAAGGGGCCTTGGACAACTATAGTTGCTGCCCGCCAGACGTCATGTTGATGCACATCAAAGCCGGTGGCTGGTGGTCTGCGGCGGGGTCGGTATAATCGGCGCCCTTTTGTGATTCTTTTGCCCGTGAGCCTGATGAACCTGCCCGAAATCCACGAATTCCTCGGCTGCCGCACCCCCGACGCCTGGGTCCAGGCTGCCTTGGCCGATCAGGCAACGCTGCTGATCGACCACAAGAACTGCGAATTCAAAGCCGCCAGCACCGCCCTGAGCCTGATCGCCAAGTACCATGCCCATGTTGACCTGATCAGCATGATGTCGCGCCTGGCCCGCGAAGAGCTGGTGCACCACGAGCAAGTCATGCGCCTGATCAAGAAGCGCAAAGTTGACCTGCGCCAACTGCATGCGGGCCGTTACGCTTCAGGTTTGCGCAAAGTGGTGCGCAGCCACGAGCCGGTAAAACTGGTGGATACGCTGGTGGTCGGGGCTTTTATCGAAGCGCGCAGTTGCGAGCGTTTCGAAGCACTGGTGCCGCATTTGGACGAAGAACTCGGCAAATTCTACTTCGGCTTGCTCAAAAGCGAGGCCCGGCACTTCCAGGGTTACTTGAAACTGGCCTACCAGTACGGCGACGCCAAAGACATCGCCCAGGTGATCGAGCGGGTACGGGCGGCCGAGCAGGAACTGATCGAATCACCCGACATCGAGTTCCGCTTTCACAGTGGCGTGCCAGCCTGAAGCGACGGCCACGCCGAGCAGTGCGGTGATCCCGGCCAGCAGCAGAATCACCGTTTGTGTGCCCAGTGGCGCTGCCAGCACGGCAATCGCCAGGCCTGCCAATGGCTGGGCGAGGTTGTTAAGTAGGGTGATAACGCCCACGGTCTTGCCAAAGTCCTGCACCGGAATCACCCGTTGACGCGTGCTGCGCATGTACACATTGAACATCTTGTCGAAGCCGGTGATCAGCAGGAAGCCCAGGGTATACGCCCAGAGGTTGGGGCTGATCGCCACGATCAGTGCGCCTGCCGCAATCATTGCATAGGAGAGCCCTCCCAGCATTTTCAAGGGCAGGGTTGCGCGCGCCAAGTAAAACAGAATGACGATAGTCACCACCGCGCCGGCAGCCTGTAGCAGGGCGTAGGCATCCTTGCCGGCAGCGTAGAGGCCAGTGACCATCGCGGCGGACGTTGCCAGCGTCACGCCGATGATCAAATTAACGCCCACGGCCAGGGTAATGACCCGCTTCAACTCCGCCAGGTTGCGGATATGCCCAAAGGCGATGCGCAGCGGTTGCAGCCAGATATCCTGATGCTGCTCAAAGCTTTCCAGGCTGACCGTGGTGTTGCGCTGCCACACCCGCATCGCCAAGTCCGCCAGCACAAACAGCCCGGCAATCCCAATGACCACCCAATGCCAGGCCCAGACCTCCAGCATCAACGCCGCCACCAACGGCCCCAGTACCAGGCCGCTCTGGTCGGCGATTTGTGAGTAGGACAAGGTTTTGGCATAGGTGTAATGCTTGAAGATATGCGGCATGACCACTTCGCGGGCCATGATGCCTTGGGTCGTCAACACCCCGCACAGCGCCGATAGGATGACCAGCCAATAGATGCCGTCGAACACGCCGTACAACGCCACCGCCACCACACACGCCAGCGCCCGGTAAACCTGGCTGATATGCAGGATGCGCACCGGCGAGAACTTGTCGCACAATGCGCCGCACACCGGGAAGGCCAGGTAACGCGGCAGCGACTCGACAAAGAACGCCAGCCCCGCCCAGGAAACGCTGTTGGTGGTCTGGAACACGATCAGCGGCACGATAAACAGCAGGACCTGGTCCGCCAGCCGCGACAGGAACAGTGAAACAAAGAACGCCAGATAATCCTTGCGCATACAACTCCCTGTGAATGGCGTTAAAGATTGCAGGCAATTTGTTAAAAACTCTTAAAAGTATGAAGCTTCGTCAGGCAAAACCGGTCAACCGCTTCTGCCGGACAGCTTGCCACCTATAATGCTGGCACTTCAATCCGCGCGCGCACACTGAGAACTTATGGAAAACCTGGGTCTGGGCAAGGTCCTACTCGTTGAGGACGATGAAAAGCTGGCGGGGCTGATCGCACATTTTCTGTCGCAACACGGTTTCGAGGTGCGGGTGGTGCACCGCGGCGATAAAGCCTTGGCCGCGTTCCTCGATTTCAAGCCGAAGATCGTCGTACTCGACCTGATGTTGCCGGGCCAGAGCGGCCTGCACGTGTGTCGCGAGATTCGGAACGTGTCTGACACACCCATCGTGATCCTGACGGCCAAGGAAGACGACCTCGACCACATTCTCGGCCTTGAGTCGGGTGCCGACGACTATGTAATCAAACCCATCAAGCCACCGGTGCTGCTTGCTCGTTTGCGCGCGTTGCAACGTCGTCAGGTGCCCGAACCCACGGTGCGCGGCGCTCTGGAGTTTGGTCAACTGGCGATTGACCGTAGTTGCCGGGTGGTCAGCCTGGGCGGCGACAAGATCGACCTCACCACCATGGAATTCGAGCTACTGTGGTTGCTGGCCAGCAGCGCCGGCAAGATCCTCTCCCGTGACGACATCCTCAACCGTATGCGCGGCATTGCCTTTGATGGCCTGAACCGCAGTGTCGATGTGTACATCAGCAAGTTGCGCAGCAAACTCAATGACAATCCGCGTGAGCCGGTGTGCATCAAGACCATTTGGGGCAAGGGTTACCTGTTCAACCCTTTTGCGTGGGAGGTCTAGATGCTGCGTCTGTTTCTGCGCCTGTATGTGATCCTGGCGCTCGGTTTGGCGGGGGCGATCTGGCTGGTCAACTACACCTTCGACGAGTTATTGCCTGAGGCCAACGAAGTCTATAACCGCGAAGCTTTGCGCGGGCCGGCTTACGGCGTGGTGGAACAATTGCGCCCGGTGCAGGGGGCGGCCCGCGATGCTCGCCTGGCTGAGCTTCAGCCCCATTACGGGCTGCACCTGAAGTTGGTGCCGCGCGATACCTTGGCGCTGAACGAGCGCGAGCAAAAACTGCTGGCTGACGGCCAACTGGTCGTGCGTGGGGACTTTATGGAGTTCTTGACCACAATTGACGACGGCCCGCAATTACTCCAAATCAAACTGCCGGAGGAACCCAAGTGGCTTTACCTATGGGCCTATGGTTTTCTCGGCGTGAGCCTGGCCATCGTGCTGTATTTCTGGGTGCGCCCGCACTGGCGCGACCTGGAGCATATCCGTCTGGCCGCGCAACGCTTTGGTGACAACGACCTGGCGTCGCGCATCCTGCTGCCACGCCGTTCCACCGTGCGTGAACTGGCTGGGCACTTCAACCAAATGGCTGAGCGCATCGAAAGCCTGATCGCCAACCAGCGAGAACTGACCAACGCCGTCTCCCACGAACTGCGCACGCCGATTGCGCGATTGTCGTTTGAACTAGACCAGCTCAAGCAACAGGCCGATCCGCGCCAGAGCCGCGCGCTGATCGCTGATATGTATGCTGACTTGGGCGAGTTGGAAGAAATGGTCTCCGAGCTGCTCACCTACGCCAGCCTGGAGCGCGGCGCCACCCAAGTCACTCGAGAAAACATCGAGGCGCACAGCTGGCTCGACAGTGTGATCGGCAGCGTGGCCTTGGAAGCCGAGGCGGCGGGGGTGCAGTTGTCGTTGCGTACCTGTGAGGTCGACTTTATCCAGATCGAACCGCGCTTTATGGCACGCGCAGTGATCAACCTGCTGCGCAATGCCATTCGGTATGCCGAGCGTCGGGTGGAGGTGTCGCTGGTCAAGTTTGGCAGTGGTTACGAAGTGCGGGTTAACGACGATGGTCCGGGTGTGCCGCTAGAGGGCCGGGCGAAGATCTTCGAACCCTTCTTGCGGCTGGACACCAGCCGTGACCGGCGCACCGGTGGGTTTGGATTGGGACTGGCGTTGGTAAAGCGGGTCAGCCAGTGGCATGGTGGGCAGGTGGAAGTGCTGGATTCGGAGTGGGGCGGGGCGTCGTTTCGGATGACTTGGGCTTATGCTGAGTAGGGCTGGGAGCTATGGCCATCGATGGAGTGCATATCCGTTGCTGCGGTCAGCGTGGTTTAACGGGGCGCCTCAGATCAAGATCACAAGCAAGAGCACGGCGGCCTAGTAGCCGACATGAGTGGTAGAAGCAAAGCAGAGCAGAAGCAGAGCACCCCATCTAGCTGATGTAATGAGATCCCAATGTGGGAGCGGGCTTGCTCGCGAAGGCGGTGGTTCAGTTACAAATAAGCTGACTGAAACACAGCATTCGCGAGCAAGTCGCACGGCCGCTCCCACAAGTTGACCTTGTTCGGCAGCCAGCCCCGCAGTGCTCTGCTTTTCTGTGGAAGCTGGCTTGCCTGCGATGGCATCAACTGGTTATGCCTGATACACCGAAGTGTCTGCATCACAGGCAAGCCAGCCCTCACTCCCAAGTCAGAAGGTGTACTCAAGCACCCCCATCACCGATGTCTGCAACCGCCGCTCCACGATCGGGCTCTTGCCCGCTTCATCCGCCAAATACTGCACATCCAGCAAGGTCGAGAATTGGGTGTGCTCGCTGATCGGCATGCTCCAGACCAGGTTCATGCCGTTGCTGATATTACCTGCACCGGCCTTGTACGCCTTGAAGCGGCTTCGCGCGGCTTGGCCGGTGGTTACGCCGTACCAGGTCTGCAGGTATTCGCGGTCACCGAAGTGGCTGCTGAGGCTGGCGTCCACGGAACCGTAGCGGCCTTGATACAAATGGGTGCCCAGGCTCAACTCAAGGTGGGTGTAGGCCTTACCGGTGTCCTTGTGGTTATCTTCCTTGAGCGCGTGTTCCAGGGTTGCGCCGACAATTACGCCGCCCAGGTTGTAAGCGGCGCTGACGCCCAGTTGCGGGCGCGACTTGATTTCGCCCATGCCCTTGAGGCGCTTGGAGCCGGCATGCAAACGTTGGTTTTTATCCTTGCGCGCGTTGCTGGCGCCGACGTAGGTACTGAAGCTCAAGGCATTGCCTTCGTAGCCCCAGCCCAGCCCCTTGCCGGTGTCGAGGAAAATCCCCCAGGGGCTGACGATTTTGCCGCCCAGCAATGGCGCGGTCATGCGTTCGTCGCTGCCGCTGTAGCGCGGTGCGTTGACCACGCCAGCCTTGAGGCTGTATTGCCAGTCTTCGGCAATCGCGGTGTCGGCCGCGGCGAGCAGGCACAGTGAGGTGAACGACAGGCAGAGATTTTTTGAGTGCATCAGGGTATTCGTCCGGGTTAGAAATTCAGGCGGTTGTGGGGGGGATGGGTGCGTTTGAAGGAGTAGCCCGAAGCGCTCAGGCCATTGACCTGTCGACTCACGGTATCGCCCAGGCCGTAGCCGTTGCCGGCCAATACTGCGTGGGCGTTGTCGACGGGGAGCAGGATGTAGTCGGTCAGTGGCTCGTCGTGCAATTGGCCGCGAATCACCAGGAAGCCTTCTTCGAGGCGCACGCTGATGCCGCTCAAGGGCGCGTCGGGCTCGTGGGTGTTGAGCACTTGATACGTGCCGATGGTGTCGGCCCAGGCCAGGGGCAGCGGTGGCGGGTCAATACGCTCGCCGATGGCGATGCGCTGACCGTGGCTGCGGGCGGTGAGCATCTGGCGGCCCTGCACCGTGATCACATCGAGTTGCACGCGGCCCAGGTCGCCGAGGTCCTTGAACCACACGCCCAGGACCTTTTTCTGCGCCCGCAGCCAGCCGGAATCGTCGCGCAATAACTCGAAGTCGAACCCGGCCAACTCGCCGGCCAGCCGGTTGTTCTCATCCTTGATGCGGAACACGCCCCAGGCCGTGGCATAAAACCCGGCCAGGCGCTTGCGGTCGACGGCCGCCGGCACGTGGCGCAACTTGAGCCCCTGGCCGTGCGCCTGGCAGTCGTCGGCGCACACCGCTTCGCCGGTTTGTGCCTGCAGCATCAGGCGCAGGGCGTCGGTGGCGAGTCTGGCGACCAGTTCTTCGGCGTTACTGTCATTGGCCATGATGATCACGGCGAGTTGCTGGTCCGGCAGCACGCTCAACTGCGCAGCAAAATCGTCGCCGCCGCCGCTGTGTTGGTAGGTGCGCACGCCGGGGCTGACCGGTTCATCGCCGCACGGCGCAAGGAACCAGCCCAGGCCCATCTGGCAGTCGAAGTCCAGCGCGTTGCCGGTATTTTGCTGGGTGAACATCGCGTCAATCGAGGTGCTGCCCAACACCCGGTTACCTTTGTAGAGGCCTTGGGCGAACAGCATCTGCACGTAGTGGCTTAAGTCTTTCGGGCTGGCCCACAAGCCAGCGGCGGCGAGGTCGCGCACCTGGGCGTCGGCACTCGCCACGCCGTCCTCATAGCCCAAGGCGCGAAAGCTCAATTGCGTGCCGGTGCCGACAAAACTCGATTGGCCCATCTCCAGCGGCTTGAGCAAGCTGGTTTGCATCTGCGCTTCAAAGCTTTTGTTGCTGACGCGCTCAATGGCCGCGCCTACCAGCGAATAAGCCAGGTTGGAGTAAGCCACCTGCGAGCCGGGTGGGCTGCTCAACCAGACGCCGGACACACGCATCGGCATCTGGCCCATGGCGTAGGTGCTGCGCAGGTCGCGCAGGTGTTCACTGGGCAAGCCGGACTGATGGCTGAGCAAACGGCGCAAGGTGATATCGCGGTCAGCGGCACCCTGGTCGCTGTGAAAGCGCGAACGCACGTAGAACTCGCGCAGGGTTTGCTGGACCGGCGCATCCAGGGCCAGGCGCTGCTGCTCGACCAACTGCAACGCTGCCGTGGCGGTCAGCAGTTTGGAAATACCCCCGGCGCGAAATGCCGTGTTGGGCGTTACCGGCACGCCCTGCGCCTTGTCGGCCATGCCAAAGCCGCGTGCCCAGATCAGCTCCTGGCCGTTGACCAGCGCAATCGACAGCCCCGGTACATTTTCCCGCGCCATCTCCTGTGGAATACGCGCTTGCAGGTAACGAATGATCGCACCGTAATCCCCCTTGGGAATCGGCGGCGGGGCAGGCGGTTGCCCATGACAACCGAGACTGCTCAGCAGGCAACCCAACAGCGGAATACCGCGCAATGTGCGAAACATGAAGAGCACCCGGATGGTGATGTGGATGCTCGAATGCTAGGGCGCAACTGACCCACAATCTTTGATAGCTTTGTCGGGAAACTGTCAAAGACTGTTAACGCGCAAGCCCTAAGCGTTCATGCCATTGGGCGATGGACTCTTCGGGGTAGTGATCAAACTGCAGGTCGCCCTTGCGCACGCTGACCTCGACCCATGGCGCCTTGGCGCCGAGCATCAGGTGCGTGTGTTCCGGTGGCACCGGCAAGGGCGTGTCGATGGCCGAGGCAAAGGGGTGGATCAGCTCCGGCCATTGCGGGCTGAACAGCCACAAGGCACTGCCGCACTGCGAGCAGAAGTGCCGCTCGGCGGTGCTTGCGTGCGCGCGGCTGGCGCCCTCGGGCTTGAGCCGGGCGTGGTAGATCGAGATCTGCCTGCGCCCTTGTACCTTCAGGCTTTGCGTATCCCCGGCAAGGTTGATCGCATAACCACCGCCGCCTTGGGTCTTGCGGCAGATCGAGCAATAGCAACGCTGATAGGGGTAGGGATGCTGGCTGTTCAGGCTGAATGTTACGGCGCCGCAATGGCAGGACCCTTCGAGTTGCATGAGCTGACTCCTCCAGACAGGTTGTAACAACGCTTTGCTAATACCTTAGCCTCAGGCAAGATTCCCCGCTTTGGTTTCAGGGAAGACCCCCATGATTGCTCACTTGCAAAGCGCTGCCGCGCAAATTCGTCACGCTGTGCGTGCGGCCACCGAAGGCTTGGTCGGGCGTGAGCAATTGGCCGAGCTGATTGTGCTGGCAGCGGTCGCCCAGGAACACATTCTGGTCATCGGCCCTCCCGGCACGGCCAAGAGCGCCGTGGTACGCCGTGTGGCGCAATCCATGGGCGGGCGTTACTTCGAATACTTGCTGGGGCGTTTCACTGAACCGTCCGAGCTGTTCGGTGCCGTGGACCTGAAGAAACTGCGCGAAGGCACAGTCGAAACCGACGTCAGCGGCATGCTGCCGGAGGCCGATATCGTGTTTCTCGATGAAGTCTTCCTGGGCTCGACCGCCATCCTCAATACGTTGCTGGGCGTCCTCAACGAGCGCCGCTTTCGCCGTGGTCATACCCAGATCCAATGCCCGCTGCGGGTGTGCGTCGGGGCGGCCAACGGCTTGCCGGACGATGAAGCGCTGGCGGCCTTTGGCGACCGCTTCCTGTTGCATCTGTTCGTCGAATCGGTGCCGGACAACCAATTGGAAGCGATGCTGGCGGGCGGTTGGCAGTCAGAGCAGCGGCCGGTGCAGCAGTTGCTGGGGCTGGCCCAGTTGGACACGCTGAGCCAGGCCATGAAAAACGTCGACCTGGGCGCCGTGCGCCCGGCGCTGGCTCAGGCCATTCGCCGCCTGCGCGAGGCCGGCATTCAGCTGTCGGACCGCCGCATCGTCAAGTCGCAGCGGCTGATTGCGGCGGCGGCGTTGTTGGGGGGGCGCCTGGAAGCCAGCGACGCCGATTTGTGGCCACTGCTGTATGTACTGCCGACCAAGGAAACCCAGCAACATGGCCGTGAAGTGCTGCGCGACCTGTTTGCCGCTTCCTGCAACAGTCATTTGTTCAGTGCTGTCGAAGAGGCCACCTTGCAGCCGATGTCGCGCTTGAATCGCTTGTTGGAAACCGCAGAAGACTACTTGGCCCGTAGCGAACCGCCGGCGAGCCAGGCGCTCGAAGGTCTGCTGCGCGAGATCGACGCCAATTTCAATAGCCAGACCCTGCCGGAACCCTTGCAGCACGTACGCGGGCAACTGGCCCGATTGCTGACGCCGACACCATGAGTGCCGGTTCGCAGACCTGGGCCTGGCGCCCGCGACAGGTGCCCGCGGACCCTGAGGCGGCGGTGGCCTGGGGCGACGTCGCACGTCGTTTGCATGCGCGCTTGCTGCTGCTCGCAGATGAACAGGCTGCCCGCTTGCACGCTACCGCCAATGGCGACGTATTGGTCGTCACCGGGGCGGCGGTTGATTTGCCTTGGGTTGACGGTGTCGAATACGCCGCAGCCCACCCCGGCGCGCCCGGTGTGTGGCTGCCCACCAGTTGGGAGCCGACGGTGCCGGTGGATGTGCTCGGCCAGACGCTGTCGACACGATTCAAACGCTCACCTTTGCTGTTGTGGCGTGCGCCGCAAGCAGTGGTGCCGCTGGATCGTCTGTTGCCGGTGTCTGTTGAGCATCTACAGCGCATCGCGACGTATTGGGGAGCGAGCGATGCAACTGCCTGAGGCCCTGCAACCCTGGCGACAGTGGTTGGAATGGTTTGCGCCGCAGCATCTGCCGCTGTTCGCCGACCTGCTCGGTCGCCTTAACCCGGTGCTTGGGCCACTGCGCGGCATGCAGCAGGGCGGCGTGCCGGAGCCGGATGGCGTGGGTGATCTGCAACGCCGTGGGCCTTATGAACGCTTGCTTTCCAGCGAATGGCTGCTGGCTGACGACGTGCCCGACGAATTCATGCGTCGGGCCGTCAGCGGCGAGCATATGTTCCTGGCACCGCAGTACCGCGCCCGTGAAGCGAACCGCTTGATTATCGCGCTGTTCGACGCAGGCCCCTTGCAGTTAGGCGCCGCGCGGCTGGTGCACATCGCCTTGCTGATGCTGCTGGCCCGGCGTGCCGAGGAGGCTGGGGCGCAGTTGCGTTGGGGCATCCTGCAAGGCGCGCCGGTGCTGCATGAACTCGATAGCCCGGCACAGCTCAAACGGCTGCTCAAGGCGCGCACCTATGAAAGTGTTGGTCCGGCGCATTGGCAAGCCTGGCATGAGTGGCTGGCCGCGCAGGAAGAGACAGTGGGTGAGTGCTGGGTCGTCGGGCAGCGCTTGCCCAAGGACGCAACCCAGACCTGTACGCATCGGGTGCAGGTGCAGCGCAGCCTGAATGGGCACAGCCTGTCCTTTGAGTTGCAGGCCGGGCCGGTGCGCCGCGTGCTGCTGCCGATGCCGGATGAAGGGCCAGCGGTGCAGTTGCTCAAAGGCCAGTTTGACAATGAAGTCCAGGCGTCGCCGTCGAAGCTCGCCCGTGCGGTGCCACGGGTCGCCTTGACCTTGCCGCCCGTGATCTCCAGCGCCGGTAACTATGTGGCGCTGCGCCTGCTCGATGAGTCGGGCATGGTGGTGATCAAGCTGCCGCACAAGAATCAGAAAAAGTCCTTGGAGGTTCGGCGCCGTCTGTGGGGCAAACATCAGCGCGTATTGAGCACCACCTTTCACCACCGCAGCCTCGGTGCCGTGTTGAGCGATAACGACAGACTGACGTTCTGGAACATCCCCGGTATGGCCACCGTCGACAAGCCCACCCGTGAACAGCTGCAACTGCCACCGGGTACTGCGACGTTCCTGCCGAGTGTCTGGCTGCACAGTCAGAACTCAGTGCGTGTGTACCTGCTCGACAGCCAGGGACGGCTTGCCTACTGGAAGGCGCGTGAACTCTGTCGGGTGGCGGACGACGTGCTAAGCCTGGTGCAGGTCGACCCCATGACCATTGCCTATGTACGCAGCGAAGGCGGGCAGATCGTCGCGTATTCCGGGTCTGCTGACGGTTTGCGCGCCAATGGTCATGCTGTCGGCTCGGCAGCGGGCGTCAGCCAAGTGCTGTTGGCTGCCAACTTTTACTGGCGCCAGTATTGCGGTGGTTGTGCGCTGCTGACCACTCAGGACGGCCACCAGAGTTGGCGTGTCGTGACCCATGAAAGCTTTCCGGCGAAGCACGAACAGATCGACTTGGCGCCGGGTTGGAAAGCCATCGGCCTGCACCACGCGTTCGGCCAACGGCAGCTCTACTCACTGGTGCTGCTCGGGCCGAACCAGCACAGTGTCGGGTTGTACGCCGAGGGGCAACAGCGCAATTTGTTCACCACTTCGGCGCCGATTGCCCGCGCGAGCTTTTGCCCAATGAGCGGCTTGATCGCCGTACTGACCACTGATCGGGAATTGCTGGTTTACTCGGTTGCCGAGCGTGCCATGCGTTTGCAAGTGATGTGCAACCAGGCACCGCAGCTCACCCAGGAAGGTGCCAATGCTTGAGCCAGAACGGATGCTGATTCGCCGCCCGATACTGACCGGGCACCAACAGATTGACGGCCTATGGTTTGCCTGCGAACGCTTTGATGAAGGCGAGCGCAGGCGCCTGATCCTCAGCTATTGGCAAACCGGTGCGCGTGCCTATCGCTTTGCCGACGGCGACTTGTTGCAGTTCCCTACTGCGTGCCCGGTGGACTGCGCAAGCCTGCACGGCTGGCCTCTGATCCGCCAGGGCCGGGGCTTGTCGTCTGCCGCGCTGCACCCCGAGGAAGTGCGCGGGCTGGCGGCTGCCGACCTGTGGCTGGTGCGCGGCAGCCATATCCACGCGCTGCAGTTGCGCGACGCTCATGTGCTGACGCCTGGGCTGTGGCTCGACATCAGCACCTACACACTGCTCGACACCTTCGACTGCCATGTGCCGTTACCTGCCACAGTCCCGGACGCGGTGGTCACCGACCTGCGCGAAATTCTGGGTGGGCCACTGGAGCCTGTGAGCCCGGAGCGCGAAGCGGTGATGCAAGCGCTGCTGGAGCGCCAGCGTCATATGCCGAGCACAGCGTCTGGTGCCAGCTCGTCACCTGCGCAAAATAACGCGAATACTGCCCGGGAAGTCTCGTCCCCGGTGCTGAAAATCGTCATTGGTTTGCTGCTGTTGGGTGGGCTGATCCGCATGCTCGGCCAGAGCGAGCCCGCAGCCGTGCTGGCCACGCACACACAGTCCCTCGGCGGTATGCTCCTGGGCGCCGTGATCTGGATGGTTGTGATCACCGCGCTACTGTTCGGGTTGAACCGCTTCCTGCACCGTGGCGCGTCGGCCCCCGCCAAAGCGGCGCCTAGGCCGGTTGCGCCCGCATCCGCTAACCCAGGCATCGCTGCGCGTGCCACCCCGCGCGCACATAAACCTGCCGCGTGGCGCCGCCTGCTGACCCGGCTGACCCAGCATTCGCAGCTCTCCAAACTGTATGGCAAACGTCAGGCTGCCTATATGCAGCGCATGTTGGAGATGTTCGAAGACGGCAATTTCGAAGAAGCCTTGCGTCACGCGATCCCCTTGAACAGCGGCACGTCGAGCGGCGAACAGAGTTTTGGTACGCCCCAGCGCCGCCAGGACCTGAGCCTCAGCCAACAGGATGGTCCCGCGCGCTCAATGTTGTTCGAAGAGGACTTGGCCGCGCACTTGGCACAGGTATATCGCCAGACCTTTGAGCGCCTGGACCGTGCCTGTCGTATCGAGGAAGCGGTGTTTGTGCTCGCCGAATTGCTCAAGGAGCGTCAGCAAGCGCTCGATTACCTGGAGAAACACGCGCGCTATCAGCAGGCCGCCGATTTGGCCCTGGCGTGGGACATGCCGGCCGCGGTGATCGTGCGCCTGCTGTGCCTGGCCGAGCAGTGGCAGCGCGCCGTGCTGGTGGCGCGGCGCGACAATGCCTTCGCCGACGCCGTGGTGGCGCTCCAGGCAAAATCGCCGGAGATCGCCGACCGGTTACGCCTGGAGTGGGCCGAGTCATTGATCGCCAAAGGCCTGTGGTTGCAAGCCGTCGACGTGATCTGGAGCCTGCCTGCAGAGCGCACGCGCGCCGCGCAATGGTTACTGAATGCCGAGGCTGGCGGTGGGCGCCTGGCTATTGGCGCATTGGTCAAACGCGCGATCCTGTTGCCCGAGACGCTGCAGGCTTACGGGCCTTGGGTGGAGCAATTGCGCGATGACCCCGAGCGCGCGAGCGAGCGGGCTGCCTTGGCGCAAGCCTTGTTGTTGCATAAGTCGCACACCACCGCCCTGGCGTGGCTGGCAGGTGCCACCGTACATGCGATTCTGGCCGATCAAACCCGCGATCAAGGGCACCTGACGCATAACCAGCTACAGGCGCTGGTCAAGATGAGTCGCGACAAAGCGCTCCAGGCGGACTTGCCTGGCCAGGCGCTGAAGCGAGCGCCGGTGGTCGCGCTGGACCGCTTGGGCGACACCCGCCAGTGGCCTGCGCCGGCCGCTGGCAGCCGACCGATTTTCGACGCAGTGCCGCTGGAAGACGAGCGTTACCTGGTGGCGCTGGGCGAGGCGGGTGTGATGGTGGTGGATGCGGCGGGCGCAGCGTTGTTTCACTTTGCTGTGCCCGCGCAGAAAATTGTCATCGCCCACAGCCGACAGGTTGCGCTGGTGCTGATCTGGCGGGGAAATATATGGCGCGTCAGCAAACTGGACCTGGTCAATCGTGTCGCCAAGGACCTCGGTGTACTGGCCATGGATGTATTTGCAAACGCGTTTGATGGCTGCAGTTGGACCATCGGCAAAGGCCAGCAGTTGCGCGTCGTGGATGTTGACCGTGGCTTTGAAACGCTCTGGCATGTGAGTGATCTACCGGAGTCGGTGCGAACCATCAAGGTGGATGAACACAACGAATACCTGTGGCTGTCAGCGCCGGGTGGGTGCCTGATGCTTTGGCATTATCGTCTGCCGGAGCGGCGCCTGATCAGCCGCGAAGGCGCATTTGACATCGTAAATACGGACTTCCAGGTTCCCAGTGCCACGGCTGAATCGGCGCAGTATCGAATCAAGTACGACGATGGACCACCCACTCTGATACTTAAGCAGCATGGTGTTCGTAAGGGCTACAAGCTGCCTGGCAATTTGCCGGAAGAGGAATGGGATGAGTCCGTCAGCCCGTATCTATTCGAGGATTGGTTGCTGATCAGTTATCGGGTTGAGGAGCAGGACACATGCTGGCACGTGATCCACCGTACCAGCGATCGGCTTTGCGTCACTTTGCACTGGCCGCAATCACCGGCCCAGCTTCGCCGCCTGGGATCTGATCTGTTGCTGTTTGATGGGCAGGGACGCTTGAGCCATATCAATATCGATAACGCCAGCCAGCGCAACATCAGCCTGCACTGAGTGTGTCCGGCCTCAAGGTGGCGATCAACGCTCGAATGGTGCCGGGCAGTGCTTCCAGTTCGCGTACAAGGATGCTGCGCTCGCGAATTGCCCAGGGCTCATCAAGTTTTACCGCCACCAGTTGCATGGTGCGGCTGTGCCGAACGGCGGCGGACTCGGGGATGATGCCGATGCCCACGCCAGCCTCGACCATTCTGCAGATCGCTTCGAAACTCGAGACCTGGATGCGCAGCGACAAATGCTTGCCGAGGCGTTCCACATGTTCGCGCAGAAAACTCAACAGCGTGCTGCCTTCGTGCAGGCCGATGTGTTGGTACGCGAGGGTTTGTTCCAGCGTCACTGAAGGCTGGTCGGCCAGCGGATGATCCACGGGCACCATCAATACCAGTTGATCGGTACTGAAATGCAGCACCTGCAAACCCGCTGCCTCAACCGGCCCGGCAATAATGCCCATGTCGCTGGTGCCGTCCAGCACGCCGCGCACGATATCGCGGGACAAACGCTCTTGCAGGTCGACGGTCACACCGGGGCGCTGGGACAAAAAGCCCGCCAGCACTTCAGGCAAGAATTCGGTAACGGCCGTGGTGTTGGCAAAGATGCGGATATGCCCAGCCGAATCCGCGCCGTATTGGGTGAACTCGCTCTTGAGGTAATCCACCTGGCGCATGATCAGCCGCGCATGGTGCAGCAAGCGTTCGCCCGCCGGGGTGATCTCCACGCCACGGCTGTCGCGGTACAGCAGCCGCGTATCGAGTTGGCCTTCGAGCGCCTTGATTCGCGCACTGGCGGCCGCCGGCGAGAGGAATGCCCGCTTGGCGCCCTGGGTCAGACTGGGGGATTCGGCGATATGGATAAACAGGCGCAAGTCGGCGAGATCGAAGTGCATGGCGGCTCCTGGGTGTACACAACGCTCATCACAATGAAGATTACAAAATGTGGGAGAGGGTTTGCTCGCTCCCTCATCAGTTGAGGCGTGACGGGTAGCGTTCAGCATAACCGAACGCTGGTTTATTGAAATGCAAATTCTCAGAACGGGCAGGCGCTTGCATGATCCCGGGCAGACAACCACTGCCCGAGGACTTTTACCCGATGAGCGCCATCGATTGGATCGGCCGAAGTGAAACCGCCTACGACCACCTGAGCCACAACCTGCTCAAACGCATCGCCGCAACCTTCGGTGAAGCGGTGCCCCGCGATGGCGACGCCGTTCCGCCGTTGTGGCAGTGGTGTTTCTTTCAAGACTCGCTGCCGGAGTCGGCGCTGGGCACCGACGGCCACCCGGCGCGTGGCGGGTTCCTGCCGCCGGCCGATAACCGCAACCGCATGTGGGCCGGTGGGCGTATTGAGTTCGTACAGGCCTTGCGCGCCGGTGAAGCGGCCACCCGCGTGTCGACCATTACCCAGGTTGAAGAGAAGACTGGCCGCACCGGTTCGCTGCTGTTTGTCACCGTACGCCATGACTACTCCCAGGACGGTCGCCTGGCGATTCGCGAAGAACAAGACATCGTCTACCGCGAACCCACGCCGCCCAAGCCGGGCAGTGGCGACGCATTGGCCCAGGGTGATTGGCTTGAGACGGTCGAGCCCACGCCAACCCTGCTGTTTCGCTACAGCGCGGTGACCTTCAACGGCCACCGCATCCACTACGACTACCCCTACGTCACCGGCACCGAAGGCTATTCGGGGCTGGTGGTGCACGGGCCGTTGATCGCCACCTTGAGCCTGCGCGCGTTTTGCCGCGCCCATCCTGAAGCGACCTTGCGCCGTTTCGCCTATCGCGGCGTGCGCCCGTTGATCGCACCACAGCCGTTCGCCGTGAGCGGGCGCGTGACGGCACCCGGCGTGGCGCAGTTGTGGGCCGGTAATGCCGACGGCGTGGCGCAAACAGCCGAACTGCATTTCGAATAACACCAGCACACCAGGCGGAGCGCCGTTAATGAACCCCAATAACAACGAAGAACTCAATGCCATCCGCGAAGGCGTACGCGCCTTGTGCGCTGAATTCGATGCGGCTTACTGGCGCAAGATCGATGAAGAAAAGGGCTTTCCCGAAGCGTTCGTCAAGGCGCTGACTGACGCCGGCTGGCTGTCGGCAATGATCCCTGAAGCCTACGGAGGCTCGGGCCTGGGCCTGGCCGAAGCCTCGGTGATCCTTGAGGAAGTGAACCGCTGCGGCGGCAATTCCGGCACGGTACACGGCCAGATGTACAACATGTTCACGTTGCTTCGCCACGGCAGCGACGCACAAAAAAACAGCTACCTGCCCAAGCTCGCCAGCGGCGAATTGCGTCTGCAATCGATGGGCGTCACCGAGCCCACTACCGGCACCGACACCACCAAGATCAAGACCACCGCCATCAAGCGCGGCGACAAATACGTGATCAACGGCCAGAAAGTCTGGATCTCGCGGGTGCAGCATTCCGACCTGATGATCCTGCTGGCGCGCACCACGCCGTTGGCCGAGGTGAAGAAAAAGTCCGAAGGCATGTCGATCTTCCTGGTGGACCTGCGCGCGGCCATCGGCAACGGCCTGACCGTGCAGCCCATCGCCAATATGGTCAACCACGAGACCAACGAGCTGTTCTTTGACAACCTCGAGTTGCCGCTGGACAGCCTGATTGGCGAGGAAGGCAAGGGCTTCAAATACATCCTCGACGGCTTGAATGCCGAGCGCACGCTGATCGCCGCCGAGTGCATCGGCGATGGCCGCTGGTTTATCGAAAAGGCCAGCGCCTACGCCCGCGACCGCGTGGTGTTCGGCCGGCCGATCGGGCAGAACCAGGGCGTGCAGTTTCCGATTGCCGAAGCGCATATCGAAATCGAGGCGGCGGACCTGATGCGTTGGCGTGCCTGTGAGGAGTACGACAGCGGCAAGAATGCCGGGGCCAGCGCCAACATGGCCAAGTACCTGGCGGCCAAGGCGTCGTGGGAAGCGGCCAACGCCTGCCTGCAAACCCACGGCGGGTTTGGCTTCGCCTGCGAGTACGACGTGGAACGCAAATTTCGCGAAACCCGCCTGTACCAGGTGGCGCCGATTTCCACCAACTTGATCCTGTCCTACGTGGCCGAGCATCTGCTCGAACTGCCACGCAGTTTCTGAGGGTAGGACCATGAGCCATACCCAAGCCCTGTGTCGGTTCCTTGCCGAACTGAGTCATGAGCAGTTGCCCGACAAGGTGCTGGCGCGCACCGAAGACCTTTATCTGGATTGGCTGGCCTCGGCACTGGCGAGC
Source organism: Pseudomonas sp. 1152_12 (assembly GCF_052850675.1). NCBI lineage: Bacteria > Pseudomonadati > Pseudomonadota > Gammaproteobacteria > Pseudomonadales > Pseudomonadaceae > Pseudomonas > Pseudomonas sp. 1152_12. The sequence goes on along the minus strand of NZ_VXCW01000001.1, from coordinate 456,449 downwards.
CAGGGGGCGCACCCGATTCCGTTGTTCGAGCGCTATGCGCAGAAAATGGGCCCGAGCAGTGGCCCTGCGCAGATCATCGTCAATGGCGCCAGCAGCAGCGCATATTTCGCGGCGTTGGTGAACGGCGCCGCGTCCCATCTGGTGGAGCAGGATGACCTGCACAACAGCTCCGTGCTGCACCCGGCCACGGTGGTGTTCCCGGCTGCCTTGGCCGCCGCGCAAGACCTGGGCAAGTCCGGCCGCGAGTTACTGCTGGCCTCGGTAGCCGGTTATGAAACCGGGATTCGCATCGGCGAATTCATGGGGCGTTCCCATTACCGCATCTTCCACACCACTGCCACCGTCGGCACCCTGGCGGCGGCGGTGGCCGTGGGCAAGTTGCTGGATTTCAATGAGGAGCAATTTATCAACCTGCTTGGCAGCGCAGGCACCCAGGCCGCCGGCCTCTGGGAGTTCCTGCGCGATGCCGCTGACTCCAAGCAACTGCACACGGCCAAGGCCGCCGCCGATGGCTTGCTTGCCGCGTATTTGACGGCGGACGGGCTGACCGGTGCGCGCAATCTCCTTGAAGGCGATCAAGGGTTGGCGGCGGGGATGTCGAGCGACGCCGAACCGAGCAAATTATCCGCAGGGCTCGGCAGCCGCTGGGCGCTGCTGGAGACCTCGTTCAAGTTCCACGCCTCGTGCCGCCACACCCATCCGGCCGCTGATGCGCTGCTGGATTTGATGCAGCGTAAAGGCCTGGGCGCAGCACAGATCGCCCACGTGGAAACCCATGTGCACCAGGGCGCCATCGATGTATTGGGCCGCGTGACAGTGCCCGCGACCGTGCACCAGGCCAAGTTCTCCATGGGCACCGTGCTCGCTCTGATCGCCGTGCATGGCAAGGCCGGGCTCACCGAGTTTGAGCAACTGGCCCTGACCGATCCGGCCGTTTCGGTCTTTCGCGACAAAGTCAGCATGACCCTAGACCGCGCCGTCGACAGCGCTTACCCGCAACGCTGGCTGGGCCGCGTCACTGTCACGACCACCGACGGGCGCACGCTGCACGGCGCTATCGACGAACCCAAGGGCGACCCGGGCAACACCCTGAGTCGCGTGGAACTGGCGGATAAATTTCGGCGCCTGACCCAATTCAGCGGCGCCCGTACGCCAGCCCAGGCGAATGCACTGATCGAGAAGGTCTGGAACCTGCGTCACGCAGCGTCCATGGCCCACTGGCTTTGAGGAACCGCAATGACTAATCAACGACCGCTGGATGGCATCACTGTTGTCAGCCTGGAACACGCGATTGCTGCGCCATTCTGCACTCGCCAACTGGCCGATCTGGGCGCCCGTGTGATCAAGATCGAGCGCCCAGGCGCCGGCGATTTTGCCCGTGGCTATGACGAGCGCGTGCGCGGCCTGGCGTCGCATTTCGTGTGGACCAACCGCTCCAAGGAAAGCCTGACCCTGGACCTCAAGCAGGATGAGGCGGGCAGCATCCTCGACACCTTGCTGGCCGACGCCGATGTGCTGGTGCAGAACCTCGCACCCGGCGCGGCGGCGCGCATGGGCTTGTCGTTTGAAGCGCTGCATGCGCGTTTCCCGCGGCTGATCGTCTGCGATATTTCCGGCTATGGCGAAGGCGGGCCTTACGAGAAAAAGAAAGCCTACGACCTGCTCATTCAAAGCGAGGGCGGCTTCCTGTCAGTGACCGGTGGCCCCGGTGAAGACCAGATGGCCAAGGCCGGTTGCTCCATCGCCGATATCTCTGCCGGCATGTACGCCTACAGCGGCATCCTCTCGGCACTGCTGCTGCGCGGCAAGACGGGGAAGGGCAGTCGCATTGACGTGAGCATGCTCGAAAGCTTGGTGGAATGGATGGGCTACCCGATGTATTACGCGTTCGACGGCGCGCCTCCGCCACCGCGTGCCGGTGCGGCACACTCGACGATTTACCCGTATGGGCCGTTTCCCACCGGCGACGGCGGCACGGTGATGCTCGGCTTGCAGAACGAGCGCGAATGGGCGGCGTTCTGCGACAAGGTGCTGTTCTCGCCGGAACTGGCCACCGACGCGCGTTTCTCGGCGAACTTCAAACGCTCGGCCAACCGCGACGTGCTGCGTCAGATCATTGTCGACCGTTTTGCGCAGCTGGACGCCGAGGCAGTGATCGAGCGCCTGGAGGACGCGCAAATTGCCAGCGCGCGCGTCAATGACATGCAAGGCGTGTGGGACCACCCGCAACTCAAGGCGCGTGACAGCTGGCGTGAAGTCGCCAGCCCTGCGGGGCCTTTGCCGTCGTTGCTGCCGCCTGCGCGCAATGCTGCGTTTACCCCGCGCATGGAGGCGGTGCCGGCACTGGGGCAGCACAGCCAAGCGATTCTCGACCAGCTTGGCTATTCGCCTGAAGCCATCGACACGTTGCGTGCACGCGGCGTTATCTAACAAGGAATTTAAGTGATGCCAAAGCCTTTAGTTCGTTCAGCCTTGTTTGTGCCCGGCAGCCGCCCGGAGCGGTTTGCCAAAGCCTTGGCCAGTGGCGCCGACGCGGTGATTGTTGATTTTGAAGACGCCGTGGAAGAGCCGCTCAAGCGTCAGGCGCGGGATAACCTTGGCGTGTTCCTGCACGGCCATCCCGAGGTCCAAGTGTGGGTGCGCATCAACGCCCCGGAGCATGCCGAGCATTTAGCAGATGTGGCGTTCTGCAAGGCTCACGCCAACGTCGCTGGCGTGCTGCTGCCGAAGGTGGAGAGCGCAGCGCAGGTGGCGGTGGTGGCGGCCACCAGCAAAGTGATCTGGCCGATTATCGAAAGCGCGCGCGGTTTGCTGGCCGTGGCGCAAATCGCCCAGGCACCGCAGGTGGAACGCCTGTCATTGGGTGGCCTGGACTTGGCGCTGGACCTGAACCTGAGCAGCAATTCCCCCGCCGCGCAGTTCGCCCTCGACCAGGCACGCCTGGCGCTGATCGTGCACTCGCGCGCAGCGGGCCTGGCCGCGCCGCTGGACGGCGTGCACCCGGCTATCGATGACCCTGAAGGTTTGCGCCGTTCGATTCGGCATGCCTATGAAATGGGGTTCGCCGGGGCGCTGTGTATTCATCCCAAGCAGGTGGCGGTGATCCATGGTGCCTTGGCGCCGAGCGCCGAAGACCTGGCCTGGGCCAGGCGCGTGGTGGAGGCCGGGACACACGGGGCAGGGGCCTACCAGATTGATGGGCAGATGGTGGATGCGCCAGTGCTGCTGCGCGCGCAAAGACTGCTGGCAGCTCAGATATAGCTGACCAGAATCGACTCAAAATCGGGAAGGGGGCTTGTGATTGTTGATGAGCTTAGCGTTCGGCCATGCCGAACGCAGGTATCTAAAATTCGAAATTCACTACACGCCTCACATCAGGCACTTTGCCCTACAACACAACAATAAGAAGGTGATTTTCCATGCTCAAGCTTTCTCGGGCGCTGCTGTGCGCTGCCACTTTATTTGCCGGGGGCCTGGCCCAGGCGGCCGATCCGATCGTGATTAAGTTCGCCCACGTGGTCGCCGAAAACACTCCCAAAGGCCAAGGCGCGCTGCTGTTCAAGAAGCTCGCCGAAGAGCGTCTGCCGGGCCGCGTCAAGGTCGAGGTGTACCCGAACTCGTCGCTGTTCGGCGACGGTAAGGAAATGGAAGCGCTGCTGCTTGGCGACGTGCAGATGCTGGCGCCGTCCCTGGCCAAGTTCGAGCAATACACCAAGCAAGTGCAGATCTATGACCTGCCGTTCCTGTTCAACGACCTGGCCGCTGTCGACCGCTTCCAGGCTGCCCAGGGCAAAGCCTTGCTGACCTCGATGCAGGACAAAAATATCCTCGGCCTGGCCTATTGGCATAACGGCCTCAAGCAACTTTCGTCGAACAAGGCCCTGCGTGAGCCCAAGGATGCCCGTGGCCTGAAGTTCCGCGTGCAGGCCTCCAGCGTGCTCGAAGAGCAGTTCAAGGCGATTCGCGCCAACCCGCGCAAGATGAGTTTCGCCGAGGTGTACCAGGGCCTGCAGACGGGCACCGTCAACGGCACCGAGAACACCTGGTCGAACTATGAAAGCCAGAAGGTCAACGAGGTGCAGAAGTATTTCACCGAGTCCAACCATGGCCTGATCGACTACATGGTGATTACCAACGCCAAGTTCTGGAACGGCCTGCCGCCAGACATCCGCACCACCCTGGACCAGATCATGGTCGAGGTCACCGTCGAGGTGAACAAGCAGGCCGAAGCACTGAACCAGTCGGCCAAGCAGAAGATCATCGACGCCAAGACCAGCGAAATCATCGAACTGACTCCTGAGCAACGCCAACTCTGGCGCCAAGCCATGCACCCGGTGTGGCAGAAGTTTGAAGGTGAGATTGGCGCTGACCTGATTAAGGCGGCGGACCAGGCCAACCAGTAGTTGGGCGAGCACCCAAACCTACTTTGGAAACGGCTTTATGTGGGAGCTGGCTTGCCGGCGATGCAGGCAACTCGATGCATCTGTCGAACCGAGTTGATTCCATCGCGGGCAAGCCCGGCTCCCACAGTTTTATCCGGTTTCCACCCCGACATCATTCCCGCTTCGCGAGGTTTTGCCATGCAAACGCTAAGGCGCGTCTGGGAGCACCTGGAGGAAAGCTTTATTGCTTTCCTGCTGGCCGCCATGACCCTGGTGACATTCGTCTACGTCATGTTCAACAACGTCTACACGCTGTTCTTCTCCCTGGCGGACAAGTGGGCTTTGAGCGCTGACTTCTTCAACGCCCTGGGCGACCACACCCTGTCGTGGGCCCAAGAGATGACCTGGAGCGTCGCGTTGACCAAGGCCATGTTCGGCTGGCTGATCTTCTTTGGCATCTCCTACGGCGTGCGCACCGCCGGCCACCTCGGGGTGGACGCGCTGGTCAAGCTGACCAAGCGCCCGGTGCAGCGCTTGCTTGGCATGCTCGCGTGCCTGTGCTGCCTGGCCTACGCCGGGTTGTTCATGGTGGCCAGCTACAAGTGGGTCAGTGCGGTCATGACAGCCCAGATCGGCGCCGAAGACCTTGCCCAATATGGCGTGGACGTGGGCGACATCGTGATCATCGTGCCGATTGGTTTCGCCCTGGTGTTTATCCGTTACCTGGAAATTTTCTACCGCCTATTCACCCACCGTCAGGTCGGGTTGGGGCTGGCCGACGAAGCCGGTGAGGCCAGCAAGTTGGCCAGTGGTCATGAGGAGCGTCACTGATGGCCGTGCTCTGTCTGTTTTTGCTGTTGTTCGTGTTCATGTTCCTCGGCGTGCCCATCGCGATTTCCCTGGGTTTATCCGGCGCGGTGTCGATCCTGATGTTCAGCCAGGACTCGGTGAGTTCGCTGGCGATCAAATTGTTTGAAACCTGCGACGCTTACACCTTTTTGGCGATTCCGTTCTTCCTGCTCTCCGGTGCGTTCATGACCACCGGCGGCGTGGCGCAACGGCTGATCGACTTTGCCAACGCCTGTGTCGGCCACATCCGTGGCGGCCTGGCGATTGCCGCAGTGTTGGCGTGCATGCTGTTTGCGGCGCTGTCCGGCTCATCACCGGCGACGGTGGCGGCGGTGGGTTCGATTGCCGTAGCGGGCATGGTGCGTTCCGGCTACCCGAAGGCGTTCGGCGCGGGAATAATCTGCAATGCCGGCACCTTGGGCATCCTGATTCCGCCCTCGATTGTGATGGTGGTGTACTCGGCGGCCACTGAAACCTCGGTGGGCAAGCTGTTCATGGCGGGTGTTATTCCAGGCTTGCTGTTGGGCCTGATGCTGATGGTTGCGATCTACATCGTCGCGCGCATCAAGAAATTGCCGGCCCAGCCACGCGCTACCTTGCGTGAATGGCTGACCTGCGCGCGCCGCGCGTTCTGGGGCTTGCTGCTGCTGGTGATCATCCTCGGCGGCATCTACAGCGGCATGTTCACTCCGACGGAAGCGGCAGCGGTGGCGGCGGTGTACTCGGCCTTCGTGGCGTTGTTCATCTACAAGGACATGACCTTTCGCGACTGCCCCAAGGTGCTGCTGGAGTCCGGGCGGCTGGCGATCATGCTGATGTTTATCATCGCCAACGCCATGCTGTTCGCGCATGTGCTGACCACCGAACAGATCCCGCAGCAAATTACCGCCTGGGTGATTTCCGAGGGCCTCACGCCGATTGGCTTTTTGATCATGGTCAACGTCGTGTTGTTGGTGGCGGGCAGCTTTATGGAACCGTCAGCCATCGTGCTGATCCTGGCGCCGATCTTCTTCCCGATCGCGATGAAGCTGGGCATCGACCCGATTCACCTGGGGATTGTGATGGTGGTGAATATGGAGATCGGCCTGGTGCACCCACCGGTGGGCTTGAACCTGTTCGTGACTTCGGCGGTGACCGGCTTGACCTTGGGGCAGACCATTCGCGCGGCGTTGCCGTGGCTGATGATCTTGCTGGTGTTCCTGATCATGGTGACGTACTTGCCGTTTATCTCGCTGGCGCTGCCGCACTGGCTGGGGATGTAATGCGCTAAAAAAGGGGGCGGGCTGGCTCGCGAAAGCGCTGTATCAGTGACAGCGGTATTGACTGACACGGCGCCTTCGCGAGCAAGCCCGCCTCCACATTTGATCGTCGCTGACCTTACTTATCCATCGCGCTCAAGATCGCATACGCCACCTTGACCCGTTCAGCATTTGGGTAGTTCTTGTTCGCCAGCATCACCACGCCCATGTCCTTGCTCGGCACGTACACCACGTACGCCCCAAACCCGCCGGTGGAGCCGGTTTTGTTGTACAGCACGTTGGCCGGTTGCGGCTGCGCCGGGGTCAGCCATTTGACCTTGTGCGGCTCCATCGCCATGGGCGTGGAGTTGCCATCGAGCAATGCTTGCAGCGAGATCGGGTAAGGGTAGCGCTCCCAACCCAGGCCCTGGGTCATGCCGTTGACGGTGTAGTAGCCCGTGTGCGTCGCCGCGATGGCCTGTTGCAGCGGCTTTTCCAGGGTTTGCGGGTGCATGTTCACCATTACATAGTGAGCCAGGTCCTGGGCGCTGGTCTTGATGCCGTAGGCCTCGCTGTCCAGCGCGCCGGGGCTGACGCGCAGGGGCTTGAGCTGCTTGTCGTAGCCTTGGGCGTAGAGGTGAGACTGGTCGGCCGGCACGCGGACGTGGGTGTTGTTCAGGCCCAGTTTGGGCAGCAGGGTTTTCTGCATGGCGACGTTGAACGGCTGGCCAAGGCTTTGCGCCGACAGGTAGCCGAACAGCCCGATGCTGGGGTTGGAATACAGGCGTTGTGCGCCCGGCGCGTAAGCCGGTTTCCAGTGCTGGAAGTAGCCGAGCATGTTCTCGGCGCTGTCGGCGGCGTCGGGAAACTGCAGGGGCAAGCCGCCTGGCGTGTAGGTCGCCAGTTGCAGCAGGCTGATCTGGTCGAAGGCGCTGCCGGCCAGTGCGGACAGGTGCTCGCTGGCCTTGTCCGAGAGCTTGAGCTTGCCGGTCGCCTGGGCATAGCCGCCGAGGGTGGCGGTGAAGGTTTTGCTCACCGAGCCGATTTCAAACAGGGTGTTTTCGCTGACGGGCTGCTGGGTTTCCTTTGAGGCAGTGCCGTAGTTAAAGTACTGCACTTTGCCGTTTTGTACGACAGCGACCGCCAGGCCGGGGATGGCCTGTTGCTGCATCAACGGTTTTACGCTGGCGTCTACCACGGCCTGCAGGTCGGTGGCGGCCAAGCAGTTGCCGGCGGTGACCAATGCGGCCAGAGCCGCGAAATGACGTACTCCAAACAAAGACAGTTGGGGCATGATGGTGCTTCCATGAGAAGATTCGATTGAATAAAGAGCCTGCGCAGGCGAGGCAAATGTAGGCAGTTTGCCAGCTGCGAACAAACGATCATATCTCGCACCAGCCATTAGAAAATTTGGGGTCAAGCATGCTGCGTTCCCATCTGCCGCTCAATGCCTTGCGCGCTTTCGAGGCGTCGGCCCGTCACTTGAGCTTCACCCGGGCGGCCATTGAATTATGCGTGACCCAGGCGGCGGTCAGCCATCAGGTCAAAAGCCTGGAAGCCCAACTCAATGTCACGTTGTTCAAGCGCCTGCCGCGCGGTTTGATGCTCACCAGTGAAGGCGAAACCCTGCTGCCGGTGGTGCGCGAATCCTTTGATCGCATCGCCCAGACCCTAAGCCAGTTCGAAGGTGGGCACTACCGTGAAGTGCTCACCGTGGGCGCGGTGGGCACCTTTGCTGTGGGCTGGTTGCTGCCACGCCTGCCGGACTTTCAGGCGCGCTATCCGTTTATCGACCTGCGCTTGTCCACCCACAACAACCGCGTCGACGTAGCGGCCGAAGGCCTCGATTATGCAATCCGCTTCGGCGCCGGGGCTTGGCACGGCACCGACGCCTGCGAACTGCTCGTCGCGCCGCTGACCGTGCTGTGCACGCCCGTGATTGCCGAGCAACTGCGCACGCCTGCCGACCTGTTCAAGCACACCTTGCTGCGCTCCTACCGCGCCGATGAGTGGACCCAATGGTTCCAGGCCGCCGGTCTGCCTGCCGACACCGTCATTCCACGTAGCATCGTATTTGATTCGTCGCTGGCCATGATGGAAGCGGCGCTGCAAGGCATTGGCGTAGCGCTGGCCCCAGCGATGATGTTCTCGCGGCAGTTGGAGAGTGATCTGATTCGCCAACCGTTTGAGGTGGGGATTACCACCGGCAGTTATTGGCTGACGCGCTTGCAGTCACGGGCTGAAACTTCGGCGATGCTGGCGTTCAAGGGTTGGCTGGAGGCGGTGTCGACATCGGCTAGGAAACTGTCTTAATGTGATTATCTAGAAACAAGATGAAACATTTGCCTGGCGGTGGAGATCTACCGCTTCTCCCGTACTGAGTTCATGAATGAAAACCCCGCGCCCCTCCGACCGCATGCCCCACCTTACGCAATTGCGCAATTTGAAGATGGCGCGCTCCGCCCACGCCTACGTACGTGGCAGTACGGTGCAATTCTACGAATGGCTGCACAGCCAGCCTGGCCGTCGCTTGCCCCATGGCCCGGCGATCTGGATCTGCGGCGATTGCCACGCAGGTAACCTCGGCCCGACCGGCGATATCAAAGGCCGCATCGACATGCACATCCGCGATCTCGACCAGACCGTGATCGGCAACCCGGCCCACGACCTGGTGCGCCTGGCCCTGTCCTTGGCCACCGCCGCGCGCGGCTCGGACCTGCCTGGAGTGACCACCGCACGGATGCTCGAAGAAATGATGGTGGGCTACGAACAAGCATTCAAAGACAAACCCGATGAGGCACCACCACGCCCATCCCAAGTCAAAGCCGGGATGCGCAGCGCCGTGGAGCGTACCTGGAAAAATCTGGCGCGGGAGCGCATTGAAAATGCGCGGCCGACGATCCCGCTGGGCAAGCACTTCTGGTCGTTGTCGCGGGCAGAAAAGGGCGCCCTGCAAACGCTCTGCGCCTCGGATGAAATCCACCAGTTGGTCACCTCGCTCAAAGGCCGACCCAAAGACGCCAAGGTCGAGCTGCTGGACTCAGCGTATTGGGTCAAGGGTTGCAGCTCCCTGGGCTTGCTGCGCTATGCGGCGCTGCTGGGCGTGGGCGACAAGGAGGATCAGGAATATTGCCTGATCGATATCAAGGAAGCCGTGGGCGCCGCTGCACCGCGTGCACCGCGCGCGAAAATGCCTCGCGACAACGGACGCCGAGTGGTGGAGGGAGCGCGCCAGCTGTCACCGAGTTTGGGTGAACGCATGCTGGCAACCCGCTTTTTGGACCACGGTTTTTTCATCCGTGAGTTGCTGCCCCAGGACATGAAACTGGAGCTGGACGAACTCAGCGAAACCGACGCCATGCACGCCGCCGGTTACCTGGCCCGCGTGGTCGGCATTGCCCATGCCCGGCAGATGGACCGCGATACGCGCAAGCAGTGGATGGCGGTGTTGCAGGAAAACCGCTCGAAACAGCTGGATGCACCGTCGTGGTTATGGACCAGTGTGGTGCAATTGGTGGGCAGCCATGAACAGGGTTATCTCAACCATTGCCGGCGGTATGCGTTGGAGCATTGATCTGGAAAAAGCGACTAACCAATGTGGGAGCGGGCTTGCTCGCGAAGGCTGTGTGTCAGCCAACGGATTCAGCACTGATACACCGCTTTCGCGAGCAAGCCCGCTCCCACATTTTGGGTGGTGTTGTGTCAGGGGTAGTGGCTTATGCCTTGGGTTGCAGGCAATCCAATGCGCGGTCGGCCAGTGTGCGAGCCATGTCGATCAGATGTTCGGTGGCGCCGGCCATGTGGCGTTGATCGCCGGTCAGGCCTTGGAGGGTGTCGGCGGCGGTGGCTGCAGCACAGCGCAGCAGGTTGCAGATTTGCGCGAGGGCGTCTTCGAAGCTGAGGTCTTGGTGCACGGTAAAGGACGGTGGTGAGGCGGGTTGCAGGTAGTGACTCAGGGCGCGCTCGAAGACTTCGCGGTCTGGGATGGCGTGGGGTGGGTCCGGGACAATTTTGCTCATGCATAAGCTCCTACTGAAAAGGGGAGCCATCCTGATGTCGTTTCCACACGACAAAGGGTGGCAGCTGTACGCAGGGTGGAAAACCAGGCAGTAGGACCCGGTCAGACCGAAGTCTGCCCACGAACAGCCGCCATATAGCTTTCTGAAGGCGAAAAGAAAACGCCGACATCGGTCTGATGGTGCTGGCGCTTTGCGCCTACTGATTCCCAGGTTTCCACACCCGATCGCTGATGTGCAGCGACAGAGCGAAGGCTAGCCAGTGGCGTGAGCAGGCGCAAGGCCGAAGGATTGTCTAGGAAACTTCCTGCAAATTAAAGGGATATGGATTGCTGGCCTTTAACAATGCATGTCGATCAACCAACACCGATCACATGTGGGAGCTGGCTTGCCTGCGATAGCGCCGGGCAGGCCAGCCTATTTTTCACTGGAAGACCGCCATCGTAGGCAAGCCAGCTCACACAGTTTAGATTTGGGCTAGGCCAGGTATTTGTGGAACCAGCCGAGGGTTCTTTCCCACGCCAGATTCGCCGCCGCCTCGTCATATCTCGGCGTCGAATCATTATGAAACCCATGGTTGGCGCCCTTGTAGATAAACGCCTCATACGTCGTACCCGCCGCCTTCAACGCCGTCTCATACGCCGGCCAGCCTTCGTTGATCCGCGCATCCAACTCGCCGTAGTGCAACATGATCGGCGCCTTGATGCGTGGCACGTCCTTGGCTTGCGGCTGACGCCCGTAGAACGACACCGCTGCGCCCAGTTCGGGGTAGGCCACCGCCGCCGCATTGGTCACGCCGCCGCCATAGCAGAAGCCGGTAATCCCGACTTTGCCGGTGCTGCTGTCGTGGTGCATCAGCCATTCGATGGCGGCGAAGAAGTCGTTCATGAGTTTTTCGGGGTCGACTTTCTGTTGCAGTTCCACGCCTTTTTCATCGTTGCCGGGGTAGCCGCCCACGGCGGTGAGACCGTCCGGCGCCAGGGCGATGAAGCCAGCTTTGGCCAGGCGCCTTGCCACGTCTTCGATGTAGGGGTTCAGGCCACGGTTTTCGTGGACCACCACCACGGCGGGCAGTTTGCCGCTGGCTTTGGCCGGGCGCACCAGGTAGCCGCGCACCGTGCCGTTGCCTTTGGGCGAGGGGTAGGTGATGTAATCGGCGATGATGTCCGGGTCGGTGAATTTGACTTGTTCGGCCAGCGCGTAGTTGGGGCTCAGGGCTGCCAGCAGCGCGGAAGCGGTAAGGCCGCCGAAGGTGAACAGCGCGGCGCGGTCGAGAAATTCGCGGCGGTTGAGCTTGCCGTGGGCGTAGCCGTCGTAGAGTTCCAGCAGTTCGGGGGCAAAGTCTTTCGCGGTGAGACGAGTCATCGGTGCATTCCTCGATTAGCGGTGCCAGTCAATGTAGACCAGGATCAGCGCACGCGGCCATGGGCGGAATCTGACAGTTGCCGGGTGTCGACACGCACAAACACCGAGTCGCCGATGGCGGTGAGCACGTCACCGGCGTACACCTCGCAGACCACGCGGCTTTTACGCCCCACCTCGCCCTCGACCCGCGCGCGCAGGCTCAGCGTCACACCCATGGGCGTGGGTTTGATGAATTTGATCCCCAGGTTGCCGGTGACGCAGTCGATGCGCGGCAGGCTGCCGGGCTCACGCTGCTCGGCGCGGTAGTGGTAGGCCATGGCAGTCCAGTTGGAGTGGCAGTCCACCAGCATGGCGATCAGGCCACCGTAGACCAGCTCGGGCCAGCCGCTGTATTTCGCGTCGGGCTGATGCTCGGCGATGACATGGACGCCGTCGGCATCCCAGCGGCTCTTGATGTGCAGGCCATGCGGGTTGCTGCCGCCGCAGCCGTAGCAAATGCCCTCGGGGGCGGTGGTGTCCTGCAGGGAAGGGATGTGCATGCAAAGTCCTTATTGTTTCTTTTGGCGACTACTCTGTTTAGCAGGGCACGCACCGAAAGGGAATCAATCCATGCGATGGCGTGTTAGCTCAGCACCGGTGTCCTTTGTTTTGCGGAGTGTTCCATGAAGCGTCGAATGTCCCTGGTCGTCCTGCTGGCCCTCGTTTTCGGTGGTGTATCCAACGCCCGGGCGGCGGAATACAAAGACGTCAACCGTACGGCCAGCCAGATCAGCTTTACCTTCCAGCAATTCGGGCAGCGGGTGTATGGCACCTTCAGCGACTTTGAGGGCTCCCTGAGCTTCGATACGCAAAAGCCCGAAGCGGCGCGTGCGTTGCTGACGATCCAGCTCGCCAGCATCAATGCCGGCAGCCAGGACACCAATACCCAGTTGCAGCAAGCCGCGTGGTTTGACACCGCGACTTATCCGGTCGGAGTGTATGAGTCCAGCGGCGCCACGGCGCTGGGTAATAACCGCTACACGATCAGCGGCAACCTGACGATCAAGGGCATCACGCGGCCGGTGGCTATCACGGTGTTGCTCAAGGAGCAAAGCGGCATCGGTGTGTTCGACGGTGAGTTCGTGCTCAAGCGCGCCGACTTCAAGATCGGCGAGGGCGAGTGGGCGGGCAACAGCGTGGTGTCCAATGACATCAACATCAAGTTCAAGATGGTCGCGCCGCAACGCTAACGTGAAAATTTCTTCGCCCCGGCCACGCAGCCGATCACCGCAACGGTCACCAGCAGCATGCCCAGGCTGACCTGCTCATGCAGCAGGCCTGCCGCCAGTGCCAGACCAAAAAACGGCTGCAGCAATTGCAACTGACCGACGGCGGCGATGCCACCTTGGGCCAGGCCGCGATACCAGAACACAAAGCCGATCAGCATGCTGAACAGCGACACATAACCCAAGCTCAGCCAAGCCGGCAGGCTGATGCCGTTCAAGGTCGTGGGCGCCAGGAGCATGCTCAACGGCGCCACCACCGGCAACGACACCACCAGCGCCCAGCAGATCACTTGCCAACCGCCCAGGCTGCGCGACAACCTGGCGCCCTCGGCGTAACCCAGGCCGCACACCAGCACCGCCAATAACATAAGCACGTCACCGGCAGGCGCGGCGCTCAAGCCTTGGGCGACGGCGTAGCCCATCACCAGCAGGCTACCGAGGCTCGAAAACACCCAGAACACCGGGCGCGGCCGCTCGCCTGCGCGCAGCACGCCGAACACCGCCGTGGCCAGGGGCAGCAGGCCGATAAACACGATGGAGTGGGCCGACGTCACGTATTGCAGCGCCAGCGCGGTCAGCAGCGGGAATCCGATGACCACGCCGAGCGCGACGATTGTCAACGGTAGCCATTGAGCGCGCGTGGGGCGTTTCTCCTTGAACAGCCACAGCAGGCACAGCCCCAAAGCAGCGGCGAGGGTGGCGCGGATCATGGTCAGGAATACCGGGTCGAATTCCATCACCGCCAAACGCGTGGCCGGCAATGAGCCGCTGAAAATCACCACGCCGATAAAACCGTTGATCCAACCTTGGGTGCTGGTGTCCAGGGAGGTAAACCGTGAAGTACGTTCCATGAAGGGCTGCCTGAAAAAGAACAGTTGCGTGTGCGCCATCCTAGGATCGAAGATTAAGACAATCAAAAAATTGTCATGGATACATCGCCTATGCCGCGCGCCCGCTACAAGTCGCTGGTCGACACCTTTGCCGAGAACATCCGCAGCGGCGCCTTAGCGCCCGGCACGCGCTTGCCCACCCACCGGCAATTGGCCGCCGACCATGGCCTGGCGTTGGTCACCGCCAGCCGGGTGTACACCGAGCTGGAGGCCATGGGCCTGGTCAGTGGCGAAACCGGACGTGGCACCTTTGTGCGGGAAATTTCGTTGCCGCCGGGGCAGGGCAGTGGGCAGATGAATGTCGCGACCGGCATGCTCGACCTGAATTTCAACTACCCGTCGCTGCCCGGTCAGGCTGACCTGTTGCGCACCGCGTTGCGCCAGCTGGCGCTGTCGGGCGACCTGGAGGCGCTGCTGCGTTACCAGCCCCATGCCGGTCGCTTGCATGAACGGGCTGCCGTGGCGCGGCACCTGCTGAGCCGAGGCCTGAGCGTCGAGGCTGAGCAGGTCTTGGTGGTCAGCGGCGCCCAGCACGGCCTGGCGGTGACGATGATGACGATGCTCAAGCCTGGCGACGTGATTGCGGTGGATGCGCTGACCTATTCAGGCTTTAAGGTGCTGGCTGAAACCCTGCACCTGGAAATCGTCGCCATCCCGGCCACCGCCAGTGGCCCGGATTTGGAGTTCCTGCACACGCTGTGTCGCAAACGCCCGGTGCGCGCGGTGTACAGCATCCCGACCCTGCACAACCCATTGGGCTGGGTGATGAGCCTCGCGCAACGTGAACAGCTGATTGGTATCGCCCGTCAGTACTCACTGATGATCATCGAGGATGCGGCCTACGCCTTCCTGGCCGACGACGCGCCACCGCCACTGGCGGCATTGGCCCCCGAGCGCACGGTGTACGTCGGCGGACTGTCGAAGAGTGTCGCCACCGGTTTACGCGTCGGCTTTATTGCCGCCCCGCAGACATGGGTAAAGAGGCTGGAGCGAACCATCATGGCCACCACCTGGAATGTCCCTGGGGTGATGAGCGCGATTGCGGTGTCCTGGATCGAGGACGGCACCGTCGCGCAACTGGAAGCGCAAAAGCGCCGGGATGCGCGGGCGCGCCAGACCTTGGCGGCGCAGGTGCTCAAAGGCGTGCACTACATCAGTCACCCGTCATCGTATTTTCTGTGGTTACCGCTGGGGGAGGAGGCGCGGGCTGATCAGGTCGCCATGGTGTTGCAGCGCGAGGGTATTTCCGTGTCCACCGCCGAACCGTTTGCCGTCTCGGCCACCGTGCCGCATGCGTTGCGGTTGGCGCTGGGCTCGGTGGACATGGCGGCGCTGCGTGAGGCGCTGGTGAAGGTCGCCGAGGTGGTGCGCTGGTGAGCCGCGCCCCGCCGGATCAGTACTTGTAAGCCTGGCGCCCGATCAGCAGCCAATGGTCTTTTTGCTGTTGCCAGACCTGGGAGTTGTCGATATCGGTCGGCGTGTCTACGCCGCTGTTCACCGCCAGCGCGTGAAAGTGGTTGCGCACTAGCGCGGTGTCACCGCCCAGGGTGATGGTTTTGGGCTGCGTTACTGTGGCGGTGTTTCAAGGACTGAACTTGCCGCTTCCTGCCCAAGTAGTACATCGCTATGCTACTGCCGGTACATCAATAGCCCGGTGAACTACATGGATTTTGACTGGCACAGCGAGCCCATCACCCGCGCCACGCCCTTGACGCGCCACTACAAAAATACCCAGAACGTGCGCCGTTTCATGCTTGAGCACTGTGGCCCCGCGTTCAGGTTCGACCGTCCATTCATGGCCTGGATTCGCAACGGCACCCCCAAGACCCTGGGCGATATGGTGGATGAATGGCAACGTCGAAACGAGGCTGCACGCCCATGACTCGCGATGAAAAATATCAGGCTGCTCAACAGCGCATTGGCTATCAGCTGGACGAATTCAAAATCGGCGGCAACTACACGCCGTGGGTGCGCGAGGGCAACCACTTGTACATCAGCGGCCAGATTCCGCGTGTGGGTGATACCGTGGTTTTGCCGGGCAAAGTTGGCGACAGCCTGACCCTGGCCCAGGCGCAAATCGCCGCCGGTATCAGCGCGCTACGTTGCTTGGGCTTGCTCAAGCAGGCGCTGGGTTCGTTGGACCAGATCAAGGCCATCCCGCGCATCACCGTGTATGTGCGCAGCGCTGAAGACTTTGATCAGCAAAGTGAAGTGGCCAACGGCGCCTCGGACCTCTTGCACGAGATTCTCGGCAGCGCCGGGGCGCACACACGCACCTCGCTGGGGGTGATGCAGTTGCCGAAGTCGGCGGCGGTCGAAATCGACATGATTGCCGTGGCGCACGGTTGAGTCGCGCATGATCGCTCAGGCCTTGGTGTACTGCTCAATTACGCCAGCCACGTGGCGCCTGGTCTGGTGTTGTTTGGTGTGTGGTTCGCGGGTTCTTGCAGGGTTACTTGGAACAACAGGTGACGCCATTACGCGCCGCGTTGGTCAGCGCCACAGCCTTCGTGGCGTGCCATGCTTCCCCGGCGTTGAGTGTCATCCCACTGGGCTGGCCGGTGTTGCGATTTACCCTGATCGAAGGGCTGGCTTGCGCGCTGGTGCGCCTGCGCTATGGCGTACTGGACGCGACCGCCACCCATGGCACGGCAATCCTGCGAATCGCCGTGCCATGGGTGGCTTGAGTGAATCCATCTCCCAGCGTATTGACCGGGTTTATTCTGCTGTCAGCGGCGGCGTGCGCGGCGGGATCTGGCGCTTGCTGCCGGTGGCTTCATACGCCGAGGCAAAACGCAGCAGTGCAGCGTCGTCATAGGCTCGCCCGGCAAAGGTCAGCCCCACAGGCATGCCAATGTCCGCCATCACGCCCATCGGCACAGTCACGGTGGGCACGCCCAGGTGACGAATCGCAAGGTTGCCATTGGCCACCCACACGCCGTTGCTCCAGGCAATGTCAGCAGACGCTTCATTAACGTCGGCATCTGCCGGACCAACATCGGCCACCGTAGGGAACAGCACTGCATCCAGCCCTAGGGTGTCCATCCAGTCTTCCAGGTCGATGCGCCGGGTTTGTTCCAGGCCGCGCAGGCCATCCGGCACCGTGCTGATTTCATTCCACGGTGTGATGCCGCGCGCGGCCATGCGCACATACTCATCCATACCGGCGGCCAGGTCGTCTTCACGGTTGGGCAGGGTGCCTGGGTCATGCGGGAAGATATTAGGCCCGTCTACGTCTGCCAGGCGGTTCAACGCCGGGTCGTCATTGGCGCGTAGGAAGTCATCGAACGCCCAGGCCGACAGCTCCCACAATTCGTCGTGCAGGAATTCCTTGGAGACCACGCCACGGGTAAACACCGTCGGCGCGCCAGGGCGGTCGCCCTCGCAGTTGGAGACCAGTGGGAAGTCCACCTCGATCACTTCGGCACCGGCGGCTTCCAGCGCCTGGCGAGCGGCGTGCCACAGGTCGATCACGCTGGCGCGGGTGTTGATCTTTTGCCCGGTCGGCCCGCCGATCCCTGGCTTTTCGCTGGTGCCGGCGTCGGGGTCGGCGTTGATGTACATGCGCGGCACGCCGAAGCGTTTGCCGGCCAGGGATTCACTGCTGACGGCCAGATCCGCATAAGACGCTGGGCGCACCGAGGCCACGCTCGGGATTGGCACCCAGGGTTGCAGACGCCACAGGTCGCCACGTGGGTTGGTGTCTTCAGCGACCACCACCTCGAGGACTTCGAGCAGGTCGGCCATGGTGCGCGCGTACGGCACCACCACGTCCATGGTCGGCGTCAGCGGCCAGTTGCCGCGCACCGAAATTACCCCGCGCGACGGCGTGTAGGCGCACAGGCCGTTATTGGACGCCGGGCCGCGTCCGCTCGACCAGGTTTCTTCGGCCAGGCCGAAGGCGGCGAAGCTGGCAGCTGTTGCCGTGCCTGCACCGTTGGACGAGCCGGAGGCAAACGGTGCGGTCAGGTAGTTCGCGTTATATGGGCTCTCTGCGCGGCCATAAACGCCACGCTGCATCCCGCCATTGGCCATCGGCGGCATATTGGTTTTGCCCAGGCAGATGGCGCCGCCGATACGCAGGCGCTCAATCGTGAACGCATCGCGCTGCGCGACCAGTTTGGCGAAGGCCGGGCTGCCCGAAGCAGCCGTCAGGCCCTTGACCAGGTAGCTGTCCTTGGCGGTATAGGGGATGCCGTCCAATGGCCCCAAGGTCTCCCCTTTGGCCCGGCGCGTATCCGAGGCCTCGGCTTCTTTAAGTGCCTCGGGGTTGCGTACCACCACGGCGTTCAATGCGGTCGCGGTCTGCGGGCCGTCATAGGCCTCGATCCGCGCCAGGTAAGCCTTAACCAGTTCAACGGCAGTGGTCTGGCCGCTTTCAAGCGCAGCGCGCAATTGGGCAATGGAGACTTCGGTAACTTGCATCACGTTTTTTTCGCCGCCTTCAGGTGGGAGGTATGGCGGCAGTCTACGTACAGATATTTCACAAAACCAGCGCCGCATACGTCTCATAGGCGGCACGCATTACCTGCCACGTCGGCTCGTCAGCGGGAATCAGATGCTCGATACGCAGTGAGGCAAGGGTGATGTCCTGAGGCATGCCGAAGGTGGTGAAGGTCGACAGGAAGTTCAGCTCACCGCGGGTTGAACGGATGCGCGTCAACACCAATGGCGGCATTTCATTGGGCAGCTCGGTGCTGGTGGGCACCGGCAGGCTCGCCAGCAATGTCGCCAACGCAGGGTTGCCCAGCGCTTCACGGGTGGCGCGTTGCCAGGCCAGGGTGCGAATCTCTTCGGCGTTGATCAGGTGATCGCCCAGGCCCCCGGTTTGCAGCAGTGTGGTCAGCAGGTTCAGCCCATCGGCGGCATTCGCTTTGATTCCCACCAGCTCGAATAACACACCAGCGCTGGCATTGGCCGCGAGCACGTCCCACTGGCTGCCCAACAGAATTGCCGGGGCGGGGTTGTTGGCGTGCAACACGTGGCTGACGGCTTCACGAATGGCGGCCATTGCCGGGGCGGCGAGTGGGGTGGCGGTGTAGCGCGGCGCATAGCCGGCGGCAAGGAACACGCGGTTGCATTGCTCCAGCGGGGCGTCCAAGGCCGTGAGCAACGTATGCAAACTGCTCGGGCTAGGCTTGGCGCGGCCGGTTTCGATGCAGCTGAGGTGGCGTTGGGAAACACCCGTGATCAAGGCCAGGTCCAGCTGGCTAAGCTTGGCGTGTCGACGCAGTTGGCGCAGGTGCTGGCCGGCAGTTGAAGGGGTGTCCATGGCCTGATCATGACCTCCGAGGTCATTGCGAGAGACGCAACCTTATCACTATGTTGAGCCTCGATCATTTCAAGGAAGGCACCATGCACAGACCCTATATCGCCTTGGCCGGCTTGCTGGGATTTTCGTTGTACACCCTGGTCACGATGCTCACCGCGCAGCAATCGCTGCTCGCGTTCGGGTGGGAACTGATGTCCAGGCCGGACACCGCGCAGGTGGTGATTGACCTGTATCTGATGGCGCTGCTTGCGTGTGTGTGGATGTACCGGGATGCTCGCGGGCGAGGGCGTTCGGTTGCCTGCGTGGTGCCGTACTTTTTGCTGACAGTGGTGTTTGTGTCGGTGGGGCCGTTGCTTTACATCGTCGTGAATGGGTACCGAGATGAATGAACTGCTGCCTATCTACGCAGGGTGCGTGCTAGTGCTGTGCCTGAAGAAGTTTGCGATTTCTTGCTACCAGGGTTTCTTCCGAATTCGGGGACTGGCGTTTACCAACCTTGAGGATGCAGCTTTTTCCAGGCCGATATAAAAAGTGGCCTCTTGTGGCAAGCCCGCTCGCCACAACTAGCTGTGCGAGCGGGTGATCGGCCGGTCAGACGCCTTTGGTCGAGGGCAGCAAGATCGTCAGGATGCCCGCCAACGGCAGGAACGAGCAGATTTTGTAGACGTACTCGATGCCGTGGTTGTCGGCCAGCAAGCCGAGCAACGCGGCACCAATCCCGCTGAAACCGAACATCAGGCCGAAGAAGATACCCGCGATCATCCCCACATTGCCCGGCACCAGTTCCTGGGCGAACACCACGATGGCGGAAAAGGCCGAAGCGATGATGAAGCCGATCACCACGCTGAGGATGGCGGTCCAGAACAGGTCGACGTAGGGCAGGGCCAGGGTGAATGGCGCGGCGCCCAGGATCGAGAACCAGATGACTTTCTTGCGCCCGATCTTGTCGCCAATCGGCCCACCGGCAAAGGTGCCGACAGCCACCGCGCCGAGGAACATGAACAGGTACATCTGCGAGCTGGCCACCGACAGGTGGAATTTCTCGATCAGGTAAAAGGTGAAGTAGCTGGTGAGGCTGGTCATGTAGAAGTATTTGGAGAACACCAGCAGCGCCAGTACCACCAAGGCAAAGGTCACGCGGCCTTTGGACAAACCGTGGGCGGCCTTGCCGCCTTGCTTGAGCTTGAACAGGTCGAGGTGGTGGCGATACCAACGGCTCAGGCCGTACAGCACCATGATCGCAAACACGGCGAACAGCCCGAACCAGGCGATATGGGTTTGGCCGTAGGGAATGATGATCGCCGCCGCCAGCAACGGACCGAAGGCGCTGCCGGTGTTGCCGCCGACCTGGAAGGTCGATTGCGCCAGGCCATAACGCCCGCCCGAGGCCAGGCGTGCCACGCGTGAGGTTTCCGGGTGGAAGGTCGACGAGCCGACACCGATCAGCGCCGCCGCCAACAGGATCAACGGGAAGCTGCCGACAAATGCCAGCATCAGGATGCCGATCAACGTGCACACCATGCCCGCCGGCAACAGCCAGGGTTTGGGGTAGCGGTCGGTGTGGTAACCGATCCAGGGTTGCAGCAAGGACGCGGTCAGCTGGAAGGTGAAGGTGATCAGGCCAACTTGGGTAAAGCTCAGGCCGTAGTTGGTCTTGAGCATCGGGTAGACCGACGGCAGCACGGCCTGGATCAGGTCATTGATCATGTGCGCCAGGGCGCAGGCGCCGAGGACGCGCATGACCAAGGGGCTTATTTGCGGCGTAGTGGTTGCAGCGGCGGGTGGCGCGGTCAGGCTCGACATGCAGGCATTCCATACAAGGCAGCGAACAGGGGCAGTGCGTACTTTAGCGCGCTGCCCGTTTCTAAATGTTGCGGCGTTTATGCTAGATTCGCTGAAAATGCCTGTCTCGCGTAATTCGGGCGCTAACCATCGCAAAAAGGGCGAAATCATCAAATCACTGGATGTATTTCTGCGGGAGATCGACGAAGGCGACTGGGCCGTCATCAGTTCCGCCACCGACTACCCCGAGAACTGGGTGATCCCCGATCACAGCCACGAAAAGCATCAACTGCTCTACGCCGTCGAAGGCGTGATGGTGGTGTATTCGGCGCTGAACCAATGGACGGTGCCGCCCAATCGTGGCTTCTGGATGCCGTGCGGGCAAGTCCATTCGCTGCGCTGCGTGGGCACGTTGAAGATGCGCAGCGTGTTCGTGCGCCCGGACTGCTACCCCAACCTGCCGAGTGAACCCAAGACCGTCAGTGTATCGCCATTGCTGAGCGAGCTGATCAAGGCCTCGGTCAGCTTGAAGCCACCCTACGCCGAGGATTCGCGCGACGCGAGGATCATGCACCTGATCCTCGACGAGCTTGCCATCCTGCCAGCCTTGCCACTGTCGCTGCCGCAGCCAGCCGACCTGCGCATCAATCGTATCTGCCAGGCGCTGCAACAGGAGCCGGGGGATGCCTCGACGGTGGCGGATTGGAGTGATCGACTGGGCGTGGATCAGAAAACCATTCAGCGCTTGTTCCGTAAGGAAACCGGCCTGACCTTCGGCCAATGGCGCCAGCAAGCACGCTTGCTGCTGGCGCTGGAGCGCATTGCGGTGGGGGAGAAGATCATTGATGTGGCCATCGAGCTGGGCTACGAAAGCCCGAGCGCCTTTACCAGCATGTTCAAGAAGCAGTTTGGCAAGACGCCGAGTCAGTTCTTCAGGTAGCACGGGTGCTCACGTATGCCGCCGTAGCGCGCCGTGAGGCCAGGTAGGCCAACAGGCTGGCGATACCCAGCAAGGCCGCGCTGAGTTCAAAGGTGGCACGGTAACCACTCAGGTCGAACACTGCGCCACCCAGGGTGGCCCCGCAGGCAATTGCCAATTGGATGATTGCGACCATCAGTCCGCCTCCGGCCTCGGCATCGTCCGGCAGTGCTCTTGAAAGCCAGGTCCACCAGCCCACCGGCGCCGCCGTGGCAACCAGTCCCCACATGCCCAGCAAAACCGTGACCGCTATTGGCGAACGGCCCCAAGTCAGCAGCCCTATGGCGATCAGTGCCATCAACAGTGGGATGACCATAAGCGTCAGGTACAGGCTGTTGCGCACAAAGCGCTCAATCAGGAAAGTCCCCGCAAGCCCGGCCAGGCCCAACACCAATAGCATCAGCGACAGTGTGGGCACACTGACGTGGGTGACGTTTTCCAGGAAGGGGCGCAGGTAAGTGAACAGCATGAACTGGCCCATGAAAAACACGCACGCGCCAGCCATGCCCAGGGCCACGGTGGCGCGCTTGATCAGGGCAAAGGCGTTATGGGGCTTGGCGTTTGTGTCCGTCATGATCGGGGGCAGGCTTGCCAGCAGCCAGAGGCTAGCAATAATGGTGACCGGAACGACGCAAAAAAACGCCCCACGCCAACCGATCAGGCCACCGAGGAAGCTGCCCAGCGGCGCCGCAATCACTGTCGCCAGCGCGTTACCGCCGTTGACGATCGCCAAGGCGCGTGGCATGCGGGCTGCGGGGACCAGGCGCATAGCCGTCGCCGCCGACAGTGACCAGAAGCCACCGATGGCGATGCCGATCAATGCACGGCCCAGCATGAACGTCAGGTAGTTCGGCGCCAGTGCCACGAGCGTACCGGACAGGATCATCAGTAGGGTGAGCACGAGCAGCAAGCGTTTGCGCTCGACGCGCGCCGCAACGCCAGCGATCACCAGGCTGGTGAGCAAGGCGAACAACCCCGACACCGAGATTCCCTGGCCAGCCTGGCCTTCAGAGATGTGCAGGTCGGCGGCCAACGGCGTCAGCAGGCTCACGGGCATGAATTCAGAGGCCACCAGTGCGAACGCGGCCAACGACATGGCGAACACGGCGCCCCAGCGAGGGGTGTGAGTAGGGTCGGACATTATTTCAAGTGGCCTTTGAAGAAGGTGGTGAGCTTGGCGAAAGGGATCAGGTCGACGCGGTCGTAAAGGTCGACATGGCCGGCGCCTGGGATGATCACCAGTTCTTTGGGTTCGGCGGCTCTCTGGTAGGCGTCTTCGCTGAATTCACGGGAGTGCGCGTCAGCGCCGGCAATCAGCAAAAGGGGACGCGGGGAGAGCGTCTCGATGTCGTTGAACGGATAGAAGTTCATGAATTTCACGTTGCTGGTCAGTGTCGGCCGCGTCGTGGTGTGCGCCGACGCACCCGCCGGGGTGAACTCACCGCGTGGGGTACGGTAAAAATCGTAGAACTCATCGCCTACCGCATCACCGGTGAGGGTGTATGGCGTACCGCCGGTGTAGACGGTGTCGCCGCCCTGGAACTCCACGTAGCGCTGGTTGGCCGCTTGCAGCAGCTGCTGCTGGCGCTGCTCCAGGGACACGCCATGCTTGAGGCCGTTGCGGTTGGCCGCCCCCATGTCGTACATGCTGACGGTGGCGATGGCCTTCAGGCGTGGGTCGATCTTTGCCGCGGCGATGGCGAAGCTGCCACTGCCACAAATGCCGATGATGCCAATGCGCTCACGGTTCACCAGCGGTTGAGTGCCGAGGAAGTCCACGGCGGCGCTGAAGTCTTCAACGTAGAGGTCAGGCAGCACCGCGTTGCGTGGTGTGCCTGCGCTGGCCCCCCAGAACGACAGGTCCAGGGACAGGGTCACAAAGCCCTGTTCAGCCATTTTTGTGGCGTAGAGATTGGCACTCTGTTCTTTCACGGCGCCCATGGGATGGCCGACGATGATTGCCGGATGCTTTGAGTCGGCCGCCATACGCTTGGGCACAAACAGATTGCCCGCGACGGGCATGCCGTACTGGTTATTGAAGGTGACCTGTTGCATCGTCACCTTGTCGCTTTTATAGAAGTTGTCAGCACCGCTGGACATATCGGCTCCCATGGAAGAAAAAGAAGTCACCAGCAAACTCAGGGCGAGCATGAGGCTTTTCATCGGTAGACCCTTGGCGAAGTGGAGTGCCCATTTTTGCGCTGTGGTCGAGGGTTCTGCAGCGTGTATTCACTGGAATACTTGCCTGATCCTCTGAGTCTGCGCACTTGGCTGGGACGCCTGCCGGCTGGCGCGGTAAAGTTCGCTGAAGAAAACAAAGAGCCTGTCATGAAGACAAAGCACCTCCCTCAAGCGCCTCTGGACATGCTCGTTCAGTCGATTGCCGCGCGGGTCGCGGCGCCCGGCGACTACCCCATGCCGATCCCGGGCCTGGGCTTTTATCGGCGTGAGCAGCCCGCTGCGCCGGTGGTGTGCATGGTCGAGCCAAGCATCGTCCTGGTGGCCCAGGGCGAGAAGCAGTTGTGGGTCGGTGGCGAGGGCTATTCGTACGACACCTCGCGCTTTTTGGTCACCTCACTGGACATCCCGGCCAATTCGCAAGTAGTGGCAGCCAGTCCCTTGACGCCCTGCCTGGGGCTGACCTTCAAGCTCGATCTGCGCATCCTCGCCGAGCTGATTGCCCAGAGTGATACGCCGCCGACGCGTGAGCGGGCGGTATTAAAGGGGGTGGGTATAGGCACGGTCACCGAAGGCATACTGGTGTCTTTCGCGCGCCTGGTTGCTTTGCTCGACGAGCCTGAGGCGATACCGGTGCTCGCGCCGCTGATTCAGCGCGAGATTCATTACCGATTGTTGAAGAGCGACCAGTCCAACCGATTGCGCCAGATCTGTTCCGTGGATGGGCCGGGCTATCGAATTGCCAAGGCAATCGACTGGCTGAAACTCAATTACGGTGAGCCGTTGCGCGTGGATGAGTTGGCCGCACGGGTACAAATGAGCGCGGCCACGTTTCACCATCACTTTCGCCAACTGACGGCCATGAGCCCGTTGCAGTACCAGAAGTGGTTGCGCTTGAACGAGGCGCGACGCTTGATGTTGAACGAGCATCAGGACGTGTCCAGTGCTGCGTTCCAGGTGGGCTATGAAAGCCCTTCACAGTTCAGTCGCGAGTACAGCCGACTGTTCGGCGTGCCGCCAAAGCGCGATATTGCTGCGCTGCGCGGTAGAGTGCCGATTAATGATCGGTCGTTGTCAGGTTAGCGAAAAAAATGCAGCCAATCAGCCGCGCAAACAGGCTCAGGGTTTCCGGCAGATTAGGGTCGTCAAACAACATCGCTCGCGAATCCAGGGCGCACAGGGCGCCGAACAGGCGGCCATCGGGCAGGAAAATCGGCGCGCCGGCATAGCTCTCGATCGCGTATTGCTTGACCACTGGGCGTGCGGCAAACCGGCCGTTCTGGCTGATCTGCGGGATGAACAATGTTTGCGGGTTGATGCAAAACTCACTGCACAAGGTGGTTTCCAGGTCGAGTACGTCGTCGACATGAATGCCCATTTGCAGTGGGTCATAAGCCGAACACACCACCCATTCGTGGTCGGTGAATTTTGCGATACCGGCAAAACGCATGCCGGTCAGGCGAGTGACCAGTTGCAGAATGCTGGTGGTGGCTTCTATTTCGGCAATGGCAGCGCGCTCATCGGCGCTGAGTAACGCGTGTGCTGCGGTGACGCTTATATCCATGCTTGAGCACTCCAAAGGCGTGGCGTGGCGGTGCGGGCCGCCACGCACGGTCAGGTGTTAATTAATCCGTGGATGCTGCTGCACCAGGTTCTGGCGCTTGGCTTCGAGCGCGGCAATTTCGGCATCGATGTCCTCAATCTTCTGCTCGATATTGTCGTGGTGCTCTTGCAGTATTTCCTTGGCTTCTTCCATGTCCGAGGCCGCTGGTGCCGCGCCGCGTAGAGGCTTGTTAGCGGTTTCCTTCATGGTCAGGCCGGTGATCAGGCCGATCACCGCGAACACCATCAAATAGTAGGCGGGCATGAACAAGTTGTTGGTGCTTTCCACCAGCCACGCCACGGCGGTGGGGGTGATGCCGGCGATCAATACCGAGACGTTGAACGCACTCGCCAACGCACTGTAACGCAAGTGCGTGGGGAACATCGCCGGCAAGGTCGAGGCCATCACGCCGATGAAGAAGTTCAGGATCACGGCGAGGATCAGCAAACCCGCGAAGATTAGACCGATCTTGCCGCTGGTGATCAGCATGAACGCCGGAATCGACAGAAACAGCAGGCCGATACTGCCGGCGATGATGAAGGGCTTGCGGCCGATCTTGTCGCTGACAAAGCCAATGAATGGCTGCACGAACAGCATGCCGACCATGATCGCGATGATGATCAGCACGCCGCTGTTTTCTTTGTAGTGCAGGTTGTGCGACAGGTAGCTTGGCATGTAGGTGAGCAGCATGTAGTACGTCACGTTGGTGGCCGCGACGATCCCGATGCAGGTCAACAGGCTGCGCCAGTGTTGGGTGGCGACTTCTTTGAACGACACTTTGGGGCCGTGCGTCAGGCCTTGGCGGTCGCCTTGTTCGAGTTTGTCCATGTGCTGCTGGAAGGCTGGGGTTTCTTCCAGCGCGTGGCGCAGGTACAGGCCGATGAGGCCCAGGGGCAGGGCGAGGAAGAACGGCAGGCGCCAGCCCCAGGCTTCGAAGTCGGCTTCACCCAGGATTGTCGAGATCAGCACCACCACGCCGGCGCCCAGCACGAAACCGGCGATGGAGCCGAAGTCCAGCCAACTGCCGAGGAACCCGCGTTTACGGTCCGGCGCGTATTCGGCGACGAAAATTGAGGCGCCGGTGTATTCACCGCCCACCGAGAAGCCTTGGGCCATTTTGCACAGCAGCAGCAGGATCGGCGCCCAGATGCCAATCGAGGCATGCCCGGGAATCAGGCCGATGGCGAAGGTGCTCAAGGACATGATGACGATGGTGGCGGCGAGGACTTTCTGCCGCCCGTATTTGTCACCCAGGGCGCCGAAGAACAGGCCACCCAGCGGGCGAATCAGGAACGGCACAGAAAAGGTGCCCAAGGCGGCGATCATTTGTACGCTGGGCGAGGCGTCGGGGAAGAACACTTTGCCGAGCACATAGGCGACAAAACCGTAGACGCCGAAGTCGAACCATTCCATGGCGTTGCCCAGTGCAGCGGCAGTGATTGCCTTGCGCACCTTGGCATCGTCGACGATGGTGATGTCTTTCAATCCGATGGGTTTGACGCTTTTCTTACGTAATTTCATGCAAGCCACTCTAAAACTGAACAGGGGAGGTGCCATCGTAGCGATGGCACCGCTCTGTCAGTTCAGATACAAGCGGACATGAAATAATTCAGCGTTATTTGCTTTTTTTTGCAACTGAATTGAACTTCATGCTTTCAAGAGGGAATTCTCCGAATGTCAGTCACCGCCTCACGCTTGACCTACCGTAAGCCCGAACTCAGCGATGTGCAGCGATTGTTCGCGATCTTCGGTGACCCGCAGACCAACTTGTTCAATCCTGCGGGCCCGATGGCCAGCCTGGCCGACGCTCAACGGCTGCTCAATCACTGGCGCGAGCAGTGGGCCACCCAAGGCTATGGCTGGTGGGCGATTGCGCGTCGTGAGGCACCGGAACACATCATTGGCTTTGGTGGCGTGGCGCCCCTCAATTACCTGACCGAGCGGCGCATCAACCTGGGTTATCGCTTCGCCGTCCAAGCCTGGGGGCAGGGCTACGCCACTGAGCTGGGGCGAGACGCATTGAACATGGCATTCGAAACCCTCCGCTTGCCTGAGGTATTCGGGCTAGTGCGGCCCGACCACGCGGCCTCGATTCGGGTGCTGGAAAAGCTGGGCATGCAGCCCTTTGGCGCGCTTGATGATGTGCCGGGCCAGGCGCCAAGCCTGGTATTTCGCCTCTGTCGTCCTATAACTACTGCCGGCTGAGTATTTTAGTACCCGCATGATACCTAGATAAACGGCAATCTTTCAGATTGACAGCGTTATGGGGGCTCGCTATAAAAGTCATAGTTGTACGACGACATATGACATTGCGTATGTCCTATCTAACAAAAATAAAAAGTGATGCCATGAATTTGAATGAGCCCCTCAACGCCCATCGCGTCGGCACCGCCGTCGGCAACTATCGCTGGACCATCTGCGCGATGTTGTTCTTCGCCACCACCATCAACTACCTCGACCGCCAGGTCCTCAGCCTGTTAGCGCCGCAGCTGTCAACGCAATTTGGCTGGAGCAATACCGACTACGCCAACATTGCGGCGGTGTTCCAATTTGTCTATGCGATTTCCATGCTGTTTGCCGGACGCTTTGTCGACAAGATCGGCACCAAGGCTGGCTACGTGGTGGCGATTGCCATATGGTCCACCGGCGCCATCATGCATGCGTTCTCAGTGCCGATGGGCGAGGGCATCGCTGCGGTCAGCGGCGCCATTGGCCTGGCGGTGATCCCGGTGTCGATTGCCGGTTTCATGGTGTCACGCGCTGTTCTGGCGGTTGGTGAGGCGGGTAACTTTCCCATCGCGATCAAGGCCACCGCTGAATACTTCCCGAAGAAAGAACGCTCACTGGCCACCGGTATCTTCAACTCCGGGGCCAACGTGGGGGCGATCTTGGCGCCGATCTGTGTGCCCTTGATTGCCGGAATGTGGGGCTGGGAAGCGGCCTTTATGGTCATCGGCATGTTGGGCTTTGTGTGGGTGGCGGTGTGGGCGATGGTTTACGAAAAACCGGAGCAGCAAAAACGCCTGTCGGCCGTAGAACTGGCTTACATCCGCAGCGACCAGACGGTGCAACCGTTCACGCCTGAGCCCGTCGGGGCAATTCCAAAAAAGGTCTCGTGGTTCAAGCTGCTGACCTACCGCCAGACCTGGGCATTTGCTTTCGGTAAGTTCATGACCGACGGCGTGTGGTGGTTCTTTCTGTTCTGGCTGCCCACCTACCTGTCAGCGCAATACGGCATGAAGGGCGCCGATATCGTACTGCCGCTGGCCGTGCTGTACAGCATGACCATGGTCGGCAGTATCGGCGGCGGCTGGTTCCCCAGCTATTTCATGGCACGTGGCGACGCACCGTATGACGGCCGCATGAAAGCCATGCTGGTGATTGCGCTGTTCCCGCTGGTGGTTTTGCTGGCACAGCCCTTCGGCTACTTGAGCTTCTGGGTGCCGGTGCTGCTGATCGGCGTAGGTGCCTCGGCGCACCAGGCGTGGTCGTGCAACATCTTTACTACCGTATCCGACATGTTCCCGCAAAAAACCGTGGCCTCGGTGGTCGGTATCGGCGGCATGGCCGGTGGCCTGGGCGGTGTGGTAATGACCAAGATTGGCGGTTGGGTGTTCGACTACTACAAGTCCATCAACGATATTCACACCGGCTACATGATCATGTTTGCGATCTGTGCCCTGGCGTACCTGGTGGCGTGGAGCGTGATGAAGGCGCTGGTGCCGCGCCATAAGGAAATCACTGATCTGTAACCCAGCGCGGCTTGGCTTGAAATGCAATTGCAGGTCGAGGGCTGACAGGGGCGCGACTGCCCCTGTCATACACGGGCTACTTATTACGGGTCACGCGCCAAATGGTATTGGCCAGGTCGTCGGCGATGATCAGCGCCCCTTTAGGGTCCACCGTCACACCCACCGGGCGCCCACGCGTCTTGCCGTCATCGCCGCGAAAGCCGGTGGCGAAGTCGATGGGTTCGCCGGACGGCTTACCGTTATTGAACGGCACGAAGATCACTTTGTAGCCCACCGGGTTGTCGCGGTTCCAACTGCCGTGTTCGCCGACAAACACACCGTCGGCGAATTTCTCACCCATGGCCGGGATGGAAAAATCCACGCCCAACGCCGCTACGTGGGAACCCAGGCTGTAATCGGGCTTGATTGCGGCGGCGACTTTCGTCGGGTTCTGCGGTTGCGCGCGCGGGTCGACGTTTTGGCCCCAGTAGCTGTAGGGCCAGCCATAGAAGGCGCCTTCACGCACCGACGTCAGGTAGTCCGGCACCAGGTCCGGGCCGAGTTCGTCGCGCTCGTTGGCCACCGCCCATAGCTGTCCGGAGCCGGGTTGGATGGTCAGTGCCGTCGGGTTGCGGATGCCGGTGGCGTAGGGTTTGTGCGCGCCGGTGGCGGCGTCGATCTGCCAGACCATCGCCCGGTCGATCTCCACTTCCATGCCACGCTCGGTGATGTTGCTATTGGAGCCGATGCCCACGTAGAGCTGGCGCCCGTCCTCGCTCACCGCCAGGGACTTGGTCCAGTGGTGGTTGATCTGCGCCGGCAGGTCGGTAATTTTAGTCGGCGGGCCGCTGGCTTTGGTCTGGCCGTCGGCGTAATCGAAGCGCACCAGTGCGTCCTGGTTGGCGACGTAGAGTTTGCCGTCGGCAAAGGCCAGGCCGTACGGCGCGTTGAGGTTGTCGGCGAACACCGTTTTCAGTTCATACGTGCCGTCACCGTCAGCATCGCGCAGCAGGGTCAGGCGGTTGCCGCCCTTGACCTTGGTGTTGCCCTGGGCCTTGATCAGGCTGGCGATCACGTCCTTGGGCTTGAGCTTGGCCGCGCTGCCGCCGCGACCTTCGGCGACGAGGATGTCACCGTTGGGCAACACCAGGGTTTGGCGCGGGATGGCCAAGTCGGTGGCAATAGCGGTGACGCTGTAGCCGTCGGGTACCTTGGGTTTTTGCTCGCCCCAGGGCGCAGGCTCGGCAATTTTCATGCTCGGCAGCAGGCTGCTTTGTTGCTCGGGTAATTTTGGGTCGGGGCCGCGGGCCTGGGTTTTGTCGCCTTCACCGCCACAGGCCGTCAGCAACAGGGCAGCGCTCAATACGCTCAGAGTATGAAGTGTTTTCATTTGGCAACTCCTGCGCGCAGGTTGGTCAGGCCGATCCAGGCGGCGGCGATTGCCAGCAGCGTGACGATCACCGACAGGATCAGGCCGCCCGGCATCATGGCGTAGGCGTCTTTGGCATGCTGAAACGCGTTGACCAGCCCAAGTACCCAGGCGGCTAGCAGTAGCAGGAAGTAAGCAACAGGGCGTCCGGCCTTGCGGTCGGCACGCAGCAGGTTGACCAGCGCAAACAACAACGCAAAGCCACTCAATACCAGCGCGCCGGCGATCAGCCAGGAAGCGAAGTTGGCCCATTGGATCTGGTAGGTCTGGCCGTAGGCAATGTCACTGAGCAAGGCACCAAGAAACAGCGGTACGCTGCCGGCCAGCAGCATCGAATGCAGCGGGCCAGGTCTGACGGTGGGGTAGGCGGGGAGGGTTGTCATGTCGGTGGCGGCTCCTTATCGTTCAGCACCCTGGAATCAGGGCACGATGACTTCGCATAGGAAAGGAGCCTGCCATTTGTAAGAAAGTTCACTGGGGCTTCGTGTCGAGATGTTTGTTGTTGCAAGCCCGCTCGCCACAGAATCGCCACCGGCAGTCAACTTGATTCACGCACTACGGTGGTTAAGTGAACCCCTGGCAGCGCCACGCGCCTAACCTCGTATACTCTTAACGATCGCTCATTTCCAGGCCTTTCCATGACCCACCCCCGCATCGGCTTTGCCTGCCAGTACAAGCACCCTGAGCGCCTGCCGTCAGCCAGTGCGCTCAAGTTAATCGAAGGCCCGTTCAACCCGCGCACTACGACCTTGCGCTGGATGGACAGCGTTGAACCCCAAGTCGCCCGCAGCAAATTGGTCGAGGTGGTGACACACAACCTGGCAGCCCAGTTGCGCCTGCTCGCCTATGTCGCCGAGCTGCCGGCGACGCTGCGCATGCTGCGCCTGAGCAGTGATTTGTTGCCGTTCTATAGCCACCCTAAAGTGGCGGGTGTGTACAAAGACCCGGCCATTCAACGTCAGTTGATCGAGGGTTTCGCCGCGATTGGCGACCTGGCGCGCAGCGCAGATATCCGGCTGTCATTCCACCCCGGCCAATATTGCGTGCTGGGCTCGGACAACCCCGGCGTGGTGGAAAACAGCCTGGCCGAGTTCGAATACCACGCCGACATGATTCGCATGATGGGCTACGGCCGACGCTTTCAGGACCTCAAGTGCAACGTGCACATCGCCGGCCGTTTGGGCGTTGAAGGCACGCGTGCGGTGTGGTCACGCTTGTCTGAGGTGGCGCGCAACTGCATCACCTTCGAGAACGACGAAAAGACCTACGGCCTCGACCACTGCCTGCAAGTGGCCGACCTGGCGCCGGTGGTGCTGGACATTCATCACTGCTGGATCAACGAAGGCGAGTACATCGACCCCGATTCGCCCCGGGTCGCCCGCGTGATCGACAGCTGGCGTGGCGTGCGCCCCACGATGCATTACTCCCAGCCGCAGGAAAGCCTGCAAGCGCTGGGCTTTGACGCCGAGCACAGGCTGGAAATGGACGCGCTTTTGCAGGTGGTCTCCAAGCGCGATCTGTATGCCCATAGCGAGCAAATGTGGAACCGCTGGACCAATGATTACGCGCTGCAGTTTCTCGAGCGCTTCGACATCATGCTCGAAGCCAAAGACAAGAACGTCGCAGCCTTGGCATTTTATGAGTATTGGCAGCGTCATTCGGCGTGAAAAATGGCATGCTGGGTGGCCCGATAAAAGGAACCGCTCCATGCCAACCCTGCATCTGCTGTGCGGCAAGATCGCCTCCGGCAAGTCCACACTGGCTAAAACCCTGGCCGCTGAGCACGCCGCTGTCGTACTCAGCGAAGACCACTGGCTCGCGCAGCTCTATCCGGGTGAAGTCCTGTCGATTGCCGATTACCTGCGCTGCGCCCAGCGCATTCGCGGGGTGTTGGGGCCGCTGGTGTGCAATATGCTGCAATCGGGCGTCAACGTGGTGCTGGATTTTCCCGCCAATACACTCGCCAACCGCGAATGGTTGCTCGGCCTGGCGCAGGCGGCTCAAGTACCCCATTGCCTGCATTACCTGGAGCTGGACGACGCCACCTGCCGCGCGCGGCTGCATGCGCGCAATGCCCAGGGCGAGCATGATTTCGCCGCTACCGATGCCGAGTTCGACCTGATCACGCAGCATTTCTGTGTGCCCAATGCTTCGGAAGGCTTGATGATTGAGGTGCATCGCCCATGAGCGCACTTCAAGGTGTCGATACAAATGGCTGTGTGCTGACCGTTACCGAAGCGCCCATTCAAGCCGAATTTCAAACGTTGCTGACTGCTGTGCGCGAGTCTCTGTCAAGTGCAGGGCTGGGTGTGGACAGCCTTTACCTCTACGGCAGTGTGGCAAGGGGCGATGCCAGCCCAGGCGAGTCCGACCTTGATCTGACGCTGGTACTGACTGACCCGCCGGAGGCGCAAGTACTCGAGGCGTTAGAACAACTGCGCCAGGCACTGGAACAACGGCACGAGGCGGTCACCAAGATCGACTTCGATATCGGCCACCGCGCCGAGGTGCTGGCGCCCGAGAACCGCAATCGCTGGGGCTTCTGGCTCAAGCATCACTGCCGTTGCGTGTGGGGCGATGACCTTTCGCTGCGCTTCGAGCCGTTTCGCCCATCGCGTGAAATCGCCTTGGCGCTCAATGGCGACTTCGAACCGGTGTTGAAGGGCTACCTCACGCGCATCGAACACGCCAACAGCGCGCCCGAGCGGCTGCGCTTGCAGCGTGAAGCGGCGCGCAAGTTGATTCGGGCGACGCACACGTTGCGCACGGCCGACGCCTCAGGCTGGCCGCAAACCCTCGAAGAGCACGTTGCCTTGTTCGTAAAGCATTACCCGGCAATGCGCATTCAGATCGCCTACTTCCTGTTTGAGGCGCGCAACCCAAGTGCCGAGCGCGAGACC
The DNA here is from genome assembly GCF_052850675.1 of Pseudomonas sp. 1152_12. NCBI lineage: Bacteria > Pseudomonadati > Pseudomonadota > Gammaproteobacteria > Pseudomonadales > Pseudomonadaceae > Pseudomonas > Pseudomonas sp. 1152_12. The sequence continues at coordinate 422,570 of NZ_VXCW01000001.1, read as the reverse complement.
TTTTCCACGCGGCTGCAGGCCTTTGTAAACTGGATGGTTTCAGCGCAGGCGTAGGCAGATATAGAGATCGATAGATGGAGGCGGTGCCTTACCGATGTGTTCCAACCCGCTGGCGATGTGGCAACAGATCTCAGAGCGCCAGTGCGGCGCGCGTTAGGGGGTAAAGCGCAGCACTGTCAGCTGATGTCTTTGGTCGCCTGTATCGAGTCGGCCTTGATCTCCTCGGCAAACTTGCGCATCAGCCGCACCAAATTGTCGAAATCGCCTGCCTCCCATGTCGAGAAAATCGACACGCCCATACGCTCGCGAGCGTCATCCACACGGTCGGTCATGGCCTTGCCTTTTTCGGTGATGACCGACTCGCGTACGCGGCGGTCCGCCGTGCTTTCCTGGCGCAGGATCAGGCCGAGGCCCTCCAGTTTCGCCACTTGGCGGCTGACGGTGGTGTAGTCGCGGCCCACGCGGTCGGCCAGTTCTACCACGCCAATCGGGCCTAGCCGCTCAACCAACACCAGCAGTGGAAACAGCGCGCGGTCCAGGGAAATCCCGGCCTCGCGCACCATGGCTTCGTCGCGCTGGGGGCGGTTCATCACCCCGACAATCTCCACTAGCGAGCCATGCAAGTCACGCAACTGCGCGCTCATATGTGCGTTTTGCACGCTTTTTCTTGACACTGTGTTTCTCCATCATAATATGTGCGTATTGCACATATAGGTGATCCGTATGAACGAGCGATGCGCTGTTGATGTACTGATTTGCGGTGCCGGTGCCGCCGGCTTGACCCTGGCGATCGACTTGGCGCGGCGCGGTATCACGTTCCGCCTGGTCGAAAAAAACCAGCAGCCGTTTCACGGCTCGCGTGGCAAAGGCCTCCAGCCGCGGTCTCAGGAAATTTTCGAAGACCTCGGGATTCTGGATCGCCTGTTTGCCGTGGGTGGAGTCTATCCGACTGAGCGGCGCTACCGCGACGATGGCAGCTACAGCGACGCTAATTCGATTGAGAGTCAGGCCCCAACGGCGGCCGAGCCGTATCAACAACCGTTGATGGTGCCGCAATTTCTGACCGAACGTGTGATGCGCGAGCGCCTGCTCGAACTGGGCCATCGGACACAGTTTGGTTGCGAGTTGGTGGCTTTCGAGCAGGACGCCGAAGGTGTCACTGCGCAGTTGGTCGGCCAGGCTGGTCCTGAATCACTGCGCGTGCGCTGGCTGGTGGGCGCTGATGGCGGCCGTAGTTTTGTGCGGCACGCCCTCGATATCGGTTTCCCTGGCAAGACCCTCGGCGTGCGTGCGCTGGTCGCCGATGTGCAGCTGTCCGGCCTTTCAGCGGAGTGCTGGCACCGCTTCGGCGAAGGCGACGTGCTACGGCAGATCGCCGTGTGCCCGCTGGCCGGCACCGAGTTGTTCCAGATCCAGGCGCCGATCCCGCTGGAGGCTGAGATGGACCTCAGCGCCGAAGGGCTGACGGCATTCGTAGCAAGCCGCACCGGGCGCGATGATATCCAGGTGCACGCCGTGTCCTGGGCGTCGGCGTACAGCATGAATGCCCGCTTGGCCGATCACTACCGCGTCGGCCAGGTGTTTCTGGTCGGGGACGCTGCGCACATTCATCCACCCACCGGCGGCCAAGGGCTCAACACCAGCGTGCAGGACGCTTACAACCTGGGCTGGAAACTGGCGGCAGTGGCCAACGGTGCAGCGCAAACGCTGCTCGACAGTTACGAAGAAGAGCGGCGTCCAATCGCAGCTTCGGTGCTCGGCTTGTCGACCCAACTGCTCGACAACTTGCAACGTGGCGACATGCGCCGGGGCAGGGAAGTGCATCAGCTGGACCTCGGCTACGCGCACGCGTCACTGGCGCTTGGGCGGGCAGGTCAGCGCGCGCCGGATGCGCGGCTGCGTGGTGCTGCCGGGCAATCGTTGCGGTTGTTTGACGTGTTCAAGGGCACGCATTGGACACTGCTGGGCTATGGCGTTACGCCGGGTAGCATGTCGCCTCGAGCAGGGCTGCATGTTCATTGCATTGGCCCGCACGGTGAGATGGTGGATGAGCTGGGGCAGTTTCAGGACGCCTACGCACTGGCGATTGGCGAGTGGGTGTTGGTGCGTCCAGATGGCTACATCGGGGCGTTTTTTTCGCCAGACAGTATTGAAACGCTGGAAGGCTACTTAGTGCGAGTAGGGCTTTAGCGGTGTATTTCAACGGCCGGGTTTTGGACCGTTGAGCACGGCGTCAGCCTCACGTGCGAGCGAAAGCAGTGCCGAGGTGGTCGCGTTGGTAATCTCAATAGTCAGCCCGGCGGCGTGTTCTGCAGCAGCCAGCAGGTCGGGCCGTACTTCATGACGCAGAACATCCGGTGCGACGCCGAGTGCTTCAGCGGCGGCATCAAACACCGCTACGTTGCTGTGTGCCGTATGGAGGCAGGTGATTCGCATCGGTCAATGTCTCCTGGCTCAAGGGGTGAACTCAGTTAACCTGGCTTCGCTGGGCGAAACAACGTTATGTTTGTTTCCCTGAGTTGAACGTCATCATTAAGGACGAAGGATGTCATTGATTACGCAACGCGTAGAACTGGCCAGCAACGGCGCCAACGATAAAGTCATTTGCCGCATGGCGTCAGGCTGGGCAGTGATGGGCGACGTGCAGTTTCTACCGGGTTACTGCCTGCTGCTGCCTGACCCTGTAGTCGCCAGCTTGAACGACCTGGACAGCGATGCCAGGGCAACCTACCTGCTCGACATGGCCCGCCTGGGCGACGCCGTGCTAGAGGCGACCGGCGCGCTGCGCATGAACTATGAGATTCTGGGCAACTCCGAGCCGGAGCTGCACTGCCACATTTTCCCTCGCTACGCCTCGGAACCGGCCGACAAACGCAAGATGCCCGTCTGGTTCTACGACTGGAAAACCGCTACACCTTACGCTGAAGAACAGCACGGCGACCTGCGTAAGAAAATCGCAGCGTTAATCAGCCGTTAACCCGCAATGGAAGCAAGCGCATGATGCAACGCAATAAACTCGTCCCAGAGCTGATGGTCACGAACCTGAATAAGAGCCTGGAATTCTGGGTGGCGCTCCTGGGTTTCAAGGTTGCCTATCAACGCCTGGAGGATGGGTTCGCCTACCTCGATCTGGAGGGCGCGCAGGTGATGCTTGAGCAAGTCGACCCGCTCGCCAATCAATGGCAAACCGGCGCGCTGGAGCGGCCGTTTGGGCGCGGCATCAACCTGCAGATCGACGTCGCGGCCGTACTCCCAGTTATTCAGCGGCTGGACGCGGCGGTATATCCCTTGTTCAAGGCAAGCAAGGACGTGTGGTACAGGGCGGGCGAAGTCGAGGTCGGCCAGCGCGAGTTCCTGGTGCAGGACCCGGATGGTTATCTGGTGCGGCTGGTTGAGCGGCTGGGTGAACGCGCGAATAACGCTTTTCAAAAGGGAACAACGTCAAATGCGTGAACGAAAGGCTTCCCGATTACTGGTGATCAACCCCGCTGGCGACGTCCTGCTGTTCAGGTTCGTGCATAAGGACGGTGCGTTGGCCGGCAAAAATTACTGGGCCACGCCGGGGGGCGGCGTCGAGGAGGGCGAAAGCTTTCACGCGGCGGCCCTGCGTGAATTGCGCGAGGAGACCGGGATTGTGCTCAGCACGGTTCAAGAACCGGTGGCAGAGCGCAGATTTCCTTTGATGCTACCCAGTGGCGAAACCGTGTTGGCGATTGAGCAGTTCTTCGTGGTGCATGCACCCAATGAGCTGCTTTCCCGAGATGAATGGACGCCGGAAGAAACCCAGGTCATGGCCGATCACCATTGGTGGACTGCAGACCAATTGCGCTCAACCACCGATACGGTATGGCCGCAGGACCTGTCTCAAATACTGGTGGACGCGGGTGCGTTTGACGCTGCGGCATCTTGAAAAAAGCGCGCTGGCCGGCAGGGCAGCAGTGAGGCATGTGCCTGGCTGTCGAGAATTTCTTCACTGGCCAGGCGCCCGACGATTGCCGCCAGCGCCACGCCAGGGTGCATTGAGCACACATACACACCGCCGACCGTGGGCAAGAAGCCGATCACAGGCAGACCATCCACCGCGATGGGCCTGAGCCCGACACAGGCCATTTGCGGTTCAAGTGAACGCACGCCCCTGAGTTCGTTGCAGATCGCTTCGCCCGTGCGCCGTGTAATCGCTGACGGATGATTCTCCTCGGCGTCGTCCCGGTAGTCTTCTGCCACCAGCAACGTGCCATCTGCCGTTTGGCGCACCTCCATTTCCGTGTTGGAGATAAGCGTACTCACGAGGCCGGGCTGTGTTGCGTAGCGGATGAACACCGACGGCGAGGCCTCGACTGCAAGCGTTGCGCCGAGCATGCCCGTCAGCGCCTTGATGCCGGTGCCTGCGGCGAACACGACCCCATCGGCCTCCAGTGTGCCCGTCGCGGTTTCGACGCCGGTTACCCGGCCATTCTCCGTTCTGAAACCCAACACGCGCGTCTGCGTGAGCACTTTCGCCCCCAGTGCCTGGGCGCCTGAGATCAACGCCTGCGTGGCTTGCACCGCGTCCAACGCACCCTCTTCGGCTTTGAACAAGGCATGTTCAGGCGGGTTTTTCAAGGTCGGCTCAAGCTCAAGAATCCGTGAGCGCGGCACCTGAGTGGCCGAAGAGGCGTGATCCGTGGCCTGCAAGGCTGCATCGGTGCCTGCGCCGTAACACAAGGCCCCGGTCCAGCGTATCTGCAGGTCAGGCAGTTCGCGTTGCAGGCGGCGAAACTCGCCGATGGCTGCACGGCGCAAGGCAGCGATCGGGTCGGGCGCACTGTGCGAGGTGTTGATCCAGGCGAACGAAGTGGCGGTGACGCCCGAGGCGATTTCACCGGCTTCCACCACGGTGACCTTCGCGCCTTTGCCTGCCAGGTGATAGGCCAGTGACGCACCCACTATGCCTGCGCCGATGACCACGATGTGTTGGCTCATCTCAATCTCCAACCGCCAACAGTTGCGCCGTGTCGACGACCCTGGCGTAGTCCATCGCCAGGTTACTCAGGGACAGCGCATGCACATGCTCGGCAGGCCAGAGCTGCCCCGACAAATCGGTTTGATCAAAGGTGTAGCAGGCGTCCCCGGCCACGATCACGTCAAAGCCCAGGTTGCCGCCGGAACGCGCCGTAGATTCCACGGAGTTGTTGGTGATCACCCCAGCGATCACCAGTTGCTTGATCGAACGCATGTGCAGCCAGCGTTCCAGGCCGGTAGCGGCAAACGCATCCGGGACGTTTTTTTCCACCACGTGTTCATGCTTGAGCGGCGCCAGCGCCTGCTGGAATTCGCAGCCTGGCTGGCCCGGCCAAAATACCGAGCCGGGAGTGCGCGATATGTGCCGCACATGGATGACCGGGCGTTGAGACTGCCGCCAGGCGTTCAGAAGCTGCTGGATGTGCCGTTCGGCATCCGGGTTGTTGCGACGCCCAAGCTTCGGGTCGTTCATGCCTCGCTGCATGTCGATGATCACCAGCGCTGCATTTGTCGCTAACGGTTCCATGGCATGTCCTTTTGCTGATCAGGAGCGAAACATAGCAGCGATGCAGGGGTTCAAACAGGGGCACATATGCCGTCGCGCCGAAGCCCGCGTAGAATTCGACGCAAGCCAACCACGTTCTAGAGGTCTCATGCCTGCCCACATTCGCCCGGCGCTTCCCGATGACGCGCCTCTATTGCCTCGTATCGAACTGAGCGCAGCTCAAGTATTCCGTGCGCTCGATGGCTTGAGCTGGCTGGCGGACACCGTCACGATGAGTGTCGAGCGTCACCGGCAGTTGATCGCGTTGTCAACCTGTTGGGTGGTCGTCGACGCGGACGCTCAGCCTCAAGGCTTCCTTAGCGCAGAGCGCCAGGGCGACGCACTGCATATTCATGAAGTATCGGTCGCGCAAGCAATGCAGGGCCAGGGCTGGGGGCGCAAGCTGGTCGAAACCGCGATGGAGTCTGCGCGCTCAACCCCGTTGCGTTCGGTGACCTTGACGACCTTCAAGCACGTGCCGTGGAATGCGCCGTTCTACAGTCGCTTAGGGTTTAAACCTGCAGTGGATCAGCGCCTGGCAGACATTCTGGCCGACGAATATGCCCATGGCTTTGAGCCGGATAGCCGCTGCGCCATGGCGTGGCGCGCCGTTTGACTGCCCGTCAACGCAGCTTCTCGAGCATCTGGTAGTACCACATCCCCACGGCCAGCATCGGGTTGCCCAACACATCGCCCAGCGGCACCTTGATGTGTTTGCACCCGGCAAAGGTGTCGAACTTTTCCAGGGTGCCGGTCAGTGCCTCAGCCATGATTTCGCCCATGATGTGGCTGGTGGCGATGCCGTGCCCGGAGTAACCCTGGCAGTACCAGACGTTGTCCGACAGCTTGCCCAGCTGTGGGATGCGATTCATCACAATGCCCATCGCACAGCTCCACTGAAACTCGATGTCCACGCCCTTCAGCGCCGGGAATGTGCGTTCGATGCACGGGCGCAACTCCGCTGCGATGTCACGTGAATCGCGCCCGGAATAGTTGGCGCCGCCACCAAACAGCAAGCGTGCGTCGCCCGTCAGGCGGTAGTAATCGAGCACAAACCGGCAGTCGTACACCGCCAGGTCGTGCGGGTTGATCTGCTGGGCCAGTGCGCCCAGCGGCGCGGTGGTGACGATGCCGCCCATGGCCGGGAAGATCTTGCCCTTGAGCTGCTTGGCTTCGAGCTTGTGGTACACGTCGCCGGCGAGCAACACCTGGCGTGCGTCGATGCGGCCCTGGGCGGTGATCACGGCGGGTCGCTCGCCATGCACGATGTCCAGCACTTCGCAGTTTTCGAAAATCAGCGCGCCCAGGCTGTGCGCCACGCGTGCTTCACCCAGGCATAGGTTGAGTGGGTGCAGGTGCAGGTTGCGCGTATTTTTTAGCGCGCCTAGGTACAGCGGGCTGTCCAGATGCTGGCGCACAGCGGTCTCATCGAGCAGGCTGACTTGATCGCCCATGCCACGCCGTTGCGCTTCATCGTGAAAGGCGCGCAGGTCGGTCATGTGCGAGGGTTTCATCGCGGCATGCAAGTGGCCGTGCTTGAGGTCGCAGTCAATCGCGTACTTGCTGACGCGTTGCTCGATGATGTCGTGGCCGCGCCAGCGCAGGTGCCAGATAAAATCGTCCACCTCATCGCCCAGGCGGCTGCGCATTTGTGCGCGCATGGCCGCGTCACCCGACAGGCTGCCGGTGACTTGCCCGCCATTGCGCCCGCTGGCGCCCCAGCCGATACGGTTAGTCTCGACAATCGCGACTTTGAGCCCGCGTTCAGCCAACTCGACGGCGCTGGCAACGCCGGTAAAACCGCCCCCGATAATCACCACGTCAACGCTGACCTGGCCTTGCAAAGTTGGGTACTGGGTGGCGTCGTTGAGGCTGGCGGTGTAGTACGAAGCGCTGCGCTGGGCAGCACCGATGACTGGGCGCATGGCGGCGGTCATGGGATGATCCTTCTGATAAATGAATGCCGGGCAGGCAATTTCGAGTTAATCAGAAGCGCGCATCGGGCGGGCGTGCATGACGGCAATGCCACAGCGCCCAGAAGGCCAGGATGATATTGAACAGGGGATTCTCGCAGGAGCGCGCCTGCACCTTCGCGAAGGAGGGGAGCAGGTGACGACGGATCAAGCTTAAGCGCGAAATCATGGTCGCCGATGCTCCCATCGCGTGCAGGTGTGTTCAATCGTCGTTTGTGAACCTTCAGTTATGGCTTTGTTAAACAATCAACGCGTCGACACAACGACCGTTCACACCACGCTTGCGCGATACAGGCTGCTGGTATGGCCTACGCCTGCGGCCTTCAACCGCTCCACCAGATCTTCCCGCGCCGCACGCCCACCGGAACGCACGTACTCGAGCTCCGACGCGGTGATCAACACCACCGGTACCAGGCGCACGGGTGACAGCGGCATGTCTTCCAGGCGGATCGGGAAGTCGGGTTCCGGCCCACCGAGCAGCACGCCGACGGCATCGTCGTCGGTGACGAACAACTTAGGCACTTGCTCGCTCATCTGGTGCGACAGGCTGAACCCCGGCAGTTCCAGGGACAGTACGCCATGGTTGTCCAGCTGATGCGTGATGCCGCCTGCATTAGCCACGGTTTTGGCCACGTGTTCGATCAGTTCGAACGCCCAGCTACGGCGTAAAGGGTCGACATCACCCAGCTCGCCACGCGCGTCGTTGGGGATGTCTGCGGTTTCCAGGAACAGTTCCATTTCGAACCCATTGCCCAGCCCTTCGGCATCGTCGAAAGGGTCGGACAGGCCCTCAGTGGCCAGAATGATGGCGCCGCCACGGCGCACCACGCGGTAGGCCTGGCGGGTGGACGGCCAGTGAGGACCGCCGGTGAAGCTTGGGCTGATTATGTACGTCAGCACGTCGCGCTCCACAGTGCCAACGGCTTGCCAATGCCGGTCCAGGCATTCTTCGCTGGCAATTCGGGCGGCCGTATTGGCGGCATCCGCTGGGGTTTCAACCGGGTCAACCGGCGTCGGCAGGGCGGCTTCGGCTTCGGGCTTTTTGGCTGCGCCGAACAGCTTTTTGAAGAAGTTCATGTGCATTCCTTTGCTGGAGATGAGTGCTTTACAGGTGATTGAGCGCGTTCACGTAGGCGCGAAACATATCAGCCATTCCGTCGGCGTAAATAGCTATTTCTGCGGCGGTACGCGGGCTGCAGGAAAAATCCTTACCCACCGAACTGAGCGTGGTCAGGATCAAGTCGCAGGCCAGCGCGCGAATGGGCTCAGGCACTTGCGGCAGCAATTGCAGCATGAAGGTCTCAAAGGCCTGCTGGCCCGCCGCGCGGACTTCCACGGCTTCGGGCGCATCCCGATACAACGGCGCGGCGTCGTTGAGCGCCACACGCATCTGCGCTTCCTCGCATTCGGAATGGATAAACGCATGCACCAGGGTGCGCAGGCGCTGCAGCGGCGCAATGTCGGTTTTATCCAGAATGTCGCGCAGCATCTGCGTGGTCTGCTGCCACTCATCGCTTTGCAATCGAAACAGAATCGCCGCCTTGTTAGGGAAGTACTGATACACCGAGCCGACACTCACACCGGCCTTTTCCGCGACGCGTGCGGTGGTGAAACGCGTAGCGCCTTCCTTGGCCAAAACCTGAATAGCCGCTTCAAGGATAGCCGCCACCAGGTCGGTGGAACGCGCCTGCTGTGGCTGCTTGCGTGAGGAAATACGGACGGTCTGACGGGTTGTCATCTAGGGCTCCAGCGGTGGGCCTAACGCGAATAGCGAATGCGAGGAATCACTTGCATACTTTTAATGCGACGAATTAGTCGCATCTTAATCTCAACCTGACGGAAATCAATCATGGCAACCCTGACCTCTACGCCACTGGCGCCCTTGATCGAACGCCTCTACGCACAAGCCGGCGCGGCGACCAGCCCGCTCATCAACAGCGTATCGCGTGAAGAACGTGAGCGGATGATGCACAGCAAAACCGATTACCTTGAGCTCTACACGATGCTCAAAGACCTGTGGCTGCCGGTCTCCCGCGACACCGGCCACTTGCTCTACATGCTGGCGCGCAGCAGTAAGGCACGGACTGTCGTTGAGTTTGGTACTTCGTTTGGCCTGTCCACCTTGTTCCTGGCTGCCGCGTTGCGTGACAACGGTGGTGGCGTGTTGATTGGCAGCGAGTTCGAGCCCTCGAAGATCGCCCTGGCGCGCGAGCATTTCATCGAAGGCGGCGTGAGCGACCTGATTGAAATCCGTGAAGGCGACGCATTGGTGACGTTGGCTGCGGGCCTGCCGGAAGCGGTCGACTTGCTGCTGCTGGACGGCGCCAAGGCACTGTATGGTGATGTGCTGAACTTGGTGGAGAAACACCTGCGACCCGGCGCGCTGGTAGTGGCTGACAACACCGACTACTGCCCGCAATACCTGGCGCACGTGCGCGATCCTGCGAACGGCTATTTGTCCGTGGCGTTTGCCGATGACATCGAACTGTCGATCCGCCTCAGCTAAGGCTTAGCGCTTGCTGAGCGCCAGGCGCGCGGCAAACACTACAAAGATCAGACCGGTGGTGCGGTCCATCCACCGGATGACCTTTTCCTTGCGCAGAAACCCGGACAGTGGCCGGGTGGCGCCAATCAGCAGCAGTGACCATGCCAGGCCCAGTACCACATGAATGCTCACCAGACCGAACGTCCAGGCAATCAACGAATGGCCTTGGGGAATGAACTGCGGCAAAAACGACACGTAGAAAATCCCCACCTTGGGGTTCAGTACATTGCCCAGCATGCCTTTGAGGAACCCGTTGCCACTGGGCTTGTTTTCGGCCTCAACCGTTGACAGTGAATGGCGCGGGCGCAGCAGCATGTTCAGTCCCAGCCACGCCAGGTACGCGGCGCCGCAGTACTTGAGCAGGTTGTACGCCAACTCCGACACCGCGATCAGTGCGCCCAGGCCAAAGGCCACGGCCGCGCCCCACAACAGGCACCCGGCGTTGATACCCAAGGTGGCCTTCAGCGCCTGGCGCTTGCCTTCTACCGTGGCGGTCCGCAATACCAGCGCGGTGTCGAGCCCGGGCGTGAGCGTGAGCAGGGTGGCGGCGAAGGTGAAGGCGAGGAGGTTGTCTGTGATGGACATGGGCGCATGACTTCAACGTGAGGTGGACGAAACATTAGCACCGACCGGCAGGCAATGCGGAAAACCCTGAGACTTCCCGGCGAAAATCTTCATAATGGCGGCCAATTTGTTTAGCTCGTTCTGGTGTGCCCGCATGGAAATTAAGGTCAACTTTCTCGACAACCTTCGACTTGAAGCCAAGTTCGACGACTTCACGGTGATTGCCGACCAACCGATTCGCTACAAAGGCGACGGTTCGGCCCCAGGTCCGTTCGATTACTTCCTGGCTTCGTCGGCGTTGTGTGCGGCGTACTTTGTGAAGCTGTACTGCCAAACGCGCAATATCCCCACGGACAATATTCGCCTTTCGCAGAACAACATCGTTGATCCGGAAAACCGCTACAACCAGATCTTCAAGATCCAGGTCGAGCTGCCAGCGGACATCAGCGACAAAGACCGCCAGGGCATCCTGCGTTCCATCGATCGTTGCACGGTGAAAAAAGTCGTGCAAGCCGGGCCGGAGTTTGTCATTGAGGAAGTCGAAAACCTCGACGCCGATGCTCAGGCGCTGTTGATGCCAAGCTCCACGTCAGAAGCCGGTACCTACATTGCGGGCAAGGACCTGCCGCTGGAGCAGACCATCGCCAACATGTCGGGCATCCTCGCCGGCCTGGGCATGAAGATTGAAATCGCCTCGTGGCGCAATATCGTGCCTAACGTGTGGTCGCTGCATATCCGCGATGCACACTCGCCGATGTGTTTCACCAACGGCAAGGGCGCGACCAAGGAAGGCGCACTGGCGTCTGCCTTGGGCGAGTTTATCGAACGGCTCAACTGCAACTTCTTCTACAACGACCAATTCTGGGGTGAGGAACTGGCCAATGCGCCGTTCGTGCATTACCCGGATGAGCGCTGGTTCCAGCCGGGGCGCAAAGACGAGCTGCCGACTGAAATCCTCGATGCCTACTGCCGCAAAATCTACAACCGCGATGGCGAACTGCGCGGCTCGCACCTGTACGACACCAACTCGGGCAATGAAGCGCGCGGGATTGTTTCGCTGCCGTTCGTACGTCAGTCCGACGGTGAAGTGGTGTACTTCCCGTCCAACCTGATCGAAAACCTCTACCTCAGCAACGGCATGAGCGCGGGCAATACCCTGGCCGAAGCTCAGGTGCAGTGCCTGTCGGAGATTTTTGAGCGCGCGGTCAAGCGCGAGATCATCGAAGGCGAATTCGCACTGCCGGACGTCCCGGCCGACGTCCTGGCCAAATACCCAGGCATTGTGGCGGGAATTGAAGGCCTGGAAGCGCAAGGCTTCCCGGTACTGGTCAAGGATGCGTCGCTAGGCGGTGAGTTCCCGGTGATGTGCGTGACTTTGATGAACCCGCGCACCGGCGGCGTATTTGCCTCGTTCGGCGCCCATCCGAGCCTGGAAGTGGCGCTGGAGCGCAGCCTCACTGAATTGCTCCAAGGCCGCAGCTTCGAAGGCTTGAACGACCTGCCACAGCCAACCTTTGAAGGTCACGCAGTTACTGAACCGAACAACTTCGTCGAGCACTTTATCGACTCCAGCGGTGTGGTCTCCTGGCGTTTCTTCAGCGCCCAATCGGATTATGAATTCGTTGAGTGGGACTTCTCGGGCCAGGGTGAAGACTCAAACGCCCAAGAAGCCGCGACCCTGTTCGGCATTCTCGAAGGCATGGGCAAAGAGTCCTACATGGCGGTTTACGAGCACCTGGGCGCAACCGCCTGCCGCATCCTAGTGCCGGACTACTCGGAAATTTACCCGGTGGATGACCTGATCTGGGACAACACCAATAAGGCACTGTTTTTCCGCGCCGACATCCTCAACCTGCACAGCCTCAGCGATGACGAGCTGAAGGCATTGGCTGAGCGTCTGGTGGAAAGCGAGCTGGACGATTACACCGATATCACCACCTTGATTGGCATCGAGTTCGATGACAACACCGCGTGGGGGCAGTTGACCATTCTGGAGTTGAAGCTGCTGATCTACCTCGCCCTGCAGCAATATGAAGAAGCCAAGGAGTTGGTGGAAATGTTCCTGCAGTACAACGACAATACCGTTGAGCGCGGCCTGTTTTACCAAGCGGTGAACGCGGTGTTGGAGATGCAGTTGGACGAGGACCTGGAGCTCGAGGATTACGAGGCCAACTTCCGTCGCATGTTTGGTAACGAGCGGATGGACGCGGTGATTGGCTCGGTTAACGGCACGGTGCGCTTCTACGGCTTGACGCCGACCAGCCTGAAGCTGGAAGGGCTGGACCGGCACTTGCGCTTGATCGAGAGCTACAAAAAGCTGCACTCGGCACGGGCCAACATCACTTCAGCCTGACGCTAAGCCCCTTTGCCAGCAGGTTTGTGTGGGAGCTGGCTTGCCTGCGATAGCATCACCGTGGTGTAACTGATACACCCAGGTGCCCGTATCGCAGGCAAGCCAGCTCCCGCATTTGACCAAGTCCTGTGTTTAGATCAGCGCCAACGCCTGTGCCAAATCGGCCCTCAGGTCTTCCACATCCTCAACGCCCACCGACAACCGCACCAACCCATCACCAATGCCCAGTTGCGCCCGCGTCGCCGCAGGAATGCTGGCATGGGTCATGATCGCCGGGTGTTCGATCAGGCTTTCGACGCCGCCGAGGCTTTCGGCCAACGCAAAAATCTTCACGTTTTCCAGAAAACGTCTGGCGCCCGCAAGATCACTGTTCAAATCCACCGAAATCATCCCGCCAAACCCACGCATCTGCTTGCGTGCCAATTCGTGCTGCGGATGCGAAGCCAGGCCCGGATAGTAAACCCGTGACACTTGTGGCTGCTGTTCCAGCCAGGTGGCCAACTCCAGGGCATTGCTGCAATGGCGCTCCATGCGCAGCGCCAGGGTTTTGACCCCGCGCAGGGTCAGGAACGCATCGAACGGTCCGGCAATCGCGCCAACCGAGTTTTGCAGGAAGCCCAGGCGCTCAGCCAGTTCCGGGTTATGGCCGACGATGGCGATGCCGCCGATCACGTCGGAGTGGCCGTTAAGGTATTTGGTGGTGGAGTGCACCACGATATCGAAACCCAGCTCCAGCGGGCGCTGGATCCATGGGCTGGCGAAGGTGTTGTCGGCTACACAGATAATGCCGCGGTCACGGCAGATGCGTGCGATGGCGCTGAGGTCGGTGAGGCTCAGTAGCGGGTTGCTCGGGGTCTCGACCCAGACCATGCGCGTGTCGTCCTGCAACGACGCTTCAAACGCCGACACGTCGCTCAAGTCGACATAGCTGAAGCGGTGCCCGGCACTGCGTTGGCGCACCTTGTCGAAGAGGCGGAAGGTGCCGCCGTACAGGTCATTGCCGGAGACGATGTGCGCGCCGGCATCGAGCAACTCCAGCACGGTGGAGATCGCAGCCAGCCCTGAGGCAAAGGCAAACGCCTGGCTGCCGCCTTCAAGGTCGGCCACGCAACGTTCCAGGGCAAACCGCGTGGGGTTGTGGGAGCGGCCATAGTCAAAGCCCTTGTGCACGCCGGGGCTTTCTTGCAAATAGGTGGAGTTGGCATAGATCGGCGGCATCAGCGCGCCCGTTGTCGGGTCGGGTGATTGCCCGGCGTGAATGACGCGGGTGGCAAACGCACTTTTATCGGGCTGGCTCATGCAAGGGATCTCCGTAGGTGATTAAGCAGGTCGACGCGGGTGATCAGGCCGTGGAAACCTGAAGCGTCGGCGATGATAGCGACCAGGCCGCGATCCAGTTCCGCCTGCAGTTCAGCCAGGCTGGCACTCGGGGCCAGGGTTTGCAAGGTGTCGGACATGGCACTGGCGACGAGCATGGAAAAGTCCGCTGCATCGTGATGCAGCCCCAGGAGGATGTCGGACTCATCGATCACGCCCACCAGCTTCTGGCCGTCGACCAGCACCGGCAGTTGCGAGACGTCGGCCAGGCGCATGCGCTGGAAGGCGGTGAGCAGCGTGTCGTCGGGGCTCACGCTGATCACGCGGCCGTCTTCGAAGCGGCGCGCGATCAAGTCGCGCAGGTCGCCGTAGTGTTTGTATTGCAACAGCCCGGCGTCGTTCATCCACTGGTCGTTGTAGACCTTGGACAGGTAGCGTGTGCCGGTGTCGCAGACGAAGGTGACCACGCGTTTGGGCACGGTTTGCTCGCGGCAAAAACGCAGTGCGGCGGCGAGCAGGGTGCCGGTGGACGAGCCGCCGAGAATGCCTTCGGCCTTGAGCAGTTGGCGGGCGTGGTCGAAGCTTTCTTCATCGCTGATGGAATAGGCATGGCGCACACTGGAGAGGTCGGCAATCGAGGGAATGAAATCTTCGCCGATGCCTTCCACGGCCCATGAGCCTGGGGTTTGAATCTTACCGCTACGGCTGTATTCGGCCATCACCGAACCCACCGGATCCGCCAGCACCATGGCCAGCTCCGGCTGTACCCGTTTGAAGAAGCGCGTCAGGCCGGTGAGGGTGCCGGCCGAGCCGACGCCCACCACAATTGCATCCACGTCATGCTGGGTCTGCGCCCAGATTTCCGGCGCGGTGCTGGTTTCGTGGGCCAGCGGGTTGGCTGGGTTGTTGAACTGGTCGGCGAAAAACGAATCGGGAATGTCCTTGGCCAGGCGCGCGGCCACATCCTGGTAATACTCGGGGTGGCCCTTGCCGACGTCGGAGCGGGTGATATGCACCTCGGCGCCCATGGCCTTCAAGTGCAGCACTTTCTCGGTGGACATTTTGTCCGGTACCACCAGCACCACCCGGTAGCCTTTGGCCCGGCCGACCAGTGCCAGGCCCAGGCCGGTGTTGCCGGCGGTGGCTTCGATGATGGTGCCGCCGGGACGCAGGCGGCCGTCGCGTTCGGCGGCGTCGATCATCGCCAGGCCGATGCGGTCCTTGATCGAGCCGCCGGGGTTTTGCGATTCAAGCTTGAGAAACAGCGTGCACTGGCCGGTATCAAAACGGCTGACCTTGACCAGCGGCGTGTTACCGATCAGTTCGAGTACGGCGGGGCGGGAAAGCGTGGGCATGTCGTCACCTGCTACGGAAGCGGCGTAAGGGTGGGCCAGCAAAAATGCAAAGCATGGCTTGGAACATAGGCCGGGATCGCGCCGGTCGCAACCGGGCGGTCCATTGGATGACTTTTTTGCCGCATGAGCGGCTTTGAGCCGTTAAGCGTCGGGCCTAATGACCTGCTGCAAACGCTCTAGAACAACGGCGCTGGCGGTTTGCATCGGCGCGCGTAACGCGCTGCCAATTAACCCTAGCAGGGCCAGTGCGGCCTTTACCGGCGCAGGGTTTGGCTCCATGAACAGTGTGTTGATCAGTGGCACTAACCTGAAAAAAGTCGCCCTGGCTTCGGTCAGCTGGTTATCCCGAACTTGTTGGTGCAGCGCTACAAACGCCTCGGTGCGCACGTGCGCCGAGGCTGCAATCGCGCCGCTGGCGCCCAGGCACAGCGCGTTGAAAATCTGCATGTCCTCGCCGCACAACACGTCCACCTCGCCACTTTCGATCAGCGCCAAGGTAGTCGCCAGGTTGCCGCCGCAGTCCTTGATTGCGACGATCCGCGAATGCTTGATGATGTTCAGCAGCGTGGCCTGCTCAAAGGTCACGCCGGTGCGGTAAGGAATGTCATACAGAACAATCGGCACGCTGGAGGCATCCGCCACCGTACGGAAAAACGCTTCAAGGCCCGCCTGAGAAGGGCGGATGTAGCTCGGCGCCGGCACCAGCAATCCGGCCAGCGGGCGCGTGAGGATTTCGCCCTGAAAGTGCAGCAGTTCAATCTGGTTGTTGCCCGCCAGGCCCATCACGACACGGTGCGCCGGTACCCACTGCAACACCGCATCGAGCACGGCCAGCTGTTCCTGACGGCTTAACGACGCGGCTTCGCCGGTGGTGGTGCAGACCATGATCCCGGCGACGTGCTTTTCAAGCAGGTGGCTGACCAGCCGGTGCAGGCCAATAAAGTCGATGGCGCCGTCATGAAACGGCGTGACGACGGGAACCCAGATTCCTTGAAACGATGACATGCACTTTCTCCTGATGGTTGACCGTTGGAGGCACCGTCAGAAGAGCAGAGGGATTGTGCAAAGGGCGGGAGGTCCGTCGCGCTCAATGTCCTGTCAGCTCATCTGACGGGACAGCGCGCCCCGGTCACATGAGCGACTGTTTCTTCGATTTGAGGGCGCGCGCCACGCAACCTTGCGCCTTGGCAATCAAGCCAATAGTGCAAAGGTTAACGGAAGACGATGCAGACATGCGCTGGCACACCCTGAATAAGGCCTCCATCTTCAGCGGATGTGACGGAATGTGTCAACCCCGCCGCAGCTGCTCGCGCACAAAATCTGCCACCTCGGCGGCCAGCTCGGTATCTTCCGGCGCACCCATGAAACCGCCATGGGGCATGGCCTCGAACACATGCAACTGCGCAGGCACGCGCGCTTGGCGCAAGGCGCGGTGCAGGCGCACGGTGTTGGACAGAAACAGATCGCGGGTGCCGCTTTGCAGAAAGGTCGGCGGGAAGCCCAGGGTAAAATCGCCGAACAGCGGCGACAGGTAAGGGTGGGACAAGTCCGCGCCGTTGGCATACAGCAGGTTCACACTCATCAACGGGTTGGGCAGCACCACGTCGACAGTGCGATTGACCTGGAAACTGTCGCCGGATTCGGTGAGGTCGACTTCCGGCGACAGCAGCACCAGTGCCGCCGGCAGTGGCAAACCTTCGTCTCGAGCGCGCAATACCATGGCCGCCGCGAGGTTGCCGCCTGCCGAACGGCCACCGATCACGATCTGTTCCGGCGCGTGATGCTTGAGCACATGGCGGTAGGTGGCCAGGCAGTCATCCAGCGCTGCGGGGTAAGGATGATCGGGTGGCATGCGGTAATCCACGCCGTAGCAGATCACGTCGTGCAGGTCGGCTTGTTTGCCGGCCGCGATGCGGCAGTTTTCCCCGCCGCCGAACACCAGTGCGCCGCCGTGCAGGTCGATGTAGGCGAAGTGTGTGTCAGTGGCCGGTGTGGCCACATGCACGCTGGCGTTTTCGACGCTGAGGGTGTGCAGGCTGGCGCGTAAAGATCCCGCCTGCCCTGCATTGGCGCTGGCGTAATTGTGTGCAACGGCGGCTTGCAGACGGCGCCAGGCGTCGTGGTCATTGGGCGCGGGCATGGCGTGCAGCGCGTTGAGGGGCACGCCGTCAGTGCCGACCAGGCGTTGCAGAGTGGCCTGGGCTTGGGCACTGATCGACTGCGGAACCGCGAGTGTGCGGGGTTCAAGTTTAACGCCGTGGTTCATAGGCTTGCTGCTCGCGTTCGATGACGGGGGCGGTGAGGATGCCAGAGTACGTGCTTGCGTGGGAGCGGGTGTTCACCTGAAGGCTAGGACAGGCCTTTGTGGCAAGCCCGCTCGCCACAAAAACCCGCTTGGTACAGGCGCCAGGCAAACCAGCTCCACCGTTGAGCTTGGATGCTTTCAGCGCCCGGCCACGGCGGCCTCGATCGCGTCAACCGCGCGCTTGGCGATCACCGGGTCGGGGTGCGTGACCGCGTCGCCCTGTTACCGGCCGGAAAGTCACCCGGCGCAGGGTGCACGGCTTTCACGGCGCTGTCAGGGAAGATCTGGGCATAGAAAGTCGCGGTTTCCAGGGTGGTGCCGTTGTACCAGAGGCATAGCGTGTTTTTGTTGTTCATCTCGGCTCTCCACGGTTTTTATCGATCAAAGTTGTTATTCAATCGCCGTCTTCTTGATCATCGACCCGACGTGTGCGATTTTTCCGTCGACGACTTCATAGAATACGTTAGTGATTAAAAGATCGGCGACGCGGCCTGGCATATGCGCAATTAACGCAGGGGCGTAGCGGCTCAAGGCCGAATCCATTCGTGGGGTGCAGAGGGCTGTGTAGCGATGCCGGCGCGGCGTGTTGTCAATTACAGCGTCAGCCCAACTCGGCACCGATTTCGTCGGCCCACATTGTACCCGGCGCTGCCGCTGCAGGATCAATACGCTCGATGTCGGCCAAGCAGCGCGCCATTGTGTTGTCGCGTAGATGCTGCTGAAACACGCACAGGCATTGCGCAAACAGTAACAACGCAGTGTTGATAAAGACTCGCTCATTGTTGAAGTCGTGATTGAAATAAACCACCTCGCCGCTTTGGCAGTCGAGCGCCAAAACGTCCCCGGACCCAGTATGGCCGAGGGGGAAATAATGATCCGCCACCCCGAATATCGTTCGCCTGCGGGTGGCTTCCGTTTCGCTGTAGACGGAAAAACTCAGGAACGGCGCGGCACTCTCCGGCAGCCCTTGTTTAACCAGGAACTCGGCGTCTGGTTCCGCCATCAGCGGAAGTTGCCTGGCTTCCCAGAAAATGAAGGCATCAAGAGGCAAGTCCAACCCTGATGGCAGGGAAGGCAGTGCAGAGAGAAACCGCGTGTTGAAGTCAAATTTGCTCATCGTCACGATGCTATTTTTCGTCAGTTACAGGGGCTTTTCGCTTGTGGAGCTCGAGGGGCGTGTGCTTTTCAAGATTGTTCAATACCACTTCTTTGAAGCTTGATGAAAGACGGCTTAAGCGTCTATGCATAATAATCGAGTAGCCGAATGCGATGAGGCAGATAGTCGTTATCAGCGTGTTGTATTCAGGCGGCGTATAAATGAAAGCGACAATAGCACCTGCGAAAGAATTGAATGCAGTGCCGCGAGCAATTCGATCCCTGCTGATATAGGCCTCCATCGTCCTGACGGCGTCCGCAGGGGAATAGGCGAGGATCGCTGCGGTGTTTTTGTAAGGCTCGCTTTTGGGGACGCCTGCGACAGCGCTGTATATCCTCGCCAGGACGTTTGGCATTAATGGTGGTATAGGCACTTTTTTACTAAAGCATCTGTGCACCTCTTTGGCTCTACGTATAAAGTAGGAGGAGGTGGTGTCGACATAAATTCCCAAAATGTAGGCGATGGGTAGGTATATCAGGATCAGCATTTCTTTGTGATCATTGATCGTATGCAACAGAAGTGGGTAGTAATTGATGAGCACTGCTGTCAGCCAAGCCGATGCGACAACGCCAGAAATCAAATATTCTATTAGTGCTACTGCAAATTGCATTATTCCTCCGCTGAAAAAATGTCCATTGTTGCGTTGATAAAATTTACGTCTGACGTGCTATTCAGTCACTCCTCAGTTTTATACCTGAGGCAGTAGTTTAAATGCCGTTGTGGTGACCTTCGTATAGTCTTCTCGGGCGATGAGACTTTTAGTCGTGTTTCTAAGCTGAGCGATCCTCTCCATTACCTCGTGGTGTTTCGCCATGAAACGTGATTTATTATTATGGTACGTCAGCGTCGTGAGTCTTTTTTTCTTCTTTGCGTCAGGTAAAAGCATTTTCAAATAGTAGGGTCGATAATGTTCATCGCATCGTGCAAGCCAGCCGACTTGCAAGTAGGCGGCGGGTAATTTTTCCTCAGGCAGTGCGAGGTTTGTAATAGAGCTAATTTCTCCCCATGTTGAGTCGTAGTAGTTTTCTTTGACCTTTACAGAATCATAGGCAATACCGTGATGAGTGGCATGGTTGAGATAGTCATTGTAAGTCCGGGTGATGACGGGGTAAAAGTTTTCGTCTGTGCTTTTGAATAAAGCGCTCAGCAGTTTTGTACATCTAAACTCTTCAGGGGGAACGCACACAAAGTGCATATCGGTTTTGAGTACAAAATAACTGAAGAGGAAATGTTCACCAGGCTCGATTCCGCACTCCTTCAATGCCACAAACGCATGATCGGCCAAATACAGCGTGCGTTCTCCTTCCGCGTTGAAACGACCCGCACGCGCTTGTGCGGTTTCGGACGCGGGTGGAAAAAAATCGCTAACCTTTAGAGGGGTTTTTAAGAGTTTTTCCAGCTTCTCATTTCGGATTCTCCGAACCCTTGAAAAAATCGAACCTTTACAGTACGTACGTGATTCAAAGGGCAGCTCCGCAAAACTGACCGTGTCGGGCGTCGAGTCGGGTATCAGATACTTACGTATGGCTGCGCAGTAACCGGCAACACCTATAAAGGGATCGTATTTTTCAAAACTGGGGGCTGGTGGCGAGCCAAATTTAAGTTCGAAGTACAAGGAAAGCTTTTTTCTTAAGTCCATTTAATGATTGACCAACGTCCGAGGCTTGCGTTTGCGTGATAGGGTAAATAGTGGTCACTGCGGCAAACATTATGACTGACTCCCTCAGCCTGAAACACACCGAGTGCAAATAATTTTCCCCTGAGCGCCATCAACGTCTGAAGGGCTCCGCAGTTGGTGCTGTCGACTCAAATCTGGTGTGTATGTTTGTTCGAATATTCAGGGCTGCCCCTCAAGCCCGGCGCGCCATCAACAACACCGTCGCCGCGGCCGAGAGCAACCCCGCGCAGCAACGATTGAAAATCCGTTTGCCTCGCGGCTCCGCGAACCAGCGGCGCATGTGCAGGCCCATATAGGCGTAAGCGCTGATGGCGATCCACTCCAGCATCAGGAACATCACACCCAGCAGCGCAAATTGCGGTGCGATCGGCTGGCCCGGCACTACGAATTGGGGGAGGAAAGCGGTGAAGATCAGGATGGCTTTCGGGTTGCCTGCCGCCACCAGAAACTCCTGACGTGCCAACGCCCACAATCCCACCTTGGACGTCGCTGATTCAGCCTCGGCTCGTGGATTCGCCCGCCACAATTGAAACGCCAGATAAAAAAGATACGCCGCGCCTAGGATCTTGATCGCATAAAACAGCAGCTCCGAGGTTTGCAGCACCACCGCGAGGCCAGCGGAGGCGAGGGCGATCATGCCGGCGAAGGCCAGCAGCCGGCCGAGACCGGCGATGCAGGAAGTACGGTAGCCGTAGCGGGTGGAGTTGCTGACCGACAGCAGGTTGTTTGGCCCCGGCGCCATGTTCAGGGCGAAGCAAGCGGGGAGGAAGAGGGCAAGCGTGGCGAGGTCCATGGCGGCTCCGGGTTGGCAGGTTCAGAGGCTTGAGGATAAAGGCACACCCCACCGTTGGACAATCCATACGCCAGGTCGCTGGTGTGATGCAGCGTCTCCAATGCCCGCTGAGTCTGACGTCGTTGGGTACGCCTTGGGTGGCCTTGCTGTTGTTGTTTTTAACGTTGGCGATAGTCTTGGAATCTGGCGTCAACCACATCAACTGGACGTTGCGTTGAGCCTCTCGCTCCAAACGTTGGCTCGAGAGGAGTAAGCCCAACGTGTTTGGCGCACTCAATAGGCGGCATGTAGTATCTGGCGCGAAGAGCTGGCGTTGGAGCAACACACAGAGCTCTAGCCGCTTCCTGAAGGTCTGACGGTGATGATTGTATAGCCAACAACATGATTTAAATGGATTTAGTTGTGAACATAATTGAAGACTTAAAAGTCAGGTATCCCGGAGCCATTGCATGGTCATTTGGGGATACTCCAGAAATGGCAGATGAACTGGCTGAGCGTGTTGCTAAAGGAATAAAGACAGCAACCTGCTGTTCACTCGCCTCGTTAAAACATGAGGGCGACTCACCGGCTATTGGCGGTTACAGCATCATCCTCAACAGCAAGGGTGAGCCGGTATGTGTCGTTAGAGTTATTTTGCTGCGTGTCATTCGTTACTGCGACGTCGATCAAATGTTTGCCAGAAAGGAAGGCGAAGGGGATCTCAGCCTCAGGTACTGGAGGCAGGGGCATAAAGATTTTTTCCAAAGAGAGGGCGTGTTTGACGAGGCTATGGAACTGCTGGCAGAAGAGTTTGAATTGGTGGAAGTGGTTTAAAAAGACCAGGCTCCCTAGCCGTTAATCAAGTCTGCTTTCAATCACTGAGCTCTTCGAAGAGCGCTAGCAAAAAAACATCAGCCGCAGCTGAGTCTGAAAGCAAGTAATGTCCAGACCCGTGGCCACAGCCGGCGGCGAGGCGGTACTCGGCACAGTCAGATGACCAGTATCTGTCCTTTTTTTGGGGGGCATAAGTCACCGTTTAAGCCAATGTTGAGTATTGCTGACCCGCTTTAACTAAAAAATGGGGGGCAGAGCATCAGTGTGTTGAACGTGGTCTGCCCCTTATTCAGCAATGGCCGTGGTAGCGGGGGCACCGAAGGTAAATCTGCTCGAAAACCTTGAAGGTTTATTTTCCTCGGGTTGATGGCCCAGGCGCCCATGTCCATAGTAATTCATGAGGTCGCGCATCGTCGGTGAAAGCGTCTCTTGCGACGCAATCTGCCAGCACGTTGTTTCCCCCAGAACCGGCTGTAACCGCTTGATGAGTGCCTGCGCCGTATTGTGTTGGCCAGTACGCAACCAGTGACTGAGCATGCGCTCGTTTTCCTGCTTCGGTAGCTGTGCCGCTTTGAGCAGTTCGAGTGCGTATCGGTAGTTCAGTGGCCACAGTTGCTTTAGAACGTCGAGCCTCTCAGTGAGTGGAAGGCGCACTGACCATTGCCTCACTTCCCTATCCTCCTGGGCAATGCCAGATCGAGATACCACCTGATCCGCAGTGAAACGTGAGTCGTCCATGGTGTACAAGGCCGAAGAGTCTGAGGGAAGGTCCATTCTGTCGTAAGCACAGGAATAACGGCCAGGTTATTACATCAACGTTTGCGCCTAGCCGATACCGGCCCCCTCAATATGGTAAACCGTCGGTTCATCGGCAAAAAATTCCTCC
This sequence comes from Pseudomonas sp. 1152_12, assembly GCF_052850675.1. NCBI lineage: Bacteria > Pseudomonadati > Pseudomonadota > Gammaproteobacteria > Pseudomonadales > Pseudomonadaceae > Pseudomonas > Pseudomonas sp. 1152_12. The sequence continues at coordinate 399,287 of NZ_VXCW01000001.1, read as the reverse complement.
AGCCTCAACATAAACACCCGATGATCTTCACTCGCCTCAAACCCCGGCGTGTGATCCTCTAGCGATTCCCACTGCACGATCAAATTAAACACCTCTGGCGCTTCAATCCCTTGCGCAAGCATGTGCCCGGCATAGCCCTTCGCGCGGCACAGCAGCGGCGCAACCTCGGCAAATGCATGCTTGAACGCATTAGCCTGTTCTATGTGAATCGGGAGCAGGGCGATCTCATAAATCATGGTGTTTCTCCAAAAATGGTTTTGACGGGTAATAGCATGCCGTCATGCCATGAGCGTTGGCTCGACGGCAATCGCGACTTTTCCTTGAATACCGTTGTTGCGGCTCTCAAGCCGCGCATGGGCGAGCCCGATGTCGGCCAGCGCATACACGGCGCCAACATGCGGCCGCAGCTGACCGCGCTCTACCAGCGCGTGTAACTCATCCAGCTTGCCGCGATTCTGCCGCGTGAAAACGAAGTGATACGCCGCGTTCTTGCCCCAGGCTTGAATGAGGTTTTGTGGGTGTGCGATGTCCACAATCGAGACCACGCGGCCCAGTTGCGCGAGTGCGTCGGGGCTGCGCGATAAGGTGTCGCCGCCGATGGTGTCGAACACCACATCGACACCGTGGCCACTGGTTTCGCGCAGGATGGCGGCGACGTAGTCGTCTTTTTCGTAGTCGATGACTACATCGGCGCCCATGCTCCGGGCGAACTCAACGTTGGCTTCGCGCACGGTGGTGAACACGCGTGCGCCGATGGCTTTGGCCAGTTGGATTGCCACATGCCCGACACCGCCCGCGCCGCCGTGTATCAGCACGCTTTCGCCGACTCTGAGCGCCGTGCGCACGGCGAGGGCTTCCCACGCGGTGCCGCCAACCAGGCTCAGGCTGGCGGCTTCCAAGTGGCTCAGGGAGGCGGGCTTTTTGCCGATGATGTTTTCGGCTGCGACGTGGTACTCGGCGTAGCTGCCGGGGCCGTCGAATATCTGCGGGGTGTACCAGACTTCGTCGCCTGGGGCGAAGGCGGTCACCCCCGGCCCGATGGCTTCGACTACACCTGACACGTCGTGGCCGGTGATGGCTGGGAGTGGCACTAAGTCCGCGTAGTCACCACGTCGCACCTGGTAATCCAACGGGTTGATGGAGGTGGCGTGGACCCGCACCAGCACCTGCCCCGCATGCGGCACAGGTTTGGGCACGTCGCGCAGTTCAAATGATTCGGGCCGGCCGAAGGTGTTAAGGATCATCGCTCTCATTGTAATACCTCGTTTCGGTAAAAAGGGATATCGGGAAATATCGATATCATGGGGTGAAAAAAAACCTAGAGTTCTTTCCCTAGGAATTCCGCCAGCGCGCTGATGTTGGCTTCATTGCGTTTGTAGTAAGTCCACTGGCCGATACGGCGAATTTCGACCAGGCCTGCGCGGTGCAGGGTGGCAAGGTAGTCAGAGACGGTCGACTGCGACAGTCCAACGCCTTCCTGGATGCTGCTGACACACACGCCCACGGTGTGAACGTCTCCCTCGTCTTGCGCGGGGAAGTTCTTTTCGGGGTCCTTCAAACCTTGCAGGATTTCGAGGCGTGTGCGGTTTGAGAGGGCTTTGAATATTTCGAGTAGGTCCATGGGGGCGATAATATCGAGATTTACCGATATGTCAATCCGAGAGGTTGACGCTGTCCATAAGTCAGCTCAAATGAATGTCCTTCTCGCCAGGGTATAAGCGTATGGTGGGTCAACCCCTCAAATCAGGCATTCAACATGGACGGCAATTTAGGTGTGCGCTTAAAGGAAGAGCGCAAACGGCTCTTACTCTCCCAACACGACTTCGGTGTCGTCGGTGGCGTGGCCGAGAATGCCCAAGGTCATTATGAGCGTGGCGAGCGGCTGCCAAAATCCGACTACCTGATGGCTATCCGTAAGCGCGGGGTCGATGTGCTGTATGTGCTGAGCGGGGAGCGTTTGCTCGTGAGTGCCGATGACCTCAGCGAGCAAGAGACGTTGATCCTCAACCAGTACCGTACGCTGCAGGAACAGGATCGCGGCGCGATCGCGCAGATCACTTCATCATTGTCCCGAGACCCATCAGCTCACTGATGAAACCTGCGCCTGAGCGCATCCAACCGCACCGCAATCGGCGGCAAGCGCTCACTGCTGCGCGCCAGGGCTCAGCATGATGCGGTCAGCCTTGTGGTAGTACTTGAAAAAAAGCGTGCGGGTCGGCATTCACTCTTATTCCATGTGGTCGAGCCGGGAACAGCTAGGCATGCGGCGTGCCACGTGGGCAGCCTGTGGAGTGACGCTCGTGTTCAATGTTTTTCAGGTTCAGGGATGCAATCGCGCTATCGGCATCCCTGAGCGGGACGTTAAGCGCGTCTATCCGAATGGACAGACGCGGCGGCAAGGTTGATCAGAAGCTGTACTTGGCTGTCAGCATCATGTTGCGTGGGTTGCCGTAGGCGTCGCCGCCATAGCTGACGGAGTTGGCAATGGTCGAGTAGTAGCGACGGTCGAAGATATTGTTGGCGTTGAGCTGCAGGTCCAGGTGCTGGCTGATCTGATAGCCAGCCATCAGGTCGGTGATGGCGTAGCTGCCCTGTTGTAGCCGGTAGTTGCTGCCATCCGCCACTTTGAGGTCGTTGTACATGCGACTCTGCCAGGAAACGTTGCCGCCGACGCGGAGCTTTTCCAGCGGGCCTTGGAAGTTGTAGCGGGTGGTGAGCTTGAACAGATGTTCCGGCGTGTCAGTGTCGAACGGCCTGTTGACCCGCTGCGGTTCAGCCTCATTCTTGATGGTGTGGGTACGCGCGTAGGTGTAACCGCCGCCGACCTGCCAGTTCTCGGTTAATGCGCCTTGCAGTTCGAGGTCGATACCCTGGCTGCGAATCTCGCCTGAGGCGTCATTGCATGATGCCTGTGGGCAGTTGGGTACGACCACCGCAACGGCGCGGTTTTCCTGATCAATGCGGAACAGCGCCACGCTCGCATTCAGCGCGCCGCCAAGGTATTCGCCCTTGATGCCGACCTCATAGTTTTTACCGACGATGGGCTTGAGCGGGGCGCCGGTGACGTCCTTCGCACTCTGCGGCGTAAAGATGTCGCTGTAGCTGACGTACGCCGAGTGATGGTCGTCCAGTTTGTAGATCAGGCCAGCGTAGCGCGTGAGGTTCCGGGTGACATGAAAGTCGCCGTCGCCATCCCGGTTGTCGTAATCGTACCAGTCCAGGCGCCCGCCGAGGATGAGTTTCAACGGGTCGGCCAGGCTCAGGCGAGTGGTGACATAGACACCTTCCTGGGTGGTGACTTCGCGTTGGTTGTTGGTGTGGACGAACTCCGGTTTGCCCGCACTGAGCGGCCAGTTCATGTCGTACGGGCTGTAGTTGTGGGTGGTCCTGTCGTAGATGCGCTTGCTGGCGCCTACCACCAATTCGTGGGTGCGCCCGAACGCCTGGAACGGGCCACTGGCGAAGGCGTCGACGCCGGCCTGGTTCTCATCGTAGGCGGCCTGGTAGACCGTGCGCGCCGGTGTATTGTTGACCCAGCGCGACTGATAGGAGCCAGAAAATAACGCGTCCTGTTCGGCGTAGTTGGCGTTGACCTGTAGGCTCCAGTCGTTGGCCAGCCGCTGGCGCAGTTCGGCGAATACCGTGTTGATCTCCTGGTCCTTGTTCTCCCAGCGAGTGCCAGGGTTGTAGGCACGCGGCAGGTCGAGGTGATGGCCGTCCTGGCCGACCATCGATGAGCCCCAGAAGTAGTTGGTCCTGTCCTTCTGGTTGGAATAGCCGAGGGTCAGCGTGGTGTCTTCGCTCAGGTCGGCTTCGGTGACGGCGTAGAACAGGCCGTGATCTTCCTCGGCCTTGTCGATGAAGCTGTGGGCATCACGGTAAGAGGTGACGACTCGGCCGCGCCAAGTGCCGCTGTCGTTGAGTGGGCTGGACGCATCCAGCTCGCCACGGTAGTCGTCCCAACGGCCGGCCGCGCCGGTCAGGGTGACTTTCTGTTCGTCCAGTGGCCGCTTGCGGATCAGGTTGATGGCGGCCGATGGGTTGCCCGAGCCGGTCACCAGGCCCGTTGCGCCGCGCACGATCTCGACGCGGTCGAACATCGCCAGGTTCGGCTGGGCACCTATATCTGCGCCGTTGTAGCCGGTTGGGATGCCGTCGTACATCAGGTTGTCGATGTCGAAGCCGCGCGCTGTGTATGACTGTCGACCGGGGCCGTTGGAGAAGTTCAGGAACAACCCGGGCGTCGCCCTGACCACGTCGTTGATGCTGGTCATCGCCTGGTCGTCCATGCGCTGGCGCGTGATGACCGTGACGGCCTGCGGTGTTTCACGCAAGGTCAGTGGTAGTTTGGTAGCGGTTGCCATCGAGCCGGTGGTGTAGGACTGGCTGCCCTCGGTGGTCGCGCCGAGTGCTTGCTCGGTGTTGATTTGCGTGGCGCCCAGCTCGATTACCGCCGGCTGTTCCGCCTTGGCGGCGAAGGCCGCGTGTGATGTGGCGATACACACCGCCATCGCGATCAAATTGGGTGAAAAACTGTTGCCGCCGTGTTGTTGCACAGACATCGAACCGACTCTCCCTGAGCGCCTTCCTTGGCGAATAATAAATTTGTTGATAATTATTCGCATCAGTGTGGCAGATTGAGCCGTTAGGAAAAAGTCTTGGGGGAGAATTAGTTAACGAATTTTTCACATTTCGGCGGTGGCGTTTTACCGCTTTACAGCGGGAAGCGGGCGTGAACACCCAGTGTTACGCCCACTCCGAAGAATGCCTGGGATCAGCCGTAAAGCCCGGCCGACGTCCAGGTCCAGTCAAGGCTCGACCCGACCACTTCCGCCAGCATGTGCAGCACGATAGGCACCAGCAAGCCGCCGCTGGCAATCCTCGCCCAGGCGAACAGGCAACCCAGCACGAAGATCAACACCAGCGTGTTCCAGCTGCCGTATTGGGTATGCAGGCTGGCGAACAGCGCGGAGCTCACAATCACCGCCGTCCACTTCCAGGCGACACTGCGCTCGTAGGGAAACAGGCGCAGCAGGTAGTGCCGCATCATCAGTTCCTCGGCGATCGGTGGAAGGATAATCAGCGAAGCCAATTTGATCAGGGTTTGCCACTGGGTCAGGCCGCTGTACAGCTCAGCCATGAACGCTTCACGCGGTAACCCCAGTGCGGTGGCCAGCAACCCGAACAGGGCATACGCGGCGATCAGGGCAATAACGCCCAGGCGCAAGGTCTTACGGATGTGGTGGCCGTAAAACGTAGCGGCCAGGTTATGCCGGTGTTGCACCACGAACAGGCCGCACAGCAGCAACCCGATCACGCCCAGGCTGGTCACGAACATCAAGTAGCTTTGCATCGCTGGTGGCACCAGCAACAGGCCGGGAATGGGCGCCAGCAGCATAATCAACGCCGCCAGGACGAACATCCCGAGGCGTCTGAAGAAGCGGAATTCCGAGGGCGAGGCGGGTAGAAGGGTGGATTCCGAGGGGGCAAGAACGTGCGTCACAGTCACTCCATGTGTGGGTAAATGGGTAGTTTGCTATTCAACAGCCTGTCAACTAACGCGCTTACGCCTACCGGCCAACGATATAAAAGGCCCTCCAGTTTTGAGGGAAATTCTTTTCTTTCCAAATGGCGTTAAAGCGTTCCTTGCCTATCAAGTCGTCGGTGACATAAAACACCGCGTAGAACAAACGGTAGTCGTCATCCCCGGTATAGCCAAGCACGTCTTCTGCGATTTGCCCTATCGTTGCCTTGAGTTTTTCCGGCGTTGTTGCGTATTTGTATTCGACGGCCGTTGCAATGCTGGGGATCAGAATGTCTGGCTTATATTCTTGTGCCAGCTTGATGAAATTGGATCTAGGTTTGGCGGTGTCAGGAAAAACCGCTTCGATGACCTGCTTGACACTGTTGTAAACCTGCGCCTCCGACGATACGGCGTTCCCACTGTTGTGGATAATCATGGCGGTGTTATTCAGTATGTTTTCGAGGTACTTAACCCCCGCTTGTGCGTAATAGGCTTTGGCGTCAGTAGAAATTCCGATGGATGCTAAAAAACGGCTTAAGTCTGTTAAGAACGGGCTGTAATATTCGCCCGTTTCAGTGTCAACATCAAAAACTGTTCGCGTCGGCTGCGCGTCAAGCGTAGGTCCGAATATATGTTTGAATTGATCGATGAGGGTGGGCAAATTTACAGTTTCGAGCAGCGCCAGCGTCGTCAGGTAGATGCTGTCGGTCAACTGTTTGAACGGTTTAAACAGTGTTTCATCATCATCAATTAAATCTTGCGGTGGCTCAACAGCGTCAAGGAGGGTCCAATTCGCCCAACGCATGCTGTGCAACGCCACAGCTGAAGTGCGTGCGTAGGCGTCTGTCAAGCTGGTGATCAATCGTGCTTCTAATGAGTTTCTGTTCATGGTTGAGTCGTCTCGAAATACGGCGTTATCTGTGTGAACTCATTTGAAATTCAACGGGTGACTATGACGGGGTAATCAATTAAATTCCGTTCGTGGAGTGGCGTTTTGTCTGGGTCCGAGCCATCGCCTCCGAGCACAGAGCCAAAGGCTTCATAGTCTGCATTGGCGTACACCGGGTCCGCCCGATAGTCATAGGTGCCTGACGCGTCAGCTTCGTATGCCCCAAGTAAGGGGCCAGCCATGCCTGGACGTACGCCCTGCGTGGTATATATTTTCAACAGTTCGAGCTTGTCCGCCGCGTGGGGGTGGATGCAGTAATTAGTCCCGCCATGGCGCGCAACAGAGGGATAGAACCATCCGTCTGTTTCAATTTTCAAGAATTCGTTTACAAACTCGCTGCTGAATAAATAGGCGGCCTCACCTTTTGCCAACAAACTTCGTTGGATGAAGTGGGTGATGATGTTGAGTTTTTCAGTGGCTGGCGCGGAAAGTTGCTTGTCAAAATCACTGTTTACGCCGATAAATTTAATGGGCGACTTTACTCGATAGACAATCATAAGGCATTTTCCATCAGTTTCGAGGCCAATTTCAGCCAGTGTCGTACGCAGGTGTTCGGCGGTGTATAAGACCCCCTGGGACGGCCTATTCATACGTCCGTACCCACTCACCTTTTCTGGTGGAGGTGCCCAGAACTTTGAGAGGTCGAGCGTTTCTTCAAACCCATCTACTTTTCTACTTCGCCAGAGAGTTGCACCTGGGAGAAGCGTTCTCGACTCAGCGCAGAACGCGGAAGATCTTAAGCAAGGCGTATCAATAAGGAGCGTATCTTTTAGATGGGTATAAACAGTGTCATGGCGCAGTGTCGGGTATAGGGTGTCAAACGAATTTATCTTGTGTTCCAGCTCTTCTGTTGATGTGTGACTAAGAATAAACTCAAGCTGCTGCGCTTCATCAATCTGTTGCATGGTGACTTCCTTGAAACCTTTAATTTACGCTTCCTGAAATTCGGCTAATACAACTCGTTGTGGTGACCGTCTGAATGTCCAAGTTTAAGTGAGTGATGGCTATGTGATGTTATCCTTGCCAATCTCTCGAGTCCAGCCGATTTTTGGAGCAGGTCATAAAAATCATTTATGTGAGTTTCGCCGCAGTTATAGCCACCCGACTCGTCGCCTTCACTTCCTTCAGCGCCAGGCTCGATTGGATCGACGCAATCCCCAGCTGACGGCGCAACACGCTCTCGACAAACTCACTGTAACTGTCCAGGTCTTCCGCCAGCACCTGCAGCGGATAGTCCGCATCGCCGGTGATTTTGTGACAGGCCAGCACCTGCGGCAGTTGCTTGACCACCGCCTCGAACGCGTCCGGCGCGTGGTCGGTGTGGATGGCAAAGCGCACATGCACGAAGGCCATGATGTCCAGCCCAAGCAGTTTGCGATCCAGGTTGGCCTGGTAGTCCTAGATCACGCCTTCTTCTTCCAGGCGCTTACGTCGACGCCAGCACGGCGTCAGGCTCAGGGACAGGCGCTCGCTCAGTTGGGCGTTGGAAATACTTGCGTCTTCCTGCAGTAACGCGAGGATGGCGAGATTGGTGTCGTAAAGAGCGACTTGTTTGGTTTTATTTTTCATAACTTGCTGCAACAAGGGTAAATATTTCCGATAAACCTAACAGTGCGCGAACTAAAAGCAAAGAAAGCCCAGCCTCGCCCGAACAAAATAGAGCCTGTCTTTTACTCGGGGATGTTGAGAAATGCTGACTGTTTTTAGTGATGCCCACCGTTTGCACCATGGCACCGAATTGAAAGACGGTGTGCTTAAGCCCTCATTCGAGCAACCCAGCCGCGCCGACACCGTGCGCGACCGCGTCCAGCTCGTTGGGCTAGGCGATATTATCGCGCCGCGCACCTTCGACCGGGCGTGTTACGTCAACGCCCACAGCGAACGCTACGTGTCATTCCCGGAAACCGCCTGGGCTGAATGGGCCGCCCTAGTCCGCAGTCACGACGCGCTGCCGCTGGTGTGGCCGGTGCGCGACCTGGCCAACCAACAGGTGCCGGACTTCATCGACGGTAAGCTGGGTTTCTTTGCCATGGACGCCGGTTCGCCGATCACCGGTACCACCTGGAACGCGGTCAAAACCAGCGCCGATATTGCGCTCACCGGCCTGGGCCTGATCGACGAAGGCCATAACAGCGCCTTCGCCCTGTGCCGGCCACCGGGTCATCACGCCGCCCGCGAATACATGGGCGGTCACTGCTACCTCAACAATGCGGCGATTGCCGCGCAGCAAGCGATCACCCAAGGCGCCCAGCGTGTGGCGGTGCTGGACGTGGATTTCCATCATGGCAACGGCACTCAGAACATCTTCTACCAGCGCTCGGACGTGATGTTCATCTCCCTGCATGGCGAACCGGCGGTGTCCTATCCGTATTTTTCCGGGTTCAGCAGTGAGCGTGGCGCGGGCGCCGGGGAGGGCTTCAACCTGAATTACCCGCTGGCGAAAAACACCACCTGGGCCCACTACCAAACTGCGCTGATCGACGCCTGCCAGCAGTTGCGTGATTTCGCCCCCGACGTGTTGGTGATTTCCCTCGGTGTCGACCCCTTTAAAGACGACCCCATCAGCCACTTTCTCCTCGACAGCCAGGATTTCCTCGGCATGGGCGAAATCATCGCCAGCGTCGGCGTACCCACGTTGTTTGTGATGGAAGGCGGTTACATGGTCGATGAGATCGGCATCAATGCCGTCAACGTGCTGCACGGTTTCGAAAGCAAGACCGCCTGAACCCGAGCATAAAAACCGCTCATTCCTTTTCTGCCAAAACTCAAAAACATAACAAGAGGTTTTGTAATGAAAACAACCACGCCTGGGCTGACAGAAAAGCCTGCGTTGCAACGCACCCTGAGCAACCGCCACATCCAGTTGATGGCCATGGGCGGTGCGATCGGCACCGGCCTGTTCATGGGCTCCGGTAAGATCATCGCGCTCTCGGGCACCTCGATCATCCTGATTTACATGATCATCGGGCTCTTTGTGTATTTCGTGATGCGTGCCATGGGGGAGCTGCTGTTATCCAACCTGAACTTCAAGAGCTTTGCCGACTTTGCCGGTGCCGACCTGGGGCCGCGCGCGGCGTTTTTTCTCGGCTGGTCGTATTGGCTGAGTTGGAGCGTGGCGGTGGTCGGCGATGCGGTAGTGGTCGGCGGGTTTTTCCAGTACTGGTTCCCCGATGTACCGGCGTGGATGCCGGCCGTGGGCATGTTGCTCACGCTGTTCGCGCTTAACGTGCTCACGGTCAGGCTGTTTGGCGATGTCGAGTTCTGGTTTGCGATCATCAAGATCATCGCCGTAGTCACCCTGATCAGCGTGAGCCTGGTGCTGATCGCCAGCTCGTTTGTCTCACCCACCGGTGTCACCGCGTCGTTGACGCATTTGCTGGATAAACAAGCGGCGTTCCCCAACGGCGTCTTCGGTTTTTTTTGCCGGTTTCCAGATGGCGATCTTTTCCTTCGCCGGCACTTAACTGATCGGCACCGCGGCCGCAGAAACCCGCGCGCCGGAGAAAACCTTGCCCAAGGCGATCAACTCGATACCGCTGCGCATCATCCTGTTCTACGTACTGGCCTTGGCGTGCATCATCGCCGTGACGTCGTGGCAGCAAGTGTCGCCAAGCAAAAGCCCGTTTGTTGAACTGTTCCTGGTGGCGGGTTTCCCCGCAGCGGCGGGCATCGTGAATTTCGTGGTACTCACCTCTGCGGCCTCGTCGGCAAACAGTGGCGTGTTTTCTGCCAGCCGCATGCTGTTCGGTTTGGCAGACCTGGGCGATGCGCCGGGCATTTTTCGGCGGCTGTCCAACAGCAGCGTGCCATTTATCAGCCTGGCATTTACCACACTGCTGATGGTGCTGGGCCTGGTGTTGCTGTTTGTGGTGCCGGAGGTAATGACGGCCTTCACCCTCGTGTCGACGGTCTCGGCGATCCTGGTGATTTTTACTTGGTCGACTATCCTCGCGTCCTACATCGCCTACCGTAAAAAGCGTCCGGACTTACACGCACAATCACGCTACAAAATGCCCGGTGGCGTGGTTTTCCCTGGCTTTTCTCGCCTTTGTATTATGCCTGCTTGCCTTACGGCCGGACACGCGATTGGCGCTGTGCGTGATGCCTATCTGGTTTATCTGGCTGGGAGTTGCCTACCAGCTGTCGCACGTTCGTAAACGGTTCACTGCGCAGGTGACGGGGGGTAGGGCGCTGTAGTTTTTACACCACGTTGCGTTCACTTATGCGCGCAACGTGAAGCCGATCACATCCTGTGCCAACGCCGCCCGTTCGCGGTTGCGTAGGGTTTTATCCGACAGACAACGGGCGCCGCCATCGCCGCGGGCACGCGGGGTTAGCACGCGTTAGCCCTTGGCCGCCAGCGACGCTGGCATAACGGTTGAAGTCGTAGGGCCAACGGTGCAGCAGGATCACCATTTGGCCGTTGGTATCGTCGGTTGTGCTGTACACAATGCGATACCTGAGCCTGGCCCTCTAAGCAAACACAATCTCGTAGGGCTCGCGTATCCGCTCCAGCAGATCCTGGGCGAGCATCGGTGCCAAGCCGATTGTCGGGTCGCCGACCAATTGGCTCGCAAACGCATGGGTTGCGTGAAGCTTGCGCGCGACGCTCCATGCATTCAGGCGGACTTTATGTGCCCGTTGCCAAGGGATTATTGCGCCATCGCGTACCGGCCAATGCCAGGCCCAGATGGGCAGTTCATAGAGTCGCGCTCCCACCAGCCTGCACGCGTTGGCGCTGGCACGACCGACGGCGTCATGGTCGTCATTGCCGTCGTTGCGCCACGTGGTGAACACCACGTCACTGGGTTGCAGGTAGCGCGCGATAAATTGACTCATCGGCTGTTCGCTGGCCGCCAGCGCGTCGTCGCGAAAACCGCCACGAATCCATTTCAAACTGTGCAGCGGCATGCCCAGGCGGCGCAGTGCTTCGGCGCTTTCCTGGGGGCGAATCACACTCAAGCGGCTTGCCGGCCAGGCGTTAGAGCCTGGGTGGCTGGCGCTGCCATCGGTGATTGAGATCAGCAACAGGGGGTGTTCAAGGGTACTGAGCAGCTGCAGCAAACCGCCACACGCCAACACCTCATCGCCCGGATGAGGAGCGATGACCACCACGCGCACGCCCGGTGGTACCAGCGTGGAGGGGTTTATAGCGGGGATTTGCGCCAACTGCGGGGCGCTGTTCCAGATTTGCGCAGGGCCGCGGCGGCCGTCGCCTAAGGAGGCAGGCTTCATGGGTGTCACATCCTTGTCAATGGGGTCTGGGTCGTACCCCGTTGACGGGACGACACTCTTTTTTAGTCAGCGCAGGTTCCGCCGCACTGCTGCGGCCCCCCAACCTTGGAGTGCCAGCAAGGCGTCTTCAGCATAGTCAAGGATTGGGCGCTTTTACATCTTGTAATGTCGATTTTTTCAGGTGGCTAGCGTCAAGCTCTTCAGGTTATCGCCAAAGCTGCCTGGTGCCCGGCAGTCGAGGCGGGCACGGGTAATGGCGTGTGGGTTGTGACGCCAGGCGATCGACGCATTGCAACGTTTCAGGTTGCGCACCGGGATCAGAGTGCCGATCATCGCAAACCCTCGCGGGAGGCGACCGAGGTGCCGTCGCGGCTCCACAGGTCGAGGAGAAAATCGCTCTCGTGATGCTGCACCACAGGCGCCATAACCAGACGTTGTTGCAGCAGGGCGTGCACCTGGTCAGCGGTTTGTGGGCAGCCTTCGATAGCGGGGCGCCAGTGGCAGGCAAGCAGCTGCCCGTCCTCGGTCAACGAGGCGAGGGCGCAGTCAACCAAGCGATGCAAATCATCGGCGTCGAGGTAGTAACACAACTCGCTCAAGACGATCAGTTCGAACGCGCCCGCAGGCCATTGGTCGGGCAGACGGCTTTGTTGCACCTGGGCGTGGGGAAATCCCAGCAAGCGGTTTTTCGCCAGTGCGACGGCGGCGGCGGCCGTGTCGCAGCACACCAGGCGGTCACAGCGTGGCGCCAATTCGGCACTCAGCTCGCCGTTGGCACAGCCTGGCTCGAAGATCGACGTGTAACGTGGCCGAGTCAGCACCGCCAGGGTCAGCGCGCGTTTGCGCCGCTCGTACCAGCGCTGGCGAAACGCCCAAGGATCGTCATTGCCGGCGAACAGTTGATCAAAATAGGGTGTGGCAACGCTCATACAAACACCACTTCAAAAGGCTGCAGCAAGCGCTCCACCACGTGGGGTGCGAGCACAGGTGGCAGGCCGATCTGCGGGTCACCCTCTAACTGGCTGGCAAACGCGTGAATGGCATGGCGTTTACGTGCAACGGTCTCGGGCGCCAGCAGGATCTTGCGTGCGCGGTCCCACGGCACGTGGCTGTCTTCGGGAGTTGCCCAGTGCCAGGTCCATACAGGCAGTTCGTAGAGCGTGGCGCCTACCGCTCGGGTCGCTTTGGCACTGGCGCGGCCGACGGCTTCGTGGTCGCAATGGCCGTCTTCGCGCCAAGTGGTGAACACCACATCGGTGGGCTTCAGATAGCGCTGGATAAACGTGCACAGGTGTTCTTCGCGAGCAGCCACCTGACTGTCGGTGAAGCCTGCGCGCAGCCATTTCAAACTGTGCAGCGGCAAGCCGAGGCGATGCAGGGCCTGGGCCGACTCCTGCGGGCGCACCACGCTCAAACGCTCCACCGGCCAACGTGTGGAGCCTGGATGGCTGGCGCTGCCGTCGGTTACGGAAATCAGCTGAATCGGCCGACCGAGCATCGCCAAACCTTGTAGCAGGCCGCCACACCCGAGCACTTCATCGTCCGGGTGTGGGGCGATGATCACTGCCCGATGGCCTTCGGGCACTAACTGCTCAATGCTGATTTGCGCTAATTGCGCCATGTGAGATGACGCTTGCCACTGATACAGCGGGGTGCCCTGGCCGACAATCGGATTAGGTTTCATAAATGCCATCTCCGTGCGGAGTTTGCAGCGGCCAGCTCACCCAAGGCTGCCAGGTCGCGCTCGGCGTGACTTTGCCGCACATACACCGGCAAGTCCGCCATCAATTGAGCAAAGTGCGGGTCTTTGCAGTAAGGCCCTGCACCGACCGCGCGGCCGACGTGGTGGATGACCTGCTCGACGGTATCTTCGATACACGCCCGTACCTGCTGGGCCAAATGCCGGGCATCGGCCCCCGGTTCGCGATCGATCTGTTCGGCACTGTCACGCAAGACACAGACGCCACTGTTGAGCACACTGTCAACCGCCCCCAAGTGGGCCAGGGCATGAGGTTCGGGGCGCTTGCTGCACTGCTCGCGCAAGACTTCGGCCAGGCGTTGCGCGCCGCCATACCAGCACGCTGCGATGCCGATTCCGCCGTGCCAGAAGCCGGGACGGGACAGATATTGCCCCGGCCTGCCGACGGCGATCCCCTTGGCGTCATCAAACACAATCTCGACGCTACCCGTGGCCGCCATCCCTACGGCATTCCAACCTTCATCCGTTACCGTGATCGCGGGCTGCTGCATGTCCACCGCAACTAATTGCTGGCGTTCCTCTTCGTCCCAGGCGGTCAGCAAGCCATGGCTGACCACCGCTGCCCCGGAACACCAAGCCTTGCGCCCGTCGACGATCAACCGCTGGCCGTCTCGCCGCACCCGCACCTTCGCCGTTGGCGGTTCGGCGGCCCACATACCCCACGTGCTACCCAGGGGCGGCAAGGGGCTGTTGAGTTCAGCGATGATCGCCAAGGCATCGGTGTGGCCCTCGAACAGTTTGCACAGGCGCAAATCATGCCCAGCCACTTGGGCTAGACGGCTGAAGCGCGCCAGTGTCTGGCCGCTGCCGGGCAATGGCAGCTGGTCCAGCCCTTCCTCCTGAAGCGCCCTCAGTGCATGACCCAGGGCCTGCGTGTCCGCATAACTCCGGTAGCCTTGAAGGAATCCATGCAACGCCATCTCACACCTCGTCGTGCTGCAGTTCAAACAGTAGCAGTGAGCGACCGGTGATGGCGTACTCATGCTCGAAGTCAAAGCGTTCCTGGCCACGTACGGCCGGGTCATTGGTGTCGAGCATGCAGGTCCAGAACTCACCTTCGGGCACCGGTGGCAGGCGGAAATTCACCATGTCGTGGTGGGCGTTGACCGCGAGCAGTAAGGTTGCATCGCCACCCGGACGCCGAATCCCGGTCTCCTGGGCGCGGCCATCCATCAGCATGCCCAGGCAGCGGCCATGGCTGTCTTGCCATTGCTCGATGCTCATCTCGCTGCCGTCCGGCGCCAGCCAAGTGACATCTTTGACGCCGATGTCTTCGTTGTAATCACCGACCAGGAAGCGACCACGGCGCAGAATTGGATAGGCCAGGCGCAGCTTGATCAAACGTTTCACAAACTTGAGCAGGGCTTTGCCGTCGGCGTCCAAGTCCCAGTTGACCCAGCCAATCTCGCTGTCTTGGCAGTAGGCATTGTTATTGCCGTGCTGGGTACGGGCAAACTCATCACCGGCCACCAGCATTGGCGTGCCCTGTGCCAGCAGCAGCGTGGCGAAGAAGTTACGCATCTGGCGCAGGCGCAGCGCGTTGATTTCCGGGTCGTCGGTCGGGCCTTCGACGCCGTGGTTCCAAGACAGGTTGTTGTTGCTGCCGTCCTGATTATTCTCGTCGTTGGCTTCGTTGTGCTTGTCGTTGTACGACACTAAGTCGTGCAACGTGAAGCCGTCGTGGGCGGTGATGAAGTTCACCGAGCTGTACGGGCGCCGGCCCCGCTGGTTGAACATCTCCCCAGAGGCGGTCATGCGCGCGGCGAAGTCCGCCAGTTGGCCGTCGTCGCCTTTCCAGAACGCGCGCACGGTATCGCGGAACCGGTCGTTCCATTCCACCCAGCCCGGCGGGAATTTACCGACCTGATAACCACCGGGGCCACAGTCCCAGGGTTCCGCGATCATTTTCAGCTGGCGCAGCACCGGGTCCTGGCGGCAGGCCACGAGGAAACTGTGGCGCTCGTCGAAGCCATCACGGTAGCGGCCCAGAATGGTCGCCAAGTCAAAGCGGAAACCGTCCACGTGCATCTCGGTGGCCCAGTAGCGCAGCGAGTCGGTGACCATTTGCAGCACGCACGGGTGGCTCAGGTCCAGGGTATTGCCGGTGCCGGAGTCGTTGATGTAAAAGCGCTTGTCTTCAGGCATTAAGCGGTAGTACGACGCGTTGTCGATGCCGCGCATGGACAAGGTCGGGCCACGCTCGTTGCCTTCGGCGGTGTGGTTGTAGACCACGTCGAGGATTACTTCCAGCTTGGCCTCGTGCAGGTGCGCGACCATTTCCTTGAACTCGGCGATCTTGCCGCTGGCCAGGTAACGCGGGTCTGGTGCGAAGAAGGCAATGCTGTTGTAGCCCCAATAATTGGTCATGCCTTTTTGCAGCAGGTGCTGGTCGTTGACAAATGCATGTACCGGCAGCAGTTCTACCGAGGACACGCCCAACTCGCGGATGTGCTTGAGCACGTCGTCCTCCATCAAGCCGGCGCAGGTGCCACGCACCGACTCGCCAACCGAAGGGTGACGCATGCTGATCCCGCGCAGGTGGGTTTCATAGATGATCGTGCGGTCCCACGGCACGCGCACCGGCTGGTCGTTGCCCCAGGTATGCGCCGGGTCGATGACCTTGCACTTGGGCACGAAGGGCGCGCTGTCGCGCTCATCGAAACTGAGGTCATCATCGGGGTGGCCGATGGTATAGCCGAACAGGGCCTCAGACCATTTGAGCTCGCCCACCAGTTGTTTGGCATAGGGGTCGATCAGCAATTTGTTGTGGTTGAAGCGGTGGCCATTGGCGGGGTCGTATGCACCGTATACGCGGTAGCCGTAAATCAGCCCGGGGTGGGCGTCGGGCAAGTAACCGTGGAAGGTCTCATCGGTGTATTCCGGCAGTTCGATACGTTCCAGCTCGATTTCGCCGGTATCGTCGAACAGGCACAGTTCGACTTTCGTGGCGTTGGCCGAGAACAGCGCGAAGTTCACACCCAGGCCGTCCCAGGTGGCGCCAAGGGGGAAGGGCAAACCTTCACGAATCCGCGACGGCTCATTTTCCGGCATCGGTTGGCTTTTTTCGGGTTTGCTCATTGTTGAGTTGCTCCTGCAAGGGTCTTTTTTCGGGCCGAGCGCGACCGTGCTGGCGATCGTTCAGCTGACGCAGTGGACAGTTAAAATGACCGCCTGCCGACAACGCCGGCAGGCGGCCCATAGGATCAAAAGGCTTAAGACTTGGGCTTTTTCGGCGCGGCCGGCTTTTTGGTCGCAGGCGGTGCGGGTTTGCTCGCGGCAGGGGCAGCGGGCTTGGCTTTGGGCGCAGGCTTGGGCGCGGTTTTTGGCTTGGCGGCGGCCTTGGGTTTGCTCGGCGTCAGCGCTTCGGCTTCGGCCAGCTTGCGTGCCATCTCCCAGTGGCGTGCATCTTCACCGTGGGGTTTGCCTTCGGACTCCCAGATCTGATGTGCCAACTCGCGTATGCGTTTGTCTTCAGTACTCATCGAAATGCTCCTCACAGAAAAGTTTCAGCTTTCTTGATCATCAGGATTGATAAAGACATTGACCGGGAAATTCCCCAGGGCAGTGCTGATCAACAGCTCCTTGTTTGGTGTGACTGCGCCTGTCTGAAAAAGTCCCTTCCAGTTTTGTGTTGTGGCGGCAAACGGTAATTTCACGCGTGTATCGCCCCAAACCTGCGCACTGACGTGGGGGTGCTCAGCCGTTTCCAACAGGCGATGAGACCAACGTGGCACCACCACCAGCAGGTATTTGCCTTGATACTCGCGGCAGAATGCGACGACGTGTTCAGCGTGTTTGCCTACGACGTCCAGCGGTGTGTAGCGGCCGCTGCGGAACATCTCGGGATCAGCCTTGCGCAAGGCTAAAACCTGGGCAATCAACGCCTGTTTGACACGCCCATCGCGCCAGTTAACCAACAGTTCACTGATGTCCGGTGGCGTATCCAGTGCCCGTTGCCGTGCGCTGAAATCCACTGGGCGCCGGTTGTCCGGGTCGACCAGGCTGAAGTCCCAGAACTCATCGCCCTGGTACACATCTGGTACACCCGGCACGGTGAGTCGAAGCAAGGATTGCGCCAGGCCATTAATCGCACCGGCCGCAGCAATGGCGTGGGCGGCGTCACCCACCGCGGTGCGCAGCGTCTGGCCTTCTTCGCTGAGCAGCAGGCGCGACAGGAAGGCTTCGACGCCTTGTTCATAGGCCTCGTTGGGCGCGCTCCAGCTGCTTTGCAACTTGGCTTCGCGCAGGGCTTTTTGCTGCCATTGCCAGAGGCGCTTTTGATAGGCATGCATGTCCGGGTTGGCGTCCAGCGGCCAACTACCCAGTAGCACTTGATACAAGATCAGTTCGTCACCGGCAGACGGGCTGTCGGCAGCCTCACGCAATTTTGCCGCGAGGGTGCGCCAGTGCTCGACCTGCTCGGCATACCATGGTGCGCACTCGCTGAGCACCGCCAGGCGTGCGCGGGAGTCTTCGCCACGTTTGTGGTCGTGGGTGGCAGTGGCCAACAAGTTGTCGGGAAAGCGCTGCAATCGCTGCGCGTTGACAGCGTGAAAATCGGCCACAGGTGCGCTGAATTGCTCGGTGCTGAAGCCCACATCGTTACGCGACAGCAGCACCGCCGAGCGATAAAACGCAGTGTCTTCCACGGCCTTGGCGGCAGCCGGCGATGTCAGTTGCTGGAAGCGCACGCAAGCATGCTTGAGCATCTTGCGCTCACGGCCGACCCGGCGATTGCGCCAAGGCTGGCCACCGAGCCATTTTTCCAGGTGATCGAGTACCGGCCAGTCGCCTTCGCCTAGAGTGCCGCGAGCACCCGCCAGCGCTTGCAGAAAAAACACGTCGTCGCTTTCACTGCGGCCACGGGCGCTGATGTAGGTACGGTACACCGGGAAGTGCACTATTAGTTCCTGCAGGGCACGGCGGATTGCACCGAGGGTCAGGTCGCGGGTCATCACATCATCACGGGCCACTTGCAGCAGGGCTTGCGCCACGCTTTCGAAGTCCCCGGCCAGGGAGCCATTGAGGATCTGTTGGCGTGCCAGCCATGCCTCCTCGATAAATGACGCAGGGCGTCCGCTGTGGCGGGTCCACAACTCGGCAAGCGGCGCAAACCCTTCAGGATCATGCTGCAGCAGTGACAGTTGGTTCATGAATTCGTAGCCGGTGGTGCCGTCCACTTTCCAGTCCTCGCGCAGGGTTTCGCCCTCGCCGAGGATTTTCTCCACAAAGAGCGGCAGGTGCCGCTCGGGCGATAGCGAGTCCACCCGACGGCGCAGCTTGCGGCAGTAGGCGCGTGGGTCGGCCAGACCGTCGATGTGGTCGATGCGCAGACCATCCACCAGGCCTTCGCTGATCAGCTCGAATATCTTGCCGTGGGTGGCTTCGAACACCGCCGTGCGCTCCACGCGCAGGCCGCCCAACTCATTGACGTCGAAGAAGCGCCGCCAGTTAATATCGTCTGCGGCGGTGCGCCAGCTGGCGAGGCGGTATGTTTGCTGCTCGAGCAATTGATGCAGGCGCTCAAAACCTTCGGATTGGCGCCCGTCGAACGCAGTGATGCGCTGTTCAATGGCGTGCAGCACGTCGCTCTCGGTCGCGCGCTCAGCCAGCGCTTGTTTGAGCCAGGCGGCTTCGTGGTAAGCGTCGTCTTGATAGGCGAGGGCGTTGAAACGGTCGGCCAACGGCCTTAGCAGTTCGTCGGCGCCGAGAATCAGTGCGTAATCGCGCGGGCAAATCGGGAAGCGATGCTCGTAATGCTCGACGTAAAACGCACCGTGTTCGGCATCGAAATGCAGCGCCAGGCTGCCGGTTTGCAGGGCCTCGCCGTAGTCGCTGCCCAGAAACGGCATCAGCAGTTGGCCCTTGAGCAATGGGTCAGGCGAGTGCCATTGAATATCGAAAAACTCGCTGTAAGGGCTCAAACGCCCCCACTCCAGCAGGTCCAGCCACCAGGGGTTATCCGCGCCGCCGACGGCCATATGATTGGAGACGATATCGAGGATCAGCCCCATATCGTGTTCACGCAGCGCGGCGACCAGCCGGCGCAAGGCCTGTTCGCCACCCAGTTCAGGGTTGACCGTGGTCGGGTCGACCACGTCGTAGCCATGCATCGACCCGGCGCGGGCGCTGAGTAGCGGCGAGGCATACAGATGACTGATGCCTAACCGGGCGAAGTACGGCACCAACGGCACCGCATCGTCCAGGGTGAAACCTTTATGGAATTGCAGACGCTGGGTAGCGCGCAGGGGCAGTGCTTTCATCGGTCACGCTCATAGGCTTGGTTGCGCGCGACGGCCAGCAGTTCGAGGCGGCGCGCGGCGCCAGCGTTGTCGAGCAGGCTGGCGGCTTCGCCGGGCAGGCGGCGGCGCCAATTGGGGTGGGTGTCGGTCGTGCCGGGCAGGTTGGCTTGTTCTTCTATGCCCAACGCATCTTCCAACGGCAGCAGCACCAGTGGCGCACGGGTGTGGCCCAGGTAGCGCACGCTGGCGTCGATCATGTGATCAGTGTCGTTGCGGATCTCATCAACGAAGTTCTGCGGGTCCTGGCTCAAGGCCTGGCGCAGCGCCTGGCGTTCGCGCAGGCGGTGCTCGCTCCATTGCTCCACGGCCGGTGCGTCGATCAGGCCCAGTTGGATATTCCACTCGATGTCGCGGCTGTGCCACCAGCCATTGAGTGTCGGCAAGTCGTGGGTGCTGGTGGTCGCCAAGGCATTGTCCGGCCAGTCGAGGATCGGTTTGAACTGGCCATCATGGCCCTGTTCGAACAGCAGCACCCGCATGCCCAGAATCGAGCGGCCGCTGAGTTTTTCGCGCAGACCGTCGGGTACGGTGCCCAGGTCTTCACCCAGTACAATCGCCTTGTGGCGCTGAGACTCCAACGCCAACAGGCGCAACATATCGTCCACCGGGTAATACAGGTAGGCACCCTCGCTCGGTGAGGCATCCATGGGGATCACCCACAGGCGTTGCAGGCCCATCACGTGGTCGATGCGCAAGCCGCCGGCATGCGCGAAGTTGGCGCGCAGCATCTCGATAAACGCGCGAAAACCATTGCGCTTGAGACCTTCCGGAGAAAACGCCGAAATCCCCCAGCCTTGGCCAGCACGGTTGAGGACATCGGGCGGCGCCCCCACCGTGAGATCGGCCAGCAGTTCGTCTTGACGGCTCCAGGCTTGGCTGCCACCGCCATCGGCGCCGACGGCCAGGTCGGCGATCAGGCCGATGCCCATGCCACTGCCGCGCGCGGCCTGCTGCGCACGCGCAAGGCAGCGGGCGATCAGCCATTGGCTGAAGGCGTAAAAGCCGATTTCGTCAGTGTGTTCTGCGGCAAACTGCACCAGTGCCGGGCTCTGCGGCGTGCGCCAGGCTTCGGGCCAGTGACGCCAGTCGAGCGCTTCGCCAGCGGCTGCGCGCACGGCCTGCACGGCTTCGAAGCGGCAGTGGTTTTCCAAGGCTTCGCCGCCAGCCTGGCGGAAGCTGAGAAAGTCGGCATGTTGCGGGTGTTCGCCGTGGCGGAAGTCTTCATACAAGGCGCGCAACAGGCGCTGCTTGGCCTTGGCGGCGGCGGGCCAGTCGATCAGGGTGTGTTGCTCAAGGGTGTGCAATTCATCGGCGAGCCCGAGCGCTTCAATGGCATTGCGCACTTCACGCTCACCGAGGATGCAGGCGGGCGAGGCGTACAGGCTGTTGAGAAACAGGCGACTGGACGGCGAGTAGGGGCTGTAGCGTCCAGTGTCGGCACTGAACATTGCGTGCATCGGGCTGATCGCTAAGGCATCCGCGCCGCGTTCGGCGGCGCAACGGGCCACGTGTTCCAAGGCCTGGGTGTCGCCAAACCCGCCATCACCCAGGCGGCGCAGTGCATAGAGCTGTGCGCTCAGACCCCAGGCGCGAGCGGGTTGAATGTCGACCGCTTCGGCCACGCTGTAGCAGTGGGTGGGCGCGACAGCCAGGGTGAACGCCTGGTCGTCGATATGCACTTGGTGGTAGCCCAGGGCAATAACGCCGGGCAACACGGCGTCGCCATCGAGGCGTAACTCCAGGGTTTCGCCGTCTTCCAGGCTGACCCGGCACGGCGTGTCCGCGGCAAAGTAGCGTGCCAGGTCCAAGCCCTCGCCACTGTCGACGGTCATCAGCGGTGGCAGGTGTTTGTTTTGTTGTGCCTGCTCAAGCTCGAGCAGGCTGGCATTGATCTCGGCGTCGGTATCGGCCGGGTGGCCCAGACCTTTGAGAACGGCGCGCAGGGCGGCGGGTTTCACGTGTTGCGGGCGGCCGTTTGCGTCGATCCAATCGACGGCCAGGCCCGCGCGGCTGGCGAGTATTTCCAGGTTCGCTTCGCTCAAAGGTGCTCTCCAACAGGGGATAAGGCGACGCGTGCGCTGAACGGCGCAAAGTGCGCCTCATCCGTGGCTGGCGTCTCGTATAGCAGGTGCGGCGGCGCCGGGTGATCCAACGGCGTCGCGCCAAGGTTCAGGTCGATTTGCAACACGCTGCCATTGCCCAGGCGCCAGCGCGCCGTGACCGCACCGTCCGCCAGCACCTGAGCGCCCAAGGCCACGCTGCCTGGCAAGTGCGGCACGATATGCAGGTGACGCAGGCTCAGCAGGTGACGGTAAAACTGGCTCTGCGTGTTCTCGGTAAAAACGGGCGCCGATTGCAGGAAGGTCAGCAGCGCATTCGGGTCGGGGATGTGTTCGCGCCGTTCAAGGTCTTTGAACGCAGCGAAATCGGCGAACTCGTTGCGCCGGCCTTCGCGTACGGCTTCGGCCAGTTCGCCATGGTGGTCGGTGAAAAACAGGAACGGCTGTTCGGCGTTGACCTCATCACCCATGAACATCAGCGGGATCATTGGCGACATCAGCAATAACGTGGTGGCCGCTTTGAGCGCCTGGGGTGAACACAGTTGATGCAAGCGTTCGCCCAAGGCGCGGTTGCCGATTTGGTCATGGTTCTGCAAAAACGCCACGAAGGCACTAGGCGGCAAGTGACCACTGGGTTCGCCGCGCTCATGGCCATGGCGGGTGGTGTGGCCTTGGTAGATAAAGCCTTCGCCCAGGCAACGCGCCAGTTTTTCGGTAGGGTTTTGTGCGAAGTCGCTGTAATAGGCGTCAGTTTCGCCAGTCAGCAACACGTGCAGGACGTTATGGAAGTCATCGTTCCACTGCGCATCAAAATCATGTTTTAACAGGCTGGCCTGGTTGAGCTCATTTTCCAGCACCAGCCAGACATGCCGGCCGACATCCGCCTGGCGGCGAACGCGCTGTGCGAGTTCGGTCAGGAAGCCAGGATTGTCGATCGCGTGCACTGCATCCAGGCGCAGGCCATCGACGCGGTACTCCAGCAACCACATCAGTGCGTTATCGAGAAAGAAGTCGCGCACCTCGCGGCGATCAAAGTCAATGCCGGCGCCCCACGGCGTGTGCACGTCTTCTTGAAAGAAACCCTTGGCGTATTGACCCAGGTAATTGCCATCGGGGCCGAAGTGGTTGTAGACCACGTCGAGAATCACCGCGAGGCCGTGCTCGTGGGCGCTGTCAATCAGGGCTTTGAGTTGTTCGGGAGGCCCGTAGCAGGCTTGTGGGGCGTAGGGCAGGACACCGTCGTAACCCCAGTTGCGCTCGCCGGGAAATTGCGCCAAAGGCATTAATTCAATCGCGGTGATGCCCAGTTCGGCCAAGCGCGGTAGCTGCTTTTCAACCGCTGCGTAGCCACCCATTGCACCCACGTGCAGTTCGTAGATCACAGCCTCATGCCATGGGCGGCCTTGCCAGTTGGCGTGTCGCCATTGATAGGCGAGTGGATCGACGACCACGCTCCAACCATGTACGTCCAGGGCTTGAGCCCTGGACGCCGGATCGGGTACATCCATTTCGCCGTCGATGTTGTAACGGTAGCGAGTGCCCGCCGGGCACTTTATCTCTATCTCAAACCAGCCTTCTGCCTGTGGCAGCATGGCGATGGACTTGCCGTCTTCCAATTCAACGCTGACATAAAACGCGTCTGGCGCCCACAAGGCAAAACGCGTGTGTTGCGCGTCCAGCATGATTGCGCCGTGGGGCCAGGTTTCCAGAGTCCGTGACGGCATCTATGAAGCCCTCCCTTGATTATTTAGCGGATTTCCCCAGTGCTTTAGCGACAAGTTGCTCATACAGTTCGGCGTAGGGTTCCACCGCCTGGCACCAGTTGAAGGGTTGGGTCATGGCGCGGCTGCGCATGGCGTTGAGCAGGCCTTTGTTGGCAAACACGCGGAACGCGCGGCTCAGCGCCTCTTCGTAGCTGTCGACCGTGGATTCATTGAACAGGAACCCGGTAACGCCATTTTCGATGGTGTCCGCCAGCCCGCCGGTATTACGCGCTACCGGCAAGGAGCCGAAGCGCTGGGCATACATCTGGCTCAGGCCGCAGGGTTCGTAACGCGATGGCATCAGCAGGAAGTCGCTGCCGGCAAACATGCGGCGCGCATCGGTTTCGTTGAAGCCAATGCGCACGCCGACCTGGCCGGGGAAGCGAAGGGCCAGCTCGCGCATGGCGTGTTCTTCTTCAGGCTCGCCGCGCCCAATAATGGCGATCTGGCCGCCGTTTTCGACGATAAAGCTGCTGACCGCCTCGGTGAGGTCCAGACCTTTTTGATACACCAGGCGCGAGACCACAGCAAACAGTGGGCCAGTGGATTCGTGCAGGCCGAACAACGCGCGGACGTGGGCGGCGTTGACTGCCTTGCCTTCCCAGTCACCGATGTTGAAGTTGTGGGTCAGGTGCGTGTCGGTGGAGGTTTCCCAGCTCTCGTCAATGCCGTTAGGAATGCCACTGAGCAGGCCTTGCTGGGTTTTGCTGGCGAGGAAGCCATCAAGGCCGCAGCCAAATTCCGGTGTGGTGATCTCCTGCGCGTATGTGGCGCTCACCGTAGTGATATGGCTGGAGTAGGCCATGCCGGCCTTGAGGAACGACATTTTGCCGTAAAACTCCATGCCCTCCTGCTGCAGCGCATGCGGTGGAATACCCAGCTCCGGCGTGGACGCCAAACTGACCACGCCTTGATAGGCGAGGTTATGAATGGTGAACAGGGTTGGGGTACGTGAACCACGCCAGTGCATATACGCCGGGGCCAAGCCAGCGGGCCAGTCATGAGCGTGCACCAGGTCCGGGCACCAGTGGATCTGTGCGAGGTTGGCGGCCATGTCAGCGGCGGCCAGGCCCAGGCGGGCAAAGCGAATATGGTTGTCGGGCCAGTCGCGGCCGTTGTTGGCGCCGTACGGTGTGCCTTCGCGCTCATAGAGTTCGGGGCAGATCAGGACATAGATAACCAGGCCGTCCTTGAGGTCCATGCGCCCGATCTTGCAGGGCGGCAAGGCAGCGTGGCCGCCCAGTTCGCCGATGACGTGGATCGGGTTGTCGCTTTCCATCACCTGCGGGTAACCCGGGATCAGCACGCGCACATCATGCAAGTGTGCCATGGCGCGGGGCAGGGCAGCAGAGACGTCGCCCAAGCCGCCAGTTTTAACCAGGTCGGCGAATTCGGAGGTGACAAACAAGACTTTCTTTCGATTGGGGTTCGGACTCACGATCGGCCGCACAGTATTGGGCAGGTCGGCCAAAGATGTTGGCCCCCCCGCTGGCTGACTAAAACGCTCTCCCTGAGTATCTACTGCAGCACTGATCATAGTTCTCTCCCACATGTCTGGTAGGCTAATGGCCCGCTGCCATTAGCTCCGAAGACCGCATCCTGCGGCCAGGCGCACAAGCACTGTACAAACTGGCAAGGCGTATGCCAGTTGCACGATTAACCTAAAAAGATTGGATGGACGGGCACTTGGTGTGGACCGCGTGCACTCGCCTCCCTTAAAAACTGGACCTATGGCAGCGTTGTAAAGTTTCGATTTTTTGCGGGGTTTTTGTTTTTGAACGGACCCATCGGTCATGAGTCTAGGACAGATCCTAGAGCCTGTAGGGTTTATATGGGATTTTTGTAGGACAAAATTTTTAACGTTATACGGGCTAAGTGTGGCTAGCAGGCTTGCCCCGCGTTTGAGTGCGAGGCGCTCCCATTAAGGCACTCTCGGCGTGCCTGCTGTACCGAGGATGCCCATGTTTAGAGCCGATTAGCGCCCCAGCGCAGGGCAAGCCATCTCGTCACAAAATGGTGCGAAGCAGGATCAGCCAAGCACGCGAATGGGCGCGCCGCCGGCCCAGGCTTGAACATCTTCAATCATCTGCTGATAAAACTGCCGGTAATTCTGCTCGCTTACATAGCCCACATGGGGTGTAGCCAACACGTTGGGCAAACGCCGAAACGGATGATCAATCGGCAGCGGCTCTTCGCTATACACGTCCAATGCTGCTCCCGCCAAGCGCCCGGCGGCCAATGCTTGGGCAAGAGCCTGTTCATCCACAATCGGCCCGCGCGCGGTATTCACCAAACGGGCGGTTGGCTTCATCCACCCCAACGCCTCGGCATCCACCAAGCCGCGGGTGCGCTCGCTGAGTACCAGGTGCACAGTGAGGATATCGGCCTGCTCGAACAACTCGCGCTTGGTGACCCAGGTCACTGCGCAGACGGATGCGCGTTCCGGCGTCAGGTTTTCACTCCAGGCGATCACGCGCATGCCGAACACCTGGGCGAATTGCGCAACTTTCTGGCCGATGCTGCCCAAGCCGAGGATCCCCAAGGTTTTCCCATGCAGGTCGCCACCCAAGCCGACCTGCCATCCGCCGTCCCTCAGGGCGTTGGCTTCGCCCAGCAGATTGCGCGTGGAGGCCATGATTAACGCCCAGGTCAGCTCAGGCGCCGCCTGCTTATAGCTGTCGGTGCCGCACACCTGGATGCCCAGGGCCTTGGCGGCGGGAATGTCGATGGCCGCATTGCGCATGCCGCCGGTCACCAGCAGCTTGAGGTTGGGCAGGCCTTGCAGCAAGGCTTTGTCGAAGGTAGAGCGTTCGCGCATGACGCAAATTACCTCGAACCTGCGCAAACGCTCGATCATCACCTGGGTCTGTGCCGGGTAATCGTTCAGGAAATGCACCTGGCCTAGCGTGTCGAGCACTGACCAATCCACCACACCACTGGCCACATTCTGCCAATCATCAATGACTGCGATCTGTACCGACATTCACGAGTGCCTCGAAAAAGGTTGGACTTAAAGGGCGTTCAAACCCTGCAACAGCGTTCTATCAAACTGGGCCAGCGCTTCCATCTGTGGCGTATGCCCAAGCCCCCGGAACGCCACTACGGTTGCGCGGGGTATCAACTTGGCCGCGTGCTTGCCCAGCCCTTGTAATGACCGAGCTTGGCCTTGACCGCAGGTGGCGCGATTTCGCTGCTGATGGCGGTGGTGCCGGACGTGCCGATTAGCAGCAGGGTGGGCATTTGCAGACTCCTGCACGCGCAGTACGCCCGCTGGGTGTAGATCATGTCGTAAATCAACGCCGAGTTCCATGCGACCTGGGCGTGCCCCGGGTCGCTATTCAAGCCTGCGAGCATGCCGCCGGTCGAGTGGCCGACGAGGGGGGCTTTTTAGAGGCCGAATTTATCCAGCAGATGATGGGTGTCGATCGCGAGTTGATGGAAACTGTACGGGTAGTGGTCCGGCTTACGGGAGGCACAAAAGCCGATCGGTTCCGGCGCGCCACTCGGTAACCGGTCACGTTCTGCGCGTTGATATTGCCCGCCTAGCTGTCAGAAGTGAGCGTGGGCCAATGGTCGGGTGTCAGGCCGTCGTGAGTTGGCTGACTGTCAATACCACCAGCACCGCGTATCGAGCGCCTTTGGCCATGGAGACGATGAGCAGGAAGCGCCAGAACGGCTCACGCATGACGCCGGCTACCAGTGTCAGCGGATCACCGATAATCGGTACCCAACTGAGCAACAACGACCAATGCCCCCAGCGTTGGTAGTGCGTACGGGCCTTTTCCAGGTGTCGTGGGCTGACCGGAAACCAACGCCGGTCCTTGAAGCGTTCAACTGAGCGCCCCAGCCACCAATTGACCACTGAGCCCAGCACGTTGCCAGCTGTGGCAATGCTGAGCAGCAACCACAGGCTGTAATGCCCGCTGATCAACAGGCCGACCAGCACCGCCTCCGATTGCATCGGCAACAGCGTGGCGGCACCGAAGGCGGCGAAAAATAGCCCCAGGTAACCGGCGAGCATCAATCAATGTGCCGGGTAGTCGGCCACCACCACGTCTTTGCCGTCACGGGTCAGGCCGATGACCTGATAGGCATCGCTCATGCCGTCCATGTCCATGCCCGGCGAACCGATCGGCATGCCTGGGGCGGCAATGCCCAGCAAGTCGTCGCGTTTGCGCAGGGCCAGCACGTGTTCGGCGGGCACATGGCCTTCAACGAACTTGCCGTCGATCACGGCGGTGTGGCACGAACCCAGACGCGGTGCCACGCCCAGGCGCTGCTTGACGGCGCTCATGTCAACCTCCACAGCGTCGTTGACCTTGAAGCCATTGCTTTGCAGGTGGCTGATCCATTTTTTGCAACAGCCGCAGTTGGCATCGCGGTGCACGTCGATAGGGATCAAGTCGGCCGCCTGAGCCAGGGAGGAGGCCAGTAGGGCCGAAAGCACGGCCAGTCGCAATGGAATGTTCATGCGGATCTCGTGAGCAAGAGAGCGTCGTCGGGAATTGGCGGCGATCATGACGACGTCATCGCAGGCACGCCAGCGCCCACCGGTAAGTGGGTCGGGGTTAATGTTTCAAAATTATACGAAGCCTGCGTTTTCCAACCGACATTTGAGCTGGTCCAGCGCGATGAGTGACAGTTCAACCATGCGCTCATGCAGGCTGGCCAGTTGCAATTCGGTTTCGTAGGTCAGCACGCGTTTGAACAAGGTGCCGTCGCGATGAGCCTGCAAGAAATAGTGGACAGAGCCGTCGACGGCGAGGGAGGAGAACACGGTTTTGAATTCACTGGGGCGATGGGCGATCTGTACGCGATAACTCATGGGCACGCGCACACCCAGCAGGTCGATGTCTTCGGTAAAACGGGCGCCGGCCGGGAGTGGGCCGGTGGTGCCGGTATTGGCACCGAGGGATGAGGGGTGCCATTCATGCCAGCGGTCAGGCTGGGTCACATAGTCGTAAACGAGCTCAATAGGGGCCTCGATAAAACGTTCTTGGCTGATCCGCTCCAAGCGGCTCGAATGCTCAACAACGTGCATGACACACCTCCTGTGTGGCGAGACTTTGCACTAAGAGATGTCAGAATAGTCCCACTCCCGTGTTTTGCACGGGAGGGATTCACCCATTTATCAGCGCACCTTGAAACGGCTCATCAACGCAATCACCCGGCCGTTGGCATCCAACAGGCTTCGCGTATTGGTTTCAGTGGCATGCCCGCTTTCCACCAGTTCTTCGACCATATGTCGGATCTGCACCATGCTGCGGTTGATCTCCTCGGTGACCGCGCTTTGTTGCTCGGCGGCTGTGGCGATCTGGGTGCTGAGGTTGTTGATATGGCTGACCGAACCGGCCATTTCGTCCAGGCCGGTGTTGACCCGGGCCGTGGCATCCGCCGCCGATTGGCAGCTGGCCTGGGTGTTTTCCATGGCCGTCACCGACGAACTTACGCCGGTCGTCAGACGCACGAGCATCTCGTTGATCTGCGAGGTACTGGCCTGGGTGCGCGCCGCCAGGGCCCGAACTTCGTCGGCTACTACCGCAAAACCACGGCCTTGCTCACCCGCTCGCGCCGCTTCAATCGCGGCGTTGAGTGCCAACAGGTTGGTCTGGCCGGCGATCGCGCCGATTACACCCAGGGTCTCGGTGATGCGCGCGGCGTCCTGGCGCATATTTTCCACGGTGTGGGTGGCGCTGGCCACTTCGCCGATCAAGGCGCTGACGCTGTTGGACGCTTCGCCCACCACGACGCGGGAGCGGTCGGCGTGTTCGTTGGCGCGCTGGGTGAACGAGGCGGTCTCAGCGGCGTTTTGCGCAACCGTGTCGGCGGTGGAGCTCATCTCAGTGATGGCGGTGACCGTCTGATCGGTCTCGGAGGCATGTCGCACCAAAATCCGGTTAGTCTGCGCCGAGGTCTGTTGCAATTGTTCAAGCCCCGAGGACATGGCGCCCGTGGCCTGGGTCACTTCGCCGATCATGTTTTGCAGGTAGATGATAAAGCGGTTGACCGAGTGGCCGATGGCGCCCATTTCATCTTCGGCACGGATGGTAATACGCCGCGTAAGGTCGGCATCGCCGGCACACAGGGCGTCAATATTGGTTCTCAACGATTTCATGCGCTGTACCAACTGGCGGATTGCATAGAACGCCAATAACACCAGCAGCAACACCATGGGAATTTGCAGCATGGCCAGGGTGCCGAGCACGTCATCGCGTTGGGCGGTGATCAGCGAGGTGGGCAGGGCGGTAGCGAGGAACCAGGGCGTGCCCTCAATCGGGCGCATGTAAAACGTGCTGGCCACCCCTTGGTTGTCGAACTCACTGCGCTGCAACGCTTGGTCGCGATGGGCAAGGGCTTTGCTGATTTGGGCGGCGAAAGCCGAGGTGCCAGCCAGTTCGCTGATGTTCTTCAACACCACCGGGCCGCTGATGCGTGTGCTGTTGCTGATGATCTTGCCGTCGGCTTCGACGATCAGCATCTGCCCGCCGATGTCTTTTTCCTTGCTGGCGACCAGGGCATTGAAGAAACCCAGGGTCACGTCGATGGTGGCGACGCCGTACGCCGCGCCGTCACGTTGGATCGCCATGGCGCAATTGGTGCGCGGCTCCTGGCTGGCGTCGTCCTTGTAGGCGGCCGCCCAGGCGCACTGGCCGCGGGGTGAGGCGAGACCGCCTTTGTACCAGCTCTGGTCATAGTAGTTGGGGGCCGCGTCGCTGTTCCAGAAGGTGTTGACTGCCAGCTTGCCCGAGTCATCACGGTGCCAGAAGGTGCTGTGCTTGTTGCGCCCCGGGGTACGCAGGTTGGGCAGTGGCCAGATGCCGCCGCCGAAAACTTTGAGCTCGCCATATTGGTCCACCAAACCGGGCAGCACCTTGTCGATGGCGTCGCTGTCGAGCAGGGGAATGGTCTGGGTGATACTGCGTTGCTGGGCTTGCACCTTGTTCAGTTCGCCCTGGATCTGCTCGGCGACTTCGGCGATGCGGTTGAGCACCACCTGTTCTTCGGTGTGTTTTAGCGTGGGAGCCACCAACTGGCCGATGCCCACGACGGTCAACACAATCAATACCAGGACGAACAGCACCAGAAACACGGTGTATCGGGTTTGGATAGAGCGCAATGGGAGCATGGGGGGGTCGTCCTTACGAAGCGTTTATTATCGACGCGGCTTTGTTAGAGCTTCATCGGGCTATCGGCTGGGTAAGGAGGAGCTTTAGGTACGATGGTACAAGATAATCAGAGCGCCCACTGAACCGGGGCGCTCAGGCCTGCAAAGGCTATTGATTCACTAGCTGCATGGCGACTTCGCCGTAGCGCGAGCCAGCCGTAGCGCCCGCCGGGAAGATCGACGCCAGTGCCGCCTGTTCGGCAGGGCTTAACGTGATATCCAGCGCCGCGACGTTCTCTTCCAGGTACTTGCGTTGCTTGGTCCCAGGAATCGGGATTAGGTAATCGCCTTGCGCCAGTACCCAAGCCAAGGCCAATTGCCCGGCCGTGATGCCTTTTTCGGCAGCCAGCGCTTGAACCTGATCCACCAGCAGCAGGTTCTTCGCAAAGTTTTCGCCCTGGAAGCGTGGGCTGGAGCGGCGGTAGTCGTCGGCGGCGAAATCATCCGGGCTTTTCAGCGCGCCGGTGAGGAAGCCTCGGCCCAACGGGCTGTAAGGCACAAAGGCGATGCCCAGGCGTTGGCAGGCGGCCAGGCAACCGTTGTCTTCCTGGTCGCGGCTCCACAGCGAGTATTCGCTTTGCAGGGCACTGATCGGATGCACCTTGTGCGCACGTTCCAGGTTGGCGGCGGACGCTTCGCTGAGGCCCAGGTAACGCACTTTGCCTTGCTTGACCAGTTCGGCCATCGCACCGACGCTTTCTTCGATGGCCACTTCGGGGTCGACGCGGTGCTGGTAGTAGAGGTCCAAGGTTTCTATGCCCAGGCGCTTCAATGTGCCATCAATGGCCGTACGGATGTACTCGGGGCGGCCGTTTACGGCGCGACTCGCAGGGTTCGATGGGTCACGTACAAAGCCGAATTTACTTGCCAGGAACACGTGCTCACGCTTGCCGGCGATGGCTTTGCCGATCAGCGCTTCATTGGTGTGAGGGCCGTACATGTCTGCGGTGTCGAGCAAGGTGATGCCCAACTCTAGCGCGCGGTGCAGGGTCGCGATAGCTTCCTGGGTATCAGTGCCGGTGGTGTAGAAGTCAGTCATGCCCATGCAGCCGAGGCCGATGGCTGAGACCTGAGGGCCGTTCTTGCCGAGTTGACGAGTGTGCATCGGAGCAGTTCCTTGGTGGGGAAAGGCCTTATTGTTGTCCTCGACAAGCCGGGGATAAAGCGGCTAAAACTGCTATCACTATTATGATTTTCTAAATAATCACAGAAGGCAGCTCGGCTTTGGATCGATTTAACGCCATGCGCGTGTTCACCCGAATCGTTGAATTGGGCGGTTTCGCCAAGGCCGCCGACAGCCTGCAACTGCCGCGTGCCTCCGTCACGATTCTGATCAAACAACTCGAAGCGCACCTTGGGGTGCAGTTGCTGCAACGCACCACGCGGCAGGTCAGCCCGACGCTGGATGGCGCAGCGTACTACCAGCGCTGCGTCAGCCTGTTGGCGCAGCTTGAGGAAACCGAAGCGGTGTTCTCCCGCCAAAGTAGCCCGCGCGGTACGTTGCGTGTCGACATGCCGTCAGGCATCGGGCGATTCCTGGTGATTCCCGCGCTGCCCGCATTCAGTACGCAGTACCCGCACATCGACCTCGAAATCGGCCTCAATGACCGCCCGGTCGACCTGATTCGCGAAGGCGTGGACTGCGTACTGCGCGCTGGCTTGGCGCTGGACGATGCACTGGTGGCACGGCCACTGGCGATGATGGATCAGGTCACCTGTGCCAGCCCTGAATACTTGCAACGTTTTGGCCTGCCCCACACCGTTGACGACCTGGCCGGTCATCAAGTTGTCGAGTACTTTTCCAGCAGCAGCGGTAAGCGCTATGGCCTGGAGTTCCAAGTGGGCGAGGAAATTCGCCTGGTGGATTTACCCAAGCAGGTCGCCGTCAACAGCGCCGACGGTTACCTCGCCGCCTGCGAAGCCGGCTATGGCTTGGTGCAGACGCCTTACTACCATGCCATGCGCCAGTTGCAAGCCGGCAGCCTGATAGAAGTGCTCAGCGCGATCAAGCCGCCGCGGCTGCCGCTGACCGCGCTGTACCCGCCACATCGCCAACTGTCCCCACGGGTGCGGGTGTTTGTCGATTGGTTGGTGCAGCTATGTGCCCGCCCGGGCAATGGTTTGCGACGCTAGGCCTGAGCCTTGCGATAGGCGCCGGGCTGCTGCCCGGTGACTTTGTAGAACGCTCGAGTGAACGCCGCGACGGATTGGTAACCCGCTGCCAGCGCTACGTCCGCCACCGTCTGGTCTTGCTTGAACAACTGGCAGGCATGGCGCATGCGTATCATCAACAGTACGTGCCCCGGCGATTGGCCGCACAGTTCAGTGAATCGTTTGAAAAACGCCGAACGCGACAGTCTGGTGCACGCCGCCATGCTTTCCAGCGTCCAGGCATCGGCGGGGCGCGCGATCAGTTGTTCCAGCAGGTTGGCGAACGACGGTTGCCGAGCCAGTGCAGCCAGGCCACCAAGCTCGGTATTGTCGATAACTTGCTGGCGCAACACGTACAGAAACAACAAGTGGCAAAGACGCTCAAGCAACGCGGAAGAGGGCGCGGGCGTGCGTTCGCATTCTTGCAGGATCAGTTCGAACAGCTGACGCGCGGCGGTCAGTGATGGGTCGCCGGCCCGCAGAATAATCCAGGCGGGCAGGGTGTCGACGATCAGCGCTGACAAGCCTGAATGGAAGTGGAAGAAGCCGCAGACAAGGCCCACGCCATCGTCGGCGGCGCTGTCCAGCGCCAGCATCGGCCGGCGCGGGCGTGCCTGCGCTGCCGCGGCCGTTGCCTCCCCCGACAGCTGAAACTCAAGGTCGCGCAGCAGAAACACGGCATCCCCATCGTTCAAGCTTTGCGGGGTGGGTTCACCGTCGATATGCAGCCAGCACTGCCCCTGCACCACCAGGTGGAAGCTCGCGCTGGCCAGGCCATGCGTACTCGCATGCCAGTCGCCACAATAGCGGCCGACATGGAACAAACGAGTGTTCAGCTCAAGGCTGGATAATAACCAATCGACGAGTGCACTGGACGAATTCATCTAAGCGAAAGACTCTAGAGCAAGTAATCGCTACTTTAGCCTATTGAGGCGATTTTTTATAACCAACAGACTGGGTGCACGAACCCACCAGGAGACCACTCCATGTCCCGTGTACCGTTGTTGACCCCCGAAACTGCGCCAGAGGCGGCCAAACCCTTTCTGGAAAACGCTCTGAAAGCCTCGGGTTTCATTCCGAATCTGCTCGCCGTATTGGCCAATGCACCGGCTGCGTTGGAAACTTACATCACCGTCTCGGGCCTCAATGCCAAGGCAGAGTTGAGCCTGGCCGACCGTGAAGTGGTGCAACTGATTGCCGCCACCACTCACGGCTGCGATTTCTGCGTGGCCGGGCACACCGCCGTCGCGCGCAACAGAGCCAAGCTGCCCGAACACGTGATCGACGCCTTGCGCCAGCGGGGTGAACTGCCTGATGCGCGCTATGAGACACTCGCCGCCTTCACCCGTGAAGTGATCGCCACGCGTGGTGATGTCAGCGACGCCGGTTTCGAGGCATTCCGTGCCGCCGGTTATTCCGAAGGCCAGGCCTTGGAGGTGATTTTGGGCGTGAGCCTGGCAACCCTGTGCAACTTCGCTAATGTATTTGCCCGCACCCCCCTCAACCCGGAGCTGGCGCAATACCGTTGGGAAAAACCGGCAAGCTGAGGCGCACACGCGCAGGTGTTGGTCCACACGTTGTAAAAAGGAGAGACATGAATGCTTGACCCAATCTTGAGCCGTTGGCTCGATGTTCAAGCGCAGGCCCTGGATGTGGGCAGTTGCGATCCGCAGGAAGTGCTGCCACGGTTGGCAGACGCAAATGTATTGCGTGTCGGCGTGCCAAAAGCCCTCGGTGGCCTGGGCGGCGATGTGGCCGGTGCGGTGGACGTCATCGCCAATGTCGCCAGCCACTCGTTGGCGGCAGCCTTTGTATGCTGGGGCCAGCGATCTTTTATCGAGTATTTGTTGCAGAGCCCGAATGAGCGGCTGCGTGAGCAATTGTTGCCGGACTTGCTCAGCGGCAAGCTGGCCGGCGCCACTGGGCTGTCAAATGCGATGAAGTTTTTGTCAGGCATCGAGTCGCTGCAAATCAGCGCCGAGCCCACCGAAGACGGCTGGACCCTCAACGGTCGCCTGCATTGGGTGACCAACCTGCGCAAGAACGGCTTTGTGGCCGCCGCCGCGATTGAGCACGCCGGGGGCGGTGCGCCGTTTATCCTGGCGATTCCGGATTCGGTTGCCGGCCTGCAACGCTCGCGGGACCTGGAATTGCTGGGGCTGCAATCGAGCAACACAGCGGCGCTTGGGCTCGAAGGCGTTGAGCTGAGCCGTGATTGGTTATTGCATGAGGATGCGCGTAAGTTTTTACCGGCCGTACGCCCGGCGTTTCTTGGCTTGCAGTGCGGCATGTCGATCGGCCTGGCCCGCCGCTCGCTGGCGGAAGTGGCCAACCACCTGGGGTCGAGCCGCACCGTGTTGCGTGATGAGTTGCAAGCGCTGCGGGTGACCCTGGACCACCTGGTAGGCGAGCTGAAACAAGGCCTGTTGGCCGGGCGGTTTGCGGCGGAACCGGTGCCGCTGTTCAAGCTGCGTATTGCCCTCGCGGAAACCGCCGCAAGCGCGGTGCAACTTGAGCTGCAAGCCAGCGGTGGCAAGGCTTACCTGACCGCCCATGGCAGTGGTTTTGCCCGGCGCTGGCGCGAGTCGGCCTTTGTGCCCATCGTCACGCCAAGCCTGGTGCAACTGCGCACCGAGCTGCACCGCCAGGCCAATCTATGAGCCAGGCGGTATTGCGCGCCGAGGGGGTTTGCCTGGGGTATGCCAGCGGCCCGGTATTGCAAGGGTTTGACTTGCAGTTGCAGCCCGGTGAAGTGGTATCGATCCTTGGCCCCAGCGGCGTCGGCAAGTCCAGCCTGTTGCGCGTGCTGGCCGGCTTGCAGGCGCCTCAGGGCGGTAGCGTGCGGGCGCTGGGTGAGCCGCTGAGTGGCCCGCATCCGCGCGTCGCCGTGGCCTTCCAAGACCCGAGCCTGTTGCCCTGGCTGACCCTGGAAAAGAACGTCGCCTTTGGTTTGGATTTTGCCCGCCAGCCGCACGTGAGTGCGCAGGAACGCCGTCGCCGTGTTGACCACGCCATCGCCGCGGTCGGGCTTGAGCATGCCCGCCAGCAGTTCCCGGCGCAGTTGTCCGGCGGTATGGCTCAGCGCACGGCGTTGGCCCGTTGCCTGGCGCGGCAACCGCAAGTGCTGCTGCTGGATGAGCCGTTCGGCGCGCTGGATGAAGTCACCCGCGCCGATATGCAGCACCTGCTGCTCAAGGTCAACCGCGAGCAAGGCTCGGCAGCGGTGTTGATCACCCACGATATCGATGAAGCGCTGCTACTGTCCGACCGCATTCTGCTACTGGGCAACCGCCCGGCGCGGACGTTAGGCGAATGGCACATCGACCTGCCGCAACCTCGCGAAGAACAGGTAGAAGCTATCGGCGCACTGCGCATTGAGATTCTGAAAACCTTACGGCAGGCGAGCCGCCCTCAACCCAACCCTCTTGAACCACTGGAGCCCAACTATGTGTCTGGATGACCTGACCCACTCGCGCCGTTACTTTCTCAAACTCTCGGCGGTGCTCAGCGCCGCCGGTGCCTTGCCGCTGTTGAGCAGCTTACATGCCCGCGCCGCCAGCGAGCCGGACGCGCCGGTTCGCATCGGTTACTTGCCGATCACCGACGCCACGCCGCTGCTGGTTGCGCATAACAACGGTCTGTTTGAAGCCGAAGGCATCAAGGCCGAGCGCCCGGTGTTGTTACGCAGTTGGGCGCAGGTGATCGAGGCGTTTATTTCCGGGCAGGTCAACGTGATTCACCTGTTGTCGCCGATGACGGTGTGGGCGCGCTACGGCAGTAAAGTGCCGGCCAAAGTGGTGGCCTGGAACCACGTGGGCGGTTCAGGCTTGACCGTTTCGCCAGGCATTACCGAGATCAAACAATTGGGCGGCAAGTCGGTGGCGATTCCGTTCTGGTACTCGATCCACAACGTGGTCGTGCAGCAACTGTTCCGCGATAACGGCCTAACGCCGGTGGCCCGTGCAGTCGGTACGGCGATTGCTGCCAATGAAGTCAACCTGATCGTGTTGCCACCCTCTGACATGCCACCGGCGCTGGCCAGCAAGCGCATCGACGGCTATATCGTCGCCGAGCCGTTCAACGCCCTGGCGGAAAACCTCAAGGTCGGCCGCGTGCAGCGCTTTACCGCAGATGTGTGGCGTAACCATGCGTGCTGCGTGGTGTTCATGCACGAACACGACCTGACCAACCGCCCGCAATGGTCGCAGAAGGTGGTGAATGCCATCGTCAAGGCGCAGGTATGGACGCGCGACAACCGCGAAGAGGCGGTGAAGCTGTTGTCCAAAGACGGCCCGAACCGCTACACGCCGCATGCTGAGCCGGTGTTGAGCAAGGTCTTGGCGCCTGCGGCTGGTGACCGTGCCGCTTACCTGGCCGACGGCGCGATCCAGCACGCCCATTGGGACGAGCACCGCATCGACTTTCAGCCTTACCCATTCCCCAGCTACACCGAAGAACTGGTGCGGCGCTTGAAGGACACCTTGATCGAGGGCGACAAGAAGTTTCTCGCCGACCTTGACCCGGCGTTCGTCGCTAAAGACTTGGTGGACGATCGCTTTGTGCGTAATGCCATCGAGTCGGTGGGCGGTATGAAAACCTTCGGCTTGCCGGATGGCTACGAGCGGCAAGAGGAGATTGGCGCTTGAGTAAAGACACAATCCCGGGCTGGTTGCTGGGGCTCAGTGGTTTGGCCGGCTTGCTGTTTTTGTGGTGGGGCGGCGTCAAAGTGTTTGGCGTCGCCGATGGCTTATCGGCGCGCTTTTCGCTGGCGGCGACCTTCAGCAGCCTGTGGGAATTGTTCGGGCGCGGCGAGCTGTACCTGCATATCGCCGTGAGCCTCAAGCGCATCTTCGTCGGCCTGTTTCTCGCCCTTTTGGTGGGCGTGCCACTGGGCCTGCTGGTGGGCAGTTCGCGCAACCTGGAAGCCGCCACCACGCCCGCCTTTCAGTTTTTGCGGATGATCTCGCCGCTGTCCTGGATGCCCATCGTGGTGATGTTGATGGGCGTGGGCGACCAGCCGATTTACTTCCTGCTGGCCTTTGCTGCCGTGTGGCCGATCATGCTCAATACCGCTGCCGGCGTGCGTCAGTTGGACCCGCGCTGGTTGCAGTTGAGCAAGAGTTTGAGTGCTACACGCTGGGAAACCTTGCGTCGGGTGATTATTCCCGGCGTCGTGGGGCATGTGCTGACCGGTGTGCGTCTGGCCATCGGGATTTTGTGGATTGTGCTGGTGCCGTGCGAAATGCTTGGGGTCAGTG
This sequence comes from Pseudomonas sp. 1152_12, assembly GCF_052850675.1. NCBI lineage: Bacteria > Pseudomonadati > Pseudomonadota > Gammaproteobacteria > Pseudomonadales > Pseudomonadaceae > Pseudomonas > Pseudomonas sp. 1152_12. Next base: position 361,121 of record NZ_VXCW01000001.1, on the reverse strand, counting down.
CAGGGCTTGGGTACTACATTCTCGACACCCGTGACCGCCTGGCGTATTCGGAATTGATGGCCATGGTGCTGCTGATCGGGCTGCTGGGTTTCGCGCTGGATGCGTTTGCACGCTGGTTGCATCAGCGTTGGGTTCACGCCGGCTGAGCGTCTCGCTTTGCGCCCTGTAAAGCGAGACGCAAGTGCGCTCAGCGATGTTCATAGCCTCGCCCGCTGTCATAGCGGTGGTCGTGCCAGCCGCCACCGCCGCCGTGTGGGAAAAAGAAGCAGCCGCTCATGCTCAGCATGATTAGCACTGGAATCAGCAGTGTGATTCGACGCAACATTTCAAAATCCTCTGGGGTACTTACAAGATCAATCAGGCGTGGAGCGAGCCAAAGCTTTTCATCGCCTGTAACATACGACCCTGTCGACCCGCATCCATCCCCGTCACTGGGTAGCTGCTTGGCATGCTCGACGATACAAAGTGCATACATTTATCAGGTTCAGGAACCCGTCATGACCCAAAAGCAACGTTTGAAATATTCGATTCTGATCTCCCTCGTGGTGTTGGGAACAATGTTTGGCCTGTCCTACCTGCAAAACACCGGGGTTATCAGCGAGAAAACGTTCCAGTACATCGCCATTGCCGTGGCGGTGACCGTGGTGGTGATCAACGGCATCATGCGCCGCAAGGTCAAGCCTAACTTCTGATTCAGCTCAGTCAGGCGCGACCGTCGAGCACTTTGGCAGCCTCTTCGTGGAGGCTGTAGCTCTTATCGGCATTGAGGGTGATCACGCCCTCGCTGCACAGGCGCTTGAGCACCTCACGCACGCTGAGAAACGACAACGGAATGCCCAGCTCCAGCAAATGGCTGTGCACGCCGCGCACACCCAGCGTGCGCTGGTTGCCGGCAGCCGTCAGCAGGGCGTCAATGACCTTCAGCCGAATCAGGCTGGTGCGCAACCCGAAACACTTGAGCAAATGGCGAATACGCTGGTTGCCGTGCTGTTCGGGCGCTTTGCCGAACGCGTGTGCGCCGCCGCTGAAAGTGGCGTCGGCAGCTGGCGAGTGTCCGTCCGTGGGCAGTTGCGAGTTGTACATGCAAAAACTCCTTATCAGAGCCTGATCAGGAAAATGATGGCGCTCTTGTCTAATAAGACGAACGAGCGAGCAAAATCATGAAGTGTCGGATGTAGAAAATTTGTCGGTATCGAATGTGTCACAGCGCGCACGGCTTGAATAAACGTGCCCGGCGGCTAAATTATTCCCGGTCGATTGCGTCCTTACGGTGGGGTTACTGCCCCATGTGAGGGTGTTTAATTTGACGGTGGAGCGGGCGTGATTATTTCCAATAGGTTGTCCAGAGCGAGCGTGGCCGGGGTGTTGCTGGGGTTGAGCCTGGCCGCATTGGCGCGCGAGCACGTCACACAGGCATCGGCGGATATTCGCCGCACCACCTTCGGCGTGCCGCACATTCGCGCCAACGACGAACGCGGCCTGGGCTACGGCATCGGCTACGCGTATGCCCAGGACAACCTGTGCCTGCTCGCCAACGAAGTGGTCACGGTGAACGGTGAGCGTGCCAAGTTCTTCGGCCCCGAGCAGGCGACCCTGGAAGAACGCAACAACCTCGCCAGCGATGTGTTTTTTACCTGGCTGAACACGCCCAAAGCGGTTGCCGCGTTCTGGAAGGCGCAGACGCCAGAGATCCAACAGCGGATTGAAGGCTATGTGGCAGGCTACAACCGTTATCTGAGGGAGCAGGGCGCGCCTGCACAGTGCCGCGCGGCGTGGGTCAGGCCGCTGGTGACAGGGGATCTGGTCAAACTCACCCGCCGGCTGTTGGTGGAAGGCGGTGTCGGCCAATTCGCCGAAGCCTTGGTCGGCGCCGCACCGCCTCGGGCCACCGCCAGCGTGCAACCCAGCTTGAAAGCCTTTGAACTGGCCGCTGCCAATCAGCAACGCTTCAGCCTGGAACGTGGCAGCAACGCCGTCGCCGTGGGGCGTGATCGTTCGTTTAATGGCCGTGGCATGTTGTTGGCCAACCCGCATTTTCCGTGGGTTGGCGGCATGCGCTTTTATGAGATGCACCTGACCATCCCCGGCCAGCTGGACGTGATGGGCGCCGCGCTGCCGGGCCTGCCGGTGATCAACATCGGTTTCAACCAGCACGTGGCTTGGACCCACACGGTCGACACCTCCAAGCATTTCACCCTGTATCGCCTGACCCTCGACCCCAAGGACGCCACGCGCTACCTGCTTGACGGTAAATCCATGCCCTTGGAGAAAACTTCTGTAACCGTGCAGGTCAAGCAAGCCGACGGCAGCCTCAAGCCGCAGGCGCACACGCTCTACAGCTCGCAATTTGGCCCGGTGGTGCAATGGCCTGGCAAACTCGATTGGGATAACCACTACGCCTTCAGCCTGCGCGACGCCAACCTGGGCAACGACCGCGTGCTGCAGCAGTGGTACGCCATGAACCGCGCCACCAGCCTCAAAGAACTGCAAACCTCAGTGCACACCCTGCAAGGTATTCCGTGGGTCAACACCGTGGTGGCCGATGACCAAGGCCAGAGCTTGTACATGAACCTGTCGGTGGTGCCCAACGTCAGCGCCACCAAACTCGCACAATGCAGCGACCCGCGGGCGGGCCTGCAAATGATCATGCTCGACGGCGCCCGTAGCGCCTGCGCCTGGGACATCGACCCGCGTGCGGCGCAGGCCGGCATCTTCGCCGCCGATCAACTGCCGCAACTGCAACGCACCGACTATGTGCAGCACTCCAACGACTCGGCATGGATGGCCAACCCCAAGGCGCCGTTGACTGGGTTTTCCCCGGTCATCAGCCAAGACTCTATTGGCCTAGGCCCTCGCGCACGCTTCGCCGTGCAACGCCTGCAGTCTCTGGAGAAACAACCGATCAGCGTGGTCGACCTGCAAAACATGGTGATGGACAACGAGGTCTACCTCGCCAGCCAAGTCATGCCTGACCTGCTTGAATTCTGCGCAAAACACCTCGGCAATGACGCGGCGGCATTGCAGCCACTGTGTGCCAGCCTGAACGCCTGGGACCAGCGCGCCAATCTCGACAGCGGCGTAGGGCTGGTGCACTTCATCAACCTGTTTGAACACCTGCAGCAACTCCCCGACGTTTGGCGCGTCGCCTTCGACCCGACGCACCCGCTGACCACGCCACGCGGCCTGGCCATCGATCGCGAACCCGTCGCCAAAGCCTTGCGCGAAGCCATGCTGGCTTCCAGCGCCGACGTCGCCAAACTCGGCCTGACCCGCTGGGGTGATATCCAAGTCTGCGGCCAAATACCTATCCATGGCGGCCCCCAAGCGTTGGGCATCTACAACGCCATGCAAACCGTGCCCCGTGCCGACGGCAAACGCGAAGTGGTCAGCGGCAGCAGCTACCTGCAAATCGTCACCTTCGGCGACAAAGGCCCCCAAGCCCTGGGGGTATTGGCGTTCTCCGAATCCAGTAACCCCCAGTCGAAATACGCGAAGGACCAAACCCAAGCCTTCTCTGAGAAAAAACTGCGCGCGCTGCCCTTTACCGAAGCCCAGATAAAGGCTGACCCGCAGTACCAGCAACAGCTCATCAAGGAGTAGGGCAGGGGCGCAACCCCTTGATGCCAATACGAAATATTTTTGAAATCAAGGGGTTGCAGGCAAAAGCAAATGAGTACATAATGGCGCCCATCGAACGCAACGAAGTATTAAAAACTTCAATGTATTCAATGAGTTAGAGTAGAGGCAGGGTTCTATAGCCCACTCAAGTTTTTATGCGTTGAACGTCAGTGATAAGGGCGTTGATCGTTTGAGGCCGAGTAGCAAAATGGTTATGCAGCGGATTGCAAATCCGCCTACGCCGGTTCGATTCCGACCTCGGCCTCCACTCTTAGAAACCCCGTAGATTAACGTCTACGGGGTTTTTTATTGGGCGCGAAACAACAATATCAAGCATAAGAAACCGCCCTATTTTACAGGGACAACGCGTCCCCTGATCGGGTAACGCCGCAACGTCGATGCACCATTGGGATCACAGTTGCTTGGCAAACCTTTCAACTGCCCCTAAAACTTCTCGGGCGCCAGATTGAATTTCCAGTATTACGCTTCCCGCTTGTTGAGCCAGCATCAGCCCTTGCTCCGCCTGGGAGCGACTGCTGCCCATGTTTGCTACGGCTTCATCGACGAGAAGCTGATTTTTTTGCACCACCGCGACGATTTCCTCCGTCGCGTTACTCGTTCTCCCTGCGAGTTGCCGTACTTCGTCTGCGACCACCGCAAACCCTCTACCTTGTTCACCTGCGCGTGCAGCCTCGATTGCCGCGTTCAATGCTAATAGATTAGTTTGAGCAGCGATTCCACCAATAGTTTGTACCATTGAGCTGATCAGGTAAGACTGCTTACCCAAGGCTTCAATGCCTTCCGAGGCAGACGATATTTGGTCGACAATTTTGTTCATCGTGCCGACCGTTTTCTGAACGACATCGGCTCCCCGATTGGCAGAAATGTCAGTTTGCTGTGAGATGTCATAGGCCGTGCTAGCCGCAGAGCTAATCTCTTGTTCGCGCTGAACTTGATCGGTGACCAAGGTGGCGAACTTTACAATCTTGTAAAGCTTTCCTCGGGTGTCATAAACAGGGTTGTAGGTGGCTTCAAGCCAAATTTCCCGGCCAGAGCTATCTATTCTTTTAAATCGATTAGCGACGAAATGTCCGTCATTCAGCGTTTTCCAAAACTGCTGGTATTCTGAGGAGGACGTGTAGGCGGGCTCACAAAATAAGCTGTGATGTTTCCCTGACAGTTGTGCAAGTGTATAACCCACCGCATTTAAGAAGTTAGCGTTCGCGGTGATTATTTTTCCCGAGGTGTCGAACTCTATCACTGCGGTAGATCTCAGCAGTGCTTGGATAAATTCGCTATTCTCACGGGACTTGTCTATAGAATCTGTGGCGTCCAGTCCATAACAGACCATATGGGTTACACGATCATTTTCATCTTTGACTGGGCACCAAGCTGCGTGTATCCAAACCATTCGTTTGTCGGCTGTGATGTACCTGTAGTCATCGCTGACTGAGCGTCCTTCAGACATCGCGCGCATGAAGTTTTTATAGCAAGGAAGCTCTGTGACATACGAGGGCGATAGGGTGCCTAGTGAGGCCCCAATCAATTCAGCTTGGTCATACCCTACGAGGTTGGCGAAATTTTTATTGATGCAGGTAATTATCATGTTGCTGTCGACAGTCATGGTGACCATTTCGGTGTTTACACCGTCTTGTAGTTCCTGCAGCTTTTTGAACTCAGCCTTTAACTCCACGAGCTCTTTATTTAAGGTTTTGTTGAACATACAGATACCCGAGATAAGTGTGTGTGTGCCCTAAGGCGAAGCAATGGCAGCTAAGATGATCGGTGCTTGGATGACTCGCTAGATTTGCCTATTTTTTATTGTAGTTGACGTCTTGTGCGCGCGTGAAAAGTTTTGAACTGATATTTCTGTCTGTCTCAACCAAGACTGCCTTGTCCTGAGTGAGATTTATCTACCCTATTGGGTGTTCTGACCTTGCCGCCGAATTTCGTATCCCGATCGCCTGGTAGTGGCGCGGTTACGTAACAGCCTCGATGAAGTGTCTGTAATAGTGTTTTTTAAAGCCAGGTCGAACGAAGGGATGGGTCATCGTTTCAGCCCTCGCAGAAGGCTCTCCAGATTTCGCTCTCCTTCTTTCGTCTGCGCGCCAGCCTTGAGCCCTCCCCGGATGAGCTTTTCAGCCGCCGGACGTTCGAAGAGTCCCGCCCAGGCATCGTGCTCGCGGCGAAAGCCTTCCTGCAGGTCTGTTCTGGGCATTGCTTTTTTGGCGGCGGCGATGACCCCTTCGGGCAGTGCAGCGATGTTGCGCGCCAGCCGATCAACAAAACCGTCAAGTTGGTCCGCAGGTATTGCCCTGTTGATCCATCCGTAACGCTCTGCCGTATTGGCGTCGATCAGATCGGCACCAAGTATTACTTCAAGCGCTCGGCCACGCGTCATTCGACTAGAAAGGTATTGAGTGGCTCCGCCTCCCGGTGTGATGCCCATCAGCGCTTCGCATTGGGCCAGTCCTGCTCGGCCTTGCGCGGCAAATACCATGTCGGCCGCTGAGATGAATTCTGCACCTCCCCCGCGCGCCAATCCGGCGAGCTTGATAATGGTGACCTGTGGCTGATCTCGCAGCAGTTCGCCGAATGCCTGGAACGGGTTGAGCCCCCCTGGAGGCTCATGAACAAAATCGTCAAACGCGTGCGGTTCGTCGATCAATGTCATATCGACGTGCGCAATGAAAAACTCGGGATCAGCACTCTGGAAAACCAGCACGCGGGTGTTTGTGTCATCACGAGCGCAAAGGAGAAAGCGGCGTATCTCGCTCATCAACGATACGTCGAGGACGTTCACCGGCGGATTATTAATCGTGATCGTTGCGACGCCATTCGAGCTCGAAATGTGAAGCCTGCCAAAGCCTGTGTCTGTCATCTCTGTTTTTCCTGGGTTAGGTACGTTAATGACCTGATAGTATTCTTCGGATACCTAGAGTCAATTACGCACCTGAAGCATCCCAGGGGTGCTGGAGGATACCAATGGAAGACACTGACCCGATCTACCGCGCCGATTGTCCGAGCCGCGTAATACTCGATCAGATAGCAGATAAGTGGTCGATGATGGTTCTGGCTGTCTTGTGCGAGCCCTGTCGCTTCAATGGCATCAAGCGTCGCCTCGATGGCATCACCCAGCGCGTGCTGACCCAGACGCTACGTAAACTGGAGCGCAACGGAATGTTGACGCGTAGAGTTCTGGAGGGGCGGGTGCTTGGTGTTGAGTATGCCCTGACACCCCTTGGTCGATCGTTGCAGGGGCCTTTCTCGGTTCTGTTCGACTGGACCGTCGAGAATATGGAGGCAATTCAAGCCTGCCGACGTAGCTATGACGCAGGTGAAAAATAGCGCGAAGGGTGAACTGATGAGTTACCTACGACGCGGCTTGGCTGGGCCTGAGTGTTGGTGTTTGTGATCCTGTCTGGATTTTGTCGAATCTTGCGCTGTGCCGCGTTTTCTGTGCGCACGCGCGTGGATCGTGCTGGCTGCTGTTCCCAGAGCCGGCGTTGACGTGCTCTTTGTCATCACTGGGCAGCGCGCACAGAATGGCAGTGCGCTCCCCTTCAAGTGCATGTTGCCTGTCGCTTGCGTACTGCGACGCCTTAGTGAGTGGCCGAGCTGGTTTGAGTGGGCGTTGAATCAAACTTGGACACGGCCTGAACCCAGAAGCGCCGATACTGGGTCTGGTCAGGTGGAACGGGCTTATGAAGCGACCAAGCGTGCTCGGCATTCAACGCGTCTCGATAGGCCTGCCACTCCTTCGCTTCAGCAACATCCATAGCGCATTTTTTGTCCTCAAACCAACCTAAAATGTAGACCTCACCTTGATCTCTTCCATGCTCTATCAGTAAGTAAATATCGTTCATACGCTAAATCCACTGCCACATTTCTCAATTTCCCCTGCTCGGGGGGGGCTTATTTACAGGGTACCGGCCCGCGCTTGCACGTGTTGAAACTTATTGCGCCGCGCTATGCCCGTACGGCCAATCACTATCCGCGCCAGGCCGGTTTTGTTGCAGAATTTATGAACCACGTGCGTAGTGCGATCATAGCGTTTGGAACGGTCACCATGGATCGGCACCTTGCAGGTCTCTTGTTGCTGCTCACCCTTGGTTGGGGCGCCACCGTGATGTCGGTGAGGTGGTATTTCTACGACCGTTAGTCGACGCGCCGGGGGGTGTGTATGCCTGAGCTCCCTCAGGGCGCCAGCAGGCTCTTGGATCACCTGCGCAGTGATGTCAGTGGAAACTGCAATCACGCCTTTTTCAAACGCGTGATTCGATGTTTCCAAGATTTTTTCGCAGGATTTCGCTGCCAGGCATCCTTGCGTTTGATACCCGGCAAACGCTGGTTTTGCCGGGATGGCACGGCGTTTAAGGCATCAAGACCGAGTCGACAACGTGGATCACGCCGTTGGACTGCATCACGTCGGCGATGCTGATACTGGCCTTGCCGCCCTTGGCATCGACCACCCAAAGCTTGCCATCATGCAGCTTGATACTGAGCGACTCACCTTGCACGGTTTTCAGCACAACAGTGCCGCCGTTCTTCTTCGCGTCTGCCATCAGTTGTGCCGATGTGTGAGTGCCTGGAACGACGTGGTAGGTCAGGATCTTGGTCAGGTCGGCTTTGTGTTCCGGCTTGACCAGCGTATCCACGGTACCTGCCGGCAGCTTGGCAAAGGCTTCGTTGGTGGGTGCAAACACGGTGAAAGGGCCTTTGCTATTAAGCGTATCAACCAGCCCGGCAGCCTTGACCGCTGCTACGAGCGTTGTGTGGTCCTTTGAATTGACCGCGTTCTCGACGATGGTTTTGCTTGGGTACATCGCTGCGCCTCCGACCATCACGGTGTCGGCGGCGAAGCTCAGCGTTGCGGTGGCACAGAGAATAGTAAAGCAGGCTGCTGCAGCAATTTTTTTGTAAAAGGCGTACATGATGTATCTCCTTGGCTCTTATGCCCTCCGGTGAGGGTATTGAATCTACGAGCCAACCCTCAAAGTGGATGCACCTCTTCATAACGTCATTGTGTGAGCAGGTGAATGGGTGCATCGCAGCGAAGCCTGTAGGTTCGTAGCGCTCACGAAAAAGACTTAGCCCAGCCGAGCACTCAGCTTTTTGCATCGGGGCCTCAGTGCTGGAGTTTTGTGATTGTCATGCAGCTCGTTAAACAGGTCGTGGTGTAAGCAGGGATGTCGTGCAAGTACCGGCTTTCACGGGGTAGAAAAATAGTCAGGCTCAGACGTCCTCCCCGGACCCCTTGCCAGTTCCACAGCCGCCGTAATGGCCGCACGGGCCTGAGGGCTGTTCTTCCAGCACGTTGAACCCAGGGCCGCCGATGCTTGCGCGAGGATGTCACTCACGTGCGCCTTTGCAAGTTCGTCCATCGACGCAATACCCATCTGTTCCAACCGCGTAATCACGGTGGGGCCTACGCCCTTGAGAGCAAGCAAAGCGGTTCTTTCTTCAAATGAAAACGGCATCCGTACGTTCCTTTTTTAACCCATGAAAGCGTGCTCAACCCGGTCGCATCTTCAAGGGCATAATCCAGCTAAGCCCCAGCGCCTTATGCAACGAGGCAAAGTCATTGAGCCATTTCCGGCACCACCACTGCCAAAGTATCGCCAGTAGCGGGCGTTTACGCGCCCATATCCGCCTATTTAAACGGTCTGAAACGCTGCGAAAATCGCCCTGTCGTTGTGAAATGTTGTGAAGCGTGAGGAATGGCCCTTTGCCCATGTTAACGTCCGCATCAGGGTATCGTCAGCACGACGATTTTATTCGTTCCATTGAGGGAGCAGCGCCGATGTCTACTACCGTAACGCCCGCGTCTGGCGGGTCAAACACGCCAAAGTCCTCGCCTTCTACGTTCGACGACAAGTTGAACATTGCCAAATCCAGCAAGGTTATCGCCGACTACATGCGCCAGACGGGCAAGTCGGCGATTACCAGGCAGGAGCTGACGCAACTGGCGAATAACGCCTCAGGTAAGGTGCCAGCCGATGTTTGCGACGCTGCCAAGTATATGGAAAAACACCCTGATGTTTTCACCGCCATCGAAACGCACGACGTAGCGGGCGCCGACAACCTGTCGGGGGTGTGGAACTTCGATTGGGCCGCCAACGGTGGGCTCAAGGGTACGGCAACCGACGCCATCGCTAAAATGCAGGACACGTTCGACCTGGCCATCGCCAAGTCAGCGCAAATCACTGAAATTTCCACCGCCAAAAAAGCTGAGCTGGACTCGACCAAGCAACGGCCTCAAAACTGAGTTCCGTGCGTTGTCAGCCAAGATGAACGGTTCCCGGCGAGTCATCGGGAACTGTTTTAAACAGGCGACAGGTGGTTATTTGTTATAGATGTCATTCAGTATCAGCAACTCAAACACCGCGACCATCACGCAGAGGGCTACAAACCTGCGCGTGAATACCCGGCGCGGCTTTTGATAGGTCAAGTCCAAGTCGCAACCAAAAGGCAACAGCAGCGAAAGCAGTAATAACTTGATGACCCTCATCCCTCATCCTTTTGTGATGTGTTCAGCGTGGATGCAAACGAAGTGAGCAAGTCTACCTGTCGGTCAGAGCAATCCCACGCACCAGCCGTGCTGCTGTTGCACGGTTTTAAGTCGCGACAAAGGCGTTTAGCTGGGGTGTACCCGCCACCTTTGGGATGACTACCGCGTGATCATTCCAGAGCTCGCCGGCCACGGTAAAAGTGCCTTTGTGCCAGGCCGCGACTACGGCATCGCGGCCCATGCCCATTTGCAAATGCTTGAACCGGCCGCCCATTGTCGCGAACGGCTCGACAAAGCCAAAGTGTACGCCTTGATCCGCCCTTAGCTGTACGGGGCGCAGGGTTCCAGAACCCACTACTGTCGCAGGTATACCGCCGCCGTTCGGATGCCTCGCGATGTTCATGTCTACCAGCCTGCTGTCAGCCTTTGTACTGTTTGCCTTCGTATCCTCGATCACCCCAGGGCCCAACAACACCATGTTGCTGGCGTCGGGGGTGAACTTCGGGTTTCGCCGCTCGATGCCCCACGCGTTGGGGATCAGCATTGGCTTCATGCTGCTGGTGATTTCGGTAGGTCTGGGCCTGGGCGAAGTGTTTAAAGTGTTGCCGTGGGCCTACACAGTGTTGCGTTATGTGGGCGCGACTTACTTGTTGTACCTGGCGTGGAAAATCGCGACCGCAGGCGGCATGTCCACTAGCAGTGACGAGCACAGCACGCCCATGACCTTCCTCGGCGCGGCGGCGTTCCAGTGGGTCAACCCCAAGGCGTGGATCATGGCATTGGGCGCGATCACCACCTATACGCCAGCCGAGGGTTATGTGACCAATGTGTTGGTGATTGCCTTGGTGTTCGCGGTGGTGAATTTGCCCAGCGTGTGTGTCTGGGTGGTCTGTGGCACCGGCCTGCGCACTGTGTTGCGCGAGCCACGCTGGGTTAGAGTGTTCAACGGGTTGATGGCCGGATTGTTGGTGCTGTCGCTGTACCCGATGCTTTTTACCCATTGAACCCACCAGGCTGCGCGCAACTCGGCGCATGTCGAAAGGGTGACCAGTTGCTGACCTGTTTTAGACTGGTGAGATGGTCGCCAGCAAGCCGATACCGATGGTCAACACCAAAAAACCGAACAGAAAAAGTGCCATCTTGGTCATAAGGCCTCCGAAGGGAAGGGGGCGTCAGGAACATTCCTGTCGCGCTCGACAAGGGTGTCGGGAATGGCCCTATTATCCGCCCCAGGCAGTTTTCGATACAGGCGCAGATGGCGCAGAAAAAACCGTATCAGATGGAGGCGTAGCTGCTTGGCAACGGGCTTGGGAGGCGGTGGGATTTGTGAAGATCAGACGTAAACTCACGAGTCCAACGCTGGTGGAAGGCGATGTGACAGTTATTTCATGCTGGGTGACAACCGCGATAACAGTGCAGACTCACACTACCTCGGCTTCGTAGCGCGCGGCCGTGCGCACCCTGTGCTGGCGTCGGCGCAGATCGTGGAGAACTGGACGCCACGATTTCGCCGATTCGGTTCCGCAATCCTCTAAGATGACGCCTACTGCATCAATAATAAGAGTGAGCTAAGCCTCAATGGAAAGACGCGAGTTCAGCGGTGGCATGAAAGGCAAGAACCTGCGCTACCTCAACGAAATACCCCAGCAACCGGCCGTGGCCACTCGTGTCGGCTTTTTGCTGCTCGAACATTTCTCCCTGCCCGCATTCACCCAGGCCCTCGACACCCTGATCACCGCCAACCTGCTGCGCCCCGACCTGTTTGCCACGCGAACCTTCGGCAGCGGCGATGGCGAGGTCATCAGTGATCTGGGCCTGGTGATTCGCCCCGATGCGCGCTTGGAACTGTCGGCGCTGTCAGGTCTGGAATTGTTGGTTGTTTGCGGAGGGTTTCGCACCGAACTCAAAGCCGGTGATGAGCTGATCCAACTGTTGCGCACCGCCGCCGAACTGGGTGTCAGCCTCGCCGGTCTGTGGAATGGTGCATGGTTTCTTGGCCGCGCCGGTGTATTGCAGGACTACCGCTGCGCCATCCACCCCGAACATCGTCCGGCGCTGGCGGAAGTTGCCAAGGCCGCCCAGGTCACCAGCGAACCCTATGTGATTGACCGTGACCGGCTCACGGCGTCGAGCCCATCGGGGGCCTTCCACATGGCGCTCGATTGGATCAAGGGCCTGCATGGCAAAGCGTTGGTTGAGGGTATTGAGGACATCCTGTCTTTCGAAGAGTCCCGCTACCGGCGTATCAAACCCACAGAGAACGTCTGCGTCAGCGCGCCGCTGCGCGAAGTGGTCAAGCTGATGGACGCCAACCTCGAAGAACCGCTGGAACTGGACCAGCTGGCTGTCTACGCCGGCCGCTCCCGGCGCCAATTGGAGCGGCTGTTCAAGGAGCAGTTGGGCACTACGCCGCAACGCTATTACATGGAGTTGCGCGTCACCGAGGCGCGGCGTTTGTTGCAACATACCGAGTTGTCGCAAGTGGACGTGCTGGTGGCCTGCGGGTTTGTTTCGCCGAGCCATTTCAGTAAGTGCTATAGCGCGTATTTTGGCTACAGGCCGTCGAAGGAAAAAAGGCTAGTCAAGTAGCGCGGGTGCAGTTTAACGAGCAAAGCCGGGTTGCCAGGTACGCCTGTGCGGGGGCCGAAGGTGAACTTGCCAATACCAGCAGGTTCAACGTCTGCCCGACCAGATCCAAGCTGCCACACAGCGTCGAAACTGCGCCTTCGTGGGGATTGATGACGGTCAAGCTTACGGATTGAAATGCGAGCTGGCTCGCTGTCGCAGTGATATCGGTAAAGCCGCAGACGTCGCTGACGGCGCCACCCAACGTCAAGTGCCCCTTAACCATTCCAAATCGATGCTGGCTGTCAGCCTCGACACGCAAAGTCAGGCATGTTTCATCGCTGGCGAACCAACGACCGCTCAACTGGTTTTCGACTGGTATCGACGCGAAAGAGGCGCAGGGCTGGGCGAGTGTTGACGGTGCCACGCGACGATAGACCAGCTTGTCGATGTAGTTTCCTCGTCGCGCCAGGTCTGGGAAGTCAGTGGATGCGATCAATAGATGTGAGAGTGTCAGCACATCGCCTTGGTCGGCGGTACTCAGCTGCCCGCTCAATCCAGAGACCCAGTGCCAACTTGGATCACGCGTTTGTTCGTCAACGTCGTGCCACTCAATGGCCAACGCTATCGGTGGGTTCAGCGCATGAGTGGCGCCTGGCCCTAAACAGAACCCGATCACGTCGTATCGGCCGCTTGAGCCGGTTGACGATTGGTAAGTGCCGCGCACGTGTTGTCCCGACAGCTCCAGGGTCATAACGGAGCCATAGTCGTTCTGCCACGTGCCAGCGACCGAGGCGCTGTGTGTGGGCGTGAGCGTTTCATTGAGTACGGCTCGTGTGCCGGGTACGAAGCGCCTCGTTGAAGACCGCGTGATAATCGGCGGACCATCGGCGCGATTGAACAGCCAGACGCCGACCGGGGCCAGGGAATACAGCGTGTTGGAGCATTTCACCACGCGGTATTCATACACCGTATAGCAGTGCTCCATCACGACCGACCCCACCAGCACCAGATCGCGAATCCCCAGTGGATTGAACTGAGGCAGTGTCTGGCCTTTTTGCGGACCTTCCTCGATGAAGCAGTTGTAGAGGTCGGCGCCCAGCGTAATTTCGCCGTCAGCGAATCCCAGTACAATCTCGGGTTGATCGCCCAAGGCAATGCGCGCCAGGGTCTGGCGCATCAGCGTGTCGTCGCCCTTGAACCGCGAAGAGCCGGAGTCGATAGCGAACTTGATATCGCACGCCAGTTGCTCCGTGCCTACGGCATACGTTTTCAAGTCGGTTGACCACAGGTATTCCACCCCGGGCAGGGCGGTGTAAACCGACCAGGGCAAGAACACGCGTGGGCCTTGGGTTTTCAACGGATCGACGGCGCCCATTTGGCAACTGCCAGTGCGCTCTTGGCGATTCCAGTCGAAGGCGACAAAGGGGTAAGCGGGGTCCAGTTGCCCCTCACGCATCAACGTTTGCAGCACAAACGAACTGCGACCTTCCACATACGCGCTGCTGCAAGGCAGGCCGAGCGCGCCGTCCCAGTCGAGCTGCTTGAATTGCTCACCTTGATAGGCGGTGGCCACCAACAACTGCGTGCGCAAGTCAGTGCCTGTCGGCGTGGTCAATACGTCGCTGGCCGACTCGACTTGCATCGTGCCCCATGGCCCGAAGCTGTAAGGCCTGCGCAGGCAATCGGTATAGCTGAAGGTGCTGGACGCTTTAACGTCAAAACGGCCATCGGCGAAATGCACGCACTGGTCGGCCGGGCAGAGCGTCGATGTGATCCAGTTGATATTGGTGCCTGAATCGAGGCACAACTTCAACGGTTGTGGCGGCGTGCCAAGGTTGATCGTGGAGTACCACGGTGATGCGCCGTTGTTCTGAAAAGGCCCGCGTTGCATGGGGAAAACCAGATTGCTTGGCGAGGGTGGGTGTGCCATGGGAACTCCGTTTCCAAATGAAAGTGGGCCCCCGGCTAATGCCGGGAGCGGTGCACGTATTCAATCCGGGTTCGCGGTTGGCGGCTGCCGGTAGCGTGCGTCTGCGCCAGTCGGATTCGACGGTGAAACAAGCGGGTTTCAACGCAATGCCTCGCCTTCCGTTTCGGGGATGAAGGCGGCGAGGACCACCGTGACCAGCAGAAAGGCGTTGATCAGGCTGGCGGTCAGGTTGAACGAGGAACCATAGGCGATCAGCGCGCCGATCAGCGAAGGCGCCAACACGTTCGCGACGCGCTGGGCAAAGATGGCCCACCCGTAGCCCACGGTGCGCAGGGCGGTAGGGTACAGTTCGCCGATCCAGGTGCCCCATACGCCCCAAGCGCCAAGGCTGAAAAAAGCCAGGGCAAAGTTGCTCAGGTAGAGCATCTCCAGGCTCTGGGCATTGGCAAAGCTGTAACCGGCGAGCGCCGAGGCACCGATGAAACTCACGATGACTTTTTTACGCCCCAGGCGGCCGGTCAAATATGCCGCCGCCATGTACCCCGGAATCATGCACAACGCCGATAGCGCAATAAAGCCGTAGCTCTGCGGCAGGCTCAGGCCGCGTTGCTGCAGCAAGGTCGGCAGCCAGGTTTGCAAGCCCCAATACCCCCACGAAAAGGTGAAGTTAACGGCGATTTGCAGCAGGCTGACCTTGAGCAGGGCGCCGCTGAAGAGATCGCGCTGGCGACCTGCTGTCGTCCGATCAACCTGCAGTTCACACGTCTGGGGAATCAGTAACGTGCCACGGCTCAATGTATAAATTGTCGCTTTGGCATCTTCCTGACGCCCCACCGACGCCAGCCAGTAAGGTGACTCGGGCACCCAGCGCGCCACGGCAATCGCCCATAACCCGCCGAGCGAACTCAATACAATAATGGCGCGCCAACCGTACGGCAGCAGCCACACCGTGGCGCCCAACGCCAGCAACATGCCGATCGGCCAGCCTGACGCGAGATACACCGTCAACGCACCGCGGTGGCGAACCGGCAGCAGCTCCTGGAAATGCGCAAAGGTCACCACGATCATGCCCACCGCTGCGACCCCGGAGAGCAGGCGCAAGGCGTACAGGCTTGAGTAATCCGGTGCAAACGCGCTGCCAAGGGATATCAGGCCATAACTGCCAAGGCTCCAGATAATTGCGCGTTTGCGGCCGATGCGATCGGCCACTTTGCCCCAGGCCATCGCCCCCAACAGCATGCCGATGAACATCGCGCCGATCAGGTGGCCGATGGCGAGAGCATCGAGGGAAAAATCGGCAGCAATCAACGGCGCGGTGTAGACGATGATCATCATCTCCCAGGCTTCGATCGCAAACACACAGAACAACACCAGGCAGCAGCGCAGATGGTTGCGCGTCAGCGGAACGTCTCTGAACACATCACCCACATTGCGATTGAGCGCCGCAGGGTTTTGTAGCGTCGGGGGAGTATCAGACATGGTGGCTATCCTCTTGTGGGATCAGGCTTTGACGCGATTGCCGATGGGGGCGGGGCCCTGGAACAAGCCGAAGCGTTCTATTTCGGCTTCCGGCGGCGGTTCACAACTGCCCACCCGACTCGGCCGCCAGCCAAACCTGCGCTTCATGCCAGCCATGGCTTCGGCGACTTTAAAGGCCGCCACCACCGGGTCGATGACCGGTACGCCGATCTCCCTTTGCACTTCCTCAAAAAAGCCGAATTCGAGGGTGCAGCCCAGAATGATGGCCTCGGCGCCGTCCTCTTCGACCGCGCGCCGGGCTTGCTCGATGATCTTGCCACGGGTCAGCGCGTGGTCTTGCTGGAACTCATCCACGCCCATACCGAGCGCGCGCATGGAAGCCAACCGGTCGCCGGCACCATAGCTGTGCACCAGGCCGCGCATCTGCTCGATCCATTTGGTGCGGCCGACAATGATCGAGAAACGATTGGCCAGGTGCGCGGCCACCTGCAGGCTTGCCTGGCAGGGCCCGACGACCAGGGTTTTACCGGAGATCTCGCGGGCATCCGCCAATGCCGGGTCGTAAAAGCAGCCGAGCACTAACGCATCCACGCCCGAGCGCGCGCAATCACGAGCGATGTGCACGGTGCGCTCATAGGTGAGCGCCTCGTAGGCACGGTATTCCAGATGGGTGGGGCTTGGCGTCAAATCGAACGACACCACTTCAACCTCGGTGCAAGGCTGTTTGATGCTGTGCAGCAGGTCGGCGATCGGGGCGTCGAACGTTGGGTAACCAATCGGGTTGAGCCAACGCACGATCACTGGCATGTCATGGGGTTCGAGCGTGCGGGGGGTGCTGTCCATAGGGTATTCCTCATAGATGATGTGGGTGGCGCTAGAAGAACTTCACCAGCGCCATGGTCAAGCTATTGGAACGGGGCAGGTTGTCGCTGTGGTAGTAATCGACGTTCAGGTTGCTCGACAGATACAACCCCTGTTTGCTGAATCCCGTGTAGGTCATCGCCGGGCCAATCTTGCCTTGACGCGACGCCTTGAAATCCGAGGCCATGCGATTGTTGATGTGGTAGGCGTGGTGCACACCGAGCCACACGTCATCGGTTACCAGGTAACCGGCAGCAATGTTGGCCAGCCAAAAGCTGACCCCGCCTTGCAGTCGTGTGGGGTCGCCGTCGCCAAGGTCGGTCGTGTGCCGGTTGCGCGCCGCGTAATGAATGCCGGCCGGGGTGAATGTGGCGGCGAAGCGGCCTACGCGCAGGTAGTTGGCGACGCTGAAGCTGGCACCGTAGCGGTTGCCAAACGCGCCATAACCGGTGCCTTCATCGTTGCCGTTGGGAAACTCCAGCGCGAGTGTGGGGTTGACCCAGAACGTGGTGAAGTCATCCGAACCGTACTCGCTGGTGGGCTGCACCACGTTGTAGTAATAGGCCAGGCCTACGTTGGGCGAGGCGACACCCCAGGCGCCATTGCTGCGCGTGTTACGGGTGCCGGTGTATCCCGTGTCTGCACCGACCCAGAACTGCAACTGATCGCGTTGCGTGCCGGTAAAGCCGGTCTCGGAGAAATACGCCAGGACCGTGTTACTGCCCGCTCGCACGTCGCCATTGCTCGTGCGGTTGAACACGGGGAATGATTCCAGCGCCCACTTTCCGGGAACGCCGGGTTGGGCGAAGCCGATGAATTGATCGCCTTGGGCCGTGGGCGTGAAGCCCAGAATCGAGGCAAGCGCGGGCGCTACCCATAAACGCGATGAGTGCTGCAGTTTCATGGTGGTGCTCTCTTTTTTGTTGTTGTTCTTGTAAGCCGAGCGTCAGGGCGCGTGTTGCGCCTCGGGGCTAAGGTGTCAAGCCGTAGACGGCGTGGGCTGTCGCGGCGTCGATATATCCGTTTTTCAGATCTTCGCGAACGGCCTGCGGGTCGCGCCGGTCGGCAGGGCCATACCCGCCGCCTGCGCCGGTGCGGACCCTGACCAGGTCGCCGGCATTCAAGGCGACACTGCTGGCCATGCTGTAGCGTTCGTGTTGACCGTCCTTGCGGATGACTTCGACAACGTTGGCCGTGCCTTCGCCACCTTGCTCCAGGCCCCAGGGCGGGACGACCGAACGCGTGTAGCCACAGGTCATGAAGCTGGCATCGGCGCGAATCCGGTAGTCGATGCACACGCCGCGCCCGCCACGAAACTGGCCATGGCCACCGGGCTCGTCGTTCAGTTCAATGCGCTCTACATACAGCCCATAACGGGCCTCACAGACTTCGACGGGGCAGTTGTAGGTTTCGCCATGCAATCCGCAATAGACAGCGTTGTTGCCATCGCGCCCGGGTTCGGCGCCCCAGCCGCCGATTTCCGGCTCTACCAGCGTGAACGGCCGGCCGGTGTCCGGGTGCACGCCGCCAATGATGGTGGCGCACACGGAGGCGAAATTACCCGCGGGCAAGCGCTCGGGAAACCGCTGGGCCAGGCAGCACAGGATCAAGTCATGCACCCGAATCAGGTTTTCGAAATAAAAACCCTCTGCGGCCGGCGGCAGTGCGTCGAACAATGAACCTGGGCGCGTCAGCACACGCAGCGGGCGAAATGTGCCGCCATTGGTGATGCCTTGCGGTGCCGTCAGGGCCTTGAACGCCATTTGCGCCGCAACCACCGCGCCGTCGCGGCTGAGGTTGGTGGGCCCTTGGCACTGGTCGGGGTTATCGCGCAGGTCGATCAGCAGTTCGTGAGCGCGGATGTCAATGCGCACCTTGAACAGGCTGCCATCATCCTGCAGTTCCTCAAGGTTCAGCTGACCGGCCGGCAATGCGGCCAGCGCCTTGAGCGAGACCTTCTCGCCCAAGTCCATGAAGTCTTTCATAGCCAGCAAAAACAGCACGGTGCCATATTTTCCTGTGAGCTCGCGCAAGCGCACAGCGCCCCCGCGCACGGCGGCGACACCGGCCCACAGATCGCCTTCCATGAAGTCGGGCATACGTGTGTTGGCACGCAAGATCTGTAAGACCGAACGGATCGGCTGGCCCTTGCTGATCAACTTCACCGATGACAGGCGCAGCCCTTCCTGGAAAATATCCGTGGCCTCTGTAGACAATGATCCCGGCACCCGACCGCCGACGTCGCTCCAATGCGCAATGTTGGCGGTCCAGGCAACCAGATGGCCGTCGGCGAACACTGGCATGGCCAGGACCACGTCGTTGAGGTGGGTCACCGCACCATCGTGGGGGTCGTTGCTGATGAAGACATCGCCGTCCTCGATGTCCTGGGGTAACGGATGATGCTGGCGTATTTTCTTGACGGCTTTGTCCAGCACGCCGACAAAGGCAGGGATGCCTGCGCCGGAGCTGGCGATCTCGCCTTGGGCGTCGGTAATGCCGGTGCCCATGTCCAGCACTTCGTAAATCACCGGGCTCATGGCAGCCTTGCGCATGGCGGTGAACATTTCATCGGCAATGGCCTGCAGGGAATTCTGGATGATGTCGCGGGTAAAGATATCGAGGGTGCTCATAGCAATACTCCGTCAGCCGTTGATCAGAATGTGCAGGTTGCCCAGGCGGTCGACCTGCACATAATTGCCGGGGTGTACGACCACGGTCGTACCTGCGTCCTCGACAATGGCCGGGCCGTAAAAGGTCATCATGGGTTCGAGCAAGGCATAGTCGTAGAGACTCGCCTGGTGGATGCCCTCCTGGGCATAGTCGACGCGTCGCCGCCCCTTGCAGGCCTCACTCACCAAGCGACCGGTCACGGGCAACGCCTGGGGCGCCAACTTACCGATCTGGGCGATGGCCACCAGATGAAAACCGATGATTTCCACTGGGGCCTGCAGGTTGTAGGTGTAGTGCTGTTCGTAGAGGCTGTGGAAGCGTTGTTCAACCATCGCCCAACCCGCGTCGAGGCGCTCGTACGGGCCGAGCAGCACCTCGACCGAATGCTCCTGGTTCTGGTAACGCAGCTTGCAATGCACTTGAACCTCAACGTGCTGAGGCGCGATGGCTTGCGCAACGAACTGTTCGCGGGCGGCACCCGTCAGCTCGTCCAGAAACTGTTGCGCCTGCTCCAGTTGAGCAGGGGAGGTGGTCTCCACAAAACGGTTGATAAACAGGTCGCGTCGCAAGTCCGAGAGGGTCATGCCCCAGGCCGAGAATACCGAGGCACTGCGCGGCACGATGACCTTTTGCACACCCAACTCCTGGGCGAGCGCAACGGCATGCAGGGCGCCGCCCCCACCGAAGGCCATCAAGGTCAGTTCCCGTGGGTCATGCCCGCGGCTCAACGACACCAACTTCAGCGCGTTGACCATATTATCGTTGGCCAAACGCACCACGCCGCGTGCAATCTCATCCGCTGGCAGTTGCAGGCGCTGACCCAGGCCATTCAAGCCATGCAGAACAGCGCACATGTCCGCCGTCACGTTACCGCCGCAAAAGTAGTCCGGGTTAATGCGCCCAAGCATCAAGTTGGCATCGGTGGTGGTAATGTGCGTGCCGCCGTTGCCATAGGCGGCAGGCCCCGGTACGGCACCGGCAGAATGGGGGCCGACATGCAGTTTGTCGAAGTCATCAACCCAGGCGACCGAGCCGCCGCCGTTGCCGATTTCCACCAGGTCGACCACGGGCACCATAATCGGGTAACCCGCATTAATCCGGTCCCGCTCAATCCAGTAGTCGGTCTTGATCGAAACCTGGCCGTTGCGAATCAGTGCGCACTTAGCCGTGGTCCCGCCAATGTCGAGGCCCAACACGTTTGGCTCATCAATCAGGCGCCCCAGTTCGGCAGCGGCCCAAAAACCACTGGCCGGGCCGGACTCGACCATGGTGATCGGGGTTTCCCGCGCATGCTCGACGCTGTCGATGCCGCAGTTCGATTGCATGATGTACAACGGCGCCTTGTAGCCTCCGTCGCGCAAACCGGTGACCAAGTCGTCGAGATAGCGTGCGGCGATGGGCTGCACATAGGCTGACAGCACCGTTGTGCTGGAGCGCTCGTACTCACGCCATTCGCGGGTGATCTGGTGCGAGGCCACCACGCAGACGTGCGGCCAGAGCCTGCGCACTTCATTCAACACGGCCTGTTCATGGGCAGGGTTGGCGTAGGCATGCAGCAAGCAGATCGCAATGGCCTGTACGTTGTCGGCGCGAAACGCTTCGATGATCGGCGCGACTTGCGCGAGGTCCAGGGCTTGGCGCTCCTGGCCGTTGGTGTGCAGTCGTCCGGTTATTTCACGACGTAGATAGCGGGGTACAAACGCGGCGGGTTTTACCCATTTCAGGTTGAAATAATCCGGGCGATTCGCGCGGGCGATCTCCAGCACATCGCGAAAGCCCTGGGTAGTGATCAAGCCGGTTTTCACGCCTCGGCGTTCGGTCAGGGCGTTGATGACCACGGTGGTGCCATGGGCCAGGAAGTCTACGCGAGCCAAATCCACCTCGGCTTTGCGGATGACATTCAACACGCCCTGGGCAAAGTTTGGTGGGGTGGTGTCGACTTTGGCGGTGCGAATGGTCTGTTCGCCGGTGGCCGGATCGTTTTCGAAATACACCAAATCGGTAAAGGTTCCGCCGACGTCGGTGGCCACGCGCACTGTTTTCCCGTCCATACCCACAGGGCATCTCCTGCTGTATTTAAGTGGTGTTGGAACCAGCGGAGCACTTCTGGCTGGCGTTGAGGGATGCTAGGGCGCGCTGCTCGGCGGCGGCTACGAGCAGGGCGGGTAGGTGCGGGTCATCCGGGCATCTGGACTACCCGCCTGGGTAGGTTGGTGGGTCAATGGGGCGCTTCGAGCACGCCCACACGTATCGCTGCGGCCATTGCGGCGGTGCGGCTGTCGACACAGAGCTTGGTAAACACATGCTTGAGATGGAATTTCACGGTGTTTTCAGAAATATCCATCGCCTGAGCGATGGCTTTGTTCGATTGGCCCTCGGCGAGCAACGTCAGGATCTGGGTTTCCTTGGCACTGAAAGATGTGCGCGAACGCACCGGGTGAGCGCGCCACCCGCGCAGTCGGGTGATGATCGCGTGCTGGCTGCGCGCGGTAATGGCGCACGCCTCCAGCGCAGCCAGGATACAAGGGCCTGCTTCCAGCAGAAGGCCGGGTAATACCGGTTCTGGAATCGACGTCAGCAGTGTGTTTTGCAGTGGCGGATGGCCTTTGCCGTGAGCGGCCAGGGCCAGCAACTGCACGCGCCAGGCAGGCAACTGCAACCCGCGGCCCTGCAAGGATTTGGCTGCCCGTTGCAGGCGGTTGAGTGCTTCACTGGATGCTCCCGTGGCGAACTGCAACCTGGCCAGGGCCAACGTTGCGGCCTCATAGTTGCGCCAGTCATTCGGGTTATTCGCAGTGCTTTCCAGGTTGATCGCCAGTGCTTCCTGACGCGCTTGGGTCAAGGCACCTCCTTGCACCAGAAGGTCGACTCGCCACGCATTGACCAAGCCTGTCAGCCTCTGCCAGTTGCGCACTGCGGCGAGTTCGCCCGCCTGTGCAAGCTCCTGTAACGCCGGCTGCAGGCCAAGATTGCGTAGCGCAGTGCGCCATGTCACTTCGGCGGTGACGGCAGCGATATCCAACCAGCCGTCGGTATCGATGAGCGAAGCCCAACCGTCGCGACACCAAGGGGTTGCCTCGGCCCAGGCACTTTTCCAATACAGGTGCTGCGCCTTGAGGCAGCCCACCAGCGCCTTTGCCGAACTCTCTGTACCGAATTGGCGTTCGGCCGCAGCCAGCGCGGTCTCGACTACCTGTGCCGAGGCATGGACATCGCCTGCCAACGACAGCATTTGCGCCTCATGGACCTGGCAGTAAATGTCACCCCATACGCTGGCGACCACCCGCATTTTGACGTGTGCCGAGCGAATGACGCGCAGCGCCAAGGGCAGTTGGGCCTGTTTGAGTGCGTGCAAGGCCTGCACGACTTCCAGCGTGGCGGCGGCGAGCATACCGTCGCCTGAATCACTGGCGAGCGGTGGCAACTCGAAACGATCGACGTAGCCATCAGCCAGCGTCTGAATCACACGAAAATCTCGCCTCAAGCGGCTATCTGCCTGAACCCGGTCCTGAGCCAGTTCGAGTAACTGGCTGGCCAGGGCGTGCTCGCCAAACTTGGCGTGCAAGTACGCCTGGAGCAGTAGCAGGTCGGGCTCGGCACGCACGGTCTTTTCATCAAACAGCTGCAGCAGGCTTTCGGCGTAGCGGATGCCGTTGTACAGCACCACCTCCCAGCCCCCGGCTTGCACCAGCAGGTCAACCGCCAGCCGAGTATCGCGCGCGCGCAATGCGTAGCTGATCGCCTGCACCCAATCCCTTTCCTCGGCCAGCCATCGGGCTGCCGCGTGATGAATGTCACGGGCTGCTTTGGCGTCGCGGCTGTGGTTGAGAAAGTCCTGCAGCAGCCGATGATGACGAAACCATTGGCGACGGGCATCCAGGGGCACGAGCAGGGCGTCCAGATGAGTCAGTTGGGTTAATAACTGCGCACTGTCGCTGCGGCCACGCACGGCGTCGGCCAGTTCAGCGTTGAAGCGCTCCAGCAAGGCCATATCGCGCAAAAAAGCCTGGCATTCAGCGGACAGGCGTTGCACCACTTGGCCGGTCAGGTATTCGGCCATATCGGTGACACGCCCGGAAAAGGCATGCAGGCCATACAGCGATGCATCTCCACTGCCACGCCACAGCCTGGCCAGTTGCACGGCGACCGCCCAACCTTCTGTTTTTTCGTGCAAACCATTGAGTTCGGTGGCGGGTATGTCGGGGCCCAATATGGCCGCGGTTTCGGCTGGCGTGAACGTCAGCGCCTGAGCGCAGACTTCATGTACCCAACCATTGGCCTTCCACTGTGCCAGCGGCCAGGCGGGTCGTTGGCGCGCCGATACCACCCATTCAAGCCATGGCGCGGCCTGTTCCAGCAGGGTCTTAACGATGGGGTCCAGTTGAGGGTTTGCCGCCGTGTGGTAGTCATCAAGAAACAGCGTGACCCGACGGTTCGCACGCGCCAAGGCCTGGAGCAGGGCGGTGATCGTACGCTGCGGTTGCACATCCAGTGATTGAGCCTGCGCCAGGCCAGCAAGATGCCCAAGATCAAGGCCAGCATGGTCCAGCGTCAGGATCAGGTAGGACAGGAAACGGTGGGGGTCGCCGTCTGCCGCATCCAGTGACAGCCAGGCGATGGTCGCCTGTGTCTCGCGCGCCAACAGCGCTTGTCGCCACTGCATCAAGAGCGTCGTTTTGCCGAACCCGGCGGGCGCGATCACTAAGGCCAGCGGGGTGCTCAGCCGCGCGTGAAAAGAAGCCAGCAATGCCTGGCGCGGCAAGGACGTGAGCAAGGTCAACGGCGGCGCGAGTTTGCCAACCCAGCACCAGGCGTTGGATATAGGGAAAGAGGGATTTTTTTTCAAGACAGCGGTCTCGTACGCAAAGATATGTACGGGTTTTATCAGTTACCTATTTTGTGTAGACCGGCTGAATCGTCACCTTATGTTTACTCAAGCAGCACGTGGGCGACAGATGCCAATGCCGCGATGCACGTTTGGCACAATGCTCTCGCGCTAAGCCTTTGTTCTGGCTGTGTTGCTGCGGGTTGTCAGGAGGTGACGATAACGTTCCTACAGGCAGCGCAGGACTTATCTGAATCTTCGGCGCTGCCTGCAAAACACCCCGCGCAAGTGATTGGTCGAGCGGTACAACATACCTTGAGTATGAGTAAATGCGGACCTCAAAACGCAGCCAATCGAATGTGTGGAGCGGGCTTGCTCGCGAATGCGTTGGGCCAGTAACAAATAAGCTGACTGACACACCGCCATCGGGAGCAAGCCCCCTCCCACATTTAAGCGAGTTCAGCTTCCACCATCAGGTCGGCTACTAGGTGGCCCGTGACAACCACAGTACTCAACTCATAAAAAAGAGGTGTAGAGACCTATACGGCGCTGGCGTCACCTTTGTGACGGTGAAACACCGAGTCGCCTGCATCTCAAGCAACTCACACCGCGCGTGTTTTTCAAAACCGGTTCAAGCGATACGCTGCAAGCGCCGGCAGGCCCTTAATCGGGCGCGTCGCGATAGCCAATTGCCCAACCATCTCCGCCGTCACCGCCGCCTGCGTCAGCCCCAAATGCTGGTGGCCGAACGCGAGCAGTACCTTGCCGTCGCACACCCGGTCAATGATCGGTAGCGAGTCGGGCAGGGACGGACGAAAGCCCATCCATGACGTAGCGCCTTGCGTGCTGAGGTCGTGGCGAAACAGCCCGTGGCTCAGCCGGTGCAGTTGCCAGGCGCGTTGCATATTCGCCGGGCGCACGAGCCCGGCGAATTCGACGGTGCCGGCCAGGCGCAAGCCACCGGCCATGGGCGTCATGATGAACTTGCGTTCGAACGAGGTGATGGCGAAGGGCAGTCGATCGTGCTCGTTGGGTAGCATCAAGTGATAGCCGCGTTCGGTGTCCAGCGGCACTGTTTGACCGGTGAGTGCGGCGGTGAGTTTGGCCGAGTGTGCACCGCAGGCGATCAGCACCTGGCGCGCGGTGAGCGGGCCTTGATCGGTGATCAGCGACACGCCATCCGGTGTCAGGCGCCCATCCAAAACGCGCTGCTTGAGAAACTGCACACCTTCGGCATTGGCAGCCGCTACCAGTTCGCAGACTACGTGGTACGGGTCGAGAAAATGTCCGGTGCTGGGGAAAAATAAGCCGCCTTGTATTGCGTCGCTCAACTGCGGCGCCGCTGTTTGCACCGCAGTACTCGACCAGAATTCCACCGGCACGTTCTGTTGCTGCATGCGCTGTTGCAGCGCATCGACGGCCTCGCGCGATTCGGCGCGTTCAAACACCAGCAGCGAACCGTCTTCACGCAACAGGTGTGGGCGTTCAATCGATTGCAACAAGCGTTGCCAGGCGCCCAGGCTGTGTTCATTCAATGCACGAATACCCGCGACGGTGCGCCGGTAATTCGCCGGACGCAGGTTCAACAGCAGGCGCACAAACCAGGGCGCGGCGCGGGGCAGGTATTTCCAGTCCAGGCGCAGTGGGCCCATAGGGTCCAGCAGCATCGCGGGCAGGCGCTTTAAGATCGAGACATCGGCGATGGGAAACACCTGCTCGGTCGCCAGGTGCCCGGCATTGCCGTAGGAGGCGCCCATGCCCGGCGCCTGCGGGTCGATGACCACCACCCGCTGGCCCTGACGCGCCAATTGCAGGGCACAGGCGACGCCGATAATGCCCGCACCGACCACAGCGATGTCAGCAGTGTTGGAATCGGACATGACTCAGGCCTCTCTGTGGCCGTTGAGCAAACGCGGTAACCGCAACGGGTTGGCCCGTTGCAAGGCGCCCGGCAGCAAACTGTCCGGGAAGTCCTGGTAACACACCGGGCGCAAGAAACGCAGGATCGCCGCCGTGCCGACTGAAGTGCTGCGTGAATCGGAGGTGGCGGGGAAGGGCCCGCCATGCACCATCGCATCGCACACTTCCACACCCGTAGGCCAGCCGTTGATCAGCAGACGACCGGCTTTGCGCTCAAGCACGGGGAGCAAGGCCTTGGCGTCTGCCAGGTCGTTCTCATCCAGGTGCAGGGTCGCGGTCAGTTGACCTTCCAGGTGTTCGCAAACCCGACGTACTTCGTCGTGGTTGGCGCAGACCACGACCAGCGACGCAGCGCCGAAGACTTCTGCTTGCAGGTGTTCGTTGGCCATAAACGCGTTGGCCTGGGTGACGAACAGGTGCGCCTGTCCTTGGTTCGGGCCCGTAGCCGCCACGCCTGTCGCGACAATCTGTGCATGCTCTGCCAGCGCTCCCACACCGGTTTGGTAAGCGCTGAAAATACCTGGTGTCAGCATGGTCTGGGCCGCACAACCGCGAAGCAGTTGACTCGCCGTGGCGATAAAGCGCTCCAGTGCGCCACCTGCGACACCAATCACCAGACCCGGCTGCGTGCAGAATTGCCCCGCGCCCTGGGTCAATGAGGCCACGAAACCTTGCGCCAATCCTTCGGCACGTGCCTGCAGCGCGGCAGGTAACAGACAGACCGGGTTGATCGAACTCATTTCGGCATACACCGCAATTGGCTCCGGCCGCGCTTGCGCCGCCTGGGTCAGCGCAATGCCGCCGCTGCGTGAACCGGTAAATCCCACGGCCTTGATACGCGCGTCGGTGACCAGCGCAATGCCCACCTCGTGACCTGAGCCGAACAACAACGAAAACACCCCTTCCGGTAAACCACAGTCATTGACTGCCTTGGCCACAGCGTGTCCCACCAGCTCACTGGTGCCGGGATGGGCGTCATGTGCCTTGACGATCACCGGGCAACCGGCCGCCAGTGCCGAAGCGCTGTCGCCGCCTGCCACCGAGAACGCCAGCGGGAAATTACTCGCGCCAAATACCGCCACCGGCCCGAGTGGCACGTGACGTTGACGCAGGTCCGCACGCGGCAGCGGCTGACGCTCGGGTTGCGCGGTGTCCACCCGCACATCCTGCCATTCACCAGCACGCACGGTACGCGCGAAGGTTCGTAACTGCCCGCAAGTGCGGCTGCGCTCTCCCTGAATGCGCGGACGCGGCAGGCCAGTCTCGGCCACGGCGCGGTCGATCAACGCGTCGCCGAGGGCTTCGATGTTGTCAGCGATGGTTTCCAGAAAGGTCGCGCGATCTGCCAGTGAGGTCTCGCGATAAGCATCAAACGCGGCCCACGCTAGTGCGCAAGCCTGTTCGACATGCGTGCCACTGCCGCCAGCGTAGCTCGGCTCCAAGGGGGTGTCGGTGGCGGGATTGATGGCCTGGATCGCTTCGCGATCACCGGAAATTGCTTGCTGACCGATCAGCATCTTGCCCGTCAGAGTCATGAGGTCATCCTGAAAAAAGGGGGGGGCGCTGTGAGGACCACAGCGGCGCGCTGGGGTCAGGCGCAGTTCTGTTGCGCCGACCAGTTGGCGTACCACTGGCGAAACAGCGCGTACTGGTGTTCGGCGTAACGGCGCTGCGCATCGCTGAGCACGTCGGTTTCGTTGAAGTGCAGGGCGTAACGCGGGTCGCCGTTAAGCACCATCAGATGCTTGTAATACAGCACCAGGTCGCAGCCTTCGTCGAAGGACGACAGCACGCCCAGCGCGGCTTCCAACTCGCGCGCCAGGCGCCGTGCCTTGGCGTCGCCTTTGGCCGCTTGTTTGCTCAGGGCCACCAGTTGCAGCACTTCGCGTGGCAGCGCGTTGCCGATTCCGGTGATCGCGCCGGTGGCGTTGCAGTTGACGAAGCCGTGCACCACTTGGGTGTCGACGCCAACCATCAGGGTTACGTTATCGTCCTGTGAGGTGATGTTTTCTGCGGCGTAACGCAGGTCGGCAGCGCCGCCGAATTCCTTGAAGCCGATCAGGTTCGGGTGTTCGCGGCGCAGCTCGAAGAACAAGTCCGCGCGAGTGGCGAAGCCGTAATACGGGCTGTTGTAGATCACGGCCGGCAGGTTGGGCGCGGCCTTGAGGATGGCGCAAAAGTGCGCCTTCTGCGCGGTTGCCGACGCACCACGGGACAGCACGCGCGGGATCACCATTAAGCCCTGCGCGCCGACCTTGGCTGCATGCGCCGCGTGGGCCAGCGCCTCACGGCTGTTCACCGCGCCGGTGCCGACGATGGTCGGCACGCCGGCGGCCACCAGGCGTGCGACGCCTTCCTGGCGCTCGGCTTCGGTGAGCAACGGCCAGTCACCCATGGAGCCGCAGTACACCACGGCGCTCATGCCGATATCGATCAGCTCACGGCCTTTGGCGACCAGAGCGTCGAAGTCCGGCTTGCGCTCTGGCGTGCACGGGGTCATCAGCGCGGGGATGCAACCGGTGAAGATGTTGTCGCTCATTGTTCTAACTCCAGCGTTCAGTTAAATAAGGCCTGGGCTCAGATACCCCAGGCGAAAGGGTCCTGCTCGTCGATCAGCAAGGTGCTGTCGGCGGTCATGTAGGCGCGGCCGGTGATGAAGGGGCGTACGCGTTCGCCGTCCCATTCATAACGGCCTTCGAATTGGCTGCCGGTGATACTGGCTTGTACCCACGGCGCGCCGGGGGCGAGTTTTGCATCGGCGGCCAGGCACGCGAGTTTGGCGCTGGTGCCGGTGCCGCATGGCGAGCGGTCGTAGGCTTTGCCGGGGCACATTACGAAGTTGCGGCTGTCGGCGTGGGCGTCATCGGCGAACAGTTCGATATGGTCGATCAGCGCGCCGTCAGCACCATGAATGCCTTGGTCTTCCAGGGCCTTGAGCATCGCCCAGGTGTAGTCGGTGAGCGCGTCGACATTAGCCATCTCCAGCGTTTGCCCATGCTCCGACACCAGGAAGAACCAGTTGCCACCCCAGGCAATGTCGCCGTAAACCACACCAACGCCCGGCACCTCCACCGGCACCTGCTGGCGATGGCGATAGGCGGGCACGTTGCGCAGCGTCACCGCGCCGTCCTCGTGCAATGTCGCCGCTACGAGCCCCACCGGCGTGTCGAGGGTGTGAACACCCGGTTGAATGCGCCCCAAGTGGTGCAACGAGGCGACCAGCCCGATAGTGCCGTGGCCGCACATGCCGAGGTACCCGGCGTTGTTGAAGAAAATCACCCCGCACGTGGCGCCGGGCGTGACCGGCTCGCAATACAGTGCGCCGACCAATACGTCATTGCCTCGCGGCTCCAGCAGGCAGGCGCGGCGCCATTGATCGTGCTCGGTGCGCAGGGTGTTGAGCTGGTCGGCGAGGGTGGTGCCCCTCAGCGCGGGAAACCCGCTCATCACCAGCCGTGTAGGTTCGCCGCCGGTGTGGGAGTCGATAACGTGCAGGCGCTTCATAAAACGCTCCATTCAGTGAGTGGCCGGGGACAAGGGCACAGCGTGGTGAGGTTCGCTGATGGTTTCGCTTTCGTCGTCTTCATGTTCCAGGCGCACGAGGTGTGCAGGCACACCGGTGGCGGCGCCCCAGTAATAGATGCCCAAGGCGCAGACCGCGACTACCAGCGTGTCAAATGGGTGGCTGAGTACGCCGATGCCGCCAAAACTGCCGAGTTTGGAGAGCAGGATGGTCACCGCGTAGAAGCCAATCAGCCACGCTGACGAACGCACTTGCTGTTTGATATTCAGGTGCGCCGTCGGCACCCAGCGTGCGCACAGCAGGTACACCACAAACATCAGGATCTGCAGGCCGAGTAGCCACGACACCGTGCTCCAGCCGGACCAGTACACAATCAGCGCGGCGATGATGAACGACAGCGGGCCGAGCACCGCCATGCCCTTGACCCGGAACGGTCGCGCCATCTGCGGTGCATTGCGGCGTAGCGCCGCGACGGTCACCGGGGCAACGGCGTAGCTCAAGATCAACGCGGCGGACACCACATTGATCAGCGCTTCCCAGGATGGGAACGGCAGGGTCCAGAACACCGACAGGCCAAAGGTCAGCCACAGCGCCGGGCGCGGGATGCCGGATTTTTCGTCGATCCGCGTGAAGACCTTGAAGAACGTGCCGGTCTGCGCCCAGCCATACACCACGCGCGGGGTGGCGTTCATGTAGATATTGCCGCAGCCGCTGGGCGAGATCACCGCATCGGCGACCACCAGGTAGGCTAACCAGCCCACGCCCAGTGCCAAGGCGATATCGCGATAAGGCAGCGCCAGTTCCTTGCTGATCCCGGCCCAGCCGTCGGCGAGCATCTCGGTCGGTACGCCGCCGAGGAACGCGGTTTGCAGCAGCACATAGATCGCCGTCGACAGCAGCACCGACAGGATCAATGCAATCGGAATCGTGCGTTGCGGGTTTTTCACTTCACTGGCCACCGAGATGATCGGCGTCAGGCCTAGATAAGCAAAGATCACCCCACCGGCCGACACCGCCATCTCAATGCCCGAGAGCCCGAACGGCGCAAAACCGTGCACCTGAAAGTTCGCCGGTTTGAAGAAGGTGAACAGTACACCGATCACCAGCAGCGGCACGATGAACTTGAATACGCTGACCAGGTTGTTGGCGATGGCGAAGGTTTTTACGCTGCGGTAGTTGAGGACAAAGAACAGGCACAGCAGGGCGAATTGCACCAGCCAGCCCAAGGTGGTTGGGTCGCTGGAACCGGCTTTGGTCAGCTCGGGAAACCACGCGGCGGCGTATTGGCGCGAAGCGACCACTTCAATCGCCACCAGGCTTGAAAACGCGATCAGCGTGATAAAGCCCATCAGGTAGCCCAGCAGCGGGCCGTGGGAATACACCGGGTAACGCACCACGCCACCCGCACGCGGCAGGGCGGCGCCGAGTTCGCAGTACACGATGCCCAGCAGCAGCACGGCGAAACCGCCGATCAGCCAGGAAATAATCCCCGCCGGCCCGGCGATGGCAGAGACGTGACTGGCCGCGAACAGCCAGCCCGAACCAAAGATGGCGCCCAGCCCGATAAAGGTCAGGTCCATCAGTGAAAGTTGTTTTTTGAACTTGCCTTGAGCAGACATGGCGGCGCCTTCTTGTGAGTTATTGGATAGGCAGGTAGTGGCGCTATCCTGAACCCGGCAAAGGCAGCGGCGATTGATGTTTTGCGCGTATGTGGATGACGATTTCGGCACAGTTTGCCGCGCTCGACAGCCACGTCGGCTTGGGGCAATCTGCTCGAAAAATGGGGAGTCCACGTCATGTTGCCGAGCGCATTTGCGAGCCTTTTTCAGGCCAGTCGCCCGCACAATATCGAACAGCTATTGGCCGGGGTGGCGCAGCTGTTGCCGATCTTGGACGTGATCCCGAATGCCGCGATTTTTATCAAGGACATCGAGGCGCGCTACGTGCTCGCCAACCACACGCTGGTGCAACGCTGCGGCCTCAAGCAGTTGCAACCGCTGCTGGGCAAGACCAGCGCCGAGGTGTTCCCGGCGCAACTGGGGCCGGGTTATACCGAGCAGGATCGGCGCGTATTGGAGCAGGGGTTTGTGCTCGAGGATCAGCTTGAACTGCATTTGTATGGCACACGCGAACCCGGCTGGTGCCTGACACACAAGTGGCCGCTGTACAGTGATGACGGCCAGATTATCGGCCTGGCGGGTATCTCGGTCGACCTGCAATCGGCCAGCGAAACCCACCCGGCGTACCAGCGCCTCGCTGCCGTGGACGAATACATTCGCAGGCATTTCAACCGGCGCGTGAGCCTCGGTGAACTGACGCGCATCGCCGGTATTTCCGTTGCACAGCTGGAGCGTTACTGCAAGCGCGTGTTCCACCTCACGCCTCGGCAGATGATCCAGAAAGTGCGCCTGGAGCATGCGCATCGGTTGTTGCACACCGATCTGCCGATCACCGACGTGGCGCTGCAATGCGGCTATACCGACCATAGCGCGTTTACCCGTCAGTTCAAGGCACTGACCGGGTTCACGCCGAGGCAGTATCGGCAGGCGACGGGAGGTTCCCTTTAACGGCTTGGCCACCCTCAACCCGACAATCACCACACGCCGATCAGATAGGCAATCACCAGTGCCAGGTGAGACTTCCAGCCGCCACTGGGTTTCATGGTGTCGCTGACGAACTGTGCGACCTCGGGATTGGACAGTCGAACGATAACAACGGACTGGCTTACCACCCCCACCTGTATAAATCCTGTTCCAGGTTGATTGATAAATACCGGACTGCCCGAGTCGCCACTGTTCGGAAATGGTCCTCCTGCTGCCAAGACACCGATGCAAAAACTCGTCTGCGAATTCAGGCTTGGAATGAACGCTGTGCACTCAGCATCGGAGATGCGCGGCATCGAAGCCTGTTGTAACCGGTCGGAACTTGCGGAGACTGCGGTGTCACCCCAGCCTGCGGCGATGACTGTCTTCTCGCTGTCTTCCAGTCGCTGCGCACTGGCCACTCGGTTAATCGGGGTAACACCGGTGACAGCGCGCTCAAGTTGCAGCAGTGCTATATCGTAGACAAGCGCTTGCTGAAACTTGGGGTGAGAGACAATGGTTTTCACGGCCACAGTCTGTCCCTGTTGTGCGTGGCTAAGTTGGGTACGACCGACAATGACCTCGATCTGCGAAGGCTCTGTATTGACCAGGCAGTGAGCAGCGGTAAGCACCCACGTGGGTGAGATCAGCGAGGCGCCACAGCCATGGCGCTCCAGAGGGGAAGCACCGGATGTTTTGAACTGGATCGTTGTGATGAACGGAAAGCGGCCTTCGGACGCGTCAATGCCACCGACGATGGCGTTAGAGATGCAGGGGAAAGCGCTGGCGCCTAAGGTAACGGCGATCAGTAGCCACGCTTTAGCGCCATGATAAAAGCGATATAGAACCGAGCGATTGGCGTGGTTGTCCATGTCAGGATCTCCTATTGGGCCGGGTGATAGTGCGTGCATTGCGATCAGAATGATCAATAACTAAATAACGCCATTGATCGTTAAACACGCGTGGGACGCACTGCTCGACCAGAAGGAGAAACGACCTGCAAACTAAAACGACGCGGCCTACTGTCTGCTATAGCCAATCAACCTTGTGTGCACCTCACAGAACGCTTTCACCTTCCATCTGCTGTGGCCGTCGGGTCGCCTGGTGCCCTCAAGCTGCGCATGCTGATTGATTTTTTAGCCGCCGAATCGTGTTTCTGTGCTGACCCTGCGCGGTTAATGCAACGAATCGCGCCTGTCGCCGCTCCTATGCTTACGAGTAACCTTTTCACGCACACAGGTAATGGGCTTATGACGGCGCCGGACAACGATCATGTGAACTGGCTGGTTGAGCAATCGATGCTGCATGCGGCGCGTCAACGCGCCAAGCTTTATTCCGGGCAAGGGCGTTTGTGGCAACAGCCGTATGCGCATACCCGGCCGCGTGATGCGTCAGCCTTGTCATCGGTGTGGTTTACCGCCTACCCAGCCTCGATTGTGACCCGTGAAAATGGCACGGTGCTTGAGGCACTGGGGGATGAAAGCCTGTGGCACGCGCTGTCGAAGATCGGCATCCAAGGCATTCACAACGGTCCGCTGAAAAAGTCCGGCGGGCTTTCCGGCACGCGGCATACGCCCACCATCGATGGCAATTTCGACCGCATCAGTTTTGAAATCGACCCGCAACTGGGCACCGAGGCGCAGCTGCAGGCGCTGACACGCATGGCAGCTGCGCATAACGCGGTGATCATCGATGACGTGATCCCATCGCATACCGGTAAGGGCGCCGACTTCCGCCTGGCCGAGATGGCGTATGAGGACTACCCCGGCCTCTACCACATGGTCGAAATCCGCGAGGAAGACTGGCCGTTGTTGCCCGATGTCGCCGAGGGTCGTGACGCACAGAATCTCGGCCCGCTGCAGGTGGACGCGCTGCGCGACAAGCATTACATCGTCGGCCAGTTACAGCGGGTGATCTTCTTCGAGCCTGGCGTAAAGGAAACCGATTGGAGCGCGACGCCGGTGGTCATGGGCGTGGATGGCAAGCCGCGGCGCTGGGTCTACTTGCATTACTTCAAGGAAGGCCAGCCGTCGCTGAATTGGCTGGACCCTTCGTTTGCCGCGCAACAGATGATTATTGGCGACGCCTTGCATGCGATTGATGTGATGGGCGCCAAGATTCTACGCCTGGACGCCAACGGCTTCCTCGGTGTGGAGCGCAAACTGGATGGCACGGCCTGGTCGGAAAGCCATCCGCTGTCGATCACCGGCAACCAGCTGCTCGGGGGCGCGATTCGCAAGGCTGGAGGGTTCAGCTTTCAAGAGTTGAATCTCACCGTCGACGATATCGCCGCGATGTCTCACGGCGGCGCCGACCTGTCCTATGATTTCATCACGCGCCCGGCCTATCAGCACGCCTTGCTGATGGGTGACACCGAGTTCCTGCGCCTGATGCTGCGCGAGATGCACAGCCAGGGGATTGACCCCGGCTCGCTGATCCACGCGTTGCAGAACCACGATGAGTTAACCCTGGAATTGGTGCATTTCTGGACGTTGCACGCGCACGACAGTTACCGCTTCCAGGGGCAGACCTTCCCCGGCAACATCCTGCGCGAGCATATCCGCGAGCAGATGTACGAACGCCTGGCTGGCGAGCATGCGCCGTATAACCTTAAATTTGTCACCAACGGCGTGTCTTGCACCACCGCCAGCATTATCACGGCAGCTCTGGGCATTCGCGACCTTGAGGCGATTACACCGGCCGATATCGAGCAGATCCGCCAGATTCATTTGCTGTTGGTTATGTACAACGCCATGCAACCTGGGGTGTTTGCCTTGTCGGGCTGGGATTTGGTCGGCGCGCTGCCGCTCGCAGCCGATGAAGTCGCGCACTTGATGGCCGATGGCGATACCCGCTGGGTGCATCGCGGGGCCTACGACCTGGTGGACCTGAACCCGGATGCGCCGTTATCGGCGGGGCAGATGCCACGCTCGAAAACCTTGTACGGCAGCCTCAACAGCCAGTTGCAGGACCCGGAGTCGTTTGCCTCGCAACTGCAAAAAATTCTTGCGGTGCGCAGTGCCTATGGGATCGCCGCCAGTCGGCAGATTCTAGTGCCGGATGTCGAACATCCTGGCTTGCTGATCATGGTTCACGAGTTGCCAGCCGGGAAGGGCACACAGATTACCGCGCTTAACTTCGGCGCCACAGCGATCATCGAGACCTTGCACCTGCCCGATATCGCACCGGGGCCGGTGGTGGACATCATCAATGAACGGGTTGAGGGCGACCTCACCGTTGAGGGCGAGTTCACCATCACATTGGATGCGTATGAGGGGCTGGCGTTGCGCGTGGTCAGCCATTCGCCGATGCTTTAAGGGCGAAGGCGCTGATTGATTCATCAATCAAGTGCGGCAGCTTGGCCGTGCGCCGACCGATTGACGCAAGCACTGAAAAGGGGCGACTCATAATGAATCGCTCCCTATCTTATTGAGCCTTCAGCGCTTGCAGAAACGCGGTGTGTTGCAGCGTTTGCGAGAACATCGGCAGCGTAAACTGCTCGGCTGCGTGCTGTTGTTCATCACTGAACGTCGCAGTGCAGTCGGTCAGTGTGACCACGTCGTAACCTTTTTCATAACCCGAGCGGACGGTGCCTTCGACACAGCAGTTAGTCAGAAAGCCTGCGACGACCAGGTTCTTGATGCCATTGTTACGCAGCACCAGGTCCAGGCCGGTGCTGGCGAACCCATCCAGCCCACGTTTGCCCTCAACGACGATGTCTGCGGCCTCACGTGTCAGTGCATCGGTGATCTCAGCGCCCCAACTGCCGGCGCGAAAGGCGTTGCCGTCGGCGACACCTTTGAGGATGCCGTAGGTGCGCAGGGTCAGCTCAGGGTAGCCGTCGGCAAATTGGATCGGTAAATGGATGATCTTCACGCCAAGCTTGCGTGCCTGCAAGAGGGTGGTGGCGGTGTTCGCCAGCATATTGGTCTTTTGCATGACGTCTTTCACCGCGTCATGGAAGACCCCGCCCGGCGTGGTGAAGTCGTTCTGGTATTCGATCAAAACAATCGCGGTGGTGTGCGGGTGCATGGTAGCTCTCCGATCAATAGGGTTTATTCGTCATCACACTGCGTTGCGCCTGTGAACCTTAAGCTCATTGCATAACCTCGGCCGCATCAGGCTTTTAATCGTAGATCAATCAAAGGCCCCTGGCGGCGTTTTTACTGGAACTAAGGCACCGCGAAAAACCTCTTACGAACGTCTGAGCGGGTATTGGAAGCAGGTATGAGCATCGGTTCGAGATTGAAGGCGGAGCGGGTGAGGCTCGGGCTTTCGCAAGCTGCGATCGGAAACATCGGTGGCGTGGCAGTAAACGCCCAGGGACGCTACGAAAACGGGATCAGATTTCCGCGTGCCGATTATTTGGCTAACGTAGCGAGTGCTGGGGTTGACGTGCTGTTTGTGATCACCGGTAAGCGCACACAAAACGACGGTGCTGGCTCCGCCAAGGCGGCGCAGGCGTTGGATAGCGCATCCGAATGCCTGGAAAAGGCGAAGGAACTGATTCACTGACAGCGCGCAGCGCCAGGCCTACACGCTGCAATGGAGCAACCGGTGAAGGGTACACAGCACCGGGCCGACATTAAGGTTTATCACTTCGCGTCGTGAAAAATAATCCCGAGCGTTCTGCGCTCACCACGATGCAGGCGACTCACGCCGTGACGCACACTCACTCGGCAGAACCCTCGTGTGGCGCGCGCTGGGCGGCTGTTCACCGCAAATACGAGTGCCTGGCCCTGTTCCAGGCGGATGACTTCAGCCTGGCCCGGTTTGTTGGAGCCCGTTTGGGTCAGGACGAACTCGCCGCCATCGAAGTCCAGCCCTGGCTGGTCTAGCAGGAACACGACCTGGAAGGGAAATACCTGCTCGCCGTACAAGTCTTGATGCAGGCAGGTGTAGTCATTTTCGCGGTAGCGCAGCATCAACGGCGTGGGCCTGCATTGGCCAGCCTGATGACAGCGGTGCTTGAACTCGCTGTGGGTTTGCGGGAATCGCTCGCTGATCTTCAACGCCGAATGCCAACGGTTGGCGAGCGGCGCGAGCTGTCGGTACAGGCGAGTTCGAAGGTCTTCGACGATTTCCGGCAGGGGATAGCTGAAGTATTGGTATTCGCCCCGGCCAAACGCGTAGCGCTGCATGACGATTCGGCTGCGAAAGTGCTGTTCATCCGCGTAGAGCGCAGCCAACTGTTGGCAAGTTTGCCGAGTCAGCAAAGGCGGGAGCAGGGCAAAACCGTGGTTCATCAGCGCGGCATCAACCGCTGACCAATTGATGCTCTCCACGTCAGTTTGAATGTTCATAAGGCAGCCTGAGTTTTCCATTGACGGTATTCGACTGGCATACACACTGCACAAGGGCGATATCCCGCCGCGGTGGCGCAGGCTTGGTCGAGAAAAAATACGCGATTTTTCACATAGCCTCCGCGAGCGATAGTCTGCAGCGCTGCGCGACAATCAAGCGTGCCGTAGCGTTTGCCGCGACGGTGGCCACCCAATGCACCGGCTTGGAGGCTCGGGTAGCGTGTGCCGTCGCTGCCCATCAGCATCCACACGTGTTTAGCCGCCATGACCAGGCCCTGGGGAAAAATGAAAACTGAGTAAAAACCCCAGTCGTTGACCGCTTGTGACCCGGCTGATGGCATGTTTCATATTGACGCGGTAGTAGCCCTTGCTGCCTTTAAAAGGGCGCTGAGCCGTGGTGATGATCGCGATATCGCCGCGCTGCAACGGCAGCACCATCGGGCGTGATTGCATCCGGGGTCGCTGCTCTATAAGAACAAATTCCCCGCCGGCGAAGTCCTTACCGGGGGACGACAGCACCGCCACCAATTGAAACGCAAACACATGCTCACCATCAGCGTCTTGTCGAATCTGCAGGTAGTCATCCTCACGTAGACACATGAGGTGAGAGCGTTCCTGCCGCTGCCCAGCGGCCAAGCATTGCGCTTGAAACTGATGGAATTGCCGAGGGTAACGGTAAGGCAATTGAAGTCGCTGGTTCCACTGGTTGGAAATCTGCGCCAGGTAAGGATAAAACCCATGCTTGAGGCAGCCGAAGGTTGCACCCCAGTCACGCTCAAGCAGGTCCAGCGCCTCAAGAAAACCGTCCAGCAATGCAAAACCGTCTTGGTCGAGTTGCGAGCGGATGTTTTGCCAGTCAAGGTGTGCGATGGCGTTGGGGATGCTGGTCATGGCGGCCTCGGTCACTGTGCATGCGAGCCAGTTTAGGCAGCCATTGAGTCGCAGACACTCCGGTTCTTGCGATAGAAATCGTCCATTTACCAGCCGGTTTACACAGGACTTGTAAGCTGTTAGCGCGACACCCGACACCCGACACCCGACACCCGACACCCGACACCCGACGCTAGGCGTCTGGTGGCAGTGGCCTGGTGAGGCCTCGCCTGGCTGCCAGGCATCCGCCTGCGACGTTCCTTCTAATCACGGCGGCCGTGTCTTCAGCCGTTGTTCGTCTACGCCTTAAGATTCTTTAAACCTTCTGCATAAGGGCCGTGTCGATAGCTGTAGATACTTTGCCAGGTAGAGGGAACGTCAATGATAGGGATAGTGATACCTGCCCATAACGAAGAGCGGCATATCAGTGCCTGCCTCACCTCCGTCCAACGCGCCATTGAACATCCGGCTCTCCAACATCAACAGGTCAAGGTAGTGATTGTCCTCGACGATTGTTCGGACCGGACGGCAGCACGGGTGTCGGCCATGGACATTGCAATGCTTGAGGTGTGCTTTCGAAATGTGGGTAAGGCGCGTGCTGTGGGGGCGCAGCAATTACTTGAGGAGGGCGCGCAGTGGCTCGCCTTCACCGATGCGGACACTGTCGTGCCTGCAGATTGGCTGGTGCGTCAGATCGAGTTTGGCGCCGACGCGGTGTGTGGCACGGTCGAAGTGGACAGTTGGAGCGACTACGGGGAGTCGGTGCGTTCACGCTACCTTGAGTTGTACCAGTTCACCGAGAACCACCGCCATATTCACGCTGCCAACATGGGCCTGAGTGCCGATGCTTACCGCAACGCGGGCGGGTTCCAGCACCTGGTTGCGCATGAAGACGTGCGCCTGGTGGCCGACCTTGAGAGGATCGGAGCGCGCATTGTCTGGACGGCGACCAATCCTGTGGTCACCAGCGCGCGACGGGACTATAAGTGCCGGGGTGGGTTTGGCGAGTACCTGGCGTCCCTCGTTGCGGGTACTGGACACCCCCCAGCCGAGGCCAGCGTCAGCTCAAACGTTACACTTGGAACCGGGTGACGCGTGGCCTTATTGATAGGGTGCAATGGCCGTCAATGCGCGTCACCGTGATCTCGGCCTGGTTCATCGGGTAGCAACGACCTCCCCGCAGCATGCTCGCCTTTTGGGGCTTTATCAGCCGTAATGCCCAATGGGTCGCTTGGAGGCGACGCGCAAACGCGCTGAGCGGGTTCAGAAGGCGTACGACATTGAGCCTGGCATGCCGGTCTGATACGGGGGAACCGCCTGCGCCACTTATCGCTCATGCTGACTCGCTGACACAAGATTGATCTCGATCAGTTGGCGTTCCGAGCACGCCCTCTAACCTTGCGCTTCCATCAAAGGCCAAGGACGGCTCAATGAGCACCTGTGGTCGCGCATTCTCAAGGAAGAGTCAGCTATGCGGTCATTGAAGATCATCTTGTTATCGTCGGCGTTCAACGGTTTGACCCAGCGGGCCTGGCTGGATTTACGCCAGTCGGGTCATGCCCCCAGCGTTGTGCTGTTCACTGATGAAGCCACGGTATGCCGACAGATCGAGGACTGCGACGCGGACCTGGTGATCTGCCCATTTCTGAAGGATCGCGTGCCCCAGCAGCTGTGGAGCAATCCCGCCCGCCCGCTGGTGATCATTCATCCGGGGATTGTCGGCGACCGTGGTGCCAGTGCACTGGACTGGGCGATCATCCAGCAGGTTAGCCGCTGGGGCGTGACCGCCTTGCAGGCGGTGGAGGAAATGGACGCCGGGCCCATCTGGTCAACCTGTGAATTCGACATGCCTGCCGATGTGCGCAAATCCGAGTTGTACAACGGGCTGGTGAGCGACGCCGCCATTCAGTGTATCCGCGACGTCGTGGAAAAATTCGCCAAGGGCTTCGTTCCGGTGCCGCTCGATTACACGCAACCCAACGTCATTGGGCGTTTGCAGCCGAACATGACCCAAGCTGAGCGCAGCTTCAGTTGGTACGATTGCGCAGGTTTTATCAAGCGCAGCATAGACGCCGCCGACGGCCAGCCGGGGGTGTTGGCAAGCATCCAAGGCGGTCAGTATTACCTCTACGACGCGCACCTGGATTCACGCCACGGCACACCGGGGGAAATCCTCGCGGTGCAGGACGACGCGGTGCTGGTGGCGGCTGGCGATCGCAGCCTGTGGATCGGATCGCTCAAACGCAAGGCCCAGCCAGGCGAAGAGACCTTCAAGCTGCCGGCACGCCACGTGCTGGCTGAAAAACTGACCGGCGTTCCCGTGCTGGGTGGCTCGATCGCCAGTCAAGCGTTCAACGAACAGGCCTATCAACCGATTCGCTATCGCGAATGCGGTCACGTCGGCGAGCTGACGTTCGAGTTCTACAACGGGGCCATGAGCACCGAACAGTGCCAGCGATTGGTGGCGGCGCTGCGCTGGGCCAAGGCGCGTGAGACGCAGGTATTGTTGATCAAGGGCGGGCGCGGCAGCTTCTCCAATGGCGTACACCTCAACGTCATCCAGGCTGCCAAGGTGCCGGGGCTGGAAGCCTGGGCCAACATCCAGGCCATCGACGATGTGTGCCAGGAACTGCTCACGGCACGGCAACTGGTGGTCAGCGGCCTGACCGGCAGCGCTGGCGCCGGTGGCGTCATGCTGGCGCTGGCTGCCGACATTGTGTTTGCCCGTGCAGACGTCGTACTCAACCCTCATTACAAAACCATGGGCCTGTATGGCTCCGAATACTGGACCTACAGCCTGCCGCGTGCCGTCGGCAGTGAAGTCGCGCATAAACTCACCGAAGAATGCTTGCCCATCAGCGCTTTCCAGGCCCAGCAGTACGGCATGATCGCGGATATCGGCCCCCGTTGCCCTGGTGAATTCAACGAGTGGCTTATGCAACAGGCCGCCAGCGCGTTGCACGACGAAAAATACGCCGCGGCTCGCGAACGTAAAGCCTCGCTGGATGTTGCACAGGTCGAACGCTGCCGCGAACACGAGTTGGCACAGATGCAGTTGGACATGGTGAAAAACCGTCAGCAGTTCGCCGAGAAGTGCCGCAACTTTGTATTCAAGCGCAAAACCTGCCAGACCCCGCAGCGGTTGATTGCATCGTGGGCAGTGGTGCGTAACGCCGCGTTGGTCGACTGATAGCGTGACAGGCCGTTGTTGGAAGGGCGGCAAGGTGTCAGCACTCGACGGAGTGCAGATGCGAAACACGGGCGGCTCTGCGGGAAAGTGTGTCGGCAATGCCGCTTAGCGCGTTGGCTGAAGTGGGTGGCAAGCTGACTGAAGGGCGGCAACAGCGAGTGCCGCTGCCCAGGTCGAGAATCCTCTGACAGGCACTGGCTAATCGACAAGGTTGGGGGTCCGCGCGGGAGCACAACAGCGTGATGCGTGCAGCGCCTGAGACTATCGCGAGGGTCCCTTCGCTTCATCGACGGGCCTTGCGATAACCTTAGATCATCGGTGCGTTTTCAGAGGCTATCAGGATCGCCGAAAAACATCTGAATCCGCGACCGCAACCAACGTTCCCCCGGATCATTATCCTGCGACCCACGCCAGGCCATGTGCAATTCAAACGACCGCACCGGCAACGGCGGGTCTTCGGCCCGTAAGCCACCGGCCGAGGTCAGCGCCTCGGCCGCATAGTCCGGCACGGTCGCCAGAATATCGGTGCCGGCCAGCAACGTGCCCAGCCCATTAAATTGCGGTACGGCTAACACTACGTGGCGCTTGCGATCGAGTTTTTCCAGCTCTTCGTCGATAAACCCGCTCAGGTCGCCGGCGAACGACACCAGGGCGTGGGGGCGGGCGCAGAAGTCGTCCAGGCTCAGTGAGCCGGGTACGCTGTCGGCGCGCAGTAGTTTCGGCAGGCTGCGGCGCAGCACCTTGCGTTTGGCGTTGGCCGGCAGGTCGGCGGTGTAGCTGACGCCGATGGATATTTCTCCTGAAGCCAGAAGACCTGGCATCAGGATGTAGTTGACGCGGCGCACCACTAGCACGATGCCGGGGGCTTCGGCGCGCAGGCGTTTGAGCAGTTGCGGCAGCAGGGCGAATTCGACGTCGTCAGACAGGCCGATACGGAACACGGCCGTACTGGTGGCCGGGTCGAATTCGGCGGCGCGGCTGACGGCGGTGGAAATCGAGTCCAAGGCTGGGGAGAGCAGGGCGAAGATTTCCACGGCGCGTGCCGACGGCTCCATGCTGCGCCCGGTGCGCACAAACAGCGGGTCATCGAACAGCCCGCGCAGGCGCGACAGGGCCGCACTGATGGCCGGCTGGCCGAGGAACAGCTTCTCGGCGGCGCGGGTCACGCTGCGCTCATGCATCAAGGTTTCGAATACGATCAAGAGGTTAAGGTCGACACGACGCAGGTCGTTACGGTTCATCTTGTGTCCTGGAAGAGTCAGCAAGCTTGACGAGAGCGGCCACATGTAAACAATGACCGGCATGAATCTTACGGGGAAAGGCTGGTACTCTGCACAAGATAATTGAGTTTTCCTACAAGGGCTGAGGTCAATACCTCAGTTGCGGAATCAATGACAGACATGTCGACTATTAACGGCGACCGGTGGCCTTACCCGGAAAGCCCAGATAGAGTTCATGGCATTAGAGGTTACTTTGACGAGGTTTGCGATGTCCCGCACGATCCGTTTTCACAAGTTTGGTCCGGCCGAGGTGCTCAAGTGCGAAGAGCATGTAGCCGCGCAGCCCGCACCGGGCGAAGTGCAGGTGCGTGTCGACGCGATTGGCATCAGTTGGTATGACATTCTGTGGCGCCAGAACCTGGCGTCTTCCCATGCTCGTCTGCCGTCCGGCCTTGGCCATGAGATGGCGGGGGTGGTTGTAGCCCTCGGCGACGGCGTGGATGACTTGGCAGTGGGCGATAAAGTGGCCAGTTTTCCGGCCCAGAGCCCCAATGATTATCCGGTGTATGGCGAACAGATCGTCCTGCCTCGTTCGGCCTTGACCCGCTATCCGGATGTCTTGAGCCCGATTGAAGCCAGCGTGCATTACACGCCGTTGTTGGTTGCCTATTTTGCTTACGTCGACCTGGCGCGGGTCAAACCCGGTCAATTTGCCTTGGTCACGGACGCCAGCCACTGCGCCGGCCCCTCGTTCGTGCAACTGGGTAAGGCCCTGGGTGTGCGGGTGATTGCCGCCACCAAGGACAGCGCGGAGCGCGAGTACCTGCTGTCCCTCGGGGCGGAAAAGGTGATCGTCACCGAAGAGCAGGATTTGCTCATGCAGATCAATAAGTTCACCGATAACCGCGGCGTGGATGTGGTGTTCGATGGCTTGGGCGGGCCGCAGATGTCGTTGCTCGGCGACGTACTCGCGCCGCGTGGCAGCTTGGTGCTTTACGGCCTGCAAGGTGGCAACCAGACGCCATTTCCGGCTTGTGCCGCGTTCCAGAAGAACATTCAGTTCTTTGTGCACTGCATCGGCAACTTCACCGGCAAGCCGGAGCTGGGCATCATTCAGGACCATGTTGCGTTGCAACGAGCCTTGCG
This sequence comes from Pseudomonas sp. 1152_12, assembly GCF_052850675.1. NCBI lineage: Bacteria > Pseudomonadati > Pseudomonadota > Gammaproteobacteria > Pseudomonadales > Pseudomonadaceae > Pseudomonas > Pseudomonas sp. 1152_12. The sequence goes on along the minus strand of NZ_VXCW01000001.1, from coordinate 316,905 downwards.
TGACATCAACCAGCTAACAGCCGATCGCGTGCTGATACCGCTGAAAACCACGGTTTTTCCGTTCAATCAGTTCGTTGAAGCGCACCGTTATATGGACGAATGCCCGTGCCGTGAGCGCGTAGCACTGCAGGTTGAAGCTGTTTGAAGTGTAGGAATATTCTCAAAGGAGTATTCCAAACCCCGGGCGCATGGGGCAAATGCGCCATTTGACAGGGCTTAACCCGCGGGTTGCCTGACGCGAAAAATAGCCGCTCGGTCCTGTAAACGATACCTTTCTCCCTGATGCCGCCCTGAATTTCAGCGCGGCGTCGTTGTGTCTGCGTTATTCGCGTAATGCCTGTGGGGCATCTGAACGGGTTTTCGACTAAGTTCTGTATCTGTTAATCATAATTCCAGTCCTGATAATTGAGCCCTCACTTTCAACTCAAGGATTGAGTAATGATTGGATTGTTGATACGGCCGTCGGCACTTTTTGCAACTAAGCATTCAACCTCCGCGTGTGCTCGAGGATGCGAGTACTTTCAAGAAGGATTTCAAGCAGCGCGAAAGCGAGGCTGGATATTTGTCAGGTTTTATTTGTCAGGCAAGTCTTTTATTTTCAGGTTAAAGGGGTGTAGGAAGTTGTCGGAATATTCCTAGGGGTGACGCTGTCGCCTGCCTGGATGCTTGGTGTGCGGGCGTTTGCTGGTACGGATGCTCCAGGATCACCATGTACGCAGCCACTGCCGATTTGTTGCAAGGTGCTAGTGTGCACGCTATGCAGGCGACATTCTTACAGAGGCAATAGATCAATCAACTGCCCTCGGTAGTTGTTTGAAACTGATATTTCAACTCAGGTAGTAGAGCTATGAGCGCTATTCACGAACAGGCTATGAATTATGTTTATCAACAAGTTCAGCAGCGGTTGATTGGGTACTTCACGCGTGCGGAACGCACAGCACTTCAATTGTTGATCCAGCGTATTGTCGTAGCGGCAGGTGGCATGGAGCAGGTGGGCGATTACAAGGTGTTGGTGGCTCACGGCGGTGGTGAAGTCAGCAGCTACACCCTGGCCTTGTTGCGCGCCGCACAATTGAGTATCGCCGGGCGAGCGCCCAGAACGTTTAAGTTGCGGGTCGCAACGCTGCGCCACGTTGGCATGACCCAGGAAACCCTCGATACGATCCATCGCGGCTACAGCCAGCTGTTTTTCCACGACGATGAACGTGTTGAGCTGCTGATGGTGGAAAACGAACAGGTATTGCCCTTCAATTACCAACGCCCTGCATCGACCCCAGGGCGTCAAGCCAGCCAACGAAAACGGTTGATGATCGGGCACCTGACCTGCGGCGATGTTCGCGCCACGCTGTGCAATGACACCTACCTGGCGTTGGGCGATTTCTATCAGCGCGTCACCGCCTGGGGCGGCGGGGTGCATGCGTTGGTCAGTGGCGATTCGGCGCGTAAACAGGGCCAGTTGCTCGCCTGGCTGAAAAAAACCGCTCAGGCAGCGGGTGTCACAGTGCCCACGGGCAAGCCTACGTCACTGAACGCGCTGTTTACGCGGATGGACGAATGGAGCGATGATTTCTACCGCGACCTCTACGGCGAGCACTATGTACCCAAGGCCGACGTCAGCCCCGGAGGGCACCGCCATTTGGCCTATATCGGTATTGCCGACCTGTTCGACGGCATTGACCGTACCTGTGCGCCAGTGCTCACCGAGTTCATGGCTTACTCCCCGGAGCCGCTGGGCTTTCATCTCAGCCACCCGACGTTTGCCAATCCGTTGTTGATGGCGCACCTGCGAGGCTTACAGGCCGAATGCCTGCGCGAGTTGGATTACGAAGAGGGTGTGCAGGGTTTCTTTGTGCAGGCGGCGGAGTATTTGCGTCGTCGGCAGTTTCCCGAAGAACTCATCGCCCACGCCGTCAGCCGCGAAGGGCGCGTATCGTCGAGCAATCTTGCCCAGCAATTCTTCGGCCTGGAAGAGAGCCAACTGATCTGCCTGTTGTTTTCCCCATTCATCCATCACGGGGAGGGGCTCGAAGGCTATCTGCGCCAGTGCCACCCCGGCATGCTCGTGGCACTGCCCGAACTGCACAAGGTGCTGCAGGGCAAGCCTGCCGCCGAGATGCTGCAACAATGGGTCGCCGATACCAGTGGCGTTCCGTTGCCTTTACTCCAGCACTTGTACCGCAAACGACCGGTGGCGTTCGTGCCAGGCGCCGGTGCACAGAGCCGGCGTTATGAGCGACCTATGGCCGCTGGTAGCCTGGCCTTCCAGCTGTCCGGGCGATGACGCTGCGTGGCGTGCGGCAAGCGGATTTCGCCTATCAGGCGGTTTATCGCTACATGATCAACCTGATCAACGAAGTCAGTAGCGATACCCGGGTGAAACTGCCCTCTCTGCGTCAGTTGTCCCAGCGTCTGAATGTTTCGATCTCCACCATTCAGTACGCGTACTCACTGCTGGAGAAAGAAGGCCGAGTGTATTCGGTGGCCAAGTCTGGCTATTACGCCTGGCCCCTCGCAGGCAGCCCTGCGACGTTGCCCAGTGGGGACTTGCTCGAGCGCCTGTACGTCGCCGCTCGGCGCCCTGGCATGATAGTGCTTAGCGGGGACGAGCCTGCGTTGCTGGCGTCCCTGGATGCTACGTTGCTGCGACTCGAGCGTGAGCTTGTGCGCCAGTATCCACGCCACTTGCAGTCCTGGTCCCAGCCGTGCGGCGTCTGGGAACTGCGGGCGGCATTGGCGGCGCGGTACACCTCGTCGCCGAGTCGCTGCTGGCAGGCCGACGACGTGTATATCGGCGCTGACCTTCGCGGCGTGCTCGATATTCTCATCGAGGTCCTGGGCTTGCGGGGCTCCACGTTGATCGTCGAGTCGCCTTGCGACTGGCTGATCCTGCGTTTGCTGCAGGATGCTGGCGTACGTGTCATCGAGTTACCGTTGGCGCCCGAGGGCAGCTTGGACCTGATGGCGCTCGAAGGCATTCTGCGCGAGGAAACCGTGCAACTGGTGTTGCTGTCATCGGCGGTCAGCCTGCCATCGGGAGTGGCCATTGAGCCTCGTGATCGTCTGGCAGTCGCGCGATTGCTTGATCAGTACGGTTGTTGGTTACTGGAGAATGACACCTTCGGTGAGCTGGGTTTTCAGCCGCCGCCGACTGCGCTGCGGGACATGGTCAACCCGGAGCGGCTGGTGGTGTTTTCCTCTTTCGAAAAAATACTCGGGCCAGAGGCGCCTTATGGCTATGTGCTGTCCCGGCACATGAGCGGCGAATTGCAGCGTCAGTTCCTGTTACGCTCGTTTCGACTGTCCTCCATTCGCCAGCGCGCCATTGCCCGGCTCTATAACAGCGGGCAAATTGACCAGCACTTGGTTACTTTGCGCCAATTGCTACGCGAGCAGGCGGGGGAAATGAGCCAGCGCCTGGACCACCATCTGGGTGATCAAGTCACCTATCGGATGCCTGCCGGCGGCGCCACATTTTGGCTAGGCTCTACCCATACGGTGGACATGCGCCAGGTGTTCCAGCAGTTACTGGCTCAGCAGGTAGTGGTGGCGCCGGGTGAGCTGTTCAGCCTCGTTGGCCTGCACCACCAGCATTTGCGTTTGAGCCATACGTTCCACGGGCAACCCAACCTGGAGATTGCCCTGGCTGCCGTGGGTGAAGCCCTGCGGCAGGCGCAAACAGGCTGAGCGGATGAAACTTCTCTGAAGCCCGTAGGATCTATACCGTCGCGTAGTAGTCCAACTCTCAGTAAACTGTCGTTTTTCTCACAATCCTTCTTTTCGAGGTTTATGCATGACAATCAGTCCTTTTGCGGGCAAGCCAGCGCCAGCTCAGTTGCTGGTGGATATCCCGCGACTGGTCACGGCCTATTACACCGGGCAGCCTGATGCAGCGATCTCCACCCAGCGCGTGGCCTTCGGTACTTCCGGGCACCGTGGCAGCTCCTTCGAGCTGAGCTTCAACGAATGGCACGTGCTTGCCATCAGCCAAGCTATCTGCCTGTACCGTGAGGCCCAAGGTATTAACGGGCCTTTGTTTGTCGGCCTGGATACCCACGCGCTGTCGACACCGGCGGGTGCCAGCGCCCTCGAAGTGTTGGCCGCCAACGGCGTGCACGTGATGCTCGCCGAAGGCGATGAATACACGCCGACCCCGGCGATCTCCCACGCGATCATTTGCTACAACCGTGGCCGCACCAGTGGCCTGGCCGATGGCATTGTCATCACGCCGTCGCATAACCCGCCACAAAGCGGTGGATACAAGTACAACCCGCCCAACGGCGGCCCGGCCGATACCCACGTCACCCAGTGGATCGAAGCCAAGGCCAATGAACTGCTGGCCAACAAACTGGCCGGGGTCAAGCGCATCACCCACGCCCAGGCGCTCAAGGCGGATACCACGCACCGCCACGACTACCTCAACAGCTACGTGGCCGACCTGATCAATGTGATCGACATCGACGCCATCCGCAGCGCCGATCTGCGCCTGGGCGTCGATCCGTTGGGCGGAGCAGGGGTTCACTACTGGTCGGCAATTGCCGAGCACTATCGTTTGAACCTCGATGTGGTCAACACCGAAGTCGACCCCACCTTCCGCTTCATGAGCGTCGACTGGGACGGCCAGATTCGCATGGACCCGTCCTCCAGCTACGCAATGCAAGGCTTGATCGGCCTTAAGGAGCGTTTCGACGTCGCCTTCGCGTGCGACCCGGACCACGACCGCCACGGCATCGTCACCCCCACCGGCGGCCTGCTGGCACCGAACAACTACCTGGCAGTGTGCATCGATTACCTGTTCCAGAACCGTCCGCACTGGCGCGCCGATGCGTCCGTGGGCAAGACCGTAGTCAGCAGCGGCCTGATTGACCGAGTCACTGCGCGTATCGGTCGTCGCCTGTATGAAGTGCCGGTGGGCTTCAAGTGGTTTGCCGATGGCCTGTTCGAAGGTTCACTGGGCTTTGGCGGTGAAGAAAGCGCCGGTGCCTCGTTCTTGCGCAAGGACGGCACCGTGTGGAGCACCGACAAGGATGGCTTGATCCCGGCCTTGCTGGCGGCGGAAATGACCTCGCGCAAAGGCCAGGACCCAAGCCAGATCTACCGTGGCCTGACCGATGCGCTGGGCGAGCCGTTCGCGATTCGCGTCGACGCCAAGGCGACCCCGGCGCAGAAAGCCTTGCTGGGCAAATTGTCGCCGGCACAGGTCACATCCACGCAATTGGCCGGGGAGAGCATCCAGCAGATCCTCAGCCACGCGCCGGGCAACAACAAGGCGATTGGCGGCTTGAAAGTGATGACCGAGAACGGCTGGTTCGCCGCACGACCATCGGGCACCGAGGACATCTACAAGATTTACGCCGAGAGCTTTATTGGCGAAGATCACCTCAAGCAGTTGGTGGAAGAGGCGCAGGTGTTGGTCGACGGCGCAATCAGCCAGTAGTCACTAAAAACCGTGGGAGGGCGCTTGCTCCCGAGCGCGGTGAATCAGTCGATAGCTTAGTTGACTGACACACTGCCATCGGGAGCAAGCCCCCTCCCACAGTTGTTTTGGCCTTGGGCTTTAGATCAGGCCAAGTCGACTAGCACGATCTCGCTGTCCTCAATTGCCGTCACCTGCAAGACCTGCTCATTCTCAACTGCCACACCGTCTCGTGCTTGTGCACGCACGCCATTGACGTCAATCACACCGGTCGCCGGCACCAGATACGCACGGCGCCCGCTGTCCAGTTGATATGCAGCGCTTTCCCCAGCTTTCAAGGTGGCCGCCACCAAGCGGGCGTCTGCGCGAATACGCAGGCTTTCACTGTCACCGGTTTTGCCGCTGGCCAAGGTCACAAAACCCTCGCGATTGCCCTTGGGGAACGGTTTGGCGCCCCACGACGGCGGCAAACCAGCTTCATTCGGAATGATCCAAATCTGGAAAATCTTGGCTGGCGTGGCTTCCAGGTTGTATTCACTGTGGGCAATTCCGGTGCCTGCACTCATCACCTGCACATCGCCGGCCTCGGTGCGGCCCTTGTTTCCCAAGTTGTCGGCATGGCTGATGGCGCCTTCACGCACGTACGTGATGATTTCCATGTCGCGATGCGGGTGCTGCGGGAAACCGGTACCTGGCGCGATGATGTCGTCGTTCCACACTCGCAGGTTGCCCCAGTGCATGCGCTTGGCGTCATGGTATTCGGCAAATGAAAAGTGGTGATGGGCATCAAGCCAGCCATGGTGGGCGCCACCCAGGGTGTTGAAAGGTCTAAGTTCAAGCATGACAGGTCTCCTGTAGAGGAAGGCCATGATCCAACAGTGCATGATCGATAAAAAGCGTAAAAAATGCTGTATTCAGATCAAATAATTCGATTGGTTAATGATGTTTTGACTTTCACTTCATCGCCTAACTGCATGACAGCAAAGCAATTGGCTGGAACTCGACGCCGATTCCGGCGACCATGGCGACTTCGCCAAAACCAACCTCATCGCTGGAGTCCGCGTGCCGCAGCAAAAGCCTGATCTGCCCCCTGACCTACGCCCATTAGCCGAAATGCCTCTGTTGAAACGGCTGGCCGCGCGTTTATTCGGCCACGGCCTGACGCGTTTACGTGCGCAGCATCGGTTCTCCTGGTTGCATGGCCAAGCCGACGGTTTCCGCAGCGGGCACGAGGCCGGTGTGGAATATGGCTATCGCGAAGGTAAGGCTGAGGGTCTTGAAGAAGGCCGCCAGGTGTTGCTGATCCGCGACTCGCGCCCGGATGAACACCGAGCGCCTGGCGTGGATGACAGCCTGTTTGACGATTGGCGGCTGCCGCTTACCGCCGAGGTCAAGAAGCGCATGAAGACGGATGTGGCGCGCTTGCTGCCGGCGCACGCGCAGCCGAGTGTCGCGCAATGGAAAATGATCTTCAGCGACACACCTTCAACCTCGGTGATAGCTGGGGCCGGGGCCGGTAAATCCACCTCGCTGGTGCTGCGCATCCTGCTGCTCACCCACTATCTGGGTTTCGAACTGAGCTCGATGACCGTGGTGACCTTCACCCGCGAGTCGCGCAAGGACTTCATCAACAAGCTCATGGAAATTCTCAGCGTCTGGGGCCAACCCCTTGGCGTCAACGAGGCCCAAGCCGTTGTGCGCACCTTTCACTCGCGCATTCTGCCGATGGTGCGCAGCCTGCCTGGGTTTGAACGGCTGCAAGCGTTTGAAAACCTCAGCAGCGGTTTCGAGGACGCCGACAGCAACCCGTTCGACCTGCGCATCAGCGATGCCCAGCGCCAACAGATGAACGCCTGTTATTACCACTTGCACGGCCGACATGAGCGCTTTCGCGAGCTGATTGTGCCGTTGGCGCGCCATGGCCTGCAGCTCAAGGAGCTGGAGCGGGATCACCCGGATGTGCAAAAGCGTATGGCCGTGACCGAACTGGCGTCCAAGCGCGATGAAGAGCTTTGTGATGTGATCGAAGACCTGTGGTTTCGCGCGGGCGCCTGGCCGATCAAGGGCATTGAACCGAGCCGCGAGACCTTCGAAATCAATGGTGCGAAGTTTCATTGCCACGGCTATATCCCGGCGCTGGATGCCTGGGTAGTGCTGGGCTTCGATTCACGCGAAAACGCCCAGATCAGCCGGCCAAACGCGAAGCTTTCCGTGCGCGCGGAGTGGGCGGTAAAGCGCACCTTGTTTCAAGCTTTCTGTCGCAAGCCTTTGATATGGATTGATAATTATGAGTCGTCAAAACGTCTTTTAAGCAGTCTGGCCGGTGATGCGATTGCCGGCCCTGGTTTTGACTACAAAGTAAAGGGCGAGCTGGCCTCGGCACCGCTCCTTGACAGCTTTGTCATGGCTGCAGGGTTTATCGAAAACCTGGGGTTGGACGTACCGACGGCCGTCAGCCAAATGAGCTTCGCCAAGGACGACCCGGACCGCGGCTTCTTTGAAGCCCTGAGCATTTTCTGGAAAGCCCTGGAAGACCATCTGCTCGATCAATCGCCGCCGATCATGACCTACAACCGGATGTTCGCGTTGTTTGGCGAGAACACCCCGGAAAACCTCAAGCTCCTCAGCGACCCACTGCTGCGGCCGATGTCGCACCTGATGATCGACGAGTTCCAGGACGTATCGCCGCAGATCGTTTCGTGGATTCGCGCCAGCCTGCGTGAAATCCGTAGCCGTGGCCCGGCGATGCACGTGGGCCGTGGCGCGCAGCGCTCGTCTTTGTTGTGCGTGGGCGATGACTGGCAGTCGATCTACGGCTGGCGCGGCAGTTCGCCCAAGTACTTCATGGCGTTCAACAAGGAATTCCCATCACCCAGCACCACCCGTGTGATGCTCAGTGAGAACTACCGCAGCCACCAGCACATCATCGATGCTGCCGAGCATATCGTGCGTGCCGCACCGGCGATCCCCGGAAAAAAGGCCAAGGCCAGTGGTGAGCCGAAGGCTTTGGTTCCCGTGGCCGTGTTTGAGCGAGACGACGCGGCACTAGGGCGGCGGTTGCTGGAGCACTATCAAAAGGGTCAATCGATCCTTATGCTTTATCGAAAAAGTAGCGATAAGCTATTGATTCAAGAGCATATTCAGTCTGTAGTTGATGTGGATTCTAGCTTGCCGTCGCCTGCGCGTCGGTTGAAACAGCTGACCTACCACAGCGCCAAAGGCCTGCAAGCGGATGCTGTTTTTCTACTTGGGGATTGCCAGCATGTGACCAGTTCGCCTTACAAGAACCAAGTGTACCGCATGGCGGGCCTGGGCAAGGACGGCGATAGCGAGCCGTATGACAGTGCGCAAAGAGACGAAGTGCTGCGCCTGTCTTATGTCGGCATAACCCGAGCAGCGAGCCACTGCTATTGGTATGTGGAAAAGCCTGAAGGCCAAGGCGTGAATGTGCCTAGGGCTTCAGAGCGGGTAGATGGGAAAAAGGCGTTTTTCGACGATCAGCGCAGTTAGCGGATGCAGTGCGTTCAATTGTGGGAGGGGCTTATGTGGGCGCTGACTGGCCAGCTCCCACATGAGTTTTGTCTGGTCTGTCAGAGAGGGCCTCAGGCCCGCAACGACATCGGCGGTACAAAACACTCCAACTCATCCTCGATCGCCTCAATAATGCGCTCCACATCGGCCGCATTCATCACGGTGGCGCAGGGTATGCCGGCGATCGCAATCAGTGTTTCGCCACTCGTTCGGTCGAAGAGTCGGGCGACCATGCTGCCAGGGGCGTCCATGCTCCCCTCAAAGCCCATCGGATGAAAATGCCAGCGCATCAGTTGGCAGGCATTGGGGAATGTCACTTTATTCATGTTGCCCACCTTGTTCATTGAGCGCTTCCTTTAGCTCGCGGCAGGGGGCCATGACCTTCACTGGTCTTGGCATCGAAGAAGTTCAAAAATAGCACTCGTTCGCGCCTTCAAGGTGACTTTTTTGATCCCGTTCGGCAGTTGTTCTCGACTCATTTGATGTGGGTCATGTCCTACTCCCAACTAGGCAAAAAGCCACTAGTCAGATGCACCCTTTGCCCATTGAAGGTGCCGTTAAAATTCGGCACTCTCAACCGTTTATCCGTCGCAGAGCTCTCCATGCCCAGCATCGCCCCAGAGGATGATTGCCTGAACACCCAAGCCACCGGCGAGCTGGTCTTGCGGCACCATCTGTGTTGGCGTCATCGCGATTTGGACGGCGTGATGTCCTATTACCATCCCGAGATCCAGTACCACGACTTCTTCCAGAATCGCGTCATCGGATACGCCGAACTGCGTGAGTACCTGCAGGCCAGCATGCCGCGTGGTGCCGACGAGGCGATTGAGCACATCGACCGCATCCGCGCCGATGGCGACACTGCGTTCATTCAGTACCGCATCACCTTGCGCGGCGGCCAGGGCCTGGTGTCGTTTCGCACCAGCGAAGCGATCACCGTGCGCGATGGGCTGATCTGGCGAGTCAATGAATACGCCTCGCTGGTGCGCGAGCAGTCGTCGCAGGCGATGCGTCCCACGGTCAGCCGTCTGGGCCTGTCGCCCCAGCAATTGGGGCATATGGCCAAGGATCTGCAGCAATACTTCGAACTCAAGCAACCCTATCTGGACCCGGAACTGGATCTGCAACGGGTGGCCAATGAATGTGGTTACAGCCGCAATCAGATTTCCTACCTGTTGAACCAAGTGCTGGGACAGAGCTTCTACCGTTACGTCAACCTGGCACGGCTCCAGCATTTGCTGGCCGAGCTGGATAAAGCCCGGCCACCGATCAAGGTCGATGATCTGGCATTCGCCGCCGGTTTTAATTCGCTGTCGGCGTTCTACAGCGCATTTCGCCAGCACACCGGCCAATCACCCAAGGCCTACGTCAAACAAATTTCTCTGCGTGCACGCACGCAAGACAGCCCCTGACACCGCGCTCTAGGATTCCGCCTATCGAAACGAGGGTGGGGAGCTTGGCATGCCAGCATGGCGCACTATCAGTTTATGGATGGATCAGTTGGATGACCCGCTGGTAGCTCGGCCGTCTTTGGAGCATGACCTTGACGTCAACGTGGCCATTATTGGCGCCGGTTACACCGGCCTGTGGACCGCCTATTACCTGAAACGCCAGGCGCCTGAGCTGAAAATCGCGATTATCGAAGCACAGACCGCAGGTTTCGGCGCTTCTGGCCGCAACGGCGGCTGGCTGATGGGTAACTTGCTCGGCGAAGACCGCCTGCTAGCCGAGCTTTTGCCGCACCAGCGCCGCGCCTCCTTTGACCTGCTGCACGGCATTCCCGATGAAGTGGCCCAGGTGCTCGCCCGCGAAGGCATCGACTGCGACTACCGCAAGGGCGGCGCCCTGTACTGCGCCGCCCGCTACCCCGAGCAGGAAGGCAGCCTGCGCCGTTACCTCGACAAACTCCATGCCCAAGGCCTGACCGAAGACGATTACCGCTGGCTGAGCCCCCAACAGCTGGCCGAACAGATCCGTATCGCCAAGCCTTATGGCGGTATCTATGCACCCCACGTCGCGACCATCAACCCGGCCAAGTTAGTGCGCGGCCTGGCGCGGGTCGTGGAGAGCTTGGGCGTCAAGATCTACGAAAACAGCCCAGTCACCCACTGGCAGCCCGGCAGCCTGAGCACCGCTAAAGCGGGTGTGCGCGCTGCTTGGGTGGTGCCGGCGGTGGAAGGCTACGCGACGACGTTGCCGCCATTGGGGCGCTACCAGTTACCGGTGCAAAGCCTGATTGTGGCCACCGAGCCGCTTCCCGCCAGCATCTGGGACGAAATCGGCTTGAGCCACGGCCAGGCCTTCGGCGAAAGCAGCCGCCAGGTCACCTACGGCCAGCGTTCAGCCGACAACCGCCTGGTGTTCGGCGCGCGTGGCGGTTATCAGTTCGCCGGAAAGCTGCGCCACAACTTCGACCTGACTGACAGCGAAGTAGAGCTACGTCGCTACCTGTTCGGCGAACTCTTCCCACAGCTTAAAAACGTAAAGATTACCCACTCCTGGGGCGGCAACCTCGGCATGTCGCGCAATTTCCGCCCGCACATGCTCTGCGATCACAACACCGGCATCGCGCTGTCCGGCGGTTACGGCGGGGAGGGCGTAGGCGCCACCCACCTGGGTGGCCGCACCCTCGCTGACCTGATTTTGGGTCGCGACACGCCACTGACCACCCAGCCCTGGGTGATCCGCGAGGGTGGCCTGGGCGCGCTCAAGGCCTGGGAGCCTGAGCCGTGCCGCTGGCTGGGTTACAACGCGATCATCCGCAGTTTTGTCCATGAAGACCAGGTGTTGGCCAACCCCAACACCGCGCCGTGGCGCCGCAGGTTGGCAACCGGCGTGGCCGGGTTCATGGAAAGTTTCATGCACTAAGCCGTTTCACCCACACGGGAAAACCCATGAGCATCACTCAACTCAAAGACGCGCTGAATGCCCACTTACCGGACTCGTCACCGGTGGCTGTGCCCTTGGGCGACCCTGTCGCCGTGGCCTCGACCTTGAGTGTGGCGCGCAACGACGGCGTCGAAACCGGTATCTGGGATATCCAGGAAACCGAGCGCAAGACCTACGTATTGATTCTTTAACGCTTTGATCCTTGATCGCCTGCCATAAAAACAGCCCTAAAACCGCCAGGAAATCGAACCATGAAAGCCATTACCCTGTTGCCCTTGATGTTGCTGGCCTCTGTGAGCCAGGCCGCCGAGACGGTGAAGATCTACAATTGGTCGGACTACATTGCGCCGGACACCACCAAGAACTTCCAGAAAGAAACCGGCTTCGGTTTCAGCTATGACGTGTACGACAGCAACGAAACCCTCGATGGCAAGTTGATGACCGGCAAATCCGGCTATGACGTGGTGTTTCCGTCCAACCACTTCATGGCTCGGCAGATCCAGGGCGGCGCGCTGAAAAAACTCGACAAGCGCCAGTTGCCGAACTGGAAAAACCTCAACCCGGTGTTGCTCAAGGCCCTGGAGAACAACGACCCGGGCAACGCATACGGCTTCCCTTACCTGTGGGGCAGCACCGGCATTGGCTATAACATCGACAAGGTCAAAGCAGTATTGGGTGACAACGCACCGGTGGATTCCTGGGACCTGATCTTCAAGCCGGAAAACATGGCCAAGCTGCAAAAATGCGGCGTGGCGATTCTCGACAATGGCCCGGAGCTGCTGCCAGCGGCGCTCAACTACCTGGGCCTGCCGCACCACAGCAAAAAGGCCGAGGACTACAAAAAGGCTGAAGACCTGCTGATGAAGGTACGGCCGTACGTGGCGTACTTCCATTCCTCGAAATACACCGCCGACCTGGCCAATGGCGACATCTGCGTAGCCGTCGGCTTCTCCGGTGACATTCTGCAGGCCGAAAGCCGCGCCAAGGAAGCCAAGAACGGCGTGAACATCGGCTACAACATTCCCAAGGAAGGCGCGGCCATCTGGTTCGACATGGTTGCCATGCCTGCCGATGCGCCTGACGAAAAGGCCGGTTACGCGTTCATGAACTACCTGCTGCGCCCGGAAGTGATGGCCAGCATCACCAACTACGTGCACTACGCCAACGGTAATGCCGCGGCCGACAGCCTGGTGGCCCCGGCGATCAAATCGGATACCAAGGTGTACCCGAGTCCGGAAATGATGGGCAAATTGTTTGCCCTGGAAGCCATGCCGCTAAATATCGACCGGGTGCGTACGCGGGTGTGGAACACCATTCGTACCGGCCGCTGAATAATGGAGGAACGGGCTTTTCTATGGCGAGCGGGCTTGGCACAACAAGCCCGCCCGCCAAAATAAGGCTGCTCATCACAAACGCGCGTGCAATCAGGGATTTTCCAGATCATGCCCCAACGACTGGATAAACAACGAAAACAGCTCCGGCTGTGACGAAATATCCAGCTTCGCGTACAGATGCCGCCGGTGCACCTTCACCGTGTCCGGCGAGATCTTCAAACGCTCGGCCATGGCCTTGGACGAGAACCCGCGCAGCACCAGGCGCGCGACTTCCAGCTCGCGCTCTGACAGCACGCCGCTGCCGAAGTGACTCAGCGCATCCCTGATCTGGCTGTCCATGGCCGGCGCCCGCTGGGTGCTTTGCTGCCAATGCTGGTGCATCAACGGCAGCACCCATGCCGCCAATGTGGTCAGCAGGCCAGTCTCCTCAAACGTGAACCGGCGTTGCATGCCCAGCGACAATGACAAGGTGCCGACACCCGGCAATTGCAGGATGACCTGCACTTCGTCTTCCAGCACGTTGTCGTGGAAGTAGCTGAGGAAATACTCACTCTGGCGAAAATGGTCCGGCGCGACTTCCTCCAGGCGGTACACGCCACTGGCATAGCCTTCGCGGTAGGCCTGGTAAAACGGGTCGAGCAAATACAAGCCGTTGAGGTACACCAGCATCGACGCCGGTTTGCTGCTGGGCTGTGCGTCGTATTCCTCCAAGGCCTGGGGTGGGCCATCGAGCGGATAGAAAATCGCCAGCGCGTTATCGAACGGCAGACACTGGTGCAGCAGCAGCACCAGTTGCTTCCAGAACCGCTCGGTGCCGATGTGCCCGACCGTGCGGCCGAGACCGGCGTGCATGCCAACTTCTCTGAACAGGCTCATGTGACAGGCTCCCGCCAGCAAAAGATCGGCCAAGGGTTCGGCTTTTAGCGAGTACCGTCAAGGGGAGTACGCCAATAGGGGAATTGGCGGGCACAGACGCAGCGGTTACTTTTGCCTGCATCCAGTGGGAAACATATCCCGCAAAAGCCCGACCTTTCGTTTCTGCCTCCTACCAAAAACAACGACAGAGGATAACGATATGAGTGCTTCCCCCGCGCCAGACGGCGTGCTCAAACCCACCCTAAGCGTTTTCGATGTAGTCGCCATCACCGTGTCAGCGGTGACGCCGGCCAGTTCCGTGTTCGTGATTGCGCCGTTTGCCATCCAACAAGCGGGCAGTGGTGTATTCCTGGCGTTTGTGATGGCCGCCGTGCTCGCACTGATGTTCGCCTTCTGTTACGCCGAACTTGGTCGTGCGCACAACAGCGCCGGTGGTGAGTATGTGTATGCCAAGCGGGTGTTTGGCGGCATGGCCGGTTATGCGACCTTTTTGACCGTGCTGGTAATGTTGCTGTTTATCCCACCAGTCTTGGCCACGGGGGCGGCGACCTACCTGAACAATGCCCTGGGGACTAAATTCGACTCACAAACCGTCGCCCTGGTGATCGTGGTGAGCAGCTACGCCTTGGGCATCCTCAATATCAAACTCAACGCTTGGATCACCGGCACGTGCTTGCTGCTGGAAGTCGCGGCGTTGCTGGTGATCGTGTTTATCGGCTTCGGCAATCCGATACAGCCGGTCAGCGTGTTGTTTGCGCCGCAAATCGTCGAAAACGGCGTGCTGCACCTGGCGCCCTGGGGGTTGGTGATGGGTGCGGTCGGTATCGGTTTGTTTTCGTACAACGGTTATGGCCCGGCCGTGTTACTGGCCGAAGACATGAAGTGCGGCGGCAAAGGCGTGCACAAAGCCGTGTTGTGGTCCCTGGGGTTGGTGGTAGTGATCGAATTGGTGCCCATCACCGCACTGCTGATCGGCGCCCCCTCGTTGAGTGCCATGATCAGCAGCCCGGACCCTATCGGCTACCTGCTGACCAGTCACGGCAATGAAACCTTGTCCCGACTGGTCAGCGCAGGGATCTTCCTGTCGGTGTTCAATGCGATTGTCGCGATCGTCATCCAGATTGGCCGCGTGGTGTTCAGCAGCGGCCGCGATGCGTTGTGGACCCCGCGTATCAACACGCTGTTCACACGCATTCACCCGCGCTGGGATTCGCCGTGGCTGGCGACCTTGTTCCTGGCCATTCCGTCGGCATTGTTGAGTTTCAGCTCCAACCTGGCAGACCTGACGTCCTTCACCGTGTTGCTGATTATCCTGGTGTACTTGGCGGTGGCCTTGTGCGCCTTGATGAGTCGGGTGCTGCTGCGTGATCGCGAGCATCCCTATCGCATGCCACTGTGGCCGCTGCCGGCGGTGCTGGCGGTGCTGGGCGCCGGTTATCTGCTGGTGACCTTGATCTACGCGGCGTCGGTGCGCGACATCATGATCATCATCGGTGTGCTGGCGTTGTCGGTGATTTTGTATTGCATCAGTGGCCGGTTGAGTCCGGCCTATCAAAAACTGTAAGGAGTGGTTATGCGTGCACGTCAAATGGGCATCACGCTGGGGCTGGGCACGCCCGGCGAATTGAATGCCATCACCGATGTTCCCGGTGTGCGGGTCGGCCACAGTACGCTCAAGACGCGTATTAACGGCAAGCAGGTGCGCACCGGCGTCACGCTGGTGCAGCCGCGTGCGGGAGAGGCGCGCGAGCAACCGTGTTTTGCCGGCTACCACGTACTCAATGGCAATGGCGATGCCACCGGCCTTGAGTGGATCAGCGAGGCGGGGCTGCTGACCACGCCGGTGGCGATCACCAACACCCACAGCATCGGCATCGTGCGGGACACCTTGATCGCCCTGGAGCGCGAGCGCCTGGCGGACCCGGCGGTGTATTGGTGCATGCCGGTAGTGATGGAAACCTACGACGGGACGCTCAACGATATTTGGGGCCAGCACGTGAAGCCTGAACACGTGCGTGAAGCGCTGGTTAACGCTGACAGCGGTCCGGTACAGGAGGGCGCAGTGGGTGGCGGCACCGGCATGATCTGCCATGAGTTCAAGGGCGGCATTGGCACTGCGTCGCGGCGTTTGCCAGCAGAGCAGGGCGGCTGGACCGTCGGCGCGCTGGTGCAGGCCAACCACGGCAAGCGCCAGGAGCTGCGTGTAGACGGTTACCCGGTGGGCCGCCATTTGATGGGCATTGCTTCACCGTTCGCCGAGCGCGGTACGCCGGGCATGGGTTCGATTGTGGTGATCATCGCCACCGATGCGCCGTTATTACCGCACCAGTGCCAGCGCCTGGCGCAGCGCGCCTCCATTGGCATTGCGCGTACGGGTGGCGGCACCGAGGATTCCAGCGGCGATCTGTTCCTGGCGTTCGCCACCGGCAACCACGGCCTGCCAGCGGCGGATTACGGGCGCAAAGGCTTGCCGCTGAGCACGGCGTTGCACATGGTCAATAACGACCATATATCGCCGCTGTTCAGCGCGGCGGCGGAGGCGGTGGAGGAGGCGATCATCAATGCCATGCTGGCTGGCGAGGAGATGAGCACCGACGAAGGCGTCACGGTGCCGGGCCTGGCGAGCGAGACATTGTTAACGGCATTACACAAGAGCGGCTGGAGTGTGGCCCGGTAATAGGGGACAACTCTGTTTAATAGTCTAAGTGGTGGCTCTTTAATGTCGCTAATGACACGGTGACAATATATTGGATCCATTATTCAAGTGGGCCGCTCACTAGAGTGGCTTTAGGTGTATTTAATATTTAAATAACACCGAGACTGCGGTCGATGAGTAAAAGCAATTACCCCCAATAAACGCTGCCCACGACTTCCTTAAGTTGAATGTGCGTCACATTTTTGCTGCGGAAATATGTGTAGACGAAAGATTTCAAGTTGTGTCAGTTTCGATACGCCTTCAAAAGAGGTGAGTGATGGGACGATCTCGCCCGCGAGGTTCCTATCGACCAAAGACTGATGCACTTGCAAACAAGGAAGTACGTTTATGTCAAAAGTAAAAGACAAAGCTATTGTATCTGCCGCGCAAGCTAGCACTGCTTACTCGCAAATCGATAGTTTTAGCCATCTGTATGATCGCGGCGGCAACCTCACGGTGAATGGCAAACCCTCCTTCACCGTGGACCAGGCAGCGGAGCACCTGCTGCGTGATGGAGCCTCGTACAGGGACGTGAACCACAACGGCAAGATTGATCTGACCTACACCTTCCTCACCTCGGCAAGCTCGGCGACCATGAACAAACATGGTATCTCCGGGTTCAGCCAGTTCAACGCCCAGCAGAAAGCACAGGCCGTATTGGCCATGCAATCCTGGGCGGACGTCGCCAACGTGAGCTTTACCGAAAGCGCCTCGGGCGGTGACACACACATGACCTTCGCCAACTACAGTGGCGGCCAGGCTGGCGCTGCGGCCTTCGCTTACCTGCCCGGCACCGGCGCAGGCTACGACGGCACCTCGTGGTACCTGACCAACAACAGCTACACGCCGAACAAGACCCCGGACGTGAACAACTACGGTCGACAGACCCTGACCCACGAAATCGGCCACACGCTGGGCCTGGCTCACCCTGGCGACTACAACGCCGGGACCGGCAACCCTACGTACAGAAACGCGGACTATGGACAGGACACGCGTGGCTACAGCGTCATGAGTTACTGGAGCGAGAGCAACACCAACCAGAACTTCACCAAAGGCGGCGTCGAAGCGTACGCCTCGGGCCCGTTGATCGACGACATCGCTGCGATCCAGAAGCTCTACGGCGCCAACTACAACACCCGCGCCGGTGACACCACTTACGGGTTCAACTCCAACACCGGGCGTGATTTCTACAGCGCCACATCCAATGCCGACAAGCTGGTGTTTTCGGTATGGGACGGTGGCGGCAACGACACCCTGGACTTCTCCGGTTTTACCCAGAACCAGAAGATCAACCTCAATGAGGCCTCGTTCTCCGACGTTGGCGGCCTGGTGGGCAACGTTTCCATCGCCAAGGGCGTCACTGTCGAGAACGCGTTCGGTGGTTCGGGCAACGACCTGATCATTGGTAACAACGCAGCCAACGTAATCAAAGGCGGTGCCGGCAACGACATCATCTACGGCGGTGGCGGGGCGGACCAACTGTGGGGCGGCGCCGGCAATGACACCTTCGTGTTCGGTGCCAGCTCCGACTCCAAGCCAGGTGCTGCCGACAAGATCTTTGACTTCACCTCGGGTTCGGACAAGATCGACCTGTCCGGCATCACCAAAGGTGCAGGCTTGACCTTCGTCAACGCGTTCACCGGCCACGCCGGCGACGCTGTGCTGAGCTATGCCTCGGGTACTAACCTGGGCACCTTGGCCGTGGACTTCTCCGGGCACGGCGTGGCGGATTTCCTCGTCACCACCGTTGGCCAGGCAGTTGCCAGCGACATCGTAGCGTGATGTAAAAAGCGCGCGGCGCTCCGGCGCCGCGCTCTAGGATGGAGCAGAAAATGCCGCGTTTTTCTCATTTGATCGCCTGTGCTTCACAGGTGTTGTTCGTGTCGGCAGGAGCCCATGCAATGGCTAGCAGTCTTGTTTTACCCACCACCGCCCAGTTGGCCGGCCACTGGCAGTTGCACCAGCAGGATCAGGTGTGCTCGCTGGACCTGTTGGACCAGCCGAACGCGCTGGCCGGTGATGTCGTCTGCGCTGAACAATGGCTGGGGGATAGACCCCTGACTTGGTTGCCGACCCCGGACGGGATCTGGCTGATGAATGCCCAAGGCACCGGCATTATCCATTTAAATCGTGAAAAAGACGGTGAATATAAAGGCCACACGGCGTCAATACCGGAAGTTGTGCTGCAACGAACACCTTAATTAAAAGTTATAAGCATATAACTCGATTTTAATAGTTGGCCGCCCTTATTCAGGGTTCGGGCAACTGTTGTGTGTAATTCGCTTCAGGGAAGATCAGAAGATATGGCGAAGTCCCATGCGGTTGCGCCCTTATTCAGGGCGTTGGGTGAATACAAGAGTATTTTGATCAGCATCGGCTTTTTCACCGCATTGATTAACCTGTTGATGCTGGTGCCGTCGATTTACATGCTGCAAGTGTATGACCGTGTGTTGTCCTCCCAGAATGAAACCACCCTGGTGATGTTGACGCTGATGGTCGTGGGCTTCTTCGCGTTTATCGGCACGCTGGAAGTCATTCGCAGTTTTATCGTGATCCGCATCGGCAGCCAGTTGGAGCGGCGTTTCAACTTGCGCGTCTACAAAGCCGCGTTTGAACGCAACCTGCAGCGTGGCCAGGGGCACGCTGGGCAATCGCTGGGCGACCTCACCGCGATCCGCCAATTCATCACGGGACCTGCGCTGTTCGCGTTTTTTGATGCGCCGTGGTTTCCCATCTACCTGTTTGTGATTTTCCTCTTCAACGTGTGGCTCGGCGTGCTGGCCACGGCGGGTGCGGTGCTGCTGATCGCGCTGGCCTGCCTGAATGAATACCTGACCAAAAAGCCGTTGGGCGAGGCGAGCGGGTTTTCCCAGCAGTCGACCCAGTTGGCCACCAGCCATCTGCACAACGCCGAGACGATCCAGGCCATGGGCATGCTCGGCGCGTTGCGCAAGCGCTGGTTCGCGGTGCATTCGCAATTTCTCGGCTATCAGAACAAGGCCAGTGACACCGGTTCGGTGATCACCTCGCTGAGTAAGTCCTTGCGCTTGTGCCTGCAATCGTTGGTGCTGGGCCTGGGCGCCTTCCTAGTGATCAAGGGCGATATGACGGCTGGCATGATGATCGCTGGCTCCATTCTCATGGGCCGCGTGCTCAGCCCCATCGACCAACTGATTGCGGTGTGGAAGCAGTGGAGTTCGGCCAAATTGGCGTACCAGCGGCTTGACGAGCTGCTGCGTGAATTTCCGCCGGAAGTCGAACACATGGCGTTGCCGGCGCCCAAGGGCCAGGTGAGTTTCGAACACGTCAGCGCGGGCCCGCCCGGGCGGCGCATGGCGACCTTGCAGCAGGTCAGCTTCACCCTAGGCGCGGGCGAAGTGCTCGGCGTGCTCGGTGCGTCGGGCTCGGGTAAATCCACCCTGGCCCGCGTGCTGGTAGGCGTGTGGCCGACCCTGGCGGGCACCGTGCGCCTGGACGGTGCGGACATTCACCGCTGGGACCGTGACGACCTCGGCCCGCATATCGGCTACTTGCCCCAGGACATCGAACTGTTCAGCGGCAGCATCGCCGACAACATCGCGCGTTTTCGCGATGCCGACCCGCAACGGGTGGTGCAAGCGGCGCAACAGGCCGGCGTGCATGAACTGATCCTGCGCCTGCCGCAAGGCTACGACACCGTGCTCGGCGACAACGGCGGCGGCCTGTCTGGTGGCCAGAAGCAACGCGTGGCCCTGGCTCGCGCGCTATACGGCGGGCCACGTTTGATCGTGCTGGATGAGCCCAACTCCAACCTCGACACCGTCGGCGAAGCCGCACTGGCCAGCGCCATCGTGCAGATGAAAGCCCAGGGCAGCAGCGTGGTGTTGGTGACCCACCGTTCCTCTGCGTTGGCCCAGGCCGACAAGTTGCTGGTGCTCAGCGAAGGCCAATTGCAGGCCTTCGGGCCAAGCCAAGAAGTGCTGCGCGCCTTGTCGGGCCAGCAACACGAAGCACCCCGAGAAAAGGCGGGTGTGAGCCTTAGCCGTCAGTACCAAGCCGGAAGGAATCCAGGCGCATGAGCAGCCTTACTGTTGAGCCTCGTTTTGAACAACGCGACGCCGGTTTTTTCGTAAAAATGGGCTGGCTGCTGACCATTGTCGGCGCCGGCGGCTTTTTCCTCTGGGCCAGTCTGGCCCCGCTGGACCAAGGCATCCCGGTGCAGGGCACGGTGGTGGTATCGGGCAAGCGCAAGGCCGTGCAAACCTTCAGCCCCGGCGTGGTCAGTCGGATCCTGGTGAAGGAGGGCGAGTGGGTCAAACAGGGCCAGCCGTTGTTTCGCCTTGACCAGACCCAGAACCAGGCCGATGTGCAATCGCTGCAAGCCCAGTACCGCATGGCCTGGGCCAGCGTGGCGCGCTGGCAGAGCGAGCGCGACAACCATTCCAGCATCACCTTTCCGGCCGAACTGAGCGCCAACCCCGATCCGGCCCTGGCTCTGGTGCTGGAAGGCCAGCGCCAACTGTTCAGCAGCCGCCGCGAGGCGTTTTCCCGCGAACAGGCCGGGATTCGCGCGAATATCGACGGCGCCACTTCGCAACTCAATGGCATGCGCCGCGCCCGCAGCGACTTGTCGGCGCAGGCCCAATCCCTGCGCGATCAACTGGCCAACCTGCAGCCTTTGGCCGACAACGGCTATATCCCACGCAATCGCTTGCTCGATTACCAGCGCCAACTGTCCCAAGTGCAGCAGGACCTGGCGCAAAACGCTGGCGAGAGCGGCCGCGTGGAGCAGGGCATCCTTGAATCGCGCCTCAAGTTGCAGCAGCACCGCGAGGAGTACCAGAAGGAAGTGCGCAGCCAACTGGCCGACGCGCAACTGCGCAGCCTGACCCTGGAGCAGCAACTGACTTCGGCCGGTTTCGACCTGCAGCACAACGAAATCAACGCACCGGCCGATGGCATTGCGGTCAACCTCAGCGTGCACACCGAAGGCGCCGTGGTGCGTGCGGGTGAAACCCTGCTGGAAATCGTGCCCCAGGGCACGCGCCTGGAAGTCGAAGGGCATTTGCCGGTGCACTTAGTGGACAAGGTCGGTACGCACCTGCCGGTGGATATCCTGTTCACCGCCTTCAACCAGAGCCGCACGCCGCGTGTGCCGGGTGAGGTCAGCCTGATTTCCGCCGACCAGATGCTCGATGAAAAAACCGGCCAGCCGTACTACGTGCTGCGCACCACGGTCAGCGAGGCCGCACTGGAAAAACTCCATGGCCTGGTGATCAAACCGGGCATGCCCGCCGAGATGTTCGTGCGCACCGGCGAGCGCTCGTTACTCAATTACCTGTTCAAGCCGCTGCTGGATCGCGCCGGCTCTGCGTTGACTGAGGAATGAGCATGAAACCTGTGTTCATTTCACTGATGTTGATTTGCGGCTCTGCCCAAGCTGCCATGGGCCCGTTTGATGTGTATGAGCAAGCCTTGCGCAACGATCCGGTGTTTCTCGGCGCGATCAAAGAGCGCGACGCCGGCCTCGAAAACCGCACCATCGGCCGCGCCGGGCTCTTGCCCAGGCTGTCGTACAACTACAACAAAGGCCGCAACAACTCCGAGGCGCATTTGCCGGACGGTCGCGGCGGTACGTACCGCGACGACCGCAACTACAACAGCTACGGCTCGACCTTCAGCCTGCAACAGCCGTTGTTCGACTACGAAGCCTATGCCAACTACCGCAAAGGCGTGGCCCAGTCGCTGTTTGCCGATGAAAGCTTTCGCGACAAGAGCCAGGCGTTGCTGGTGCGTGTGTTGAGCTATTACACCCAGGCATTGTTTGCCCAGGACCAAATCGACATCGCCCGTGCGAAAAAGAAGGCGTTCGAGCAGCAGTTCCAGCAAAACCAGCACCTGTTCCAGCAGGGCGAGGGCACGCGCACCGATATTCTCGAAGCCGAATCGCGGTATGAACTGGCCACCGCCGAAGAGATCCAGGCGCTGGATGAACAGGATGCGTCCTTGCGCGAGCTGGGCGCGTTGATCGGCGTGCAGAGCGTCAACATCCAAGACCTGGCGCCGCTGAACCAAAGCTTCTCCGCCTTCACCCTGACCCCGGCCAACTACGACACCTGGCATGAACTGGCGATCAGCAATAACCCCACGCTCGCCTCCCAGCGTCAGGCCGTGGAAGTGGCGCGTTATGAAGTGGAACGCAACCGCGCCGGCCACCTGCCGAAGATCACCGCGTATGCCAGCTCGCGCAAACAGGAGTCCGACAGCGGCAACACCTACAACCAGCGCTATGACACCAACACCATTGGCATTGAAGTCAGCGTGCCGTTGTATGCCGGTGGCGGCATTTCGGCGTCCACCCGCCAAGCCAGCCGTGGCATGGAACAAGCCGAGTACGAGCTGGAAGGCAAGACCCGCGAAACCCTGATCGAGCTGCGCCGCCAGTTCAGCGCCTGCCTTTCTGGGGTGAGTAAATTGCGCGCGTACCAAAAAGCCCTCACCTCGGCCGAGGCGCTCGTGGTGTCGACCAAGCAAAGCATCCTCGGGGGTGAACGGGTCAACCTAGATGCGCTGAACGCCGAGCAGCAGCTGTACACCACCCGTCGCGACCTGGCCCAGGCGCGTTATGACTACCTGATGGCCTGGACCAAATTGCACTACTACGCGGGCAACTTGCGCGACACCGACCTGGCGAAAGTCGATGAGGCCTTTGGCCCGGTGAAATGAGCACGTATAAAAACAATAAGGAGGGTTTAGATGATCACCGACTCATCCCGCTTCAAACCGTTTACCGCAGGCTCCTTGCTCCTGCTGTCCGTTGCGGCACAGGCGCAATACACCGAGACCGGTTTACCGGGTAACCCAGCCAGCTGGCGGTCTGCCGAGTTCCTGAGCGACTGGGGCCTGGACCGCATGAAGGCGAATGAGGCCTACGCCGCGGGGATCAGCGGCAGCGGGGTGAAAATCGGCGCGCTGGACTCGGGGTTCGATACCGAACACCCGGAAGCATCCAAAGACCGTTACCATCCGGTCTCCGCCACCGGCACTTACGTCAATGGCAGCCCGTTCAGCACCACGGGTGCGCTCAACCCCAACAACGATTCCCACGGCACCCACGTCACCGGCACCATGGGCGCGGCGCGCGACGGCGTGGGCATGCACGGCGTGGCCTACAACGCGCAACTCTACGTGGGCAACACCAACGCCAATGACAGCTTCTTGTTCGGCCCAACCCCGGACCCCAAATACTTCAAGGCGGTGTACACCGCGCTGGTGGATTCCGGCGTGCGTGCCATCAACAACAGCTGGGGCAGCCAGCCTTCGGATGTCAGCTACCAGACCCTCGGCGGCCTGCATGCCGCCTACGCCCAGCATTACAACCAGGGCACTTGGCTGGATGCCGCGGCGGATGTGGCCAAGGCCGGCGTCATCAACGTGTTCAGCGCCGGCAACAGCGGTTACGCGAACGCCAGCCTGCGTTCGGCGCTGCCGTATTTCCAGCCGGAACTGGAAGGCCACTGGCTGGCCGTGTCGGGCCTGGACAAGGCGAATAACCAGAAATACAACAAGTGCGGCATCGCCAAGTACTGGTGCATTTCCACACCTGGCGCGCTGATCAACAGCACGGTTCCTGGTGGCGGCTATGGCGTGAAGTCCGGCACCTCGATGTCGGCGCCGCATGCCACGGGCGCGTTGGCGTTGGTGATGGAGCGCTACCCGTACATGAGTAACGAGCAAGCGCTGCAGGTGCTGTTGACCACGGCCACACAACTCGACGGCTCGATCACTCAGGCGCCCAATGCCATCGTTGGCTGGGGCGTGCCGGACTTGGGCCGGGCGATGCACGGGCCAGGGCAATTGCTCGGCGCGATGGACGTGAGCCTGGCGGCCGGGCAGGGCGACGTGTGGAGCAATGGCCTCTCCGACCAGGCGTTGCTGCAGCGTCAGGCCGAAGACCGCGCCGAGCACACGGCCTGGCAGCAAACCCTGATCGACAAGGGCTGGCAAAACGGCGTGGGCGCGACTGCCAGCCAGCAGGACCAGACCGACTACGCGCTCGGCAGCGCCCGTGACCAAGCCGCCACGAACCGCGTGTATGAAGGCAGCCTGATCAAGTCCGGTGCCGGTAGCTTGTTGCTCAGCGGCGACAGCACCTATCGCGGGCCGACCACCGTCAACGGCGGCCTGTTGGCGGTGAACGGTACGCTGACCTCGGCGGTGACCGTGAACGAGAGCGGCACTCTCGGCGGCTCCGGGCGTATTGGCGCGTTATCGGTGAACAGCGGCGGCCGCGTTGCACCGGGCAATTCCGTCGGCACCTTGCAGGTGGCGGGCGATGTGAACCTGGGCGCGGGCTCCACCTATGCGGTGGAGCTGACGCCCACCAGCAGCGACCGCATTGTCGCCGGTGGCAAAGCCGTACTGGGCGGCGGCACCGTCACCCTGGCGCTGGAGAACAGCCCTACCTTGCTCAGCCAGAGCCAGGCGCAAAGCCTGATTGGCCGCCAGTACAGCATCCTCCAGGCGGCGGGTGGCATCCAGGGCCAGTTTGGTCAGGTGTTACCGAACTACCTGTTCCTTGGCGGCACTCTCGACTACGCGGCCAACGGCGTGCAGTTGGCCGTGGTACGCAACGACGCTACGTTTGCCAGCGTGGCCGCCACCCGTAACCAGCGCAATGTCGCCGTCGCCGCCGAGCAACTGGGCGCGGGCAACCCCGTATTCGAGAGTGTGTTGCAGTCGGATTCCCTCGCCGCGGCCCAACAAGGCTTGCAGCAGTTGTCCGGCGAAATCTACCCTGCGGTTGGTGCGATGTTGATCAACGATAGCCTGCAGCTGCGCGATGCCGTGGGCGAGCGCCTGCGTCACGTGCCGGTCCACGGCGAAAGCAACCTGTGGCTCAAGGCGCTTGGCGCCTGGGGCAAGACTGACAGCCGCAGCGAAACGGCAGGCTACACCACTTCGATTGACGGGCTGTTGGCCGGCGTCGACGGTGCGCTGGATGAGCAGACCCGCGTAGGCGTGGTGGCCGGTTACAGCGACAGCTCATTGAACATGGGCAGCGGCACACATTCCTCGGCGTCCATCGACAGCTACCACTTCGGCGCCTATGCCGGGCGCGAGCTAGGCGACTGGCGCGTGAGCGTGGGCGGCGCCTACAGCTGGCATCGCGGTGATGTGAAACGTGACCTGCAATACGCTGAAGTCAGCGGCAAGCAAAAGACCAAGCTGGACGCTCGTACGGCCCAGTTGTTCACCGAGGCCGCCTACCGCATTCGCCTGCAACCGCTGGCGCTGGAGCCGTTCGCCAACCTGGCGTATGTGCACTTGGACAGTGATTCATTCCATGAAAAAGGTGACGCCGCTGCCCTGGAACGCGGCCGTGATCGGCGTGATGCGGTGCTCAGCACCCTCGGTATGCGCGCGTTGAAAACCCTGCCATTGAATGATCACCAGCAGTTGGAGCTGTCCGGCTCTCTGGGCTGGCAGCACAGCCTTACCGCGGTTGAATCGCAAGAGCACTTGGCGTTTGTCGCAGGCGGGCCTTCATTTGCGGTGCGCAGTTCGCCGTTGCTGCGCGATGCGGCCCTGGTCGGGGTGCAAGCCAGCCTGGCGTTGAGCAAGGCCACGCGGGTCAACCTCGATTACCACGGGCAGTTGGCTAGGCGTGAGAAAACCCAAGGCGTGGGGCTGAGCCTGAACTGGCAGTTCTAGAACGTAGGCAGATCAAAAGAATGTGGCCGCAGGCAAGTCAGCTCCCACAGTTGATCGAGGGTGTCTGGCAGCGATCGATTTCCAAAAAAGTGCAATAAGAAAACTAAGGAAGGTCACCGTGAACAAACGTAAGACAGGGTTAATCACCGCCACTCACACAGGCCCGGGCTACCCGCTCAAGGCCCTGAGTTGCGTGCCATACGGCGCGCTGCTGTGCTGCCTGGCAAGCTTGGGGACCGCCCAAGCCGCACCCTATGTGGAAACCGGCAAATTGGGCGATGCCGCCAGTTGGCGCAGCAATGAGTTCAAGGCCGACTGGGGGCTGGGCGCGGTGCATGCAGACGCCGCCTATGCCGCTGGCTACACCGGCAAGGGCGTCAAGTTGGGAATCTTCGACCAGCCGGTGTACGCCCAACACCCGGAATTCGATAGCCCCGGCAAGGTGGTGACGGTTGTCACCGAGGGCATTCGCCAATACACCGACCCGTACATTCCGGTGAAGGCTGGCGATGCGTTTCGCTACGACGGCACGCCGTCCAAGGATTCCAACGGCAAGCTGGGTAACCACGGCACCCACGTCGGCGGGATTGCCGCCGGTAACCGCGACGGCGGGCCGATGCATGGCGTCGCGTTCAATGCGCAAATCATCAGCGCGGAAAACGGCGACCCGGGCCCGGAAGACGGGATCATCCTGGGCAACGACGGTGCGGTGTACAAAGCAGGTTGGGACGGGCTGGTGGCCAGCGGCGCACGGATTATCAACAACAGCTGGGGCATCGGCATTGGTGACCCGTACGCCAAGGGCGGCCGTGATCCGGCGTTTCCCAACTTCACAGTCAATGAAGCGCAGGCGCAGTTCGATCATATCCGGCCGATCCTCGGCACGACTGCCGGGGGGGCTTATCAAGGCGCCATTGATGCGGCCCGCAGCGGCGTGCTGACGATCTTTGCCGCCGGTAACGACTACAACCGCAACAACCCGGATGCGATGTCGGGTTTGGCGTACTTTGTGCCGGAGATCGCGCCGAACTGGCTGTCGGTCGCGGCGTTGCAGCAAAACCCGGACACCGCGAGCGCTGATCCGTATGTGATCAGCACCTTCTCGTCGCGTTGCGGTTATGCGGCCAGCTTCTGCGTGTCGGCACCCGGCACCAAGATCTACAGCTCGATCATCAACGGCACCGATCTTTCAAACCTCACCACCGATTGGGCCAATAAAAATGGTACCTCCATGGCTGCTCCCCATGTAGCAGGCGCAGCGGCGGTGCTGATGGAACGCTTCCCGTACTTGAGCGGCGAGCAGGTCTCCACGCTGCTCAAAACCACAGCCACCGACCTCGGCGCACCGGGCATCGATTCGCTGTACGGTTGGGGCATGATCAACCTGGGCAAGGCGGTCAACGGCCCAGGCATGTTCATCACCGCCGAGGACATCCCGGCTGAGTTTCGTATCGACGGTGCGTATGGCAGTGGGCAATTTGTTGCGGATTTGCCAGGGATTGGCGCCGTGGTGGATGCCGGCAAACCCTCTCAGCGCATCTGCAACGACGTGCACTGCGGGCGTGATGTATGGAGCAATGACATTTCGGGCCACGGCGGTCTGACCAAGCAAGGCATCGGCGCGTTGGTGCTGACGGGCACCAACACCTACAGCGGCCCGACCTTGGTCAATCAAGGCTTGCTGGCGATCAATGGCTCGGTCACCTCCGACGTCACCGTTAGCCAGAGCGGCAAGGTGGGTGGCTCGGGGCGCATCGGCTCGCTGACCGCAAAGAGCGGCGGCACCGTGGCGCCGGGTAATTCCATCGGCACACTGAATGTGGCGGGCAACGTCACTTTTGACGCGGGCTCGACTTACGCGGTGGAGCTGTCGCCCACCAGCAGTGACCGCATCGTCGCCGGTGGGACGGCCACGCTCAATGGCGGCACTGTGACCTTGGCCCTGGAAAACAGCCCGACACTGCTCAGCAGTGCACAAGCGCAGAGCTTGATCGGTCGCCAATACAACATCCTGCAAGCGGCAGGTGGCATTACCGGCAGCTTCGGTTCGGTGCTGCCTGATTACCTGTTTATCGGTGGCACGCTGAACTATGCGGCCAACGGTATACAGCTTGACGTCGCGCGCACGGCCAACAGTTTCGCCAGTGCAGCGGCCACACCAAACCAGCGCGCCGTGGCCACTGCAGCCGAGCAATTGGGCGCGGGCAATGCCGTGTATGAAAGTGTGCTGTTGGCGCCGAACGCGGGCTCGGCACAAGGTGCGTTTCAGCAACTGAGCGGCGAAATCTACCCGGCGTTGGAGACCGCGCTGGTCAATGACAGCCGCTACGTGCGAGAAGCCGTGGGTGAACGCCTGCGCAATGGCCAGATGGGCGCGACCAGTCAGACCGTCGACAGCCATGGCAACGTGTGGGTCAAGGCGCTGGGCGCGTGGGGCAAGACCGACAGCCGCAGCGACACGGCGGGCTACACCACGTCTATTGGCGGCATGCTCGCCGGGGTCGATGGTGCGCTGGACGAAGCGACCCGCATCGGTGTGGTCGCCGGCTACAGCGACACCTCATTGAACATGGGCGAGGGCACCCATAGCCGTGCTGCGGTGGACAGTTACCACTTCGGCGCTTACGCCGGGCGTGAGATCGGCGCCTGGCGCTTGAGTGGCGGCGCGACCTATAGCTGGCACCGCGCGGATGTGAAGCGCGACCTGCAATACGGCGATGTTTCCGGGAAGCAGAAGGTCAAAGTCGATGCGAACAGCACCCAGGTGTTCGGTGAGGCGGCGTACCGCGTCAACCTGCAACCGCTGGCTCTGGAGCCGTTTGCCAATTTGGCGTACGTACATCTGAGTACCGATGGTTTTACCGAGAAGGGCGATGCTGCAGCGTTGAAAGGTCAGGACGATACGCGCAATGTGGTGTTGAGCACCTTGGGTGTGCGTGCGTTGAAGACCTTTAATGTGAATGATCACCAGCAACTGGACGTATCTGGCACCTTGGGCTGGCAGCACAATTTGAGCAGCACTGATTCGCAGCAACACCTGGCGTTTGCCTCGGGCGGGCCTTCGTTTGCGGTGGAAAGTGCACCGATGGTACGCGATGCGGCGTTGGTCGGGGCGCGGGTAAGCCTGGCGTTGAGCAAGGCGGCACGGGTGAAT
Organism: Pseudomonas sp. 1152_12; assembly: GCF_052850675.1. NCBI lineage: Bacteria > Pseudomonadati > Pseudomonadota > Gammaproteobacteria > Pseudomonadales > Pseudomonadaceae > Pseudomonas > Pseudomonas sp. 1152_12. Next base: position 287,320 of record NZ_VXCW01000001.1, on the reverse strand, counting down.
TTTGACTACAACGGTTTGCTGGCGAGCAAGGACAAAGTGCACGGAGTGGGGTTGAGCCTGGACTGGGCGTTCTAAACAAGCCCACACACAATTAGCGGCTAACGGTGTTTTCGCTTTCTCTACAAATCCAACAACAGAGAGGCAGTACCATGGGTATCTTTGATTATAAAAACCTCGGCTCCGAGGGCTCCAAAGCGTTGTTCGCTGATGCCATGGCGATCACGTTGTATTCCTATCACAACCTGGATAACGGCTTTGCCGTGGGTTATCAGCACAACGGATTGGGCTTTGGCCTGCCCGCCACGCTGGTCGGTGCGCTGCTCGGCAGCACCGACTCGCAGGGTGTGATCCCGGGTATTGCGTGGAACCCTGACTCAGAAAAAGCCGCCCTTGAAGCCGTGCAGAAAGCCGGTTGGACACCGATCAGCGCCAATGCCCTGGGCTACGGCGGCAAGGTCGATGCGCGGGGCACGTTTTTTGGCGAAAAAGCCGGCTATACCAGCGCGCAGGTCGAGGTGCTCGGCAAGTACGATGACGCCGGCAAATTGCTGGAAATCGGCATCGGTTTTCGCGGCACCTCGGGGCCACGAGAAACCTTAATCAGCGACTCCATCGGCGACCTGATCAGCGATTTGCTTGCCGCCTTTGGGCCTAAGGATTACGCAAAAAATTACGCTGGCGAAGCCTTTGGTGGCTTGCTCAAGAGTATCGCCGACTATGCGGGTGCCCACGGCCTGACCGGTAAGGACGTGGTGGTCAGCGGCCACAGCCTGGGCGGTCTGGCGGTCAACAGCATGGCGGATTTGAGCACCAACAAATGGTCGGGGTTCTACAAGGACGCCAACTACGTCGCCTATGCCTCGCCTACCCAAAGTGCCGGCGACAAGGTGCTCAATATCGGTTATGAAAACGACCCGGTGTTCCGCGCCCTGGACGGCTCGTCGTTCAATCTGTCGTCCCTGGGCGTGCACGACAAACCCCACGACTCGACCACCGACAATATTGTCAGTTTCAACGACCACTACGCCTCGACGCTGTGGAATGTGCTGCCGTTTTCCATCGTCAACCTGTCGACCTGGGTCTCGCACTTGCCGACGGCGTATGGCGACGGCATGACGCGTATCCTCGAGTCTGGCTTTTACGACCAGATGACTCGTGATTCCACGGTGATCGTCGCCAACCTGTCCGACCCGGCGCGAGCCAACACTTGGGTGCAGGACCTCAACCGCAATGCCGAGCCGCACAAGGGCAACACGTTCATCATTGGCAGTAACGGCAATGACCTGATTCAGGGCGGCAAGGGCGCGGATTTCATCGAAGGTGGCAAAGGCAATGACACGATCCGTGACAACAGCGGGCATAACACCTTTCTGTTCAGCGGCCATTTTGGCAATGATCGGGTGATTGGCTATCAGCCGACCGACACGTTGGTGTTCAAGGACGTGGAGGGGAGTACCGACCTGCGCGACCACGCCAAGGTGGTCGGCGCCGATACAGTGCTCACCTTTGGTGCGGACTCGGTGACACTCGTCGGCGTCGGGCACGGCGGCCTATGGGCGGATGGCGTCAGCATCGGCTGAGTAATAGGGGCGTGGGCCGTAACCCAATGCCCGTACTACCGGTATTGAAGCTGCAACAAAAAGCCCCGTAGATCCGGGGCTTTTTGTTATTACTTCTCTTTGCGTACCGTCGCGACATCGGCGGCTTTCACGCGTACGTGCTTGCCGGCGATGTCCGTGAACTCATAGAAGCCGTCGGCTGTTTTGGTGTTTGGGTTGTCCTTGGTCAAGTATTGCGTGCCATTTTGCAACGTCACCACGGTTTGCGTTGAGCAACCGGTCAATAGCAGAAAAGTGAGTGCAACCAGTGGAAGACCCAAATTCTTCATGTTCATAACCCTTACTTTTAACCCTGGAAAGTCCCGCGCCAGGCGCTGCGGGCCACAAATGTTACGCGATCAACTGAACTATCTGATCACTTTTATAAGAAAAGTTGCGTGTGCCATTTATCTATTACCGATTGCATCAACATGTTTACGACGTCACTCTGTATGCATAACCAGTACTTGATCAGCGTGCAACATGCCCAATCCTCTCGACGATCCCTTGTATTACCTGCATAACTTCCGCCAAGTGCTGCACTGGCTGGGGCAACGCTATGCCGATCTACTCGACGCGGACGAACGGCATTTCATTCAGCAATTTGACAGGTTGCCGCAAGCGTCGCAGGCGTTATTGGTGCGCATGGTCATGCGAAAGGGCGTGCACTTTCGTGCAAGCAAACTTAATTATCTCGAGATCGGCTGTACCCGCACGGCCGCGTTGGCACTGGTGCAGCAGGGTTGGGTTGATGACCAGGGCCTGCTGTGCTTTGAAGCGCTGTTTGCGCTGCTGCAAAAAGGCGAAGTCCTTGAGGCGTTCAAACCTTGGATTGACCAGCCAAAAGGCAAGAAGGCCGACTGGCTTGAGTCATTGGCGCAGCAGTTCACGCAACCGCGCAGCTTTGCCCAGTGGTGCCCGGACCTGAGCGATGCGCTCTACAGCCTCAACGTGATGGACGTGTGTGATCGCCTGCGGCTGATGTTCTTCGGCAATCTGCACCAGGATTGGTCGGAGTTCGTGCTGGCTGACCTGGGCATCTATACCTACGAAAAGGTCGAATTCGGCGCGCAGTCCCGAGGCCTGTGCACGCGCGAGGATGTGCACGGGTTCCTGTTCCTGCACCAGTGCCAGCAGACCTTCGAAGCGGGGCAAGCGCTGAGCGACGTACTGGCGCAAATCGCTACGCTTTCAACCGACAACCCCTGGCTGGAAAAGCGCCGCGCCAAGTTGTTGTTTCAGATCGGCCAGTATTGCGAGCGCAGCGCCGAACTGGACTTGGCACAGCAGATCTACCGCAATTGCGCTTATCCCGGCGCGCGTTCGCGCCTGATTCGCGTGCTGGAGCGCCAAGAGCATTACGCGCAAGCCATGGCTTTGGCGTGCGCCGCGCAACAGGCCCCGCAAAGCGACGCCGAGCAGCAGCATGTGCTACGAGTGCTGCCACGCCTGCGCCGTAAGCTGGGGGAACCGGCGCTGCCCAAGGTTAAGCCGCGGCCTGTTACGCGGCTGGACCTGGCGCTGGCCATCCCTGAGCCGCTGATGTCGGTGGAATATTGCGTGCAAGCGCATCTCAGCGCGCCCGATGCGCCGGTGCATTACGTTGAGAACGGGCTGATCAATTCGTTGTTCGGGCTGCTGTGCTGGGAAGCGATTTTCGCGCCGTTGCCCGGCGCGTTTTTCCACCCGTTCCAGCGCGGTCCGGCGGACCTGCACAGCGAGGATTTTCATCAGCGCCGCGCGCCGTTGTTTGCCGCCTGCTTCGAGCAGCTCGGGGATGAGCGCTACAAGGCGACCATCCGTCAGCGTTACGTGAGCAAATGGGGTATACAGTCGCCCTTCGTATTTTGGAACCTGCTCAGTGAAGCGCTATTAGAGCAAGCGTTGGACTGTCTACCCGCCGAACACCTGCGCTACTGGTTCGAGCGGCTGTTGCTGGACATCCGCGCCAACCGCACGGGCATGCCTGACCTGATCCAGTTCTGGCCCGCGCAAAAGACCTACCGCATGATCGAGGTCAAAGGGCCCGGTGATCGCTTGCAAGACAACCAGCTACGCTGGCTGGAGTTTTGTGGCGAGTACCAGATGCCGGTCACCGTCTGTTATGTGCGCTGGGCAGAGCCCGCTTGACTTATAGCGTCGCAGTGCGGGCGCTGTGTGAGTTCACGGCGAAGGTCGGCGACCTCGACCTGCGTTTTACGCCGTCGCCCAGCGCCCAGGAAGGCATTGTCGGCCACCGCACCGTGGCTTCGCGGCGTAACGCGCACTACCAGAGCGAAGTGGCGCTGGACGGTGAATACCAACAGCTTAAGGTACGGGGCCGGGCAGACGGCTACGACCCGGACAGCAATCGCCTGGAAGAGGTGAAAACCTATCGCGGCGACCTCGACGCCCAGCCCGCCAACCACCGCCAACTGCATTGGGCCCAGGTCAAGGTCTACGGCTGGTTAATGTGCCAGAAGCTCGGTCTGCCTGAAATCGACTTGGCGCTGGTGTACTTCGACATCGTTGGTGAGGGTGAAACCCTGCTCAACCAGCGCTTTCAAGCGGCCGACCTCGAGCGGTTCTTCAACCAGCAATGCGCGCTGTTCCTGGGCTGGGCGCGCCAGGAAATGCAGCACCGCGACGCGCGTAACAGTGCCGCACAAACCCTGGCGTTTCCCCACGCCGAGTTTCGCCCCGGCCAGCGCTCGCTGGCCGAATCGGTCTACAAGGCCGTCAGCACCGGCCGTTGCCTGATGGCCCAGGCGCCCACTGGCATCGGCAAGACCGTCGGCACGATCTTCCCGCTGCTCAAGGCGCTGGCACCGCAGCAACTGGACAAAGTGTTCTTCCTCACCGCCAAGACCCCGGGGCGCAAGTTGGCCCTCGATGCCGCCCAAGTGCTCTACGACAGCAGCCCCGATTTACCGCTGCGCGTGCTTGAGCTGGTGGCGCGGGACAAGGCCTGCGAGCACTTGGACAAAGCCTGCCACGGTGATGCCTGCCCATTGGCCAAGGGCTTTTACGATCGCCTGCCGGCTGCGCGCACGGCCGCTTCCAAGGTGCGCCTGCTCGACCAGCGCCACCTGCGCGACGTGGCCCTGGCCCATGACGTTTGCCCGTATTACCTGAGCCAGGAAATGGTGCGCTGGACCGACCTGGTGGTCGCTGACTACAACTACTATTTCGACTTCGGCGCCATGCTGTTCGGCCTGGCCCAGTTGAACCAATGGCGTGCCGCCGTGCTGGTGGACGAAGCCCACAACCTGGTGGAGCGTGCGCGTTCGATGTACAGCGCCAGCCTCGACCAATACCGCCTCAAGACCCTGCGTGACATCGCACCCGAGCCACTGAAAAAACCCTTGCAACGCCTGAACCGCGAATGGAACGCCCTGCACAAGGACCAGCTCGCGCCGTACCAGGCGTACGTCGACAAGCCCGACAAGTTGCTCCAGGCCCTGAGCCTGTGCGCCAGCGCCATGGGCGACTACTTCAACGACCACCCCGACGCCCTCAGCGGCGACCTGCAGGCGTTTTATTTTGAAGCGCTGCAATTTGCCAAGGTCGCCGAGTTGTTCAACGAACACTTCATCTTTGATATCAGCAAGCGCCAGTTTAGTGGCAAACGCAGTGCTTCGACCCTGTGCCTGCGCAACGTAGTGCCCGCCGAATTTATCCGCCCCAGGCTGACCGCCGCGCGCACCAGCGTGCTGTTCTCCGCGACCTTGAGCCCCCGGCACTATTACGCCGACTTGCTCGGCCTGCCGGCGGACACCGCGTGGGTCGATGTGGAATCGCCGTTCAAGGCCGAGCAGTTGCAGGTGCGGATCATCGATGCGATCTCGACGCGGTTTGTGCATCGCCAAGCCTCGCTGGCGCCGATCGTCGAACTGATCGCCGCGCAATTCGCGCAACGGCCCGGCAATTACCTGGCGTTTTTTTCAAGCTTTGATTACCTGCAACAGGTGGCGCAGTTGATGGCCGAGCGGCACCCGCAGGTGGCGCTGTGGTTGCAGTCACGCGGGATGGCTGAATTCGAACGGCAAGCGTTTCTGGATCAGTTCACCCAGCACAGCCAGGGCATCGGTTTTGCCGTGCTGGGTGGCGCGTTCGGCGAAGGCATTGATTTGCCCGGAACGCGCCTGATCGGGGCGTTCATTGCAACCCTTGGGCTGCCGCAACTGAACCCGATCAACGAACAGATGAAAGCGCGCATGGCCTCGATCTTCGGCTCCGGTTACGACTACACCTACCTGTACCCCGGTATTCAGAAAGTGGTACAGGCAGCGGGTAGGGTGATCCGTAGCCAGCAGGACGAGGGTGTGGTGATGTTGATTGATGACCGTTTTGGCGAGTCGCGGGTGCGCCAGTTGTTGCCGCGTTGGTGGGCGCCCGTTAGTTAAGTGTGATGCACAGAGGGTGGGACTGCTGCGCAGTCCAACGCGAGCAAGCTCGCTCGCCACAGGGTATGTGTTGTTTCTTTGAGTGTTGGCAGGTCATAGCGCTTCTCCGTTGGGGGTAGGCCTAGAGTCGGGATGTCCCCTCAGGAGTACCTGAGCCACTGGCGCATGCACTTGGCGATAAAGGCCTTGAACACCTTGAGCAGCAGTGTGCCCAGTATCGGCCAGGCGTTGGGTTATCAGTCGGACAGCGCCTTCAGCAGCGCATGCAAGCGTCAGATGACTTGCTCGCCACGTGAATACCGTGAGCGCTCCTTACATAACACCCAAACACCAACCCTGCGGGTTAACGCGCGGATCGCCGCGTTTCTAGAGAGAACCTGAAGGTCGCGCCATGTCCGGGGCGGTCCACCAGTTCGATGCTGCGCCCGTGCAATTGCAGGATTCGGTGCACGATGCGCAGGCCCAGGCCACCATCGCGACGGGCGCCGCCGATGGTGAAGGCACGCAGGAACAAGCCTTCACGCAGTTCTACATCAATGCCTAGGCCACTGTCGCTGACGCTGACCGCCACACTGTTGGTCTCGGGTGACAGGATCACTTCCACGTCACCGTTGACCGGTGTGTGACGCAAGGCGTTATCAAGCAGGTTGGTCAGCACGCGTTCAATCAAGCCCAGGTCGGCCATGACGGTCGGCACCTGGGGCGGCAGGGTGGCGATGAGGGTAATGGACCGCGCCTCAGCGGTGAGTTCGAACTTCTGAAAGATGTCTTGCACCAGGTCCGGCAGTGAAAAGCCTTCGATCACCGGTTGTACGAAACCATGTTCCAGGCGCACCAACTCCAGCAGCGACTGGGCCAGGCCGCCGACCTTGCGGCTCTGGTCCAGGGCGATGCCGAGGTAGCGGCGGCGTTCCTCTGGGCTGAGGCTGGCGTCCTTCAGCGACAGCGTTTCCAGGTAGCCATGCAGCGACGCCAGCGGCGTGCGCAGGTCATGGGAAATGTTCGCGACCATTTCCCGGCGTTCCTGGTCCTGATGGGTGATGGCGCGCCATTGCTCGCCCAGGCGGTTTTGCATGTGCACAAAGGCGTGGTCGAGCACGGCGATTTCATCGCCGCTGTCGAGTTCGGTGGCGTTGATGTGCGCAGGTTTTGGCGCGCCGTTGATATCGAATTGGCCGACTTTTTCGGTCAATTGGCGCAGTGGTCGGGTGATCCAGGCGAACGCGATCAGGCCCGCCAACAGGCAGAGCAGGGCAACCAGGCCGATGGACCACAAGGCGATCTTCAGCGCCATCCCCGTCGCGTCTTTGGCGTCGTAGACGTCGTGGGCTTCGCCGAGCAGCACTACATACAGGAAGCCGGTTTGCTGGCCGTTGGCTTTGAGCGGCGCCGCGCTGAATACCTTGCGCCCATCGACGCTGCGCGGATCATCGCCGAGGATCGGCAGCATCGCGCCACTCAAGAAGCGCCGAACCGGCGCCAGATCGACTTTGTCGCGCAACAAATGCCCGGCGGGTGCGGCGTTCCCGACCACGCGTCCGTCGATATCGAGCAGGTACACTTCGACGCTCGGGTTAACCAGCATCAGTTGGCCAAACAGGTTGCGCACCGCATCGGGCTTGAGGCCGTCGGCGTCCATCAGTTGGGTGTCGCGGGCGATGTGCGCCGCCAGGTCGCGGGACAGGCCTTGCACCACTTCCAGTTCATGCATGCGGTTGGAGCGCACCTGCAGCCAGGCCGAGGTGCCGCTGCAGATCACCAGCAATACGGCGAACACCACCGACAGGCGCTGGGTCAGGGTCAGTTTCATGGCGAACTCTCGGCAAATTTGTAGCCCCGGCCCCACACCGTGAGGATCAGTACCGGATTGGCCGGGTCGGCCTCGACCTTGGCGCGCAGGCGATTGATATGGGTGTTTACCGTGTGTTCATAACCTTCATGGCTGTAGCCCCACACGGCGTTGAGCAGGTCCATGCGTGAGAAGACTTTGCCTGGCTGGCGAGCGAAGAAATACAACAGGTCGAATTCGCGCGGCGTAAGGTCCAGGCGCTGGCCTTGCAGGGTGACGTCGCGGGTCAGCGGGTTAATGAACAGCTGACCAAGGTCGAGGCTGCCCGCGTCCATCTTCAGGTTGCGCGCCATGGCGTCGACTCGGCGCAGCAGCGCCTTGACCCGCGCCACCAGCTCCGGCATCGAAAACGGTTTGGCCAGGTAGTCATCGGCGCCCAGTTCCAGGCCGAGGATGCGGTGTAATTCGCTGGAACGCGCGCTGGTGATGATAATCGGTGTGTAGCGCGTCATGGCGCGGGCGCGGCGGCAGATTTCCAAGCCGTCGACGCCGGGCAGCATCAGGTCGAGGATCAACGCATCCCAGCCGCCTTGTTCAAGCAGACGCAGGCCTTCGTCGCCATCGGCGCTGTGCACCACCTCGAACTGCTCATCGCGCAGGTGCAGGCAGATCAAGTCGGCAATATGCGCATCGTCCTCGACCACGAGGACACGTTTGGGCTGATCCATGCTGAAAACCTTTAGAAACCTTCGCTTGTAGTCCGCGCATTGTGCGGGTTTTGCAACCCTGTAGTTATCACGAATTGTTTAACTCTGCGTGAGGATTTCGCGACCGTCCAGGGCCCAGGATTACCTCATTGCAGCGACGAGCGAGTCTCATGTGGCGAGCCCGCTCGCCACAGCGCGATCGATAGTCTTCAGGGTTAGGGTTGAGGAGAAACATATGTACTCACGTCGACAAATACTACTCGCCACTGGCGGCCTGGGCGTCGCCGTCCTGGCTGGCGGCCTGATCAAACAGCTCAGCCTGGTCACCGCAGCCGAAGCTGCCGAAACCTTCGAGGTCACCCACACCGAGGCCCAATGGCGCAGCCTGCTCAGCGCCGAGCAATTTGCCGTGCTGCGCGAGGAGGGCACCGAACGCCCTTACACCAGCCCACTCAACGATGAGCATCGCACCGGCACCTTTGCCTGCGCCGGTTGCGCGTTGCCGCTGTTCTCCTCGACCACCAAATTCGACAGCCACACCGGCTGGCCAAGTTTCTGGCAGCCGCTGGACAACGCCGTCGCCAGCCATGTCGACACTTCCTACGGCGTGGTGCGCAAGGAAATTCACTGCCGTCGTTGTGGCGGTCACCAAGGGCATGTGTTCGACGACGGCCCGGCACCTACAGGGTTGCGTTATTGCATGAATGGCGCGGCCATGACCTTTACGGCGGCTTAAGCCGATGTTTATCAATACTTATAAGGGACGATCCCATGTGGCTTCTGGTTCTCGCGTATATGGGCGGCGTGCTGACAATTGTCAGCCCGTGCATCCTGCCCGTTCTGCCTTTTGTCTTCGCTCGCACCGGGCAGCCGTTTATGCGCAGTGGCTTGCCGCTGTTAGCGGGGATGGCGGTGACGTTCGCCCTGGTGGCCTCACTGGCGGCAGTGGGCGGCGGTTGGGTGGTGCAAGTCAATCAATACGGGCGTTGGCTCGCGTTGCTGTGCGTTGCCCTGTTCGGATTGACGCTGCTGCTGCCGCAGTTGTCGGAACGCTTGACGCGGCCGCTGGTAGCCGCCGGCAGTCGCTTGTCGGAAGCGGCGGGCGCCGAGGCCAAACCGCGTCCGGGTGCTTCCTTCCTGATCGGCGTGGCCACCGGATTGCTGTGGGCGCCATGCGCCGGGCCGATCCTCGGGCTGGTACTCACGGGCGCCGCGCTGCAGGGCGCCAGCATCGGTACTACCTTGCTCTTGCTGGCCTACGCCGCCGGTGCTGCTACGTCCCTGGCCTTGGCCTTGCTGGTCGGCGGTAAAGTCTTTGGTTTGATGAAAAAATCCCTTGGCGCCGGTGAATGGCTGCGCCGTGGCCTCGGTGCGCTGATGCTGGTGGGTGTGGCTGCCATCGCATTGGGCCTGGACACCGGCGTGCTGTCGCGTCTGTCTACGGCTTCCACCGGTGGACTGGAGCAAAGCCTGGTGGATAAGCTCAGTGCCAAGCCAGAACAGAAGCGCGGGGCGATGACGGCCGGTGGCGCGATGATGGCCGTTGCCAGCCACAGCGACGCCTTGCCAATCGAAGGTACGCTGCCGCCGCTGGACGGCGCCGTACAGTGGCTCAACAGCGCGCCACTCACGGCCCAGGCGCTGAAAGGCAAAGTGGTCCTGGTGGATTTCTGGACCTACTCCTGCATCAACTGCTTGCGCACCCTGCCGTATGTCAAAGCCTGGGCCGAGAAATACAAAGACCAAGGGTTGGTGGTGATCGGCGTACACGCCCCGGAATTCGCCTTTGAGCGCGACGTGGGCAACGTCGCTAAGGCGATGAAAGACCTTGGCATTACTTACCCGGTAGCTATCGACAACAACTACAAGATCTGGCGCGCTTTCAACAATCAATACTGGCCGGCGCATTATTTTGCCGATGCCAAGGGCCAGATCCGCTATCACCACTTTGGCGAAGGCGATTACGCCGAGTCGGAGCGGGTGATCCAGCAGCTGTTGCGTGAGGCCGGCGCGAAAAACGTTGCCGGTGGGTTGATCGAGGCCGACGCCAAGGGCGTGCAGCAAGCACCGGACATGACCGACGTGCAATCGCCGGAAACCTACCTGGGCTTCCAGCGTGCAGAGAACTTCGTCACCACCGCCACCCTGGGCACTGACAAAGTGGTGAATTACCCGGCCGCCGGCCACTTGGCCCTGAACAATTGGACCCTGGAAGGCCAATGGACGGTCGGCGCCCAGCAAGCGACCCTCGACCACGCGGGTGGGCGCATCGTCTACCGCTTCCACGCCCGTGATCTGCACCTGGTGCTGGGTCCGGGTGCCGATGGCAAGCCGGTGCGTTTCAAGGTAACGATTGACGGCCAGGCCCCCGGTGATGCCCGCGGCACTGACGTGGCGTCGGACGGCAGCGGCACAGTCACCGAGCAGCGCTTGTACCAGTTGGTGCGCCAACCCAGCGACGTGAGGGACCGCACCTTTAGCATCGAATTCCTCGACCCGCACGTGTCGGCGTACGCCTTCACCTTCGGCTAACCGATGCATGAACTGAGCACTCAACACTCTGAGTGGCTCACCCAATCCATGTGGGAGGGGGCTTGTTCCCGAATGCGGTGTGTCAGTCGGCACACCTGTTTCTGACGCTGCGTATTCGCGAGCAAGCCCACACACCTTTCCACCCCGTCTATTCAGTGGCACTGGAGTGACCGTGATGAACCTGCTCAAACTTTTACCCGCATTGGCCTTCGCCGCATTTGTCGGCCAAAGCTCAGCCTTTTCCTTCAGCACCTCCGACGACGCAGTAATGATCGCGCCACCGGCCCTCGATCTGCCCGCCGAGCCCGGCAACCTGCAAACTGCGGTGTTCGCCGGTGGTTGTTTCTGGGGCGTCCAAGGCGTGTTTCAGCATGTACAAGGCGTGAAAAACGCCGTGTCTGGCTATGACGGCGGTGCAGCCAGCACAGCTCAGTATGAGTCGGTCAGCGGCGGCGATACCGGCCACGCCGAAGCGGTGTCGGTGACGTACGACCCGAGCAAAGTCAGCTATGGCAAGTTGCTGCAAATTTACTTCTCAGTGGCCCACAACCCCACTGAGCTCAACCGCCAGGGCCCCGACAGCGGCACCCAATACCGTTCGGAAATTTTTGCACAGAATGCCGAGCAGCAAAAAGTCGCCCAGGCCTACATCGCGCAGTTGGACGCCGCCAAAGCCTTCGATAAACCCATCGTGACCAAAGTGGAGATGGGCAAGGCGTTTTACCCGGCCGAGTCCTATCACCAGGACTTCCTCACCGAGAACCCGTCGTACCCCTACATCGTGATCAATGACCTGCCCAAAGTGGCGCAGCTGAAAAAGCTGTTCCCGGACCAATATCGTGCAGAGCCCGTCCTGGTAAAAAACCAATAAACACTCCGAAGCGAATGTGGGAGGGGGCTTGCTCCCACATTGGCCCCGTCTAGGGCTCAGGATTTGGCTTTTGCCAGATAAGGCGCCAACCGCCGCCCCATTTCTTCACCCAACGCCTGCAAGCCGCTCAACGGCCGTACCATCACTTCAAATTCGACGATCTGCCCCCGTTCATTAAAACGAATCAGATCAATCCCCTTAAGTTGCTTGTCACCCACCCGCGCACTGAACTCCAGCACCACGCTGAGCCCATCGCCAGTGGCCAGTTCGCGATGGTATTGGAAGTCTTCAAACACCTTGATCACCGTGTTGAGAATCATCGACACCACTGGCGCGCCAGGGTAGGGCGTGTGTGCCATGGGCGAGCGGAACACTGCATCAGGCGCCAGCAGTTCAGGCAGGGAAGTGAGGTCGCGCGTCGCCAACAGGGTGTGCCAGCGTTGCAGGGTCTGAGCGGCGGCGGGGGTTAGGGTCAGTTCGGACATGCTCGGTACCTGTTCTTATGATGGGAAGGCATTTCACCTGCCCAACATAAGAGCGGTAACAAAGCAGGGTCAATCACCCGAATTGACAGTTAAGTGACCGCAATGCACTCACACCACTTCAAGGTATGAACTGTGAATCGCCCGGGCCAGTTCGCGCACGGTGTCAATAAAGGCCGTGAGCCGGCTGTGCAAGCCGTCTTCCAGGATTTCGTCGATGCCTGTATAACGCAGGCGCGCCTCGAATTCCGCCGCCAGGCGCTGCGCCGTTCGGCCATAGCTGCCGGGCAGGTCCGCCAGGATATGGCTCAATTCCTCGATACAGGCGTGCAACGAACGTGGCACATCACTGCGCAACAGCAGCAACTCTGACACCGAGCGTGCATTCAAGGCGTTCGGGTACAGCTCGGTGTACGCCTCGAACGACGACAACGCGCGGAGCAGGGCGCTCCACTGGTAGTAACCGCGTGCCGACAAGTCGCTGACCTCTTCAGACTCTTCACCAAACATCTCATAGCGCGCATCCAGCAAGCGCAAGGTGTTGTCCGCGCGCTCGACAAAGGTGCCCAGGCGAATAAAACGATACGCATCGTTGCGCATGATGGTGCCGGAAGTCGCGCCCCGGAACAGGTGCGAGCGCTGCTTGACCCAGTCGCAGAAGTGGCTGATGCCGTGGCGCGCCAGGCCGCCGGCGGCGATGCTGCGCATTTCCAGCCAGGTGGCGTTGAGGTTTTCCCACATGTCGGCGGTAATGCGCCCGCGTACCGCGTGGGCGTTGCCTCGGGCGGCGCGTAGGCAATTGTAGATGCTGGCGGGGTTTTCTTCGTCGAGGGCGAAGAAGTGCAGCATGCGCATCGCGTCCAGTTGTTTGTGACGCTCCAGGTAACTTTCCAAGGTGCCACTGCTGAGCAACGACATCGCCAGTTCATCCAGCCCATCGCTGCGCCCGGCCTGGGGCATCAACGACAGCGAATAGCTGACTTCGAGCATGCGCGCCAGGTTCTCGGCACGCTCCAGGTAACGCGACATCCAGTACAGATCTGCGGCGGTTCTACTCAACATACTCAGCCCTCCACCACCCAGGTGTCCTTGGTTCCGCCGCCTTGCGACGAGTTGACGATCAACGAGCCCTCCTTCAATGCCACGCGGGTCAGGCCACCGGGCACCAGGCGGGTTTCCTTGCCCGAGAGCACGAACGGGCGCAGGTCGATGTGCCGTGGTGCGATACCGTTTTCGACAAAGGTGGGGCAGGTGGACAGGCTAAGGGTTGGTTGGGCGATGTAGGCGTGGGGGCGCGCCTTGATGCGTTGGCGGAAGTCCTCGATTTCAGCGGCGGTGGAGGCGGGGCCGACGAGCATGCCGTAGCCGCCTGAGCCCTGGGTTTCCTTGACCACCAGCTCCGGCAGATGCGCCAGCACGTGGGACAGCTCATCCGGCTTACGGCACTGGAAGGTCGGCACGTTTTGCAGGATCGGTTCTTCATCCAGGTAGAAGCGGATCATCTGCGGCACGTACGGGTAGATCGACTTGTCATCCGCCACGCCGGTGCCGATGGCATTGGCCAGCACCACGTTGCCAGCGCAGTAGGCGGCCACCAGGCCTGGTACACCGAGCATCGAGTCGGGGTTAAAGGCTTTGGGGTCGAGGAAGGCGTCGTCGATGCGCCGATAAATCACGTCCACCGGTTTGGGGCCGTCGGTGGTACGCATGAACACCTTGAGGTCGTGCACAAACAGGTCGGCGCCCTCCACCAATTCCACGCCCATTTCCCGGGCGAGGAACGCGTGTTCGAAAAAGGCGCTGTTGAAGCGGCCGGGGGTCAGTACCACCACGTTCGGGGTGTCCAGGCGGCTGGCGCTTTTCAGGGTTTTGAGCAGCAGGTTGGGGTAGTGGTCCACCGGCGCGATGCGCTGCTTGGCGAACACTTCAGGGAACAGGCGCATCATCATTTTGCGGTCTTCAAGCATGTAGCTCACGCCGCTAGGGGTACGCAGGTTGTCTTCGAGCACGTAGTAGGTGCCGTTGCTGTCGCGCACCAGGTCGACACCGGAGATGTGCGAATAGATGCCGCGGTGCAGGTCCAGGCCGACCATCGCCTTCTGATAACCCTCGTTGCCCAGCACTTGGTCCGCCGGAATAATCCCGGCCTTGATGATGCGCTGGTCATGGTAGATGTCGGCGAGGAACAGGTTCAGCGCATTGACCCGCTGGATACAGCCGCGCTCGATGACGCTCCATTCACTGGCGGGGATGCTGCGGGGGATGATGTCGAAGGGGATCAGGCGCTCGGTGTCCTGCTCGTCGCCGTAGAGGGTGAAGGTGATCCCGGCGCGGTGGAACAGCAAATCAGCTTCGCGGCGCCGTTGGGCCAGCAGTTCCGGCGGCGTATTGGCCAGCCAGCGGGAGAAATCCTGATAATGCGCACGGCACGCGCCGTCTGCGTCATTCATTTCATCAAAGAAAGATCGAGCCATTCCAGTACCTTGTCAGTGCCTAGGGACGCTTGGGTGGCACTGCCGCTTAAAAAAACGCATTTTTTTATGAACCCGTGGCGCAGAGTGCCAACAGGCTTGGTCCTTACTTTCTTATGGGGTTGGCTCTGGGTCGGGGGGTAACGAATGCTCCTGTATCCGGGCAGATGAATGGATAAAGCAATGCCTGTGCCGGAACTGCATTAACGCTGGCGAATACCTTGGGGCAAACAGGGGGGCTGTAATAAATAGGCGGTTGTGGGGAGCAGGCTTGGCGTGGTAAGCCCGCTCCCCACAACCGCGGGCTCACTACAAGGGTGCGCGGGGTGTTCCAGAATGGTGCGTCAGCAGACGCGGGCTACCGTAATCATCTACCGCCATGGCACGGGAGCGAACGTGAGGCCGGGTCAGACAGCCGGTCGTCAACCACCTCGATCGTCTTGCTGCGACCTTTGGGCGTGCCGACAGGCTTACAACAGCGTTCTGAACAAGGCGTGCATATCTATGTTCAACGGCTTGATCGTGGCGTTTAGATTGCTTTCGTCAAAGACAGAAATTTTATACTCAGGCGCCCCGGGAGGGGTGCCGACATAGTGCGGCATCAGACGCTGGGTACGGCCGCTGTTCAATGTGCTGTCCAGCGCGGCGCTCATCGCGCTAGCCGTCGTAAAGGTCGCTTTACCGAAGTTAGGGTCGAAATAAAACCACACCTTGGTCCTGGCATCATAGCCGGCGGTAACGCCATGCCCAGGGCCATTGATCAAGAGTGTTTTTGAACGATTGGCTTTGCCCGCTTGGGCCAGCTCCGAAATGATGGCGATATGAGAAACTTGTCTTTCCTGCATACCATGGTGGAATGCCGTGCCCAACACATTTTGGAGTGTGTTCAGCTGTTCGCGGACCGTGGTTATTTTGGTTGCCTTGGTCTGTTCAAGGGTGGCTTTGGCCGGGTTGGTTTTACGCAATTCGGCGATCTCTTGAGGGCTAAGAATGTCCGTCATCGCGATATGCAGGTTTGTAATAAGCGTGTCTTCCTTGCCATATTTGGCGGCGAGCGCGTAGGCATTGGATAATGCCGCGCACTCACCGTCCGACAGCAGGGAAACTTGACTGAGGTAAAAACCTTGCGGAAGTGACTGAACCTTGCCACCCGCAGCCGTCATGTCGGCGCTGAACACCGCGTAGTTCTGTCGACTGATTTCAATTCTTCGCTTTTCTATATAACCGATCAAATGACCCGTTTCTTCAGGGGTGCGCCCGCGCGCGATAACAAGCTCTGCAATCTGATTGTTGGTTAAGTTATACGAGAACCCACTGATATGCTCTGGCTTCCCTGACTTATACCCGTACTTGTACTCGTCAGCCTTAACGATTTGCGCCGTTTGCCGCGCCGTCGCGAGTCGTTCGGGGAGAACGTCGAGTTCTTCTATTCGTTTTACTAAGCTTCCGAGTTGTTTCGGTGTACGAAGCTCAGCGACTGCAAGACGCTTTATGTCGTCGATGGTCAGCGCTGTAGAGTAGCCATAGATGGCTTCGGGCTTTCCGGTGTTCAGACCCGCTATATAGGCAGCATTGTCCTCGGCTTTGGCGCGGGTTATCGCCTTCAGATAGTCACTGCGAAAGTGCGGGTTGTCTGCCGCAGGCGCGACTACGGAGCCTATCACCCTCCCAAGCCAACTATCAGTAAGCCCTTTGATTTCTCCCCCGTGAGGCGCTGAAGCCTGTACGGCGACAAATGCATCCAGTGGCTTGCCATACGCCTGCTGTGTGTGTGGGTCATAGTCGTACCACTGACGGGTGGGCGGATCGAATTGAGCCAAGGTGGTGGTCTGAGAGGCACCGTTAGCTGTCTTATAGGTGCCTTCGGCGATGTTCGGTTTTTTTGCCAGTTCAAGCAGATTCACGCTGCGGTGAGAGCCGCGCAGGTACTTGACGCCCCGGTAGGTCGCACCGATCCCTATGCGGCCGAGTTTCAGAACACCACGTCCCAGATCATCAATACCGTCCAACGGGTTAAGCGCGCCCACCGCCGCACGCCCGATAATTGTGCCCGTCTTGGCAATTTTTGAGAGTACCGACGGCGTCGACGCAATGGCTTTGGCACCTTTGGTCACTGCCGAGCCGATGCCGACGGCGAAACCGAAAATATCGAAGGCCAGGTCGACAACGCCGTCGCCAATATTGCCGGCTTTGAGGTTCTGGATGGCGGACCAGAACGGGATCAGCCCCAGCGCAACGTCCTGAACAATTTTGTACGTTGGTACTTCGGTTTCAAAGGTCGTTGCCCCCTTGGCATGTGTTCGCACCGCAGGCAGATCCATATCCTCGATCAACGCATCAACGATATATTGGGTTCTGGCACTGCCGAAGCTATAAGGTGTACCTTGCGCGCCTTTACGTTCATCCTCGACGTCAGGTGCATGCTGACCTGTGGGTTTTATTACGTCGTATTTTTTCCCGCGGGTAGAATAAACATTGCTGTCTGTTGGCGAGTATTCCTTATAAGTCTTGTCTGGCCGTCGGGTGACGGTGCCGGTGAGTCGATTGATTTCATAGGTCATGACATTGCCGTTGCGTTCGGTCTCCAACAGCAGTGCGCCTTGCGTAACCCGTAGGGGAAGGTCGGGCCTGTCATAATCGATCTCCCTGCGAATGGTTATTTTACCGAACTCCAGATTCTGCCGATCTTCCAATGGTTGTTTGGAAATAAGGTGTTTGAGTTGCGCAGACGTGGTTTTTGTGACGGCAGTGGCGTAGTTCGAAAACACCTTATTAAAGGAGTCTTCCGGCGGCAGTAACTTTTTAAGTTTTGGCAGGACAAGGTTGATGTCGATCGCCTCCGATGAGGAGATCCAGCGGGCGGGCTTTCCATCCTGTGCAATCTTAACGTGGCCTAAAGTAAACACGTTCAAAAACGACCGGCCTGCGTCTCCCCAGTTATCAGCCGAGTCTGGCACCCCTAACAGCGCTCTCCCATCGATGTACAGATCCCGTATCGAGTAAGGCCCTGGGAAGTGTCTGTTTGAAGGCTGCAAAGTAATACACTTTTTATCGAACGCTGCCGGGTCCATGTCTGGGAGGGCTGTTTTCAAAGGATCCTGCGTTACGCTCTGCATTGTCGGCATCTCGCCGATTTGCGTTTCAGCCGCCGCTCGAAGTTCGCTGAGCTGTGCATCGAACGCCTTACGGACGTCGTTCATCTCAGCATCGGTAGACGTGTGCATGCCATTGGCAACGGCCCAATCTTTGATTGCCTCGTGCTGGGCCGCGTATTCAACTTCACGCTCCTCAGCGGTGATAGGGGCAATGCTGGCGTGGAGCATGACTTGGGTATAGCTCATCGTCGCCGTTGCTCCGGGCGCTTTCGCTTCGATACGGGCCACTGCTGTCGCAAAGCTGACCCAGCTGTGAGTGCCCACGACCACCTGATCCGGGATGTCCTTGACCAAGAACGCCGGGGCCCGACTGGCGAGCATGAGGTGGGCGTGTACCGCCGCCACTTCCGGGGACGAGAAGTTGCCGTTAGACACCCGATTATCGGTCAGCTCCTTGACCACCGCTGAAGCTGTTTTGCCTGTGTTTGCAGCTGAGACCAACCGATAGCCTTCAACCGTTCCGTCCGCGGAGTGTGCGTTGCTGCCTACACTCAAGGCCGCCAGCAGCCAGTCGGAGGCAGTGCCTTTAACCAAACGCGCCGCGAATGCAGTCTGAATCGCCCGTGCGAGCGCCTTGCCCTTGGGCGAATTGATCACCTTGTCGATCAAGCGACGTGGATTACGCTGCTCCTCAGCAGAGAGTGGCCGGTTGTCCAGCAGATAATCCAGGACATTAGTAAAGGGGTGCAGCGAGATATCGCCGAGCTTCCCTGTTTGTATATCCGCCCTCAGTTGCTCTTGGCTGCCCTGGTCAAGCGGCGTCGGCCAGTCCAGTGCGCCACCGAGGTTGCCATTGACGGCAGCCTTGGGTGTCGGGGTGGAGAGGGCGTTTGCCAGGTTCACCAGTTGTTCGTGACGGGTGGGGATATCCCAGCCATGATCCTGCAGGTATTGCAGAAGGCTGACCTTATTCGACTTGCCGGCATTCGATGGCTGGTAGGTGCTGTCGGGAGAAAGTTGGATTTTATTCTTAAGTTTGTTCTGGATCTGATCGTAATACGTGAAGCCATTCGTTACGTCGCTGACCAGGTTTTTCAGTTCGTAAGCGGCTGTCTCCCGGTTGTTGATATCGCCCATAAACGCTTTCTGATTCATCAGTGCGTCTTCGCTACGTGATGCAATCAAACTTGAATCGGTCGTCGGATCAAGTGCTGCAAAACCCTGGTGGGCGGCAATTTCTTTCACGCGCTTGCGCATGGCGGGCTCGGTAAGGTCCAGCCGTTCTTTATAAAAAAGCCCGACTATTTCATACGGAACCGGCTCTTCGATAATGCTTGTCGGCGGTGCAAAGACAGTGTTGGCGTTGCCCGCAGCGATGACCCGCCCGGCCTCCAGAATAGGTCCGCTGACCGCCGCCCAGCGGCTGTCATCAAGCCCGACGGTATGGATGATCTGCTTAGGGTCCAGGTGGCGTTTGAGGGTATAGGATAGTTGGCCTGACTGTGCATTGAGCCTGATTGACTGAGCGTTGATACCTGTGTCTTCAATCCATTGGCGGACTTCGGCTAGCTGGAACGCGTTACGCAACTGTGTCCACCACTGGCCGAATGTGGAATGGGACGGAACAGGGTAGACCTTGACGTTTGTTTGCTGGTCGGCAACGCCGAGCAGCGCAGAGCTATAGTTGATTGCTATCTCGCGATCACCTTCGATGCGCGAGACTGCGGTTGATTCTGAGGCATCGCGTTTTTGCCTTGTGGGCGGATACGTGGAGGAAGCGGGCTGTGGGAGTAAGAGACGAGGTTGTGTGGGGGTATGGCTGGAAATGTTGCTCATAAGGGAATATCACCTGAGGAGTTTGGGTTACGTATCAGCCTCCGTGCACATAACCCTATGTCGTGATACCCGTTGAATTAGCTCCCTCCCTTGTAGGAATAACGTTTTACTTCGTATTTCAACCAGAAACTCTACAGGGACCATTTATGGCGGGTGAACAAACTTGAACTTCACCCGCGACCGATTCTTCTAATAAGACTCGAAACCGTATGGAGCACCGCCGTGCCCAGAATCATCTCACTCGACACCCCCGAAGCGGTCTTGACCGATCACAGTGAACACAACGCCAAGATTTTTGGCTCACCCAAAGACCGCCTTGACTTTTATCGCCGCGAAATCCAGTACGAGACCACCATCCTCGCCAACCGCACCGACGCCTATCTCACCGCGCAGTCATTCCTGGTGATCGCCTTCGTTTCCGGCATGGGCAACCTGAACCCGGAATGGGGTAAGTTATTCACTTTGGTCGTGCCGATATTCCTGGTCTCCCTCGGCGTGCTCAGCTCCCTCAACGCTTGGCCCGGTATCCGTGCCGCCTACGAAATCATCGACCATTGGCATTACAAGCAAAGCGAACTGCTGCGCAGCGAGCCGGTCATGGGCCTGGCCTATGACGAGTCGCCGCTGTTCTGTGAGACCGAGTCTTCCCACAAGGGCTATCGCAAGTCGCTGCTATTTTCCATGCGTGCGCCGTGGTTGTTCATGGTGTTTTGGGTATTGCTGGGGGCTTATGCGTTTTATATTCAAGTCGATAACCCGATCTCTTAAACAGTTGGAACTTCGCAGCCCGGCACGGGACCTTATCTTTACGCAGCCGGTGTTTTCCAAAGCTGCGAAGAGGTGACCCATGAACACACGCAATGATCCCCAAGTCAGCAACCGTAATGACCCGGCCATCGATGGCGGCGCACCGCCGCCCGGCACCGCCGCTGATGCGCCGAAAGACCCAACGCCTGCCAGCGACCCAAAAGCCAAGGAAAACGACTACAGCCCTGACTTCAAGCCTGAGCCTGAGGCCAAGCCTGAAACCGATGCTGATATCGACACCCAGGGCGGCTAGAGGAGACGGTTATGTCAGAAGAAGACGAGGAAGAACTCAATGACCCAGGTAACGAAGACCCGGGCTCATTGATGGATGATGCAGAAGTGCCGCTCAACGATCCGGATGACGCGGCAGACGTTGGCAACGCCGACAATCAAGACTGAGTTTACTTGGGCACGTCGTTGATGGCAGGTCAGCATCGGCTGGATGCTCAGGCCATGAACGACGATGCTCAAGGCGATCACCGAGACGGTGGGCGCAGGTTCAATCCACTTCGATCAGGTATTGATCCAGGAGTGCTCGGAGCCCGCCTGGACGTTAAACCGATGGCGAAGTGGGAAGTAATGCTCCTTCATCTTCCTTATCTGGTTATCCAGAAGGTCGGGGGCAGCAATGCCATTTCTTGCGTAGGCCTCAAGTACGTCCTTTTTAATGTCCACCGCCGGGCCATGCGCTACGCGCGCTCCGTCGACAACCTTGGCTTGCTTGGAGAATCCATCGATACCCAAGTCGTACATGTCGGGTCTTTTTAACTTGAGCGTGTCGTTAAACAGATTAGGCCCCACGGTATCGAATATTTTCTTCTCATACGCGTTGAATTCATCAGTAAAGTTAACGTGGCCATCGTCGCCTCTGGTGACTTTCGGTCGTTTGGCCGGGAAGTGGATTTTGTTCGCGGTGAACCGCTTGTTCATCTCCGTGATCAGGCTTTCAAGCACTGGATTGCCCGGACGTGTTGCAAAATGACTGGTGTTATAGAAAGTCTTGTTATCAGTGAGTGAATGCACACTCGGCATACCGAGCAGCACATCATTCACGCCGGCCATCAGCGGCTCGGAACTGATATTGGCGTGAATGACATCATCGGTATCGAGGTACACGCCGCCATGTTTATTCATGATCGGATAGCGTGCCACATCGGAAGCAGCGGCCAGGTTTTGCCCTTCGCCTTGCCGGAAGTATTGGTACAGCTCGCTGTCCTTCACCCGTTTGAAGGCCTCATCCTCATGCAGGTTCACGACGGTCACACCGGGCACCTTACTTTCCATGTGGGTCTTTATCCGTTGAAAAATAGCCGGGTTGTCGGCATCCACATGAAGAATCGATGTGTACCCCGATGCTCGGGTGGCGTTCCGGGTGATGTTGTCGATCAAGTGCGCAGGGATCTCCTTGCCGGCCCAAAAATAATGGAGTTGCTTGGGCAGTGGCTTTAAGCCCTTGGGAATGTTTATCAGCACGGGTGTGGAAATATCAGCCAGCTTGTAAGTTTTCGAATCCAGTTTCCGGGCGTTTGAAAACTCATCAAACGTTCCGCCTTGCCATTTACCGTTGCCACTTCTCCAATAATAGGTATGGCGTATCTCGTGGGTGCCTTCGACGCGGCGAGTTTCTGTCCATGCGCCGGCTCTACTGTTGAACGTTACGTGACGGTCCATGCCCTGATAGTTGAGTGAGAAGGGCGTGGCTGAATGTCTGGTGATTTTAATATCATCCATCGGCACCGCAAACATACCGTTGCCAAAACTCCACTGCACCGGGCCGCTGCTCGCGCCACCCAGCAGTCGCTCGGACCTTGCGGCGGGCTCCCACCCGGAAGTGCCCAGATCTCTGAGCGGTATATCGGGACCCGCGCCTTTGGGGTGGCGGATGACGCGCTGGCCGTCCTTCAACCGGGACTCATACAGCAGCCCATCGACTTTCACGTATTCTTTTTTGCTGCGGCCTATAAATACATTGCCTTGTAAGCCCTTGATCGATAACTCGCCCGACGCGACGTATTTGGATTCATAACCCAGGAGGTCGGCGTCCAGTGACCTGACCTCGCCGTTGGCCGCTACCCGGCTAGGGGTGAAATGTGTCACCGGGGGCAAAATAGGTTGTTTCTTCAAGGCGTCGTATCGATGCCAGCTGCCCTGAGACATGACGACAGTGCCCTCGACAGCCTCGTGCCCAACCTTGAACGTACCGGTTGCCGCCAGACCGTACTGCTGGCTGGCGGCTTGTACCGGGTCATGGCTGCCGATGGCTTGCAAACTATTTATGTCTCTTGGGGTGTACCGGTCGGGGATAAAGTTCGGCAGCGGCTCGAGATACATTTCTTTTGTGCGTGGATGAATGCGAAACCACTGCTGGCTTTCCTCATCGAACTTGGCCAGGGCTTTACGGGTGTGTGTGCTATTGGCCGCTCTGAATGTGCCTTCAACGATATTAGGGTTTTTTGCCAACTCAAGCAGATTGACACCCGAGTAGGCCGCGCGCAGTTGTTTGACACCCTTATGGGCTTTACTGACAACAAAGCGCCCGGCCTTGAACGCCCCCCGCGCCAGGTCATCAACACCGCCCAGCGGGTTGAGTGCGCCAACCGCCGCCCGGCCGGCAATCTGGAATACCTTACCGACCTTTGAAAGCGCCGAGGCGCTGGCCAGGGCGCCTTTTGCGCCTTTGGCGGCAGCTCCCAGGCCAACGGCGAAACCAAAGATATCGAAGGCCAGATCAACAGCGCCGTCAAAAACCTTGCCCTCTTTAAAATTATTGATGGCTGACCTGAGCGGGATCAGGGCGAGCGCAATCTCTTGAACAATCTTGTAAGTCGGCACTTCAGTTTCAAACGTCGTTGCGCCTTTGGCGCGCCTCTGCACCGCAGGCAGATCCATATCCTCGATCACCGCATCCACGATGTATTGGGTTCTTGCACTGCCGAAGCTATCAGGCGCACCTTGCGCACCTTTGTTTTCATCCGCAATCCCAGGTGCGTACTTACCCGAGGGTTTTATCACGTCGTATCTTTTACCTTTCGAAGGGTAATAACCGTCGGTTGGCGCATATTCCCTGTAAGCCTTGTTCGGGAGTGGGGTTAGAGTGCCCTTCAACCGGTCATATTCATACGTGAGGGTTTTACTGTTGCGCTCGGTCTCGATCAACAAAACACCGTCTGCCACGCGCAGGGGATGATCGGCCCTGTGGTAGTCGATTTCCCTGCGGACCGTTATTTTGCCGTACTCCAAATTCTCTCTGTGTTGCTGCGGCTGTTTGGAAATCAGGTAGTTGAGTTGTGCCGAGGCGGTCTTTTTGACGGCGTCGGCGTATGTCAGATAGTCCTCTTTAAATTGCTGCAGCGGCCTCGCAAGCGCTTTGAGCTTTGGCAACACCTCGTTGATCTTGACCCCACTCGACGACGAGACCCATACCGCAGGTGTCCCGTCTGGTGGAGTACTGAGCCCGCCAGCCGTGAGGAAATTCAACACACTACGAGCTGGGCCCCAGTCACTGTTTGAGTCGGGTGGCGCGCCCACCAGCGCCCTGCCATCGATGTACAGATCCAAGAGTGAATAGGGGCCGGGAAGGTGCCGGTTGGAGGGCTTGGAGGTGATGCATTTTTTCTCGAACAGTGTTGGGTCCATGCTCGGAAACGCTGTTTTCAAGTGTTCGAGCGCGATGGCATTGGTCGTCGGCATCGCGAGGTCGGGCGTTGCAGCGACCTCGCTCAGCAAACGGACCTGCGTATCGAATGACTTGCGCACAGCGGATAGCGCCGCATCGGTCGACGGGTAGTTTTTACCGTTGGCGACCGCCCATTCTTTGATTGCTTGGTTCTGAGCGGCATATTCAACTAGGCGTTCTTCATCCGTGATCGGTGCGATGCTGGCTGCGAGAATGACTTGCGCATAGGTCATTGTCGCCGTCGCCCCGGGTGCCTTGGCTTCGATGCGAGCGACCGCCGTGGCAAAGGTGACCCAGCTGTGGGTGCCTACAACCACCTGATCCGGGATGTCCTTGACGTGAAACTCCGGGGCTGTGCTGCTGACCTTGGAGTAGGCCAGTACAGATGCCGTCTCCAAGGACGAGGCTATGCCTTCAGAGTGCAGGTATTCAGCCAGCGCCTTGATGACCGCAGCCGCCGTTTTACCTATGTTTTCAGCTGAGACCAATTGATAGCCTTCAATCGTCCTCCCTTCGCAGGATGGCGTGTTGCTCTGCATGTTAAAGGCCGCCAGCAACCAGTCAGTGGCGTTGCCTTTAACCGAACGCGCCTCAAAGGTGGCCTGAATGGCCTTGCCCAACGCTTGCCCCCTGGGCGAGTTGACCAACGCGTCGATCAATAGTCGCGGATTACGCTGCTCCCGCTCAGAGATCGGCCTGCCGTTGAGCAGGTAATCCAGCACGGTTTTAAAGGGGCTTAATGCGATATCGCCGAGCTTGCCCGTGCGTATGTCCGCCCTCAGTTGCTCCTGGTTTTCCTGATCAAGCGGTATAGGCCAGCTCAGCGCGCCACCCAGGTCGCCATGAGCGGCCGCCTTGGGGGGCGCGGTGGTCAGGGCATTGGCCAGGTTCAGCAACTGTTCGGAGGTGGTGGGGATGTCCCAGCCGTGATCCTCCAACAATTGCTGCAGGCTGACGGCGTTGGCGTTGCCGGCATCCGTTGGCCAATAGGTGCCGTCGGCGGATAGTTGGACGGTTTTCTGCAGTTCGGTTCGAATCTCGCCCACCTGTTTGCCGCCATTCTCTATGGCTGTCGCCAGGCGCCGCAGTGTTTCGCCAACCCTATGCCGGTTGCGAATGTCGCCCAGAAGCGCTTTCTGATCTTGAAGTGCGTCCTCACCGCGCGACGTGATCAAGCTCGCAAAGCGGGTTGGGTCGAGGGTTTTAAAGCGCTGACCCTGATCGATTTGGTCCGCGCGCCTGAGCATGCCGGACAGCGTCAGTCCCTGGGGTTCTTGATAAAAATCTCCGACGATCTGCCACGGAACCGGCTCGCTCGGGCTAAGGACTGGCGGTGCAAACGGGAACCGTACGCCCATGACGCGTGCAGCCTGGCGGATAGGCTCACCGATTGCAGCCCAATGGGGGTCGTCTTCAGCGACCGTGTGCAACGTTTGCGATGGATCGAGATAGCGTTCGAGCATGAAGGAGACTTGACCTGATTTCGGGTCGAGCTGTATCGACGTAGCATCAATCCCCCTAGTGCGAATCCACTGCTGAACATCAGGTGATTGGAAAGCGTCATGCAAATGCCCCCACCACTGGCCGAATGTGGAATGAGCAGGGATGTGCCCAATCTCGATAGAGGGTTGACGCTTGGCGGCCAGGTGCAAGGCAATCTGGTATTGCGTTGCCAACTCAGCATCCCCTCCGGCCCGTGTGGTGGCCTCCGGTTGCGGCGCAGAGGGGCTATCACGCCTTTGCCGCGACAGCGGCGGCGAGAGGGGAAACGTCGGAACAAGTAAGGGTTGAGACGGTGCGATAACGTGCTTGAGTACACTGTTCATAGGGTCTGTCGCTTGGCGTTGGGGAACTCTGCCTCGATCGGGATGGACAGCGAGGCTTTTACTCTATTTAGCGCTCACGCCAGGCTGGTTCCTTCAAACCGCTGCAGCCGTCATTACCCTATGTTGCGGCCCTGCCATTACAGCCCTCGGGCCTCGCGTCAATGTGTTAACTGCGAGCCGATGGTTTTCAGGCGGATCGCCGCGGTGACTTGCATCTCGCGCAGCGAGGAGCGGGCGGGTGAGTGTGAGCAACACCGCGCCCAGTAAGACTATCCCTGTAATAAAAGTCATCGAGTAGGGTAGGGAGGAATATCCTGCAAACGATTAGCGGCCAGTGCCGGGAGTGATATGTGGGGTTTCAGGCACACTGATGGATATTGATAAAAAACAACTCGATGCCCGTCTAATTTTCCCTTGTTGAGATCGTGAATGATGACAGCCTTCTCTAGTATTCCTGCATTGCAAAACGAACCCTGCCAATCGCTCAATGCACTGGCTTGCTCTAATGAGCCGCTAGAACCCAAACGCCAGAGTGACAGGCCTTCTTCTACGGAGGTACTTGGCGAGGATCACACCGAGGGCGATAACGAACTGGCTCCGATCTACCGCGCGGCGCTGCTTGAGATCAAGGGCGAGGCAACTCATGACGCCGGGATCCACGTTCATCCAATCCCCTCAGCTTCAACGTTTGGCCAGTGGTGGTCGCAGATGGGCCGCGCGATGCAATCGCGTGAAATGCAGCAATGGTTGACTGACGTTGGCGTGGACCCCACGACAGTCGTCCTCAAGCCCGGCTTGGGTGAGATCTCATTCAGACTCAAGCGTGAACGTGATCCGCAGCGGGTTTTGCACACATTGAACCAAGGCAATGCACGGTGGGCAGCGATAAGCGGGCCTGTCCTGGAGGCCGCGAAGATTATCGCGGCGGGCGATCACGCGGCTGTTGTAAAACCGCCCCTGGATGTGCACAGCGAGCGCGCTCCGCTCGAAACGATCAGGCATTTTTATAAAGAGCCCGCGACACCCACGCACGCTGCTGCCCAAGCGCGCGCTGTAGAGCTTTTGCGGGATAAGTCATTGGTTCAATTGCCCCCGGAGCAAGATCGGGTATTGAGTGAGAGTCGCAGTCAAACCGTGCTTGAGCGGCATAGGGCCACTTTGGGCGATATCGATATCCGCTACCAGGCCGGCTACAACTTGCAGTATCTGTCCCAGCGTATTGAAAAAGGTGATGAAGACGAGGTCGCGATTGTCGATGAACTGATCAAGCTGAAGGTCTATGTGCCCCTCGACAGCAGTTACAAGCCAGCCAAGGCGGACACATCCAACGGCATTAGCCTGAGGCAGTATCTCGATGACCACGGGTTGAACATCCCCGGCAACCGCGAGCAATTGGACAACCTCGCTAAAGCGCTGATGACGCCCGAACCTCACGCACCTGTGCACGGCGATTATTCGGGAGCGCTTGGGTGGGCGGAACCTGTCGACCCCGTGATTTTCCAGGACTTGAAGGCCTTGATCACTCAAGGCAAGCCGGGGGGGATTGATTTGGGGGCCTTCAAGAGCGTGCTGGAATATCTGTTGGATAAATGGCTACCTTCCACGTCTGAGGCACGCAACCCGCGGCTGTTGATCGACAACCTGCTGAGTTCACCCAAGGGCAAGGCGCTGGGTGCTGCCATTCAAGCCGAGTTCGAAGTGAAGTCAATCAAAGGTAGCGCAGATGACTGGTTGCTGGCCGCTTTATGCTTGGACGCAGGCACTGCGAAGGCGGTCGAAAATGCCGATTCACGCCTGAATATCGAAGGGTATCGGTTGATGGCCGCCGGTAACACAGGCAAGACCGCCGCAGCGGTCTTGAAGGAATTGCACATGTCACTGGTGTCGTGTGGCAATGCGACCAGCCTTCTAGCCGCCTCTGCTTACACGACCTTGCGGCTCTCCTTTCAAGCGCCTGAGTTTCTCGTCAAAGAGATACCGGACGCGATCGTCCTGGGCTCGCATGCCTGGGTCAGCTTTGTGACTGCTGTGGGCCGTATTGAAGCGAAATCTCCTGGCGCGACAGCGGCGATGACGTATTGGGAGGTCATGGACTACGCCAGCACCGCCCCCGTCACAGATGAAGAGCAGCGTGATGAATACCTCGCCCAAAGCCATTCGCTCAAGGACTGGGCAGTGGCCAATGGGATGGGATTTCCCCAGCCCAATGAAGCGATGAAAGCGGTGCGCACGGCGTTCAATGCTCAGCTTGACGAGCTTAAGGCCGCCGCACTGACCTCTATTGACACGGTCCCCACGATGAGTGAAATGGTGCACGCTCTGCTGAAAAAGGCACTTACAGGGATGAGCCGCGAGCAGCTTGAGAAAAAGTGCATCACCCTGCAGCCCTCCAACAGGCATTTTCCTGGTCCTTACTCAGTGCTGGACCTGTGCATGGATGGACGGCCATTTGCCTCTAAGCCCCCAGGCCCGAACGATGACGTGGGAACGTTCGGCCAGGCAGTCTTGGAAATGACACTATTGAGCAATCTTGGCGCTATTCATACAACAGTAGAGCCGCCGCCAACAAGCCAATGGGTTTCGTCATCGCCCGACGTTGATATCCGTAAGGCCCTCACTGCGATCGAATCGCTTGGCAACCTGTCCACACTATTCAATACGGCATTTTCGAGCTTTGCTGCTGACCTGGAAAAAACCACAAAGGCGCAGCTCAAGTACCTGATTTCAACACTGCCGCTGGAGGACCGTCAGAATCTGCAATACGGGAAAGTGACCGTCGTCAAACAAATGAACCTTGCCAGGAACAATAGCGGGCAGCCCAGACGCTCGCGGGCCAAGGAAGGGCGCGTGTTGGTCAAGACTGAGCGCAACGGTAAATTCTGCACTTACGAAATCAATCGGTTGACCAACAAGATTATCCCGCGCCGTGACCTTGGAGACTTCCAGACGGGAGACCGTACAGATGTGGGTAGTCGCCCTTACACATTGTTCGAAGTTATCACGCCTGCGGGTGAGTACCCGCTGGGGTTCACCGATGAGCATAAAGGCATCCCGGGTGTTCCTCGCAGTTTCAGCAGTGACCGGACCGCCTATATAGTCGACGCCGTGATCAAGGACATCGACCTGCCTGCTGCCAGGCAAGCAGCCAAGGGCATGACCACCTTCGATACTGAAGTACCCTCACATAAAGTCGTTGGCGAGTTTGCGCTTAACCTGATCCCGCTGCGTTCGGCGATCGTCAACTTTAAAAAGGGCAATTTGAGTGACGCGGCCAACGACCTGATACTGGACATCTTTGGTTTCGTGATGGGCGTTGGGGTTGCGGCCAAAGGCGCTAAAGCCCTGGCCACCGGTGCTTCGGCGTTGGGCAAGGCCGCTCACGTCATGAAGATTGTCGGGCGGGCGGCTGTGGGCAGCCTCAACCCTTTGAGCGGTATTGATGATCTGGCTCGTAGCGCCTGGGCCGGTGCGCGCAGGACGGTCGCGGCAACGCAGAAAGGCATCAATTATCTACGTGGGGCTACGCGCAACGTGGACCTGCTGGATGTGATCAAACACCCAGACATCGCCCAGGGCACCTACAAGTCGGCGCTGGGTATCAATCCGCGCAAGGGCTTGGCCAAGTTAGATAAGGCAAGCAACACGTGGCACTTCTATGATCCACGAAAAAAGCAAATGTATGGAGGGCCACGCAAAAATTTTACCCCCGAAAGTTCCAGGCGCGTCGACGGTAGCGGCGTAGGCACATTCGATGACAGCCTGATCAACCAGGGCCTGAGCAGTGACAATGTTGTGCGCATGGGGGGGCCTATGCAGAATCTGAAATTTATCGGCAGTCAGATGCACACCTTTGAGGACACCTATAAAGGGACTACACGCCTGAACATTTCCGCCCACGGCGTCGCTCCAAGCGCTGGCGATCCACTTCTATTCAATGGCACCAAAGTTGTGGTTGACGGTGTCGCGTATGACGCGCAAGGCCTGCTGGAGTTACTGAAGAGTAAAACCGTGAATCCGGTGCATTACGACACGGTCCGCCTGCTGGTATGCCACGGCGCAGATGGCATCAGCACATCCTTCGCGCATGAGTTTCAAAAGCTTGTCGAGCGTCCCGTCAAAGCCTTTGAAGGGCCAGTGACCATGAATTATGGGGCCACCGGTGTGACCAATGACCTCAATCAGCTTACAGTGAAACTCAACCGACGATATCCGGGGCTTACCCCCCATAAGGCCAAGGCGATGGCCAGCATTCTACTTCGCGATGAAGCCGCCAAAAGTACGGCGCATCAAGTCTTTAAACAGCACGGGAAAAAGATCATCATCGACACCACGTCCTTGAACGGCGTGGCCTGGAGTCAAGAAACCCTGATTAATTACCGCCCCCGTCATTTCCCTTGAACACAGGTTCACGCGTGCACGTTGAGCTTCTGGTGCGCGCGGTTGGGCCGGCAGTAAGCAAGCCCCACACCTTGCAAAGCAACGTTGACGCGGCCGCGCTCCCACAGCCTCAAAAGCCACCACAACGACCTATTTGGACGATAAACGACACACACCCAAATCTATCCATTGAACGACTGTTCAGTTTGAACTATGTTGACCGCATCCACCCCTTTGCACGCAAACGGGTTCGCGCTTTTTCTTCTTGAGTGAGAGGCTCTGGCATGCGGTTTTCCCCTTTCGTCGAACGAATTGCAGGGCAGGGCGTCGCCGCCTGGGACATCCACCACGCCGCGTTCCAGGCCGCGAGCCAGGGGGAAGACATCATCATCCTGAGCGTTGGTGACCCTGATTTCGCCACCCCGACCTTTATCACCGAGGCCGCCGTCAGCGCGTTGCGCGCCGGCGACACGCATTACACCGAGATCGCTGGCCGCGCCGCCCTGCGCGATGCTATCGCGGCGCGCTACAGCAAGACCTTGGGCCGAGCGCTCAGCGCCGAAAACGTGATCATCGTGCCCGGTGCGCAGAATGCGTTGTTCATCAGCTCTATGTGCCTGCTGCAAGCCGGTGATGAAGTACTGGTGCTCGACCCGATGTACGTCACCTACGAAGCCACGCTCAAGGCCAGCGGCGCGACGCTTACCCGTGTGCCGTGTTCGCCGGAGTCGGGGTTTCGCCTGGATGCACAACGGCTCGCCGCCGCGATCACCCCGCGCACCCGGGCGATCTTTTTCTCCAACCCCAACAACCCCACCGGCGTGGTCCTCCATCCGCAAGAGCTGCAAGCTATCGCCGACCTGGCCATTGCCCACGACTTGTGGGTGGTGGTGGATGAAGTCTACGAAAGCCTGGTGTTCGACGGCCACTACCATAGCCTTGCGGCACTACCCGGCATGGCTGAGCGTTGCATCGTGATCGGCAGTCTGTCCAAGTCCCATGCCATGACCGGTTGGCGTATCGGCTGGATCATTGCCGCGCCGCCAATGGTCGTTCACGCCGAAACACTGGTGCTGAGCATGCTCTATGGTTTGCCCGGCTTCGTGATGGAGGCCGCCACGGCGGCAGTGCTGGCCCATGATGAGGTGACGGTGGGCATGCGCGAAATCTATCGCCGCCGTCGTGACCTGGTGGTGGCCGGCCTCAGTGCATGCCCGGGGATCAAGGTGCAGGCGCCGCAAGCGGGCATGTTTGTTTTGGTGGATGTGCGCGGCACCGGCCTGGGCTCATTGGATTTCGCCTGGCGGTTGTTTCGCGAGGCGGGCGTGTCGGTGCTTGACGCTGCCGCTTTTGGTGAGCCGGCGCAAGGTTTCGTACGCTTGTCGTTCACCCTTGGCGAAGAGCGCCTGGCCGAGGCCTGCCAGCGCATTACCGGGTTTGTCGCCAAACTCGCCGGTGAGCCGCCTATCGCGGCGGCGCCAAAGGTCGAGGTGCTGCCGCCGCTCGAAGCCAGGAAGATGATCGAGGTGATCGACCTGCATAAGCGTTTCGGCAATATCGAGGTACTCAAGGGCATCTCGCTCACGGCTCACGAAGGTGAGGTCATCTCGCTGATCGGTGCCAGCGGCTCGGGCAAAAGCACCTTGCTGCGCTGCATCAACATGCTCGAAGTGCCCGACCAGGGCAGCATTCATGTCGACGGTGAACGCATCAAGTTGAATCATGGTCTCCCCGGCGCGCCGCTGGTGGCCGACGCCAAGCAACTGGTGCGCATCCGCTCGACCCTGGGCATGGTGTTCCAGAATTTCAACTTGTGGCCGCACCGCACGGTCCTTGAAAACCTCATCGAAGCGCCCACCCAGGTGCTACGCGAAAGCCGTGCCGAGGCCATTGAACGTGCCGAAGCCTTGCTCGACCGCGTGGGCCTGGCCGCCAAGCGCGACGAATACCCGGCGTTCCTGTCCGGCGGCCAGCAACAACGGGTGGCGATTGCCCGTGCGTTGGCCATGCGCCCCAAAGTCATGCTGTTCGACGAGCCCACTTCGGCTCTCGACCCGGAACTGGTCGGCGAAGTGCTGCGCGTTATCCGCTCCCTGGCCGAAGAAGGCCGCACCATGATCCTGGTCACCCATGAAATGGCCTTCGCCCGGGATGTGTCTTCCAAAGTGGCTTTTCTGCACCAAGGCATAATCGAGGAAACCGGCACGCCGGACTCGGTGTTTATCGACCCACGCAGTGAGCGTTGCCGACAGTTCGTCAACGCGCATCAAACTCGCTAATACCAAAAAAAGACGGGGCAAATCATGAAATCCAGACGCATGGCAACGTGGTTGAGCAGTGCAGTGTTGATGGTGGCAGCAGGCTTTACCCAGGCCGCAGAGAAACCCATCGTGTTTGCGGTGGCGGCGGAACCCTATCCACCGTTTACCGTGAAAGGCGGTAACGGCCAGTGGTCCGGCTTTGAAGTGGACCTGATCCACAAGCTGTGTGAAGGCATGAAAGCCGAGTGCCAGATCAAGGAAGTGGCGTGGGACGGCATCATCCCGTCGCTGCTGGCGAAGAAGATCGACGTGATTTTCTCCTCGATGTCGGTCACCGACACGCGTGAAAAACAGATCGCTTTCAGCCGCGCCTATTACGATTCGCTGTTGGGCGTTGCAGGGCCCAAAGGCAGTGAAGTACAGATATCCCCGGCGGGCCTCAAGGGCAAGTTGATCGGCGTGCAGATCTCCACCGTCAGCGCCAACTACCTGAAAAAGTACTACGAGAACATCGCCGACCTTAAGTACTACGACACCCAGGAATCGGCGAATGCCGACCTGATTGCCGGGCGTATCGACTACATGATGGCTGACGACACCGCCATCGCAATGATGGTCAAGACTCCGGAAGCCAGTGCACTCGCGCACATCGCCAGCGTGCCGTATGACCCGATTATCGGGCGTGGCGTCGGCGCCGGTTTGCGCAAGGAAGATACCGCGCTCAAGGCCCGTCTCGACAAGGCCATCGGCGAGCTGCTGGTGAGCAAGGTCTATGATGATTTGTCCCAGCATTATTTCGGCCTGTCGGTCAGCCCGTGCAAACGCGGTGACACCCCCGCGTTTGTCAGCAAGACCTGTGACAGCCCGTACCCGCAAATCGCCCAGAAGACCGAATAATGCTGGATCTCGTCAGCTTTGGTGACCAGGGATGGGGCAACGCGTTGTTGAAAGGGTTATGGATGACCCTGCAAATCTCGGCAGGCTCCTTTGTCGTAGGGTTGCTGATTGGCCTGGTGGTGGCCTGCGCCAAACTCAGCGCACCGCGCCCGATTGCATTGTTAATGCGCGGCTACACCACGGTGTTTCGCGCGGTGCCGGAACTGCTGCTGATCCTGCTGTTGTACTACGCAGGCTCCATGGGCCTTAACGCGCTGATGCTGTGGCTGGGATTCGAACAGGTAAATATCAGCGGCTCGTGGGTGGCGATCCTGGTGTTGGGGCTAGTGCAGGGGGCCTACGCGTCGGAGATTTTCCGTGCGGCGATCCTGGCGATTCCCCACGGCCAAATCGAAGCCGCGCGGGCGTTTGGCCTCAGCGGCTTTGGCCTGTTTCGCCGGGTGACCTTGCCAATCATGGCGCCATACGCCTTGGCCGGTATGTCCAACCTGTGGATCAACCTGATCAAGGACAGCGCCCTGATCAGCCTGGTCGGCACCAACGAGCTGCTGTATACCGCCAAGCAAGCGGCGGGTTCTACACGCCACTACTTGCTGTTCTACCTCACGGCCGCCGCCCTGTATTACCTGGTGACGCTGGCTTCCAACTACCTGTCCGGGCGCCTGGAGCGACGTATTCGTCGCTGGATGCCGGTTGTCGAGTGAGCGGCCCATGCCAGAGTGGATAAGTTATTACGCGGGGCTGATTGCCCAGGGCTTGCAGACCACCTTGTCGCTACTGGCGATCTCGGCAGTGCTGGGGTTTGCCCTGGCGGTGCTGGTGGCGTTGGCGCGCTTGTCGCGACGCAAGTGGCTGGCGCGGGGTGCCCTGGCCTACACCAGCGTGTTGCGCGGCACACCGCTGCTGATCCAGATCTACATTTTCTACTATGGGTTGGGCAGTTTGTTTGCGCAGTTTCCTATGCTACGCGGCAGCGTCCTCTGGCCGTTTTTGCGCGACGGTTACTGGTACATCGTGTTCGCCCTGGTGCTGTCGGTGGGCGCCTATGTGGGTGAAGTGATTCGCGGCGGCCTGCTGGCGGTGCCCAAGGGCGAGATAGAGGCGGCGTCTGCGTTTGGCATGACGGCACGCCAGGCGTTGCTGCGGGTGCGTTTACCACGGGCAATGCGGTTGCTGTTGCCGACCCTGGCCGGGGAGACGGTGATGTTGCTCAAATCCACGGCACTGGCGTCGACGATTGCGGTTGTCGACCTGTTGGGTGCGGCTAACGTGGTACGCGCACAGACCTTGCAGATCTATCAACCGTTGCTACTGGTCGCGGGTGTCTACCTGTGCCTGACCTTCCTCATCGAAGGCGTTTACGCCATCGCCGAACGTCGCGGCACGCCGTTGCGCAGGTCGGTGGGATGAGCCAGAACCGCGCCTTGCAAGGGATTGCCCAGTACTCACTGGCCTACGCGTTCCTGGGGGCAGGGCGCGGTGAGCACGTCGCGGGTGGCCGATTACTCGGTGTTCAGCTTTGTGTTCTGGCGCAGCCTGGCCATGCTCAGCGTGCGCCACCCCGAATCACAAGACGCGGTCGGCGCCGAATGCGCCATGACGCAACCCCTGTACCCAGCAGCGGCAGATGTGCAGGCCGTTGGCGGGGCTGAAGGTGCGGGGGTTGAGGCACCCCTCGAGCCAGAGCCCGTCAAGCATCGCGGATAAGCCGATGGCCGCCATGCGGCTGTCGTGGATCACTAGGTTTTCGCTGCGGGCGAGGTCGTCGAGCAGTTGCTGGATCAGCGCCAGGTAGGCGCGGTAACTGTTTTCGTGGGACTGGTTTACGTGGGGCGAGTGGCGGATCAGGCTCCAGAACACCACCCACACGCCGAGCAGGTCGGGGTCCATGATGCGGGGCGAAAAGGATGCACTGAGAAACGCCTCCAGGCGCGCGGCGGCGCCTTCAGCCAACTCGACTTGCGCCCATAACGCGCTGGTCAATTCATTGGCGAGCTTGTGGTAGGTCTCGGCGATCAGCGCATCGATGCTGCCGAAATGATGATTGAGCAAGCCCACTGACACACCTGCTTGCGCTGCAATCTTGCGCACGGAAATGCCAGCGTGCCCATCGCGGGACAGGCTGGTGAGGGTGGCAGCAATCAGCAAGTCCCGGCGTTCATCGGGGTCGGCGCGGCGCAGTTTGGGAGGGGCGATGGTCATGGGAATGCCTTTGATCAAAGACCAGAACGCACAGGTTAGTTGAACACGTGTTCAATCTCTAGCGATTAAATGATCAGAGGAAGGCAAGGCATGGCAAAAGACCTTTCATGGCAGGTAGCAGGCGACGCCGGTAACACGCTGCGCATTGGTGCCTGGCGCTTTGACGGTGATGGCAGTGGGCCTGCTGTGCACCTGCAAGCGGGCGTGCACGCCGATGAAATCGCCGGGATGCTGGTGCTGCACCACCTGTTGCCGCGTTTGCAGGCGTGCCAGGATCAGGGGCGGCTGCGTGGCACCGTTACTGTCGTGCCCCAGGCAAATCCCTTTGGCATAGGCCAATTTCGTCAGGGCCGGTTGCTGGGTCGCTTCCACGAAGCGACCGGGCAGAATTTTAACCGCGCGTTCGATCATTCCCTGGCCATGCAATACCCGGCGAGCAACCTGGGGCAATGGCAAAAAAGCCTGGTGCAATTAGCCGCCGACGCGGACCTGGTCCTCGACCTGCACACAGACGATGAGGCACTGCCGTACCTCTACATCCATCGCCGTTTCTGGCCTGAGCAAGGCATGGCGTTGGCGGCGGCGTTGCAGGTGGACGTGGTGATCGTCTGGGATGACGGCGGCGACGGCTCCTTTGAGGAAACCATCATCAACCACGGCTCGCCACGGTTGGCGGCGACTATCGAGTTGCGTGGGCAAGCGGATGTCAGTGATGTGCTGGCGCACCAGGATGCTGATGGGTTATGGGCCTGGCTGTGCATCAATGGCGTGATTGATGAGGTGGCGGCGATCCGCGAATGGCAAGGCGAAGTGGTGGAGATGGGCTGCATGGAAACCATCCTTGCGCCGTGTGCCGGTGTGCTGGTGTTTGAAAAAGGCCTGGGCGATCAGGTCGAGCAAGGCCAACGTTTCGCCCGAATCATCGGTCGGCCTGGTGAGCCCGCCTCAGAGCTGATTTTGTATGCCGCGCAAACCGGTCGCATGGTCACCGGCCACCGCGAACGCCTGGTGGCCCAGGGCGCGGTAGTGGCCAAGTTCACTGGCACACGCCTCTCTGACAGCTACAGCGGCGGGGTGCTGGACCCGTAGGGCAGTGCAGGAGCTTACCCACTCAGAGATTCAAACGTTAACGCTTTGGCAGTGCCAATCACCACGCCGTTGACCGTGACAGGATGCTCAGAGCGCCACGCTGCTGATGATTTGAGTACTGTCATCGGGGTCTGTGACGCTGTGAAAGCCCAGGGCATGCGTCAGTTGACGCAGTGGTAGATTGGTCGCCGCATCAATCGTATACATTCGTTTGAAGCCATTGGCTCGCGCCGCCGTCATCAGGTGCTGCATCAAAATGCGCCCCAGCCCCAGGCGTTGCCATGTGTCGGCCACCGTGATCGCACATTCGCATTCATGTGCCGTGGCCGCGGCGTAACGAGCAACGCCGATTTCGATCAGGCTGCCGTTGTCGTGCGTCAGAGCAATAAACGCCATGCGTTGCTGATGGTCGACACTCATCAATTGATCAAGCAGGGCTTTACCGGGTTCGTTGATTTCGCCAAGGAAACGCGCATGCCGCGACTCGCGGGACAGGCCCTTGATGAAATTGTATTCGCGCTCCCTGTCCTCGGCTGTCAGTGGACGCACCAGCACATGTCGGCCATCGTCGAGGTGCTCAATCCAGTGTTCGTGCGGGACAGTCGCATAGAGGGCGTCGGCTTGGCTGTTGTGTTCTGTGAGGGTGGGCATGGCGTGCTCTCGAAAGGGGCGGGCATAAAACATCGCCCTGTTGATTCGGTTGTACGCCTTTGACGCCAGGCAAAACTGATGTGGATCAGATCCAGCGCCATTACCCGCGCCGGTTTACTCAGGATCATACGGCGCCGCGTCGGCGGAATAATGTAGCCGGCGGCCATCGACGCGAAGCAATCGGCCCCGCGGCCAAATAAGTCGCCTTGATACAGCGCCTGGCCAGTGATGCGCGCTCAGTTGCGCGATTATTGATCATAGTCAACGTGCAAGCCGCCCTCACGGCGCAGTCTGATTTTCCTCGGCACAGGAAATTACCCCATGGGAACCATGAACACCGCTGTTTTTGTTTTGAGAAACCGCATCGTCCTGGAAGACAAACCGATCCCTGACGTCGGCCCGCTGGGCGCCTTGGTACGCATCACCACCACGATCTGCGGTATCGACGCCCATATTCTGCGTGGCCAGCACCCCGTGGCCAAAGGGCTGACCGTGGGCCATGAGCCGGTCGCCGTGATCGAACGCCTGGGCTCTCAGGCACGTGGTTTTAGCGCGGCGTCATGAAAGTCGCGATTACCCCCTGAAGGCACCGGCATATGACGCTAACGCTAGGGTTCGCCGGCGCCGCTGCGGCGCTAGGCATCGGCATGCTGGTGGGGCTGGAGCGTGAGCGGCATAAAGGCCAGGGCGAGCGCCGCGCGTTCGCTGGTTTGCGCACTTACGCCATTACCGCGCTGTTGGGCTATGTCACGCAGCAGGTCGGCGGCGAGCTCTTGCTGGGGCTGATAGCGCTGTGCTTGGCCGCACTGGTGAGCACTGCTTACTGGAAGGCCCAGGACAAGGACCCGGGGATCACCACTGAAGTGGCGTTGTTCACCGTATTGGTGTTGGGGGCGTTGTGCGCTGTCGCCCCAGAATTGGCCGCGGCCATTGGTGTGATCACAGCAGGCTTGTTGACCTACCGCGAGAGGCTGCACGCGTTTGCCCGCAGTCAACTGACCGATGGGGAAATGCGCGACGGTCTGTTGCTGTTGATTGTTGCGCTGGTGGTGCTGCCGTTGACGCCGGACCGCTTTATCGGGCCTTATGGCGCGGTGAACCCGCGCACCATCTGCACCTTGACGGTGCTGTTGATGGTCATCGGTGCGGTAGGGCATGTGGCGGTGCGCGCCCTGGGAGCCCGCTATGGGTATGCCATCGGGGCTATTGCTTCGGGGTTTGCGTCCAGTACCGTGACCATTGCCACCCTGGGCCCAATTGCTGCCAAGGAGCCTGCCCAGGTGCGCACCTTCGCGGCGGCGGCGATTTTTTCCAACCTGGCCACGGTGACTCAGGTGGGACTGATCTTGGGCACCGTCGCGCCGGCGCTGTTGGCGCAGATGGCCTGGCCACTGCTGGCCGGGTTTATTACCACCGCCGTGTATGGGGCGTGCTTGATGCTGCGCATGCCGACGACGCCTGCCGGCCAAACCATGCAGGTGGGCGGCGCGTTCGACCTGAAGTTGGCCCTGATGATGGTCTTGACCCTCACCGGCATTACCGTTGTGTCCTCCGTGATGCTGTACCACTTCGGTCAGGCGGGCGTGATGGTGACCGCCACCCTGAGTGGGTTTGCCGATGCTCACGCGGCTACGGCATCGATCGCCGCGCTGGCCGCAAGCGGCCAGCTCGCCTTGCAGGCGGCATCTATCCCGGTGCTGCTCGCGGTCAGTTGCAACTCGCTGAGCAAGTGCGTGGTGGCCTGGGTCAGCGGCGGCCGTCGATTTGCCGCGTATGTGATCGCCGGGCAGTCGCTGCTTACCGCCGCGATGTGGTTGGACCTGTTAGTCAGGTGAGCGCGGGACTTGCAAGGACGCCCTTAGCCCGCCGGTTGCGAGGTTTTCCAGATGTACCTGGCCACCCAGGCGCTGAGCGATGGTCTGTACGATGGTCAGGCCCAAACCCGCCCCCTCGGCATTGCCGCGGCTATAAAACAGCTCAAACAGTCGGTCGCGTTCGTTCTCGTCAATGCCCGGGCCTTGGTCATCCACGTTCAGTTCAAAACCACGGGTGTTGTGACGCAGGCCCACAGTGATCACCCCGTGTTGCGGTGAGAAGTTTGCCGCGTTGGTCACCAGATTAGTCAGGGCGATATTAATGGCCGACGCCTCAGACTTCACGCTGTAGTCCGCATCATCGACGTCGAACACCAATTCCAGGCCCTTGCTCAACAGCCAGGGTGTCAACTGAATCAGTGTTTCGCGCACCGTTTTCTCCAGGTCGATGGCCTGCGCCTGGGGTTTGCCGGCGCTCGGCTCCAGGCGGGCCATGGTCAGCAATTGGTTGACCAGGCGGCTGGTGCGGTCGACGCCCGTGATCAGAAATGCGAGGGACTCGCGCCGTTCGGTTTCAGTGCCGGCTTCCAACAGGTTTTGGGCGTGCACGCGCAATACCGCCAGCGGGGTGCGCATTTCGTGGGCGGCGTCGGCGATAAAGCGGCGCTCGCGGCCGAGCATTTCCTGGATCTGTGCCAGCATGCGGTTCAGCGCGGCCTGCATCGGTTCCAGCTCCATGGGCAAGGGGGTCAACTGCATCGGTTCCAGGGAGCCGGAATGCCGCGCGCGTAGGGTCGCCGCCATATTAGCCAGCGGTTTGAGCCCCCAGCCGATGGCCAGCCAGACCATGGCAGCCAGAATCAGGCTACCCAGCACATTGGGCCACAAGGTGTGGCGCACGATGCGTTGCACCAAGTCAGAACGCACATCGTCGCGTTCGCCCACCCAGATCTGCAGCCCATTGTCTTTGTCCTTGAGCACAAACCCACGCCATTGACGGCCATTGAGGTCGTCGACATTGCTGTACCCCGGTTGGGCGGGCGGTGTGGCAAAAGACGGAGCGCTGGTGGTGAACACCAACAGCTCACCGTTGGGGTTCCATACCTGAAAAGCGATTTTGCTTTCGTAAGGGTGTCCGTCCACTTTGGGCATGGCTTCGCCCAAGGCTTTGTTGAATGCCCGATACAGGTCAGCCTGATCTTTACTGGCCAGTGGCATGCTCATGACGCCCTGCAGCAGGCGCGCGTTCTGCGCCAGTTGCGCGTCATAGACTTCAGCGATTTCGTGGTTGCTGTCATGCAGGTTGAGCAAGCTGATCACCAGTAATCCGGTGAGCAGCAGGCCGATGATCAACGTCAGGGTCCGGCGTCGAATCGACGTCATCAACGCTCCTCCACCAGGTAGCCGACGCCGCGAACAGTGCGGATCAAGTCACTGGAGAACTTTTTGCGCAGGTGATGGATATGCACTTCCAAGGTGTTGCTTTCAGCTTCTTCGTTCCAGCCGTAGAGCAACTGCATCAACTGGTCGCGGGTCATGACGCGCCCCGGCGGCGAGAGCAGTTCGTGCAGCAGTTGATATTCTTTGGGCGTCAGCAGCACGGTTTCGCCGTGGTAGCTCACCTGTTGCGTGCTGGGGTTCAGGCAAATGCCCGCATGTTCGATCAGTACCTGCGCGCGCCCGGCGCTACGGCGCAGCAGCGCACGCAGGCGCGCCTTGAGTTCAGCCAGGTCGAAGGGTTTGATCAGGTAGTCATCGGCACCGGCGTCGAGCCCGGCGATACGGTCTTCGGTGGCATCCCGAGCGGTGAGGATCAGCACCGGTACACTGGCCCCGCTGTCACGCAGGCGGCGCAGTACTTCCAGCCCATCCATGCGCGGCAGGCCCAGATCAAGCACGACCACATCAAAGGTTTCGCTGAGCAGCGCATGCAAGGCACTGCTGCCATCTTGCAGCCAGTCAACGGTGTAGCCCTCACGCACCAGCGCTTGGTGAATGCCTTCGCCCAGCGCTATATCATCCTCGATCAGTAATAGCCGCACATGGACTCCTGTCAGTTGAGTTTTTTGTCGACGTCGACCAGCAAGCCTTCGATCTCTTTGCGACGTCCGGCATCGGCGGTTTGCCGACCAGGCCGTGGCGCGGCCAGCAGGGCTTTGCGCAGCACATCTCGGGCTTCGCCGTAGCGTTTTTGCCGGTACAGGTGGTCGCCCCAGAAATACAGACTATCAATGCCCGCCGGGTTCAGTTGCAAGGCCTGTTTGAGTAACTGCTGCGCCTTGTCGGCATCGCCAAAGCCGATCGGCCAGCCGGGTACGCGATCGTACAGCGCCGCCAGGCTGGTATAGGCTGAGCCCTGCAGGGCTGCTGGGTCCAGAGCGAGCGCTTGTTCAAGGTCGGCCTTGGCCGCCTTGACCTTGCTCAATGCGCCGAGCCCGCCTTGGGCGCCGGCCCAACTGCTGGTGACAATCCCAGACCAGATCCATGCTTCGGCAACCTGAGGGCGCGCCTGGGTGAACGCCGTCGCCTGTGTTGCGAGCTGTGCAAAGGCCTGGGTACGCTGCTCTTCAGGCAGGTTGTATTGGATATGGGCCCAACGTGTCTGGATGTCAGCCAGGCGTTGCTGATCGCCCGCATCCAGAGCCCAGGTGAATGGACTCATGGCGGTCAGCAGCAACGCAATGCAAAGACGTTTCATGGATTCAGGTCCTTATTCACGGGTTTGTCGCTCAAGCGACGTACCAACGGCAATTGTTTGCGCAAGCCACGGTCGACCAGGTTCGGCAACAGGCTGTTGAGGCGCACAAAGAAGCGCTCAGGCCAGCCCATGTACAGATCGCGACGATCCTTGGCGATTGCCTGGATCACGGCCGATGCCACGACGCGCGGGTCGTCGACGTTGGACTTAAGGGCATTGTTCAAGGCCTGCGCCGCCGGGCTGTTCATGCGTGTATGGGTGGCGCGCGGCGCCACGTACAACACACCCACCCGCGTATCGGCCAACTCGCGGCGTAACGCTTCGCAAAACCCGCGCAAGGCAAATTTAGTGGCGCAGTAAGTGGCATAGCCAGGGTAGCCGATGGAACCATAGGTGGAGCCGACGTTCACCACCATGGCGCTTTCGGCCTGTTTGAGCAGGGGCAACAGCAGCTTGGTCAGGCAGATCGGCGCGGTGATGTTCAACGCCAGCATGGCGTTGATTTCGTTGTCGTCCAACTGTTCAAGCATGGCGAAGTGATTGATGCCGGCGGCGTTAATCAGCAGGTTGACACCGCCGATGGCCTCGGCGGCGGCCAGCACTTTGCGGCGGTCGGCAAGGAAGGTCAGGTCGGCACTCACCCAACAAAGGTGCTGCGGGTATCTGTCGAGCAAGGGCTCCAGTGGTGCTCGATGCCGTGCCACGGCCAGCACCCGCGCCCCGCTGGCACACAGGGCTTCGGCAACTGCCAGGCCGATACCGCCACTGGCGCCGGTCAGCACCACACGGGCATCAGACAGGCGCATGGGCAGCCTCCCCGATACGCGGCAGGTTGCGGAACATGTCGGTATAAAGGGCGTACACCACTTTTGACGCATGGATCACGGCAGCCTGGTCGTCCGGGTCTTGCAGGCTGTTCATCAAGCGGCGATAGGTTTCCATATGGCCGATGTCCAGGGAACCGTGGGAGCTGAGGTAACTGAACGCCGTGGCGGGCAGTTGCAGGCGTTCGCGAATGCTGTCGGCGGCGTGAGTGGCCAGCGCGATGCTGGTGCCTTCCAGCACATTGACCATGCCGAACAGGCCGACCGGGTTGCCTCGCGCGATCAGGTCATACAGGTAGCTGACCATCAGTTCAATCGGCAACCCCGGCCGCCCGTCACGTACGGCTTCCTGGTCACCGCCACAGGCGTGGATGTCATTGAGCACCCATTGCTCATGGCCGTATTCATCCTCGATGTACTCGCAGACGGCCTTGCGCAGCCATTCCAACTGCGAAGGCAGGCGCGCGCCGCAGGCCATCATCAACGGCACCGTATGACGGACGTGGTAATAGGCCTGGGCCAGGAACGCACGATAGCTCTCCAGGCTGACCTTGCCTTCCAGCGCATCCCGAATGATCGGCAGGCTGAACAGTGCCTGGCGCTCCTGTTGGGTGGCCTCTTGCAGCGTGTCGAAAAAATTCACGATGGGGTTTCCTCTTTGTGTGCGGCAGACAGTTGGGTTTGATAACGCGCGACGATGGCGTCGCGCCGTGGCCGGCCGTTGGCAGTGAGCAAGCCGTTGGCGGCGCTGAAGGGTTCATCCAGGCGCGTCCATTGATGCACTTGGGCGTAGTCGGGCAAGGTGCTATTGACTGCGGCCACGGTGGCGGCCAGTTGGGCGTCGGTGCAGGCGTTGCTATGGGGCCAGAGCAACGCGTGATTCTCGGGCAGGGCTTCGCCATAGACGAACGCCTGGGCGATGACGCCGCCTTGGGTCAATTCGGCCTCGACCCAGTCTGGGTTGACGTTGCGGCCGTAACTGGTGACGAACTGATGTTTCTTGCGGCCCTTGAGGTAGAGAAAGCCGTCTTCATCGAAGGCGCCCAGATCGCCGCTGGGCCACCATTGCTCGGGTTGTTCGCTGTGACCCAGGTAGCCGAGCAAGGTCGAGCCTTTGATCAGCACTTCATCGTCTTCGGCCAAGCGGATTTCCACGTGGGGCAGGGGCCGGCCGACGCTGCCCGGGCGCTGCGCATCGGGGCGATTGAGGCATACCACCGAGGCACATTCGGACAGCCCGTAACCTTCAAACACCGGCAGGCCTAACTGTTGTGCCCGCTGCAGCAAGGCTTTGGAAACGCGCGCCCCCCCCACCGCAGCAAAGCGCAGCCCTCGCGGGCTGAACGCCTTCTGTTCGGCGGCGATGACTAACATCAGCAGTAATTGCGGGACCAGAATCAGGCTGTGGGGCTGACGCTCTGCCAGGCAACCGAGCAATTGCGCGGCGTCCACCGCACTGGCGCCCTGGATACCCAGGCTTCTCTGGCTGGGCACACTCAAGGTGGCGCCGGCATACAGCGCGGCGTAGCAACCGAGGTTTTCGAGCAAAATCGCGATGGGCAGCAGCGCCAAGTGGTGACGTGGGTCGGTGGCGTGGCTGGCCTGATGCAACTCGCGAGCAACCCGCAGCACGCTATCGGCACTCAGGCATACGCCCTTGGGCGCCCCGGTGGTGCCGGAGGTGAATGTCACCTTGGCGGTGCCCGACGGCATCGAAGGGCGGCCTGCAAAGGTTTTGCACCAGAAGTCGCCGCCTTGGTGGTAACCGGCGGCCAACAGCTCAGCGTCCAGATACGGCTCGGCGATCACCCGTTCGGCATGGCTTTGTTCAAGGCAGTGGGCACGCTGAGCAGGGCTGAAAAACGGCGGCAGAGTCAGGCAGGTCAAGCCCTCAAACAGTATTGCCAAGTCCCACAGCATGGCATCGACGCCGTTGTCCAAGGCCAAGGCGACCACGTTCACGCC
This sequence comes from Pseudomonas sp. 1152_12, assembly GCF_052850675.1. Classification (NCBI taxonomy): domain Bacteria; kingdom Pseudomonadati; phylum Pseudomonadota; class Gammaproteobacteria; order Pseudomonadales; family Pseudomonadaceae; genus Pseudomonas; species Pseudomonas sp. 1152_12. The sequence goes on along the minus strand of NZ_VXCW01000001.1, from coordinate 242,467 downwards.
TTCATCACGCAGGCGTTGCTGGCGATAGGCAACCTCGGCAAACAGTGAGGTGTAATCCATTTTCAACGTATCGCCCCACAGGGCGATGGCGCCGTCGTTACGTTCGGCATAGCCGCGCAGCACAGCGTGGAAGCGGCGGGTTTCAGGCGACATGGCTGGTGTCCTCAAGCGTGATCGGCAACCCTAGGCGCTGGAACATGCCCATGTTGCGCAAATGGATGAACCCGGCGCGGATATTGCCGACATGCACCCAGGGTTGGCTTTCGTAGTAACTGCCCCAGTGCTGGCGGTCATCGCCCAGGCGCTGCGGGTCAGCCGCGCACAGGGTGATCGGCTTCAACCCCAGGCGGTGGAAGCTATTGACCAGGCCGATATTGCCGGTGAACGCCACCCACTCCAGGCCGCCCATGGCCAGCAACCAGGTAATCGCGATGATGCTCAGGCGCGCACTGCCGGTGTCGCTGGCGGCCAGGTTGCCGACTTCAGCGATGGCGTGGCGCTCTACGGTTTGCCCCGCGGCAGCGCTGATCAGTGGATCGATCGGATGGTCCAGGTATCGCTCCAGAAACAGCGGCTCGGCACCTGCCAACCTTACCCCGGCGACCGCACACAGCACGCCGTCAGCCTGGCTGACAGCAAACAGCCGGGGCATGAAGTGCCGGATATCAGCGCCGTGGGCGATGCGAAAACGTTGTTGGATAAACGCCTCGAAGGCGTCGCGCTGAGGGTCGTTGGGCAGGGCAACGGCGAGGCGCATTTGTGCACTGTTGACCAGGCCGAACTGCAGCGGCAAAGAAATTTTCCAATCGATATCAGGCATTGGCGGTACGCCTCCCACGTGATGTTGGGAGGAGTATCAAAGGCATTTCTTAACGAAGTCTGAAGGGCCCTAAAATGATCGGTTTGCCGATCTTCAGACTGCCTTAAGACTGGGTTGGCAGGGTAGGGCCACCACTTATGCATAAGGCTCTATTCCATGACTCAAAATCCGCTGACGCAGCGCTACGCGAGACTCTCGATGACCCTGCACTGGCTCATGCTGGCGATGTTTGTCGGCGTGTATGCCTGCATCGAAATCAAAGGCCTGCTACCGCGAGGCAACGCGCTCAAGGGCGTATTTCTGGGGGCTCACTCGCTGTTCGGAATGGCGATTTTCGTGCTGGTGTGGCTGCGCTTGCTGGGGCGTCTGGCGCCCCGCCCGGCGATCCTGCCCCCCCCGCCCATGTGGCAGACGGCCGCGTCGTACCTGATGCACGGTGCGCTGTACGGCTTGATGATTGTGACACCGTTGTTGGCCTGGCTGATGCTCAACGCTGCCGGCAAGCCGGTGCCGTATTTCGGGTTCTCATTACCGACACTGGTGGCGCCGGACCCGGACCTGGCCAGGCAGTTCAAACACTGGCATGAGTGGCTGGGCAGCACCGGGTATTGGTTGATCGGCCTGCATGCGGCGGCTGGGTTGTTCCACCATTACTGGGTGCGTGACAACACCCTGGTACGCATGCTGCCCGAGCGTTACGGGCGCTGAAAACGTTGTTGGCTAAGCGCTTGCCTGCAAGCTCTCAGCCAACAGACATTTATCGCTTTTGCGCGTGATGAAACGTTTAATCAAGCGATAAACGGCACACGCAAGCGCTTGCGTAAGCAAATGTATCTGGCATAGAGTCGGCGGCGATCGCCTACAAAAATAATAATGCCAGGAGCTCATCCATGAGCCTTGAACCCTTGCTTGAGATGCAGGGCATCAGCAAAACCTTCAACGGTTTGCGCGTGCTCAAGAATGTCGGCCTGAAGGTCTACCCCGGTGAAATACACGCCCTGATGGGGGAGAACGGCGCCGGCAAATCGACATTAATGAAAATCCTCTCCGGCGCTTACCAAGCCGACCCCGGCGCAGAAATCCGCATCGACGGCCAGCCCGTCGCCACTTTTAACCCAGCCACCGCCAAGACCCTCGGCATCGCCGTGATCTACCAGGAACTGAGCCTGTGCCCGAACCTCAGCGTGGCCGAGAACATCTACCTGGGCCGCGAACTGCGGCGCGGCTGGACCATCGACCGCCAGGGCATGCAAGCCGGCTGCGTCGAGGTGCTGCAACGCCTGGGCGCCGAGTTCAAACCCACCACGCCGGTGAGCAGCCTGTCGATTGCCGAGCGCCAACTGGTCGAAATCGCCCGCGCGCTGCATGCCCACGCCAGGATCCTGGTAATGGACGAGCCGACCACGCCACTGTCATCGCGTGAGACCGACCGCCTGTTTGCGTTGATCAAGCACCTGCGCAGCCAGGGCCTGGCGATTATCTACATCAGCCACCGCATGGCTGAGATCTATGAGTTGTCGGACCGGGTCTCGGTGCTGCGCGACGGCCAGTACATCGGCGAGCTGACCCGCGAGGCGTTGTCGGCCGAAGTGCTGGTGAAAATGATGGTTGGCCGCGATCTCTCCGGTTTCTACAAGAAGGAACACGCCGCCTATAACCCCGGCTACGTGGTGATGCGCGTGCGTGACATGGCCGATGGCAAGCGCGTGCGCAACTGCAGCTTCGACCTGCACGCCGGTGAAGTGTTAGGCATTGCCGGGTTGGTCGGGGCAGGGCGCACGGAGCTGGCGCGGCTGATCTTCGCCGCCGACCCGCGCACCTGCGGCACCCTTGAAGTGGTCGGCAAGGCCGTCACCCCGTTGCGTAACCCGGCGGATGCGATTCGTGCGGGTGTGGTCTACCTCACCGAAGACCGCAAGGCCCAGGGCCTGTTCCTGGACATGAGCGTGGCCGACAACATCAACGTGTGTGCCTGTGTGCCGGACGCGCATGCCGGTGGCGTGCTGGATCGCGGCCATGCCGCGCAGCGTTCAAATGACGCGATCAAGTCGCTGTCGATTCGGGTCGCATCGGGCAAGGTCAATGTCGGCGCCTTGAGCGGCGGCAACCAGCAGAAAGTGCTGTTAGCACGGCTGCTGGAGGTCAAGCCGCATGTGCTGATCCTCGACGAACCGACGCGGGGCGTGGACATCGGCTCCAAGTCCGAGATCTACCGCATCATCAACCAACTGGCGCTGGCGGGCGTTGGCATTGTGGTGATCTCCAGCGAGCTGCCAGAAATCATCGGCACGTGCGACCGTGTGCTGATCATGCGCGAAGGCCAGTTGGTGGCCGAAGTCGGCGGGGCTTCGGGCCACGCCATCTCCCAAGAACGCATTATTGACCTCGCCACCGGTGGCGATCAGGTGGCTGCCCATGGCTGACTCAAACAACAACACACTGACCCTCGCGCCCGTCGGCAAAGCGGAGCGCGTCCGTGAGCTGATGCGCACCGTTGGCATGTTGCCGGTGCTGGTGTTGCTGCTGGTGGGGTTTGCCCTGGCCAGTGAGAACTTTCTCACCGTGCAGAACCTGTCGATCATCACCCAGCAAGCCTCGGTGAATGTGGTGCTGGCGGCGGGCATGACCTTTGTGATTCTGACGGCGGGCATTGACCTGTCCGTCGGCGCGATTCTCGCGGCGTCCGCTGTGGTCGCGTTGCAGGCCTCGATGTCGCCACAGTTCGGCATGTTCGGGATTGCTGCCGGCATCGGTTTCGGCCTGTTGCTGGGCCTGGTCAATGGCGGGTTGATCGCCTTCATGCGCTTGCCACCGTTTATCGTCACCCTCGGTGCGCTGACCGCCATGCGTGGCCTGGCGCGCTTGTTGGCGGATGATAAGACCGTGTTCAACCCCGACCTGCCGTTTGCGTTTATCGGCAATGACTCGGTGCTCGGTGTGCCGTGGCTGGTGATCATCGCGGTGGCGGTGGTGGTGCTGTCGTGGTTCATCCTGCGCCGTACCGTCATGGGCGTGCAGATCTACTCAGTGGGCGGCAACCCCGAGGCGGCGCGGCTGTCGGGGATCAAGGTGTGGAAAGTCTTGCTGTTCGTCTACGCCATGTCCGGTGCATTGGCCGGGCTTGGCGCGGTGATGAGCGCTTCGCGCCTGTTCGCGGCCAACGGCCTGCAACTGGGGCAATCCTATGAGCTGGATGCGATTGCCGCGGTGATCCTGGGCGGCACCAGTTTTACCGGCGGTGTCGGCACCATCGGCGGTACGCTGATCGGCGCGCTGATTATCGCGGTACTCACCAACGGCCTGGTGCTGCTGGGCGTGTCGGACATCTGGCAGTACATCATCAAGGGCATCGTGATCATCGGCGCGGTGGCGCTGGATCGCTATCGCCAGTCCGGTGCGCGCACCTGAGTTCACTCCTACAACAATCACAAGAGAGACCCGCATGAACCTTAAACGCCTGTTTCCCGTTATTGCCTTGGCTGCCTTGATGTCAAACGCCGTGCAAGCCCGTGAACTCAAAGCCCTGGGCATTAGCATGGGCTCGCTCGGCAACCCGTATTTCGTGACCCTGGCCGACGGCGCCACTGCACGAGCCAAAGAGCTGAACCCCAACGTCAAGGTGACCTCGGTGTCGGCCGACTATGACTTGAGCAAGCAATTTTCGCAGATCGACAATTTCATTTCGTCCAAGGTTGACCTGATCCTGCTCAACGCCGTCGACCCATCGGCCATGGCCTCGGCGATCAAGAAAGCCCGCAATGCCGGCATCGTCGTGGTGGCCGTGGATGTGGACGCCAAAGGCGTGAATGCCACGGTGCAAACCGACAACGTTGAAGCCGGCAAGCTGGCCTGCCAGTTCCTGGTCGACAAGCTGGTGGGCAAGGGCAATGTGATCATTCAGAATGGCCCGCAAGTCACCGCCGTGACGGACCGCGTCAAAGGTTGCAAGGCTGCATTGGCTTCGGCGCCAGACATCAAGGTGCTGTCCGATGACCAGGACGGCAAAGGCTCGCGCGAAGGCGGCCTGAACGTGATGCAGGGCTACCTCACGCGCTTCCCGAAAATCGACGGCTTGTTCGCGATCAACGATCCGCAAGCCATCGGCAGCGACCTCGCGGCCAAGCAGCTCAAACGCAGCGGCATCATCATTACCTCGGTGGATGGAGCGCCGGATATCGAAAACGCACTGAAGACCGACACGCAAATCCAGGCCTCGGCCAGCCAGGACCCATGGGCTATGGCGCAGACCGCCGTGAACGTGGGCAACGACATTCTTAATGACAAGGCCCCAGCCGAAGCGGTTACCCTGCTCACGCCAAAACTGATCACCCGTGACAACGTGGCGACGTACAGCGGTTGGTCGAGTAAACATTGAGTCATTGAAGAAAGGGGAAGGCGTCGTGGTCACCATGGATGACGTGGCAAGCAGGGCCGGGGTATCGACGTCGACCGTGTCCCACGTGTTGAACGGCACCCGCAAGGTCAGCGAGGTCACGGTGCGAGCGGTGCAGCGTGCGATTCAGGACTTGGGCTACATCCCCAATACACTGGCGCGCTCACTGGCCCGCTCCAGCACCAACACGATTGGCGTGGCGATCTCGGCGCTGTCCAACCATTACTTCAGTGAAACTGTGCACGCGATTGAAACCGAGTGCGCCAAGCACGGCTACATGATGCTGTTTGTCGACCCCCACGACGACCCGGAGCAGGAGCTGCGGGTGGTCACGGCGCTGCATCACCGGCGGGTTGATGGGGTTTTGCTGGCACCGTCCCCTGGGTCAAAAGCCCTCGAGTATCTGCAGGCCAGTGAAGTGCCGACGGTGCTGGTGGACCGCATGATGAGTGAGCAGTTTGACCAGATCGGAGTGGAAAATACCCAGTCCACCCAGGCGTTGGTCACCCACCTGATTGAACACGGGCACCGTCGCATCGGCTTTATTGCCGGGCGGGCGGGGCTTGGTACGACCGATGAACGTGTGGCGGGTTATCGCGCAGCTTTACAGGCGCAAGACGTGGCGTTCGACCCGCAGTTGCTGGTCAGCGGCGGGTCCAACAGTGAGCCCGCGCGCGTCGCGACCGCGCAGTTATTAGCCTTGGCAACGCCTCCGACTGCGATCATGGCAGGCAATAACCTGATGACATTGGGCGCCATGCACGCCCTGCGTGATGCGCACATTGATGTGCCGGGGCAAGTGGCCTTGGTGGGCTTTGATGATTTTGACTGGGCGGATTTTTTTGTGCCGCGCCTCACCTTGATCGCCCAACCGGTCAAGGCGCTGGGCGCGCGTGCGGTGCAAATGCTCCTGCAACGCATGGCAACGCCTGGCGCGCCGGTTCAAAGCGTGCGCCTGGCGCCGAGCCTGCAATACCGTAATTCATGTGGCTGTATTTGATCGGAATGAACCACGTATGAGCAGTCCTGTTTCCCTCGGTATTGATCTGGGCACGTCGGAACTCAAGGCGATTCTGATGGACGCCAACGGCGCCGTGCTGGCCCACGCGGGTGTGCGCTTGGGTGTCTCGCGCCGCCACCTCGGCTGGTCCGAGCAGGCCCCGGAAGATTGGTGGCAGGCCTGTGTGCAGGCGCTCGCCCAGCTGCGCGAGCATGAGGCATTCAATCGTGTGGCGTGCATCGGCCTGTCAGGGCAGATGCACGGCGCGGTGCTGCTCGGTGACGATGACCGCGTGTTGTACCCCGCGATCCTGTGGGACGACTCGCGCGCTGTCGCCGAAGCTGAACAGCTTGGGCCCGGTTTCGCCGAGGTCACCGGCAGCTTGCCGATGGCTGGGCTGACCGCGCCGAAACTGCTCTGGCTGCAAAGGCATGAACCCTTGGTGTTCAAGGCGATTGACTGCGTGCTCTCGCCCAAGGATTACCTGCGTCTGCGCCTGACTGGTGAGCGCATCAGCGAGATGTCCGATGCCGCCGGCACGCTGTGGTTGGACGTGGCACAGCGCCAATGGTTTACGCCGATGGTGCGTGCCACAGGGCTTGCCCCCGCACAGATGCCGACGCTAGTAGAAGGCGGAGCCGCTGCGGGTCACGTGACGGCAAGCGGGCTGGGCTTGTCGCCCGGGGTAGTGATTGCCGGTGGCGGCGGCGATAACCCGGTGGCGGCCGTGGGTATCGGCGCAATCAATGCCGGTGACGGTTTCATCACCTTGGGTACCAGCGCGGCGATTGTCGCGATCACCGACCACGCCGCCGGCAACCCGGCCAGTGCGGTGCACAGTTTCTGTCACGCATTACCCAACCGCTGGTACACCATGGGCGCCATGCTCGCCGGTGCCAGCTGTTTGCGTTGGGTGACCCGGCTGACCGGCATGCCGGATGAGCAAACGTTACTGGAGCAGGTCCAAGCGCAATTGCCCATCGAACAGACCGTGCCGCTGCAGACGCCGCTGTTCCTACCGTACCTGGCCGGCGAACGCACACCCCACAACGATCCTTTGCTGCGCGGCGGGTTCATGAACCTGGGGCACGACTGCACACCGGCGATGCTCGGTTACGCAGTGATGGAAGGGGTAGGTTTTGGCTTGCTCGATGCATTGCACGCGGTGCAATCGACCGGCGTCGACGTGGGAGCCTGCGCCCTGGTGGGCGGTGGTGCGCGCAGTGAGTATTGGGCGCAGTTGCTGGCGAATATCCTGCAGCGGGAAATCTTCACTTTGCACGGCAGTGAATTGAGCGCGTGTATTGGCGCGGCGAAGTTGGGGTTTGTAGCGATGGGGCAGGGTGCTGATTTGCTGGCGGCGGGGATGCCGGTCAAGGCCCGGTATAAGCCTGACCTGATGCAGCAGCCGGTGTTAGAGGCGCGTTATCGCACGTTTCAGGGTTTGCTGCCCGCCGCTAAAGCCCTTCACGACTAGCTGGCCACAGGAATTAGTTTGTTAGGCTTCAGTCGTTGGTCAGCGGCGGCAAACGTCGCTTCACCGGGGTTTTCTTGACGATAGCGGTGTTGGTTTCGGCAAACGCGTTGATCCGGTCGAGCAGGGTGTCGAGGTGATCCATGGTGCGCACGTGCAGACGCGCGATAAAGCAGTCCTCACCGGTAACCTTGTCGCACTCGGTGAACTCGGGGATCGCCTGGATCTGGCGCTCCACTTCCTGCAACTTGCCCGGCAACGGGCGGATGCGCACGATGGCTTGCAGCAGGTAGCCGAAGTGCTTGGGGTCGATGTCGACGGTGTAGTGAGTCAGCACGCCGCGCTCTTCCAGGCGGCGCAGGCGTTCGCCGACGCTGGGCGAAGACAGCCCGGTAATACCCGCCAGCGCCTTGAGCGACAGGCGTGAGTCATCCATCAATGCCGCGATCAGTTGCTGGTCGATAGTGTCAATCATGCTGTGTGCCTAATAAGAAAAGGTGATTTCGGGGTTTTGCCTTTTTTAGTCGCTGGAGCCGCTGACCAACAGATTGCCATAATTGAGCCTCACTTGAGGAGCTTGCATCGTGGACACATCTATTCGTCGCGGTTCGTGGGAAATGGTCGCCGCCATGCTGATCTCGGGCACCATTGGCTGGTGTGTGCTGGTGTCTGGCGTGTCGGTGATCGAAGTGGTGTTCTGGCGCTGCGTGATCGGCGCGCTGACGCTGTTGCTGGTGTGCGCGTTATTAGGTTACTTGCGGCTGGAGCTGCTCAGTTGGGCCACGTTTGGGGGAGCGATGCTCAGTGGCGTGGCCATTGTCGGCAACTGGCTGCTGCTGTTCGAATCCTATTCCCGCGCTTCCATCGCGATCAGTACGGCGGTGTACAACGTGCAGCCGTTCATGTTGGTGGTGCTGGCGGCGGTGTTTCTCGGGGAAAAGATCACGCTGCAAAAACTGGCGTGGTTGAGCGTGGCGTTCCTGGGCATGTTGGCGATTGTCACCGCCCATGGCGAGCAGCAGAGCGGTGGCGGGGATTATCTGGCGGGTATCGCTCTGGCGCTGGGCGCGGCGTTTTTGTATGCGATTGCGGCGCTGATCATCAAACGCCTGAAGAAGGTGCCGCCGCACTTGATGGCGTTGATTCAGGTGATCACCGGCGCATTGTTGCTGGCGCCGTTAGTGCCTTGGAACAGCTTGCCTGCGGCGCCCAATGCCTGGGCTGCACTGGTCACGTTGGGCGTGGTGCACACAGGCTTGATGTATGTGTTGCTGTACGGGGCGATTCAGAAACTGCCGACCGCCATTACCGGCGCGCTGTCGTTTATCTACCCGATTGCGGCGATTTTTGTCGACTGGATTGCATTTGGGCATCGCCTGGGTTGGCTGCAATGGCTGGGGGTTGCTGCAATTCTGCTGGCGGCAGCGGGGTTGCAGCGGGGCTGGTGGTGGCCCCGCTCCCCGAGGGCTAGTGCGTGCCCTGAAAGATGATATTTTCCGGGTCAAAATGGCCCACACCGCTGCCCGGCTGTGGCAAGCCCAGGATATGCCCCTTGATCTTGCCCACCACGTGCATTTCGCACGGCTTGCAGTCGAACTTCAGGGTCAGCACTTCATCACCGTGGATCAACTGCATAGGCGCCACCCTGGTTTTCACACCGGTGACACCCTTGGCCTGTTTAGGGCACAGGTTGAACGAGAACCGCAGGCAATGCTTGGTGATCATCACCGGCACTTCGCCGGTTTCTTCGTGGGCTTCGAAGGCCGCGTCGATCAGCTTTACGCCGTGACGGTAGTAGAAGTCACGGGCTTTCTGGTTGTAGACGTTGGCGAGGAACGACAAGTGCGCTTCCGGGTAAACCGGTGGCGGCGACGTCTCGGCTTTGCGCCCACCACGCGGGTGAGCGGCAACGCGAGCGGCGGTCAACGTTTCGATCACCTCACGGCGCAATGCCTTGAGCTGCGAATTGGGGATGAAGAACGCTTGCGGCGCGTCCAGCTCGATGTTTGTGGCGTGGTACTCGGTGGTGCCGAGCTGGCAGAGCAGGTCGCGCAAGGTGTCCAGCGCTTGTTCCGGTTTGTTGGCCACGCCGAACGGACCGGGCAGGGTGACGCTGGCGCTGATGCCTTCTTCGCTGGTCGCGGTCACGACCAACTGGTCTTCACGCAGGCGTGCAACCCATGCCAAGCCAATACGGCGCTCCGCCGAGGTCTTGAGCAGCGCCTGTTGCCAGTTATGGTCCAGGTTGCGGTTCAGCGGATGGTTCGGGCGCAGCTGGTGCAGGCCAGCAGGCATTTCATTCGGCTCGACGCGGTAGCGGTAGCGTTTCTTGCCGTCTTCTTCGAACTCGCCTTTGGGTTCTGCGATGTTGGCGCGGAAACCCACCACCTCGCGCTTGACCAGCACGTTGAGGCCGTCGCCGTTGGACAGCGGCTCATGGGTGACCACCTGCAAATCACGCTTGCCGGCTTTTTCCACCACACCGACCGGCAGGCCGGTGAAGGTTGGTGTGTCGAAGGCGCCGATGTCGATCTTGCGGTCGGTGACGAAGTAGTCAGTGCTGCCACGGTGGAAGGTTTTTTCCGGGTCGGGCAAGAAGAAATGCGCGGTACGGCCGCTGGAAGCGCGGGCCAGGTCCGGGCGGTCTTCAAGAACGTCGTCGAGGCGCTGGCGATAGTAGGCGGTGATGTTCTTCACATAGCCCATGTCTTTGTAGCGGCCTTCGATCTTGAACGAGCGCACACCGGCTTCGACCAGCGCGCGGATGTTGGCGCTCTGGTTGTTGTCTTTCATCGACAGCAGGTGTTTTTCAAAGGCCACGACGCGGCCCTGGTCATCTTTCAAGGTGTACGGCAGGCGGCAGGCCTGGGAGCAGTCGCCACGGTTGGCGCTACGGCCATTCTGCGCGTGGGAGATATTGCACTGTCCGGAGAACGCCACGCACAGGGCGCCGTGGATAAAGAACTCGATAGCGGCATCGGTTTCGTCGGCGATGGCGCGGATTTCCTGCAGGTTCAGCTCACGGGCCAACACCAACTGCGAGAAACCGGCCTGGTCGAGAAACTTGGCACGGCCCAGAGTGCGGATGTCGGTCTGGGTGCTGGCGTGCAGCTCAATCGGCGGGATATCCAGCTCCATCACGCCCAGGTCTTGCACGATCAACGCATCAACACCGGCGTCGTACAGCTGATGGATCAGCTTGCGCGCGGGTTCCAGCTCGTTGTCATGCAAGATGGTGTTGAGGGTGGTGAACACACGGGCGTGGTAACGGCGGGCGAATTCGACCAGTTGAGCGATATCGCTCACCTCGTTACACGCATTGTGGCGCGCGCCGAAGCTCGGGCCGCCGATGTAGATGGCGTCGGCGCCATGCAAGATAGCCTCGCGGGCGATGGCGACATCGCGGGCAGGGCTGAGCAATTCCAGGTGGTGCTTGGGCAAGGACATAGTTTTTTTAGTCAGGCTTGTCACGGTCGAGGCGCGCATTGTAGCTGTGAAATGCCAGGTGGGCACCTACCGCAGGGCTGCCTGGCCGAGGTAGCAGGGGGTTAACTGGATCAAATATGGGCGCTGGCTTGCCTGCGATGCCGACACCTCGGGCCATCAGGCACACCGAGTGGATGCCATCGCGGGCAAGCCAGCTTCCACATCTGATCGGTGTGGCTAGTGAAAACTCAAGCCTTGGCCGCCATCGCGGTGACTTCCACGCGCATACCGTCCACGGCCAACGCAGCTACACCTACGGCGGCACGAACCGGCCACGGTTTGGCGAAAAAGCGTTTGTAGACCTCGTTGAACGCGGCGCGGTCAGCCATGTCGGTGAGGTAGATGGTCAGGTGCATCACCCGATCCATGGAGCTGCCGGCTTTCTCCAGCGCGACTTTCAGCGCTTGCAGCGTGCATTCGATTTGCACGGTGATGTCGCCCAGTTCCAGGCTGCCGTCGGCACGGGTCGGGATCTGGGTAGAGACCAGCATGCCGTTGAAGCCGACAACGTCGGAAGAAATCGAGTCGGCATCTGGGTCAGGGGTGTAGGACAGGTCGTGGTTGGACATGGGCGTCTCTGAAATAAGCTGGGAAGAAGGGTGGCGCACAGTTTAAACACAGCGCGCGGTAAGGTCACGGCGCCCTTTTCTGTGGTCGATGCGAAGATCGACAGGTAAGCTCTCGCGCTGAATATCCGGCTATAAATGGTAAGGACATCGGATGGCAAACGAGTTGATGACGACAGCAGTGTGTTGAGCCACGTTATCTTGGTCGTGACCTTGCTTAAGTTCACGACACCCAACAAGCCGGTGCCGATCAGGGCCAAATTCAAACGCACTGATCCAGCTGCCGTGCTTTTGACCGAAGGTCAGCACGTCACACTCTTTCTGCATGGCCCTGCGCCCACGCTTAATACCGCGCAGACCTACGTCGAGATGCAGCAAGCGACCGAGTACTTTGGCGCTGTAGTAAGGACTTGAGTGACACCGGCCAGCGCAGGCTTATTAGTTAAAAGTTCACGCGAAAGAGCCTGTGAGTGGTGGCTACATGACTGCACCCATTCAATTTTTCGCATGTAACAAGACTGTTGTACTTACCCTCTAATAATCCTCTCTCCACGTGCCAGATCAGGAGACAGGCCATGCAAGTAGCCCCGGTTGATAGCACTCCCAAAGCGGGCGATAACCCCAACTGGAACAAAGCAGTGTCCAGGGCGGTAGACAATCAGCCGGGCGACAACAGCCTCGGGCCTGATACAAAGCGGCCTCAGGGCGACTTTCGCACCGCGCAGCAGATCATCGACGACAATCCGCTGTTAAAAAACCTGGGCAACCAGAGTGGCGTGAAAGACAAACTACGTGAGCGTGTGGGGGATTTCGAGCACGATCCGGACGCAGCGTACCGCGCGAGCCGGGTGCTGGAGCACATCGAAAAGCTCGACGAAAACGGTAAGCCCGCGCTCGAGCGTCCAGAACTCAACGAGGTCGGCAACGGCAAGGTCGACGGTTTTACCAAGGGCGGTGACGCCCGCCACGGCACCGAAGCCGGGCGCTTGCAGGACTTTGGCAAGTATGGCTGGGACACCCTCAAGGGTGAGCTGCCCGTGACCAAACCCAAGACCCCACCCAAGGGCGATGCGCCGTCCAATCATCTGCCGTTGCCGGGTGAGGGCCGCCCGATGGGCGACACCCGCAGCGCCGAGCAAATCATCGAAGACAACCCGGTGCTGAAAAATCTCGGCAACCAAAGCGGCGTCAAAGACACGTTGCGCGAGCGTGTCGGCGACTTTGAGCACGACCCCGATGCAGCCTGGCGCGCAGCCCAAGTACTCAACTATGTCGAGAACTATGACGAAACCGGCAAGCACATAGAGGGCGCTAATGTTGGCAATGGCCGCATTGACGGCTTCACCAAGGACGGCGAGGCGCGCCACGGCACGGAAGCGGGGCGCCTGCAGGACTTTGGCAAGTACGGCTACGACAACCTCAAGGGCCTGGACGGCAACAGCGCCGATGACCAGATCAAGGATCTGCATGCCAAGGCCACCGCAGACGCCGTGAAGGCGGCCGGTGGCGACGCCGCCAAGGTCGGTGCCGACTATTTTGTCAGCGGCAACAGCAGCGCCAGCGGCGCGGACAAGAGCGCGGCGATCATTCAGCTGTCCATGGGCTTGGCCAACTACAAGGCCGGCGCGGATGCGTTCGCGCACCAAGGGCCGGATGCGGCCAATGAGTGGTCAGGCGACGGCCCATCACCAGGTCAACAACGCGAAGACTTTATCAAAGATGTGCAAGGGCGCATTGACAGGCTCAGCAAGGACCCTGACGTGCAGCAGTTCCTCAACACCCAAGGCACCGAGCAACTGCAGAAAATGGTCGCCGCCGACCCAGCCCTTAAAGCCGAGATGGAGCGACGCCTGGAGGCGTCATCGAGCACCGACGCCCTGGAAAGCGCGTTCGCCGCCAAGGGCGTCAGCACCACGGATGCAGTGTCGAGTTTTATCAAGTATCCGGACTTTTACGCCCAGGCGCTGGGCAAGCAGCCGGACTATAAAAAAGCCCTGGAAAATGCGCCGCAAGCCATCAAGGCCAAGGTCAAGGCCGAGTACGCGGACATCACCTGCGGCAAGCAGATGAACGAGCTGATCGCCAGCGGCGTACCGGCGGACAAGGCGGTGATTCAGTCAGGCGTGAACAAGGCGATTTTCGACGCGGTACTCGATGACAACAGCGTGCAGGCGGGCAGCTCAAGTTTCAACGACGCGGCCGCCAAACTGGGCCGTGAAGACCTGCTCAAGGGCCAGTCCATCGACGATTTCTACCGGGGTTTGGGCGTGACCGGTGCCAACGACCCGCGCCTTGAACACGTGATCAACGACAACCTCGCCGCCTTCACGCCGCCCGGCGAAGCACCGCCAAAGACCGCCGATATCATCAGCGGAATACGTGCGGTGGATGACGCCATGCGCGGCGGTGCCAAGTTCGACGATGCGATCAAGAAAGTCCAAAGCAACTGGGGCGGCAAACTCCCCGCCGGGGTCAGCGCGGCCTACAAGGCCGGGGTGATGCATGGCGTGTCCGGCGTGTTGCTCGCGGGCGCCATTGGTACGCGCATCGCCAGTGGCAAGGGCGGCAGCACCGCGCAGACAGTGGGCCAGTCGTTCCAAGCCGCCGGTTTGTTCCTGGAAGGTGGCGCCAAGTTTGTCCAGGACCAGTTCGATCGCACCCAGCAAGGTACTTATAAGTTTGATGCGCCCAAGTACGTAAAGGACGTCGAGAACATCGGCAAGAGCCTGGGCGGTGTGGCGGGTAACGTGCTCGGGTTGGTCACTGGGGCGATCTCAGCGAAGAACTCGGCCCAGAGCGGCGACAAGGTCGGCGCAGGCTTCCAGGGCACCTTTGCCGGGCTCAACGGCTTGTCGGCCGTGGCGGGTGTGGTAGAGGTCGCCACCTACGTGGTGCCGCGCATTACCACGGTGGCGGCAGGCGTTGCAGAAGCAGCGGGCGTGATTGGCGGTGCTGCCGGGGCCTTGGCGGGTGCCGTTGGCGGCATTGCGGCCGTGGGTGGGTTGATCTACGCGATCATTGCCGACATCAAGGCCGACAACGCGCGTAAGAAACAGCAGGAAGAGTGGTACACCGGGCTCAAGGATCAGCTCGATGACTTCGGCGTTAGCCCGCCGCCGTTGGAGGTGATCATTGCACCAAACAATGGTTATGTGGAAGTCGGCAATCCCGGCGCCAATTACTGACTGTGGTCAGCGGCCAGTCGCAAAACTGGCCGCTGATTGAGTCAGACCTACTCTTTCACATCCATGAATTCTTGCGCCCATGCCACATAACTCTCCGGCAGGGTGTAAGTATGCGTCAGCTCGGTCGCGCTGAGGTTCGAGGTGCTGCTGGTCAACTTGCGTTGCGCACGCAGGCTGTCGTAAGTCGCCTTGATCGACGCAAAGTAGGCGCCATGCCCGGCCACCACAATGCGCACACCCAACGCAGCCAGGCGCTCGCTGTCATTGAGCTGCGGGTTGCCGTAGGTCACCAGCATCAACGGCACTGTGAGGTTTTCTGCGATTTTTTCAAGGTGCTCGAAGTCTTTGACGCCGACCATGCAGATGCCGTCGGCGCCGGCTTTTTCATATGCTTTGGTACGGGCGATGACGTCTTCGGTCGGCAGCACGCCGGCGTTGGTGCGGGCGACGATCGACAGCTCAGGGTCGACCCGCGCTTCAAGGGCGGCCTTGACCTTGCCGATGCCTTCTTCGACCGAAATCAGGTCGGTGGATTTACGCCCGAACTGCGCGGGCAGCAGGGTATCTTCAATCGTCAGTGCCGCAACCCCGGCGCGTTCAAGCTCTTCGACGGTGCGCATCACGTTCAGGGCATTGCCGTAACCGTGGTCGGCGTCGGCAATCACTGGCAGTTGGGCTACGCGGCCAATGCGGGTGGCCTGTTCGACGAACTCACTCAGCGTGATCAACGCAAAATCGGGTGCCCCGAGTACCTGCAACGATGCGACCGAACCACCGAGAATACCGACTTCGAAACCCAGGTCGGCGGCGATACGCGCGGACATGGGGTCGAAGACCGAGGCGGTTTCAACGCAGATTTGTTTGGCAAGCAGTTCACGGAAGTTGCGGCGTAGCGCTGAGTGAGAAATCTTTGGCATGTTCTTTCCTGGCTCTGGTCATCGTCAAGTGACGATCAATGTCTATTCATGGTGGCGCCAGATTACCACGCAGAGGGGTGGGGGATTATGACGTTTGAGTCTGAGACAGGCGCTGGACACATGGATCATCGGTTCATGCTTAGGCGATGGACACGCCGGCTGCACCGTCAACGGGCGTAGCCGCCCCATCCTGCACAACTGCTGTGCCACCTGAGTGCTTAATCCTCGTGGGCGCATTGCCTATAGTGTTGGAAACCAGCCGAAGACTGAGGTGAAGCATGAGCAGTGAATTCAAGCCCGACCAGACCCATGATGTGCCGAGCGAACAGGCGGACGCCGAATACTTTGAATACAGCAAGGCGGCCAATCCCATCAGCGCTAACCTGATTACCCGGATTCCTTACCACAGCTTCCCGGCCTCGCTGTATGACAGCGGCCCGTCGCGAGTCGTGGCGCTTGACCTCAGCGAAGCGCTGGGCTGCGAGGGCCCGGCGACCGGGCCGGGGCTGTGCGCCAGCTTCATTCGACTGAATGCCGGTGAGTCCCTGGACCTGCACCCGAATGCGACTTCGCAAGTGTTTTATGTGATTGCCGGGGAGGGCAGCGTTGTGCAGGGCGAGCATGAAATTGCCTGGTCCACCGGCTGCTTTATCGCGCTGCCTGGCTTGCTGCCAGCGCGCTTCAGCGCCTCGCAGGATGCGCGCTTGTACTACGTGCACGATGAGCCGCTGTTGCGCTACCTGGGCGTGACGCGCAGCACCGATCGCTTCGTGCCAACGCTGTATCCCGCCGCACTCGCCAACCTGAAACTGCGTGAAGCGGCGGATGACCCGCGTGCCCAGGACCGCAGCCGTATCAGCATCCTGTTGGGGAATCGCAACTTTCCACAGACCCGAACCGTGACGCATGTGCTGTGGGCCATGTACGGCATTCTGCCGGCCGGCTCGATTCAGAAGCCACACCGGCACCAGTCCATTGCACTGGATTTCATCATCGACTGCCCCACGGGCTGCTACTCGCTGGTAGGCACCGAACTGGACGCCGACGGGCAGATTCGCAACCCGGTACGCGTCGACTGGTCGCCGGGCTTGGCGTTTGTGACGCCGCCGGGGTACTGGCACGCTCACTTTAATGAGTCCGACCAGGAAGCATTCCTGATTCCTATCCAGGATGCCGGGTTGCAAACTTACTTGCGCGCGTTGGATATTCGCTTTAGCTGATGGGGTGAGTGGGTAGCTTCTATCTGATGTACTGAGAACCAAATGTGGGAGCGGGCAAGCCGGCTGCCACAATTTGCCGAGTTCAACCACCTCGGTCTATCACGCAGACGGACAGTTCTAGAGCATCCAATCAGGTGTTTCGCCTGACGCTTTGATGCCGAGCCGCTAAAAGTTGTCGCCTTCAGCAGCTTCGACAAAGGCGGTTAGCGCGGTGAAATAACCCAAGTGTGACCTGCCGGGCTTAGGTTCATATTGTCCTCAAGTCTGAGCCTGGGAGTGTCTGTTGGGTTTCCTGATGATGCGTTTCCCCAATAAACATATACATCGCCGGCACCATGAACAACGTCAGCAGCGTACCAATCGACAACCCGGCGAAGATCACCAGCCCCATGTCATGCCGCCCCGCAGCCCCAGCGCCGGAGGCCCACACCAATGGCACCACGCCCAGCACCATCGCGGCCGTGGTCATCAGGATCGGACGCAGCCGCACGGCCGCCGCCTCTTCAATCGCTTCACGCTTGCTGTGGCCGGCGCGCTGCAATTGGTTGGCGAACTGCACGATCAGAATCCCATGTTTGGTGATCAGGCCCAGCAGTGTCACCAGGCCAACCTGGGTGTAGACGTTGATCGACGCGTAACCCATGGTGATGAAGGCGAGGGCGCCGAACAGTGCGGGCGGCACCGAGAACAGGATCACCACCGGGTCGCGGAAGCTTTCGAATTGGAAGGCCAGGGCCAGGTAGACGATCAGAATCGAGAACATCAGTAACCCGAAAAAACCACCCGACTCCTGGATGAACTGGCGCGACTCGCCAGCAAAGTCTGAGGTGTAGCCCGAGGGCGCCACGTGGGTAAGGATCGTGTTGAGTTTGGCGAGCAGTTCGCCTTGGGCCACGCCACTGACGCCTGAGAGTGTTGCCGAGTTGAGTTGCTGGAAGTGGTTGATCGATTCCGGCTGCGTGGAGGTCTCGATATGCGCGACCGTGCGTGCCTGGATCATGGCTCCTGCCGGTGTGCGGATGTAGTAGTCGAGAATTTGCTCCGGGTTCAGGCGGTTGACCTGTAGTACTTGGGGAATGACTTTGTAAGAGCGCCCGGCAGTTGAGAAGTAGTTCACGTAGTTGCCGCCCAACGCGGCAGACAGCGCGGCACCGACGTCGGCCTGGGTCATGCCCAATACGGCGATTTTTTCCCGATCAACCACTAACTTGGCTTGCGGCTTGTCCAGTTTCAAGTCCATATCGGCAAACCAAAACAGCTGTTGCTTCTGCGCCTCGGCCATCACCGCTTGCGCGACTTCATTGAGGTTTTCCACCGAATCGGTGGTGGTGATCACAAACTGCACCGGCAAACCCTGGGCGCCTGGCAACGAGGGTAAGGGGAACGCCGCAATCGTCGCGCCCGGCACCTGGTTCCACTTTTGCTGCAGCTCCAATATCAGTTGGGCCTGGGAGCGCGTGCGATCCCCCCAGGTTTTCAGCAACACGCCGCCCAAGCCTTGGTTGAGGATGGGCAGGCCGGTGAGTTGGAACATCTGCGCGTACTCAGGCTCTTTGTTGGCGATCTGGAAGGCCTGGTCGGCAATGCGCTCCATCTGCTGCGGCGAGGCCGTCGGTGGGCCTTTTATCTGCATGAACACCAGCCCTTGGTCTTCGGTGGGCGACAGTTCACTTTTGGCGGTCATGCCACTGGCGGCGACCAGCAGGAACAGCACAAAGCCAAAGGTCACCAGCACCGGCCAGATATCCAGCCCGCCAGACAGCACACGGTGATAACGCCCGCGCAGCCAGTCAAAGTACTGATCGAGCTTGCGCGCGAAACGACCTTCTTCCTGCCCGGATTTGAACAGCTTGGAGGTCATCATCGGCGACAGCGTCAACGCCACCACGGCCGACACGGTCACGGCACCCGCCAGCGAGAAACAGAACTCCTTGAACAGCGCCCCGGTGAGCCCGCTGCGCAAGCCGATGGGCACATACGCGGCAATCAACACCACGGTCATTGCGAGGATCGGGCCGCCCAGTTCCCGCGCCGCAATCAGCGCGGCTTGCAGTACACCTTTGCCTTCTTCCTTGATATGCCGGTCGACGTTTTCCACCACAATAATCGCGTCGTCCACCACCAGGCCGATCGCCAATACCAGCGCGAGCAGGGTCAGCAGGTTAATCGAGTACCCCAGCAGGTACATGATGAAGAAGGTCCCGACCAGCGACAGTGGGATTGCCACCAGCGGCACAATTACCGCGCGAAAGGAACCGAGGAACAGGTAGATGACCACCGAGACAATGATCATCGCCTCGACCAAGGTCTTCACCACCTCGTAAATCGAGGTATTGATGAACGCCGTGGAGTCATACACGATCTCGCCGCGCACCCCGGCGGGCAGTTGCGATTGCAGCTCGGGGAACGCCTCTCGCACGCTTTCGGCGACGGTCAGAATATTCGCGGTGGGCGCGGCCTTGATGCCGATGAACACCGAACGCTTGCCGGAAAACGCCACGCTGCTGTTGTAGCTTTCGGCGCCAAGAGTGACGGTGGCCACGTCCTCCAAGTACACCAGCGCATCGCCTGTGTGCTTGATCACCAGACGTTTGAATTCATCCACCGTGTGCAGATCGGTCCCGGCCGTGAGGTCGACCGTTACCGTTTGCCCACGGGTCGAGCCGACGGCAGACAGGTAGTTGTTGTTGGCCAAGGCGGTGGACACGTCCTGCGCCGTGACATTGTGCGCAGCCAGTTTGTCCGGGTCCATCCAGGCGCGCAGGGCGAACTGGCGCCCGCCGAGGATTTCTGCGGTTTGCACGCCCTGGATCGAATCCAGCTTGGGCTTGACCACCCGCAGCAGGTAATCGGTGATGTTGTTGGTGGCCAGCGTGTCGCTGTAGAAGCCCAGGTACATGGCGTCGGTGGTCTGCCCCACGGCAATTGTCAGCACCGGTTCCTGGGACTGGGCCGGCAGTTGGTTCTTGACCGAGTTGACCTGGGTGTTGATCTCGGTGAGCGCCTTGCTGGCGTCGTAGTTCAGCCTCAGCGTGGCGGTAATCGTCGAGACACCGGTGATGCTGGTCGAGGATAAATAGTCGATGCCCTGCGCTTGGGCAATGGCCGACTCCAGTGGTTGGGTGATAAAGCCCGCGACCGTGGACGCGTCGGCGCCGTAGTAGGCGGTGGTGATGGTGACCACGGCGTTTTCGGTGCGCGGCCATTGGTTCACCGGCAGTTCGAAGATCGAGCGCAGCCCAAGGATCAGAATGAACAGCGAGACCACCACGGCCCACACCGGCCGCTGAATAAAGGTATCGGTCAGCTTCATGGGCCACCTTTAGTGTTCTTGGGGAGTCGGCGCGGGGTCGTTCAGCGGCGCGGCGCTGTTGTCGATTTTCACCGCCGAACCATTCTTGAGCTTCATCTGGCCGCTGGTGATCAACAAATCGCCTTCCTTCACGCCCGACAGGATCGCGACCTGATCGCCACGGGTCGGCCCGGTCTTGATGAAGGTTTGCTGCGCGGTGAGCACTTCTTCGCCCTTGTCGTTCTTGCTCGACGTGGCGATGAACACGGTGGTGCCGTAAGGGTTGTAGGTGACCGCCGTTTGCGCAACGGTGAGGTAGCGCTGGGTGGTGCCCGAGTTGACCACCACGCGGGCGAACATGCCAGGCACCAGGCTTTGCTTGGGGTTCTCAATGGTGGCTTCGACGGTGACGTTGCGCGTGGTCGTGTCGAACTGGGTGTCGATGGTGCTGACACGGCCGCTGAAGGTCTGGTTGGGCAGGCCGTCGGCCGTCACCGCGACGCTTTGGCCGATCGCAATGGCCTCCAGCTTGGTCTGTGGCACGCTGAAGTCGATGTAGATCGGGTCGAACGTCTGCAGCGTGGCGATCTTGTCACCGGGGTTGAGGTACTGCCCTGGGTTGACGCTGGTAATGCCGATGCGCCCGGCAAACGGCGCACGAATGGTTTTCTTCGCCACCAGCGCGCGCTGTTGTTCGGCAGCGGCGAGTTTGGCTTTCAGGTCGGCGGTGTCGGTGTCAACCTGGGCCTGGGAGATCGCGTTGACCGCCAGTTGTGCCTTGTCGCGCTTGAGCACGATGACGGCCAGGTCGGCAGTCGCCTCCAGGGCGTGCAGTTGCGCGATGTCCGAGTCGGCATTCAACTGCACCAGCAGCGCCTGCGCCGCCACCTCTTGCCCAGGTTTGAAGCCAATCGTGCGCACAATGCCGCCGACTTCAGTGGTCACATCCACGCCGCGCACCGCCTTCATCGAGCCCACGGCGGACACGCTCGGTTGCCAATCGCTGAACGGCACCTGCATGGCCGTCACCACGGCGGCGGGCCGTGGCGCTTTGGATTGCGCGATCAGCGCCGAAATCTGTACGAATTTCACCGCGGCTATGATTGCGACGATGACCAGCACCACCACAACCATGATCAGCATCGGCCGCCACAGGCGACGCTTGCGCGGTTCGCCGGGTTCGGGGGGCAGGGCAGAGGCAGTCTGTACGTCAGCCATGAAGGTTCTCACTGTTTCAATGATTCGATTCAGGTGCCGCCTTATTGCTGGCTGGCATGATCTCTTGCCACGACGGCAGGCCGAAGCGGTCCGGCTTGCCCTTAGTGGCGGGGTCTACGTCGGTGCGGTTCCACCAGCCACCGCCCAGTGCCTGGAACAGCGCGGTGGTGTCGCTGTAGCGGGCGGCCTGGGCTTTGACGCGCGCGAGCACAGTGTTTTGGTAGGTTTGCTGGGCCGTGAGCAGGTTGATATACGCCACTGCGCCGAGGCGGAACTGGGCTTGCACCAGGTCCAGGTTGGCTTGCGCGGAGCGCTCCGCCACGACCTGTTGATTGAGCGCATCGGCATCCGCCTCCAGCGCCCGCAGCGCATTGGCCACGTCTTGGAACGCAGTAATCACCGTGCCGCGATAGCGCGCCGCGGACTCGTCATAAGCGGCCACAGCCGCGCGTTTGCGATGTTCGAGTGCGCCGGCATCAAAGATCGGCTGGGTAATCGAGCCGGCGAGGCTCCAGACGCCGCTGCCGGATGAAAACAGCGTGGTCCCGCTCGCCACCGTAGAGCCCAACGCCCCGGTGATGCTGAACTGCGGCAACTGATTGGCGACGGCCACACCAATATTGGCGCTGGCCTGGTGTAACTGTGCCTGCGCCGAACGCACATCCGGGCGCTGGCCAACGATGGCTGAGGGCAGGCTGACCGGCAGCGCTTTGGGTAAATGCAGGGAGGCCAGATTGAAGCGCTCGCCTTGATCCTGGTTTGGAAATCGCCCCAGGTACGCCATCAATTGGTTGCGGGTCTGCGCCAATTGCTTTTGCAGCGGCGGCAAGGTCGCGCGGGTTTGCGCCAGAGCGGTTTGCTGTGTGAGCACGTCGCCGTCGCCGATTGCCCCCAGTCGGCGCTGAGCTTGCAACAGGTCGAGTTGGCCGCCTTGCAGTTTGATGATTTCTTCGGTGGCGGCCACCTGATCGCGTAACGACGCCAAGCTGACGGCGGTGTTGACCACATTGGAGGTCAAGGTGAGGTAAGTCGCCTCAAGCTGAAAGCGCTCGTACTCGGCTTGCGCCGTGGTCGATTCGATTTGCCGGCGCGTGCCACCGAACACATCCGGGGCGTAGGACACGCTCAGCGATGCCGAACTCACGGTGAGAATGGGTGATTCGGAGATGCCTGAGGTGACGCCCGAGACTTTCTCCCGGGCTTTCTGCACATTGCCACTCACCGAGGGAAACAGAGACGCCTGGTCGGCATACACCTGCTCGTTGGCCTGGCGTAATGCTGCTTGGGCCGCGCTCACATCCGGGTTGGCGCGCAGGGCTTCTTCGACCAAGGCGTTGAGTGTTGGCGAGCGCAATAGCGTCCACCATTGCCCGGGAATATCCATCCCGGCGATCAGCCGCTGCGCGGCGCCACCGGTGTCGATATCCGCCTGGGCCGTGCGGGTGAGTTTCTCTCTTGAATAGTCGGCATACGCTGGCACATCGGGGCGCGCGAAATCAGGCCCCACAGTGCAGCCAGCGAGGGTGAGGCACAGCAGGCTCAGCGGGACCAAAAAGTGCGAGTGTTGAGCGGGGGTGCGGATTGTTGCCCCCGCGGATGCACGCTGGCGAAGCTGCTCTTTCATATTTACTCTGATTAATCAGTTGGTTAACTGCTTTTATTGTTGAGCAAAGACGTGCTGCTAGATTCGGCGGAGCCACTGAAAAAACAGCGCGGGGTTCCGGGATTTAAACCAGTGTAGGCGCCGTCAGGCACTGTGCAATGTGCAGGTGCATTGCCTACGCGCTAAAAATGCGTAAGCCGCATTAGTTTGGGGTTGGGAATACCGCGGTTTGCGCACGTAGGATAGAGGCAGCTGCCTAGGAAGGCAGAATGGTGGGGTGAAATCGATTCGAGTGATCGGTGACTGCGCGCCCGCCATAAGCGTGCACGGGAGGTGGCAAAGGGCTTCGGCGCAGACCTTTGTTCACGAGGGCAAAAAAGGATTGAATATTCACATCAATTGTTATTTAAATAACACAACAATAGCGCCACGCCCCTCCCTGGACGTGCTCGCAATAAGATGGGATGACCCTGTGAATGACAATTGAAGAACGGTTGATGGAACAGGCCAAGCGTGCCGCACAGAGCACGTACTCGCCTTACTCGCACTTTCCGGTCGGCGCGGCGTTGCTGACCGCTGACGGTGAGATGGTGCAGGGCTGCAACGTGGAGAACATCTCCTACGGGCTGACCAACTGTGCCGAGCGTAGCGCCTTGTTCAGCGCCGTCAGTCAGGGCCATGCGCCGGGCAGTTTCAGGGCCTTGGCGATTTATGCACCTAACGTTTCACTGATAAGCCCTTGCGGTGCCTGCCGCCAGGTGATGCTGGAGTTGATGGCCAAGGATGCGGTGGTGATTTGTCAGGGCAGTGACCCGGCTGCCACGCGTACCTGGTCCCTGGAGCAATTGCTGCCGGGCGCCTTCGACGCTTTCTAATCCTGGGCAGGCCTTCGGGTCTGCGTCCGCTTGGTCCCTTGTTGAGACGCCTGCATGATCAGTCTTGTCGGAATAGCGACCCTTATTCTCATTGCCATTGCTTTATCTCATCAGCGACGTTCGATCAACTGGCGCACCGTTTCGGTCGCGTTTGTGATCCAGGTGCTGATCGGCGCTTTCGCGCTGTACGTGCCGTGGGGCCAGACTGTGCTGGCCTCGCTGTCTGGGGCGGTGGCCTCGCTGCAACTTTATGCTGACAAAGGCATCGAGTTTCTGTTCGGCGGCCTGAGTTCGCCGCAGATGTTTGAAGTGTTCGGCAGTGGCGGGTTTGTGTTCGCTATCCGGGTGTTGCCGATGATCGTGTTCTTCGGCAGCTTTATCTCGGTGCTGTATTACATCGGTGTGATGGGCTGGATCATCCGGCTGGTGGGTGGCGCCTTGCGCCTGTTGCTGGGCACCAGTCGCATCGAGTCGATGGTGGTGACGTCGGCGATTTTCATCGGCCAGTCGGAAGTGCCGCTGGTGGTACGGCCATTCATTGCCAAGCTGACGCGCTCCGAGTTATTCGCGGTGATGGTCGGCGGTTTTGCGGCGGTGGCCGGCTCCGTGCTGCTGGGTTATGCCGGGCTGGGCGTCGAACTCAAGTACCTGATCGCGGCGTGTTTCATGTCGGCGCCAGGTGCCCTGTTGATGGCCAAACTCATGGAGCCGGAAACCGAAGCGGCCCGCACCGAAGAGGTGGTTGAGACGCTGGGCCAGGCTGAGAATCGCCCCACCAATATTATCGACGCCGCCGCCGAGGGCGCCCAGGTTGGCTTGCGCCTGGCCCTGTCGGTCGGCGCCATGTTGCTGGCGTTTATCGCCTTGATTGCACTGTTCAACGGGCTACTGGGCTGGGCAGGCAACTGGTTTGGTTATCCACAGTTGACCTTGCAACTCGTCCTCGGGCACGTGCTGGCACCCATTGCTTTTCTGCTCGGAGTGCCGTGGCATGAGGCCGTCTTGGCCGGCGGTTTCATCGGTGAAAAACTGGTGCTCAACGAGTTCGTCGCGTATGCCGACCTGGGTAACTACCTGACCCCGGCCAAGGCCGCCGAAGCCGGCGTGCCGCTGCTGTCGGTGCACACGCAGGTGATCGTCACCTTCGCCTTGTGCGGCTTTGCCAATTTGTCTTCGATTGCCATTCAACTGGGCGGCCTCACGGGTATCGCCCCGCAACGCCGTGAGGAACTGGCGCGGTTGGGCTTGCGGGCGATGATCGGCGGCACACTTTCTAACCTGATGAGTGCGGCGATTGTCGGCTTTTTCATTTCGCTGTAAGGAGCACGGTATGTGGTTGCCACAAGAAGTGATTCGGCGTAAACGCGACGGGCATGCGCTGGCCGCGATGGACATTCAACGGTTTGTCACCGGCATTGCCGACGGCAGCCTCAGCGATGGCCAGGTGGCTGCGTTCGCCATGGCGGTGTTCATCAAGGGCATGGACGTGAGCGAGCGCATCGCCTTGACCGAGGCGGTGCGCGATTCCGGCCAAGTATTGAAGTGGGAGCTGCCAGGCCCCATAGTCGACAAGCATTCCACCGGTGGCGTCGGCGACATGATCAGCCTGCTGCTGGCGCCGTTGCTGGCGGCCTGCGGCTGTTACGTGCCGATGATTTCCGGGCGCGGCCTGGGACACACCGGTGGCACCCTGGACAAGCTTGAAAGCATTCCCGGCTACGACTGCCACCCCAGCCCTGAACGCCTGCGCGCGATAGTGGCCGAGGTCGGTTGCGCCATCATCGGCCAGACGGCCAACCTGGCTCCAGCAGACAAGCGCTTGTATGTGATCCGCGATGTGACCGGGTCGGTGGAGTCGATTGACCTGATCACCGCGTCGATCCTCGGTAAGAAACTCGCTGCCGGCCTCGACGTCTTGATCATGGATGTGAAGACCGGCAACGGCGCCTTCATGGCCGAGCCTGGACAGGCACAAGCGTTGGCCGCCAGCATCGTCGAGGTGGCCAACGGCGCCGGGGTTAACACCCGCGCGCTGATCACCGACATGAACCAGCCGCTGGCCCGCAGTGCCGGCAACGCCCTGGAGGTTGCCGAGGCGGTCGCCTTGCTCAAGGGCGAGGTGCGCAGTGAACGCCTGTGGGCGGTGACCTTGGCGCTGGCGACCCAGGTGCTGACGATGGCCGGTTTGGCCATAGATGACGCCCAGGCCCGTGATCAATTGCTTCAGGCCTGGCAGAGCGGGGCGGCCTTGCAGCGATTCGAGCAGATGGTCAGTGCGCTGGGCGGCCCGCAGGGTTTTACCGGCAACCCCGAAGCGCATTTACCTAAAGCTGCCGTGTCGGTGCCGGTGTGGCCTGAGGAGGAGGGCCGCGTCACCGAGATCGACACCCGGGCGGTGGGCTTGGCGGTGGTGGCATTGGGCGGCGGGCGCAGCCATCCAGACGACGTACTGGACCTGTCCGTCGGCTTCAGCGAGTTGGCCTTTGTTGGTGAACAGTTGAGCGCGCAACGGCCCTTGGGCTGGGTTCACGCGCGCACTAAAGAGCAGGCCGAGCTGGGCGCATCGGCCTTGCGCGCAGCCTATCGGTTAGGCGGCGAACGCTTGGCCGCATGCGATTTGATCCTGGCAAAACGATGAGTAAGGCCATCGTGTTAGTGCTGGACTCGTTGGGCATCGGTGCCAGTGCCGACGCGGCCCTGTTTGGCGATGCAGGCGCCGACACCTTGCGCCATATCGCCGAGGCGTGTGCCCGTGGCGAAGCCAATAGCACGTGGCGAAAGGGGCCGTTGTGCCTGCCGAACCTGGGGCGGCTGGGATTGGGGGCCGCAGCGGCGGCCAGTGGTGACGGACCATTGCCGGGCCACTGGGGAGACGCTGCACCGTTCGGCGCCTACGGCCATGCGCGGGAGCAATCGTCAGGCAAGGACACGCCGTCCGGGCATTGGGAAATGATGGGCGTGCCGGTGTTGTTCGACTGGGGGTATTTCGAACGGCCGGTCGAGTCATTTGCGCCACAGTTGCTGGCCGACCTGATTGAGCGGGCAGGGTTGCCGGGTATCCTGGGCAACTGCCATGCCTCAGGCACCACAGTGCTGGACGCGTTGGGTGAGGCGCACATCCGCACCAAGCAGCCCATTTGCTACACCTCGGCCGACAGCGTGATGCAGATCGCTGCCCATGAAAGCCATTTCGGGCTTGATGAGCTATATCGGGTGTGTGCAATCGCGCGCCATTTGTGTGATGAATACACCGTCGGCCGGGTCATTGCCCGACCGTTCACCGGCGAGCACGCGGGCGAGTTCCGTCGCACCAGCAATCGCCGCGACTACACCGTGCCACCGCCGTCGCCAACACTGCTTGATCGCGTATGCGAAGCCGGCGGCACTGTGCATGCGGTGGGCAAAATCGGTGATATCTTCGCGCATCGCGGCATCAGCCGGTTGTACAAGGCCGACGGTAACGATGCGCTGTTCGATGCGACCCTCAAGGCATACCAGGACGCGCCAGACCGCAGCCTGGTGTTTGCCAACTTCGTCGACTTCGACATGCTCTACGGCCACCGCCGTGACCTGGCCGGCTACGCTGGCGCGTTGGAAGCCTTTGACCGCCGGCTGCCGGAATTATTGGCGTTACTGGACCCGCAAACGCTGCTGATCATCAGCGCCGACCACGGTTGCGACCCCTCTCGCCCAGGCAGCGATCATACCCGCGAGCATGTCCCCGTGTTGGCATATGGTGCCGGCGTGACGGCAGGTTGGCTGGGTGAGCGCGGTAGCTTTGCCGACATCGGCCAGACGCTGGCGGCGCATTTGGGGTTGGCGCCGTTGGCGTGGGGGGCCTCGTTTCTGCTAAGGGATCATCCTTGAGCCCGCCTGCTTTGGAGCCGGGCAGGGTCGCTTGATAGCGGGTTTTCCAATTGATGATCGACGCCTTCAGGAATGTCTGTTCATATGGGCGCAGCACTCGGTTCGTGTCATCACGCCAAGCAGCCCCACGAACGAACAGGGTATCTAAACCCGCTATCAATCATGATGTGAAGTATGAGTCGTCCACTATTTGTTTCTCTCGATGGGCCCAAGGGAACGGGTAAAACCACGCTGTTGGAGGCCGTTACCAAAGTACTGAGGGCAGACAACCAAAAGGTGGTCCGACTTAGCGAGCAAAAAAGCGATCCCTATAGGGCTGAAACAATGGCCCTCGTTAACGCACTTGTCAGAAACCCTAATCGGGATTTGGAATTGAGGGTGTGTGAGCGCTTTGCTGATAGCCGTGCCTGGATTTCCCAGCACGTACTGACTAAACAGCCAGCCGATAGCATCATCTTGATTGATCGCTGGTACCCCTCTGATGCAGCGTTTCGCCGAATCGTGCGGTTTGAACACATTCTTCAGTTAAACCTTGAGCGAAATGTGCAAGTGCCCGATCTGCATGTCGGCGTTATCACCGCCCCTGATATTTCATGGGCGAGGGCAGCAGAACGACGGCGCGGGCTGAGCAGTACTGTGATCCACAGGCTGGAAGAACAGGTCGCATGTACGCAGGCGTTCGAGCGCGCGATTACCGATCACGGTTGGTTTTTATGCCGTAATGAAACAACGATCGAGGACGCCACGGCGCAGGTGGTTTCTGAGATCTATAGCGCCATCAATATTGCCGTATGATTCACGCGTCCAAAGGTATTTAGAGAGGTTCCAATGCCCTACGATTTAGAAAACCGATTAGTGATCGGCGTAGCGTCCAGCGCTGTATTTGATCTGGTGGCATCGGACGCGGTTTTTCAGCGCCAGGGAGAGGAGGAATACCGTAAGTTTCAGCGGGAAAACCTGGATGTCGCCTTACCAAAAGGTATTGCCTTCCCCTTCATTAAGCGTCTCTTATCGGTGAATGACCTCAGCGTTGACCCTGCGGATCCGCTGGTGGAGGTCATCCTTCTATCGCGCAATGATCCCGATACCGGGCTGCGCGTATTGAAGACAATTGAACACTACGGGCTTGGGATGACAAGGGCGATTTTCATGCAAGGAAAGTCTCCATGTGAGTACATACCAGCGCTGAATATTGCCCTGTTTTTGTCGGGCGACAAAAAGGACGTGGAAGCAGCTATTAAAGCTGGGTATCCAGCGGGCCAAGTGCTCGATTCAAAATTCGAAGACGACGAAGCTGATAAAACCCTGCGCATCGCATTCGACTTTGACGGCGTATTAGCCGGCGATGAATCTGAAACCATCATGCAAGCTTCTGGCTTGTCCGAGTTTCATGCCCATGAAGTGAAAAACGTTATGCAGCCGCATAACCCTGGGCCGCTAAAGGAGTTTATGGTGCGGATTTCCAAGATCCAGTCGGTCGAGGAGATGCATAAAAAACACAACCCGAATTACGAAAACCGCATTCGTGTCTCGATCGTGACGGCGCGCAATGCTCCGTCTCATGAGCGCGCGATGAATACACTTAAGAGTTGGGGCGTCATGGCCAACGATGCGTTCTTCCTGGGCGGTATCGAGAAAGGTAAGATTTTGGCCGTTTTGAAACCGCACATCTTCTTCGATGACCAATCGGGGCACCTGAAATCGACCAGCGCGGTTGCGCCATCGGTGCACATTCCTTTCGGAATCACCAACACTGCCACGATGGAGGCCGTGCTTGAGCCAGAGCCTGATCAGGCACAGTCAGTCGAGTAGGACACTGCCCTCTTTAATGCTTCTGAAATGAATGCGGCTGTTCCCCGATTGAAGTTTATAGCCTTCGTTTCTCCCGCCCCTCTTAGCTCAATGCCTGGGATTATCTAAACACTGTGCGCTCGGACCGGGCCTGGGAAATTTCCTACATGACGCGGAGATAAATCCTTCGCTTCCGGTGATGTCGAGTCGCCAGAATTTTGACTTAACGTCATTAGCGAGTAGTGGGCGAGATGTGCACACCCAGTGTTCTAGTTTTAGATGATCAATCGTTTCAGCGCGAAATGTTGGTGAAGGCGCTCCAGCATTTGGGCATCAACGACATTCTGCAGGCTGGCGACTGCGAATGGGCGATGGCGCAGGTAAGCCGGGAAGGGGGCGTTGATATCGTGATTTGTAACCTTAGCAACACCGACGTCAACTGGATGGACTGTTTGACCCAGATCGGCGAAAGCGGAATGGCACGTGCGGTTGCACTGTGTAGCGAACTGAAGCCGGAACTGCGTCGTGCAGTCGAACAGATGACGTGTCTTTCTGGGTTGCCAATGCTCGGTGTCGTGGGCAGACGCACGCAGTTGCATACGTTGCATGAAATCCTTGGTCGCTACTCCCGTCAGCAGTTGGCACCGTACGTCGAGTCGGCGCCCCATGCCAAGCTGCCGAGTGAGGAGGACGTACGGCGAGGCCTGGCCGAGGGAGAGTTCAGGGCGTGGTTCCAACCCAAATTCGATTTAAATACGTGTGCGGTGGCCGGGGCCGAGGCGCTGGTGCGTTGGCGCCATCCGATCAGGGGCCTGTTGTTGCCCAGGCACTTTCTGGCCGCCGTGTTGGCCTATGACTTGATCGACGAAATGCTTAAGCAACTGCTCGAGCAGGGGATGAGCTTGCTCGACACCTTGCGTCGATCCGGCCAAAGCTTGGAGTTGGCGTTCAATCTTCATGCTTCGCAACTGGCCCACAATGACTTGATTAAGCACATCGAGCAGTTGTTGAAACGTCACGACTTTCCGGGAGGGACATTGTTGTTCGAGGTGGCTGAAAACGGCTTGCTGGATGTGCCCCGCACCACTCGGGAAAACCTGCGGCGCCTGCGCATGATGGGGTGCGGTCTGTCGATCGATGATTTCGGCATGGGCTTTTCGTCACTGACTTTGCTCTGCCAACTGCCGTTCAACCAGCTCAAGCTCGACGGCCAGCTTGTTCGCGCCATCGAGGATCCGCGCACCCATGCGATGGTCACCAGTACCGTGGCGCTGGCCCGGGCGCTCAACATGAGCCTGGTGATCGAAGGCGTCGGCAGCCAGCTAATCCGCGACGGATTGGTAGCGATGGGGTGTTCATTTGGCCAGGGCTTCCACCTCGCGCGTCCGATGGAGGCCGAGAGGTTCCTGCGGTGGTTGCAGGCGCCTGACTCGCCCACGTGAGCGCGTTGCTCTCCAGTCCTGAAATAGACCGATATAACTGCCTGATTACCGAGTGTAATCGGGCAGCATTAGCCAGTGACATGTTCCATACTCTTTGAGGCATGGACCGCTCATCACTGGTAGTTCCTGTGCGTATTGCTGTGAGGTTCCAAATGCATAAAGCGCTGGTTGTAGACGATCATCCGTTCATTCGGGCGACGGTGAGGGTATTGCTTGAACATGAGCATTTCGAAGTCGTTGCTGAGGCTGACAATGGCGCCGATGCCGTGCAGATGGCTCGCAAGTACGAGCCGGAACTGATTCTGCTGGACATCGCCATGCCCAGCCTCGACGGTCTGGAAGTCATCAACCGGATCAGTGCGCTGAAACTATCGAGCAAGATCCTCGTGTTGACCTCTCAGTCTGCGGCGTTTTATGCCATGCGCTGCATAAAGGCCGGCGCTGCCGGTTATATCTCGAAAACCGATGAGTTGAGCGAGCTAAGCAAGGCAATCAAGGCGCTGATGGCTGGCTATACTTTTTTTCCGAACCTTGCAGGTAACTCTGTACGCCGCAGCGATATCGACTCCTCCGAGCTGGAGATGATCCGAGGCCTCTCCGATCGAGAGCTGATCATCTTGCAGCAACTGGCCAGAGGCATGAGCAACAAAGAAATCGGTGATGCCATGTTGTTGAGTAACAAGACCATCAGCACTTATAAAACCCGACTCATAGAAAAGCTCCATGTAAAGTCGGTGGTGTATCTGGCCGACTTTGCCAAGCGCAATAACCTGATCTAGATGAAAACTCTCCTGCGTTGCTTTGGACTGGCCGCTTGTCTGCTCTGCCAATTGGGGGGTGTTTCGGCGGTACAGGCTGAGGTGCAATCCCTTAACCTCTTCGGTCGCTCGAATAGCGAACGCCCTTCGGTGGTTTTGGGTGAAGAGGACTGGCGCTGGCTGCGCGACAAGAGCTCACTGCGTCTGGGGGTATCGCTGCCGGAAAACCCGCCCTTTGGCATGATCACCGGTGGCCGGGATTACGAGGGCATCACCGCCGATTATGCGGCGCTGGTGGCTGGCATGTTGCACATAAAGATCGAAGTGCTTCGTTATGATTCCCGCGCCGAGGCGATGAAGGCGCTCAGGCAGGGAGAACTGGACCTGCTGGGCACCGTCAGCAGCTTCGATGAGACAGAACAAGATCTGGTGCTCACCAGTACCTATGTACAGGCCCCGTCGGTGCTGGTGACGCGCAGTGGCAGCAGCAAGGTGTTGGCGCCCGACCTGGCTGGCAACCGCCTTGCTATCGTAGATCACGTGTTGCCGACGGATGCGATCACCGCGAAATACCCAAAGGCTGCGCTGCAGCTCCACTCGTCAGCCCAAAGCGCTATCGGCGCGGTGGCATTCAACCAAGCGGATGTTTATCTGGGCGATGCTGTCAGTACTCACTACCTGGTTGGCAAATACTTCCTCAATGACGTCTACCTGACGACGGTGCCGGGTGTGTCCACGCATTTCTCATTCGCCCTGAATCAGCGCAACAGTCGCCTTCAGCACATCATTAATGCTGCGCTGGAGGTGATCCCAG
This sequence comes from Pseudomonas sp. 1152_12, assembly GCF_052850675.1. NCBI lineage: Bacteria > Pseudomonadati > Pseudomonadota > Gammaproteobacteria > Pseudomonadales > Pseudomonadaceae > Pseudomonas > Pseudomonas sp. 1152_12. Next base: position 209,746 of record NZ_VXCW01000001.1, on the reverse strand, counting down.
CCAGCAAGCGCATGACGATTTTGCGTCGCTGGGGGGCGGGGGACCTGAACGTTGCCGGCCTTGACCCGCTACTGTTCACAGAATCCGAACAACGCTGGTTGCAAAAACATCCGCGTCTAACCGTAGCCGTCAACGACGGTCTTGCGCCAGTCTCCTTTTTTGATGGGCAGGGTGAGTTCCGAGGTATCGGCGCCGAAGTGCTGGCCAAGGTCAGCCAGCGTACCGGTCTGAAGTTTGATGTTGTGCGCAGCAGCTCCATGCAAGAGCTGATCGATCAGATCCGCTCCGGCGATGTGGATCTGATCGCGGCCTTCACCCCCAGCACCGCCCGTGAAGAGCAACTGCGGTTCACCCGGCCTTATCTGACGAGCCCGTTTGTGCTGATCACGCAGGATGGCCCGGACGAACCGCAATCGCTGGAAGGCATGGTGGGCAAACGAATGGCGATGCGGCGCGGCAATGCGCTGCAGGATTACATTCGTGAGACATTCCCGGGTATCCACTTGATTGAGACAACCACATCGGCCGAGGCGTTGGCGTTGGTTGACAAAGGCGATGCGGACGGCGCCCTTAATTCGCTGATCAATGGGCGTTACATGATTTTGCGTCAGTACCGCGATCATTTGCGGGTGGCCAGTATTATCGGTCCTCTGTCGGCACCGACCGGGTTCGCTACCGATCGTGGAGCGCTGGAACTGTACTCTATTTTGGACAAAGTCCTGCAAAGCATACCTCCTGAAGAACTGGATGAGCTGACCAGACGTTGGCGCCACGATGTGGTGATCGATAACGACAGTTGGGCGCATTACCGCTTGGCGGTCATCCAGGGCTTTGTCATCTTCACGCTGTTTTTGATGCTGGCGCTGGCGTGGATCGTTCGTCTACGCAAACGCGTGTCCACCCGAGAAAAAGCCGAACTGGCGCTCAACGACCAGATGGAATTCATGCGTGCCTTGATCGATGGCACGCCCCACCCGATTTACGTGCGCGACCGTGAAGGGCGACTGATCAGTTGCAACTTGGCTTACCTCGACGCGCTGGGCCTGCCGCGCGAAGACGTGATCGGTCAGCGACTGATCGACAGCCCGATAGTTGGCCGCGCTGATGCTGAGACATTCCAGGCCGAGTACATTCAAGTCATGGAGAGCGGCACGCGATGGATTAAAGATCGCACCTACACCCACAGCGATGGAGTGGTGTACACGGTGTATCACTGGATGCTGCCGTATAACTCCAGTGAGGGTGTGGTGATGGGTATTATTGCTGGCTGGATCGACATCAGCGACCGTCAACGTCTGATGGATCAACTGCAGAGCGCCAAGCAAAGTGCAGACGACGCCAATCGGGCGAAAACCACCTTTCTGGCGACCATGAGCCATGAAATCCGCACGCCGATGAACGCCGTGATCGGCATGCTCGAATTGGCGATGAAGAAGGCCGATCAAGGCGTCATGGACCGCTTCGCCATCGAAGTGGCCTCAGGCGCAGCGCAGGGCTTGCTGGGCCTGATCGGCGATATTCTCGACATTGCGCGTATTGAGTCCGGCCGGCTGTCCCTGACCCCTGAGCGGGCCAGCTTGCGTGAGCTGGTCGAGTCGGTGGTGCGTATGTTCGAAGGCGTGGCGCGACAGAAGGGTGTGCGACTGTTGCTGGATTTCGACCTCAAGGCCTGTCGTGATGTGTTAATCGATCCGCTGCGTTTCAAACAGATACTGTCAAACTTGTTGAGTAACGCGATCAAGTTCACTGACGAAGGCGAGGTCCGCTTGAGCGTTCAGGCTGTGCTGAGCGCTTGCGGTGAGCGCCTGGCCATTCATGTTCAAGTGAAGGATACCGGCATCGGCATTTGCGCCGAGGATCAAGCGCTGTTGTTCGAACCATTCGGCCAGGCGCGCAATAATCATCAATCGGCGCGGGGTGGTTCAGGGTTGGGGCTGGTCATCAGCCGTACCTTGTGTGAAATGATGGACGGGCATTTGCACCTGACCAGTTTGCCGGGTAAGGGCACGCAGATTGATATCTGTCTGGATCTTATGATCCTGCAACCTTTGCCGGCTACCGAGCACACGGCCGCTAAACTCCCGGACCAGATGAGCATGTTGAACATCCTGGTGATCGACGACTACCCGGCCAACCGATTGCTGCTTTCTCAGCAATTGTCCTACCTCGGACACAGCGTCAGCGACGCCGAGGACGGCGCTCATGGCCTGCGTGCCTGGCGCAATGGCCATTTCGATGTGGTGATCACGGACTGCAACATGCCGGTTATGGACGGTTATGAATTGACGCAGGCGATCCGTGACGAAGAACGCTCTTCGGGGGCGCAACCTTGTCTGATCTTCGGCCTAACCGCCAATGCTCAACCAGAGGAAAAAGACCGCTGCTTGGCGGAAGGGATGGATGACTGCCTGTTTAAACCGATCAGCCTGAGTGATCTAAGTGTCCGACTCGCCTCCGTGGAGTCTGGGCCGGAGGCACCGGTGAAGGATGCCGTGAGCGCTGTTGACGAGGGCGACATCAATCTGAGCAGCCTGCAACAACTGAACCGTGGCGATCAAACCGCGATCAGGAAGTTGCTGAGGAGCCTGGCCAGGAGCAATGAAGAGGACATGTTGCGGCTCATCAAACTATTCGGCGAGCACGACTTGTCAGGCCTTTCCGCGCTCGCCCACCGGGTCAAGGGTGGAGCTCGGATTATCAAGGCGGGCGTTCTGATTCAGTGTTGCGAGCAGTTGGAAGCGGTCAGTGGAGGGGCCGACAATGCTGCGGTCACAGAGGCTGTGGATGCGTTGCAACAAGCGATGGAGCGGTTGGGGCATACGCTGGAGCAGCACATAGCTGATCCGGAAACGGTCGAGAACGGAGGGAGCGTCGACGTCGATTAAAAGCCATCCTTGCCACTAGGAAAATTCCTACACCTACAGGGACGTTTCCTAACGATACCTGCTGGCTCGGACCGGACAATAGGCTCTTTCCTATCAAAGTGAGCGGCTTCCATGCCCATGCTCCCTCTTCGCATTCTAGTTCTTGTCGACACGGCGTCCGGCGGTTCAAGGTTGGCTAACCGCCTGCGCCAGGCCGGGTGCCAGGAAGTCTTTGTGGCCACCCAGAGCGAGCACGCCCTTGCGTTTCTCAAACAGAACGGTCCAGTGGATATCACGCTGTGCGATTTGCCTGTGGAGAGTGCAGACGCACAGGATCTTCTACAGACCATCGGCCGATCCGGGCTGACAGGGCCGATCATCATCAGCCGGACACTGTCGGCCGATACGCCCAGTATGCAGGGGCAACTGATTTCGCTGCTCGGCATGGCGCTGTTGGACGATATCAGCAAGCCTTTGCAACCCGGGGCGTTACAGCTTTTACAGGCCAAACACTTGAACGAGCCGATTAACGAATCGGGTGTGCTGCCTGTCGTGCCGGCCACCGAGGAAGAGGTACGTCGAGCGCTCGCTGACCATCAACTGCACACCTACTTTCAGCCCAAGTTCAATCTACAGACGGGTGAGGTGTGCAGTATTGAAGCGCTGGCGCGTTGGCACCATCCGTCCAAAGGGGTCTTGCCACCGTCGGTGTTCATGCCGGTTATCGAACAGTGCGGATTGCTCGATGAGTTGCTGTTCCAGCAGTTGGAACACTGTTTGAGGCTGCAGCGCCAAGCAATCAATACGGGCTTTGCCCTGAATGTCGCGCTCAATCTGCACGCGGGGCAACTGGTCAAACCGGCACTCACGGGCCAGATTCAGAGCGCCTTGGTGGCTCATGATCTACCGGGTTCGGGGCTGACCTTTGAGCTGACCGAAACGGGATTGCTCGAAGAGCCGGCGATCAGCCTGGAAAGCCTGATACGGCTGCGAATGATGGGCTGCAGCCTGTCTATCGATGATTTCGGTGCGGGGTTTTCTTCGTTACAGCGGCTGTGCCAGTTGCCGTTCAACGAAATCAAACTCGACGGCGAGTTCGTGCGCGGGCTGGAACACGAACCGCGTCGCCGGGCGGTGATCAGTAGCACGCTGGCCCTGGGCGAGGCGCTGGGCATGTCGGTGGTGGTCGAAGGGATCGAAACCGAAGAACAACGCAAAGTGTTGCTGGAGCTGGGCTGTAAACAAGGGCAGGGCTACTTGTGTGCACGGCCGATGTCGGCGGCCAGTTTATTGAATTGGCTCGAACTTCAGCGGGGGATAACGGCAAATTATTGAGCGCGTCACTCAATGCGCACTGCTTGAACTTATTCAGAAAACGCATAACGCCCAAGAACATTTATTACCTGTTCTTTGGCGTTTTTTTTGCGTTTGAAGTGGAGTTATTAATGCTCGCTGGGAAATTTCCTACAAGCAGCCGGAAATTTCCTGACTTAATCCGCGGAGGCAGTCGAGAAAATACGCTTACTTAATTCCATTGTGTTGCCTGCTCGCTATGTCAGCGAAGTTCGATTCTCGTCGTTTGTGGAGGGGATTCGATGTCTGTCGACGAGGCTCTGTATCCGCAATCGAATTGAAGGCGGAAGTCATCACGCAATGGATGACGCGGATATCAAGGTTGGCTCTCGCCAAATTAATAAAATGAACAAAATATACTCTGTTGTTTGGAATGCTTCGATGGGTTGCTGGACGGTGGTTTCTGAGTTGGTTTCGGCCAAAGGAAAGAGATCGGGTTCCAGTTGCGCCCTTGGCGGGGGCATTTCGTCGGGGGACTCAGCATGTTGGGCTTCCCTCGGGGACGGTTTTTTGCTGAAAGGTTTAGTGGCGGCGTTAGTCTTGCTGCTGCCGTTAACGGGACATGCCTCATACAACCCTCCATCTGGCGGAACAGGCTGCAACGGCGGTACCGCTAGCTATAAGGGTGTAGACGGTATCACCCAAACTCGAACTTTTGGGGATGGGACTGGAAATACGTCGATGCTTTACGGTTGTGACAGCAATGCAGCTACCTTTCTCGGCGCAACCTTGTCCGGCACAGGCTTGGTCGCGACTGGAAACTATGCCACCGCGATTGGCTATCTGAGTCAGGCAGGAATACAGGCTACCGCTGTGGGCGCGCAAGCCACCGCATCCAACTACAGTATCGCCATTGGCACTTTGAGTAAGACTTCCGCAGCTGGAGCTATTGCAATCGGCGGGTACCCTGCTGCGGGCGTTGCGAACGCTGTGGGCGCGCAAGCGGCTGCGACGAATGCAATTGCAGTCGGCAGCGGGTCATCTGTCGTCACGACTGCTACATCAGGCATAGCCGTTGGCAATGGCGCCACAGTCAATGGCACTTTCGGTATTGCACAGGGCGACGGGATCACCAGTGGCGCAACCGGGCAGAACGTTGCGATCGGTTCGTCCGGCACCACTGCTAATTCCAGCACGGCTGCCGGCGGTGCAGTGGCCATCGGACGCGGACAGAAAGCCACGGGCAACGGCGCGGTTGCGATCGGCGATCCGAACATAGCGAACGGTACTGGCGCGGTGACGATGGGGGCTGACAATACAGCGGCAGGCAACCTGGCCGGCACGATCGCGGCCAATGGCGCTGTAGCCATCGGCAACGGTAATACTGCGATCGGTCAAGGTTCGGTAGCACTGGGAAATACCAGCAATGCGGCTGCAGCAGGCGCCGTGGCGCTGGGCGATACCGCAGTGGCTAACAATACCAACGATGTGGCGTTAGGTTCGAAGTCAACGACAGCTGCTGCGCATACCGGCACTACTGCGCAATTTGGTGCTACTGCAGCGGGCGTGCAAGCAGCAGCTTCGACCAATGGTGTGGTGTCGGTGGGTGCGGCAGGTACTGAGCGCCAGATCCAGAACGTTGCGGCAGGCGTGATTTCTGCCACCAGCACCGACGCAATTAACGGCTCTCAGCTGAATTCGGTCGTCACCGGCGTCAACAACCTGGGCACCACAACAGCCAGCACGCTGGGCGGCGGCGCGACCTACAGTTCGGCAACGGGCAATATCACTGGCTTTAGCCAGCCGATCAATAGTATCAGCGCTACCGGTGCCGTGGCTGGGCCTACAGCGCAGACGACCGTTGCCGCTGCCTTGACAGCGCTCAACACCAACGTTGATAACACGGCCAATATCGCCGTCAAGTACGATGCCGCCGGCGGCACCAAGATCACTTTGGGTGCGACGGGTGGCGCCGGGGCAGGTGCTCCGGTAACGATCACCAACGTGGCACCGGCGACGTTGAATGCCACCAGTACGGATGCGGTGAACGGGTCGCAGCTGTTTGCCACCAACACGACCGTCAATAACATCAACAACGGCGCGGGCATCAAGTACTTCCACAGCAACTCGACCTTGGCCGATAGCACCGCCACCGGTGTCGATAGTGTCGCTGTGGGCCCGACGGCCAGCGCCACCGCCACCAACGCCATGGCCCTGGGCAATGGCGCAACGGCGGGCACGGCTAACTCCGTCGCCCTGGGCAGCGGCGCGACGACTGCCGCCGCTACCGCCACGGCCAGTGGAGTGATCAATGGCACTACTTACACCTATGCAGGTACAGCGCCTATCGGCGTATTGAGCCTGGGCAGCCTGGGCAACGAACGTCAACTGAGCAACGTCGCTGCGGGCCAAGTCACCGCCACCAGCACCGATGCAGTGAACGGCAGCCAGTTGTTCTCCACCAATACCGCCGTGAACAGTTTGGGCACTACGGTGAATAACATCACTGCCGGTGCTGGCATCAAATACTTCCACAGCAACTCGACCCTGGCCGATAGCACCGCTACCGGTGTCGATAGTGTCGCTGTGGGCCCGACGGCCAGCGCCACCGCCACCAACGCCATGGCCCTGGGCAATGGCGCGACGGCAGGCACGGCTAACTCCGTCGCTTTGGGCAGCGGTGCAACGACTGCCGCCGCATCCGCCACAGCCAGCGGCGTAATCAATGGCACTACTTACACCTATGCAGGTACAGCGCCTATCGGCGTATTGAGCCTGGGCAGCCTGGGCAACGAACGTCAACTGAGCAACGTCGCCGCGGGCCAAGTCACCGCCACCAGCACCGATGCAGTGAACGGCAGCCAGTTGTTTTCCACCAATACCGCCGTGAACAGTTTGGGCACTACCGTGAATAACATCACTGCCGGTGCTGGCATCAAATACTTCCACACCAACTCGACCTTGGCTGACAGCACCGCTACCGGTACCGACAGCGTTGCAGTGGGCCCGACCGCCAGCGCAACCGCCACCAACGCACTAGCCCTGGGCAATGGCGCGACGGCAGGGTCGGCTAACTCCGTGGCCCTGGGCAGCGGCTCTTCCGCCGCAGGCACGACGCTGGGCACCGCTGCCTATGGCGTCGGCGGTACTGCCACGACTGGCGGGGAAGTCAACGTGGCTAATGGCGCCAACGGTCGGCGTATCACCGGCCTTGCCGCAGGTGCCTCAGCCACCGACGCAGTCAACGTCAGTCAGTTGAATAAAACCGGCCAGGATACGGCGGCAGCCTTGGGTGGCGGCGCGACGCTTGATGCGACTACGGGCGTATGGACCGCGCCGAGCTATTCCACCAACAGCATCAGCGCGACCGGCAGCAACACCGGACCGTTGCTCAGCAACAATGTTGGCGCAGCACTTAGCGACCTCAATACCAGCCTGACCAACACAGCCGCCGTGGCCGTGAAATACGACGATGCGACGACCAAAACCCAGGTGACCTTCAACCCTGCAGGGACTGCGGTGAAGTTGACCAACGTTGCGGCCGGTGCCTTAAACGCCACCAGCACCGACGCGGTGAATGGCTCGCAGCTGTTTGCGACCAACCAGACCGTCGACAACCTCGTCAACAACGGCACCGGTATCAAGTATTTCCACAGCAACTCTACCCTGGCCGATAGCAGCGCCACAGGTCAGGACAGCGTGGCCATCGGCCCGCTCGCCAGCGCGACCCTTGCCAATGGTGTGGCCCTGGGCGCCAACTCGTCCGCCACAGGTGCGACGTTGGCCAATGCAGCTTATGGCGTCGGCGGTGCAGCAACGGCGGGTGGCGAAGTGAACATTGCCAACGGCGCTGATGGCCGTCGCATTACCGGTCTGGCGGCAGGCAGCTCGGCGACAGATGCTGTCAACGTTAGCCAACTGAATAAAACCGGCCAGGATACGGCGGCAGCCTTGGGTGGCGGCGCGACGCTTGATGCGACTACGGGCGTATGGACCGCGCCGAGCTATTCCACCAACAGCATCAGCGCGACCGGCAGCAACACCGGACCGTTGCTCAGCAACAATGTTGGCGCAGCACTTACCGACCTCAACACCAGCCTGACCAACACAGCCGCCGTGGCCGTGAAATACGACGATGCGACGACCAAAACCCAGGTGACCTTCAACCCTGCAGGCACTGCGGTGAAGTTGACCAACGTTGCGGCCGGTGCCTTGAACGCCACCAGCACCGACGCGGTGAATGGCTCGCAGCTGTTTGCGACCAACCAGACTGTCGACAACCTCGTCAACAACGGCACCGGCATCAAGTATTTCCACAGCAACTCGACCCTGGCCGACTCCCAAGCCAACGGTCTGGACAGCATCGCGATCGGGCCACAATCCATTGCCGCAGGTGCCAATTCATTCGCGGCCGGTTCGGGGGCGAATGCGGCGGCTGATGGCGCCCTCGCGCTGGGACGTCTGAGCCAGGCTCAGGTGGCAGGCGGCATCGCACTGGGCGAAGGTTCGGTCGCCGACCGTGCCCTGGCACCCACCACCGGTTCGATCGCTGCCGGAAGCGGGACGATCATCTACGACACTTCGGATGCCACCTTGCTGGGCTCGGTGTCGGTGGGCAAGGCCGGCAGCTACCGCCAGATCACCAACGTGGCCGACGCCACCGACGCTCACGACGCCGTGACCCTGCGTCAATTGACCGGGGCGATGGGCTCGTTGAGTTCTAGCGGCACGCTGTATTTCCACGCCAACTCGACCAATCCGACGGACTCGCTCGCCAGCGGTAGCGAGTCGATCGCAGTCGGCCCGGGCACCGTGGTCAACGGTGACAACGGCATTGGTCTGGGCAATCAGGCCTCTGTCAGTCAGGCAGCCGCCGGTGGTATCGCCATTGGTCGCAATGCCCAAGTGTTGTTGGCGTCCGGCATAGCCCTGGGCAGCGCCGCTCAGGCAGCCGCGGAACAATCGGTTGCACTGGGCGCCGGCGCCAATGCCAGCCAAGCCATGAGCGTGGCACTCGGTTCAAGCTCGCTGACCACCGTCGGTGCCGAGACAGACTACAGCGCTTATCGATTAGCCGCACCGCAGACGTCAGTTGGCGAAATCGGCATCGGTACGGCCCTGGGCAGTCGCAAGCTGACCGGGCTAGCGGCCGGCACGCAGGACACCGACGCGGTCAACGTGGCGCAATTGAAAGTGCTCGGCACACAGGTGGATCAGAACACCTCGAACATTACTAACCTCGACGGTCGGGTAGGGGGGCTTGAAACACTGATCGGCTCGGGCGGTGGCATCAAGTATCTGCACGTCAACTCGACCAGGGCTGACTCCGCGGCCACCGGTACCGACGCCATGGCGCTGGGGGCTCAGGCGCAGGCTTCGGGCAATGGCTCGGTGGCGGTGGGCAGCGGTGCCACGGCGTCTGCCAGTGGCAGCGTGGCGATCGGCAGCGATTCCAACGACGGCGGTCGAGGTGCCGAAACCTACAGCGGCAAGTATTCGGGCGAGAACAACGTGACTTCAGGCACGGTTTCGGTGGGCAATGCAACCACTGGCGCCACCCGAACGATCAGTAATGTTGCCGACGGCAAGAACGCCAATGATGCGGTCAACGTGCGCCAGCTCGACGGTGCAGTGGCCGAAGCCAAGCAATACACCGACGATTCGATTGCCAACCTGAGTACCGAAGCGGGTCAGCAGGATGGCCGTATCACCGCCGTCGAAGGCAATGTGGCCAACCTCAAGAACGGTACCGACGGCATGTTCCAGGTGAACAACAGCAGTGGGGCGGCGCAGCCGAAAGCCACGGGCTCCGATGCGATTGCGGGTGGGGCAGGGGCGGTGGCGTCCGCCAACAACAGCACGGCGGTCGGCACGCGGTCCCAGGCCACCGGGGAAAACTCAGTTGCTCTGGGTAACGGGGCCAAGGCTTCGGCCAAGAATGCTACGGCACTGGGTACCAATTCGGTGGCGGACCGCGACAACAGTGTCTCGGTCGGCAGTGCTGGCAACGAGCGGCAGCTCACCAACCTCGCGGCGGGCACTCACGGTACGGATGCGGTGAACCTCGACCAGTTGAACCGAAGCGTGGAGGGCCTCACCACCAATGCCAATGCCTACACCGACCAGCGCTACACGGAGTTGAAAAAAGACCTCAAGTACCAGGACGAGATTCTCAGTGCAGGTATCGCCGGCGCGATGGCCATGTCCAGTCTGCCGCAGTCGTACTCGCCGGGTTCCAGCATGACGACGGCCGCAGCGGCAACCTATCGCGGCCAATCGTCGCTGGCCTTCGGTGTATCGCACATGTCAGCCAACGGCCGCTGGGTGACCAAGTTACAGGGCAGTACCGACACCCAGCGAAATATTGGGATGGCGGTGGGTGTCGGTTATCAGTGGTGACCCGCTGGCAAGTTTTGCGCAGCCCTTAATCCAACTTCTTGAGGTGAAAATACATGAACATAAAAACCATTTCCGTCGCTATCCTGATCCTATTGGCGGCCTGGGCCGGTTACGAGAAATTCCTGACAGAACCGCTGTCGGGTACCCCGCATAACTGGCTGCGTGTCCCTGCATTACCGGTAATCCAGGACGCGATTGTGCAAATGTCGCCCAGGTTCAACGAGGCGAGCAAAGCCCCGATGATGGAACAGCTCTGTGCGTTGGCACGCGGCGAAGTGAAACAGGAACAGGTCAACGCCTTTCTCAAACAGCAGGGGATTGACGCGCAGACTTTGCCTCCACAGGGCAGCCCGCTTTCGTTGCTGGTCAATGGTGATCAGCCTGGCCAGGCCACTGCCTGTGCGGCGTATTTGGCGACGAGCGTGCTGTCGACAGTCAACGCGGCCGAATTCATGCGCCCTGTCGTTGTACCGGCCGCCAACGGTCAGCCAGAGAAATCGTCGTTGCAGATTGATAACGCGCTACTGACGCAGGCGCTGTCGATCAAGCTGGCCGTAGCGCGGGCCAACGCCGATGTCTTCGCCTTGATCGCCGTGGAGCTGCAGCACAGACCGGGTCTAACGGTTGCGCAATACCGTGAACAGACGGGACAGTTGTTTGCCCGCCTGGCCCCGACTTATCTGAACCGCATCAAGGAACAACTGCCGCCTGTGAACACACAGTATGAGCTGCTGCAAATGGATAACAGCCGCTTCGTGTTCAAGAGTTCTGTCGGCAGCGTGTTCGAGTTTGGCCGCAATGGCCTGGTTCTCCGTCAGGGCGGTATCGTCTGGTACGGCAAGGGGCGGTTGATGGGGCAGGAATACCCGCTGCAGATAGAGTACTTTCCAGCTGCCGTTGAACGGTTGCTGACATCTGCTGCGTCGCCACTGCCCACCTCAGCCGGAGATACGCATTAACCACCGCAGCCCGGAAAACTGGCGCAGGATCGTGGTCTCGTAAAGTGCTTCTTCCATCGCCGGATCGCTATAGCCGAACCAGTTCTGCATCAGATGAACCCGCAACATCGCCTTCAGCGGATACGCCGTCTGCTTACGTTTGTCGGCGTACTCGGCATCGGCGAAGGACATCTGTTTCATCGGGACTCAACCGTCCGAAAGCAGCGGGAAGTATCGACAATGCCATTGTGGAACTGACCGCGATTGAAACACTTGTATCTGTCCCCGCCTGGATGGCATCCATCTCCTCTTGGGCTAGGCGCATCTCCTTGATCAGCAGAGAAGCGCGGGGTCGAAAAGCCCGTCCGCATTCGGTCAATACCACACCACTGCTTTGACGCTCGAACAACACCGCCCCCAGATGCCGCTCCAGGTCTCGAATGGTCTTGGAAACTGCCGGATTGGCGGCTTAAGCCTGCGCTGGCAGGCTGCCGCCTACAATCGAAATTTCTGTTAGTTCGTCACCGTCGCGCAGCACGAACAATGCGTCCATCCCGCGTTCTTGCGCCAGGCGTGGGCCTTCAACTTCACCCAGCACCATCAGCGCTGTGGCCCAGGCATCGGCGAGCATGCACGAGCCCGCCACGACGGTGACTGCTGCGAGCGCGTTGCGCAGCGGCGCGCCGGTGACGGGGTTCATGGTGTGGGCGCAAGATTGCCCACTCATCTCCACCCAGTGGCGGTAGTCCCCAGACGTGGCGATGGCGGCGTCGACGAGTTCCATTACGCCCATGACTTCCCGCACGCCCCGGCAGGGTTTTTCAATGGCCACGACCCAGGGTTGGGCATCTGGCTTCATGCCCCGGGCGCGCATTTCGCCGTCAATGCCGACCAGGTAGCGGGTGATGTTTGACGCTTCCAGGCAACGGGCCAGTTCATCGACGCCAAAGCCTTTTGCGATGCCGTTCAAATCCAGGTTCAGCGGCTCCCGTTTGCGCACCCGATTGCGTTGCGAGTCCACCACCAGCGCCGCGCTGGCGGAGAGTCGCGCGCGGGGCAGTGGCATCGTGAGTGCTTGCGCGGTGATCGTCTGTTCGCCGGGGCCGAAGCCCCAGGCTTGCACCAGATCGCCGACAGCAATGTCGAAGGCTCCGCCGGATTGCTGGCTGACCCGTAACGCAGCGGCCAGCACCGTGCTCAGTTCCTTGGGCACTGGCAGCCATTCCTGCTCGACGGCGGCGTTGAGGCGGTTGAGGTCAGAGTCGGCTTTCCAGGTAGACATTTGCCGGTCCACCCGGCTCACAGCCTGGGCCAGGCGCTGGCCGATTTCGTCGGTGTCGATGCCAGCCGCCGCATAGAACACGGCGGTGTAGCGCGTGCCCATGGTCTCGCCGTTCAGACTGTAGCGCTGCATATCAGTAGACATCTTCACGGTAGCGTCCTTGTGCTTTGAGGGTCCGCACGCTCAGGTTAAGTGGTGCCAATACTTCATCGAGGGCCTGCATCACGCCTTTGGCCATTTCACGACTGCCGCACACCAGCACCTGAGCGCCTTTTTCCACCAGCCGGCGCAAGGCCAGCGAATCACTGATCAATCGGTCCTGGACGTAGCTGCCGTTGTGTACCTGGGAAAAAGCTGCACGCAAGGCGGTAAGTCGCTGGTCTGCCAGGTAGCGGTTAAGTTCAGGTTCGTACAGAAAGTCCGAGGCCGGGTTGCGCCCGCCCCAATACAAATGCATCGGGTGGCGGGCAGTGTTGTTGCGAATGAAGCCGGCCAGCGGGCCAATGCCGGTGCCGGCACCGATCAGGATCACCGGATGCGCCCCCGACGCTGGGCGAAATTGTGGGTTTGGCTGGATAAACGCTTCGATGGACCCGCCGATCTCCAGGCCATGCAGCCATTGCGAACACATGCCGCCTTCGTGTTTGCGTACGCAGATCTCCAGCACGCCGTCTTCAGAGCGGCTGGCCAGTGAGTAAAAGCGTGGTATTGGGCTATTCGGCGGGACAATCCCCACCAGGTCGCCCGCCTGGAAACCCGGAAGTTCGCCGCGCGCCTTGAAGCGTAGGACATGGGTTGGCGCATTTACTTCTTCGCCATAAACGATTCGCTCGGTCAACGCCAGTGGGTGGGTGCGCGGTTGTTCCGGTGTGTGGGCCAGGGTTAGGTCATGCGCCAGTGCGTTGGCCAGGGCGTGGCCCCAGCGCGTAAATTCCTGCGAAGACTGGCGGTTGACGGTTTCCAGCCCCAGCAACGGTGCGGCACCGGCCAGTTCCAGCGCTGCCTGCACCTGATGGGCGTACTGACAGAATTGTGGAAACTGGCGGTGCCCAAACCCCAGTACTGCAAAGGGCAAGCCGGGTTTGACGCCCTCGTGGTTCAGCCGTGCCAGAAACTGCGCGGCCGACGCCGGTGCATCGCCATCACCGTGGGTCGCGGTGAGGATCAACAGTCTCTGGGCGTTGCGGTACTTGCCTTTCCATTCATTCATCGGCGCGCTGTGCACTTGGTGCCCAGCCTGATGCAAGGCCGCATGTAACGTGTTGGCAAACCCCCATGTGGTGTTGTTTTCAGTGCCTACCAGAATCACGCTGTCGGCCGAGTGAGCGGGGCTGTTGTGGCGAATGTTCGGACCGGCTTTGCGACGGCGCCACCAGAGCAGGATGCCGGTCACGCTCATCAATGGCACACAGAGGGCACAGAGCCCGAGTGGCAAGCCCAACCACCAGAGGCCTTCTGCGGTGTGCAGCTGATAGATCCATTGGTAGACGGTGTGCATTGAGTCGTGAGGTTGATAGGACAGCAGGGCGCCGCTGACCGGGTCTACGTAGCCAACACCGTGGGCCGTGCGCAACGAGAACACATCGTTTGGGTTGCCCGGGCTCGGGTAGACCAGTTCGCGCAGGTCATTCAGGTCGATGGCCTGCAAGGCCCGCAGGTTTGCCACCGGTAACGCCGGGCCGGCGCTGATGTGGGTGGGGAAGGCCGGTTCACTCTGGCTGCCATCGGCGATCAAGCCGAAGGTCGTGGCGGCCATGTACAGCCCGCTTACGGCCGACAGCAGCAGCCCGAGCAAAGCCAGGCGCCCGACTTCCGCATGCCAGCGTTGGCTGAACGTGCCGCGCAGTGGCCGCAGCAGGTTGCGCCAGCCACCCAGGCGCCGGGCCAGCAGCAACGCGCCGGACACTGACAGGATCAACATGAACAACGCACCGACGCCCGACACGCCATGGCCTGGTGTGCCCATGAACAGCGAGCGGTGCAAGTCTTTCACCCAGCGGGTGAAGGTGGACGGCGCGTAGGGCGCGAGGCCCTGGCCGGTCAGTGGGTCAACTGTTTCCGCACCGGACTGGCCATCGCGGTTGTAGTAGACGATGACCGTGCCTGAGGCGGTGCGCTGGATTTGCTCCACGCCTGGAAAGTGATGTGCGACACCTTCCGCCAACTGGCCGACATTAAGCTGGCCGGCAGCGGTGGACGTGTTGTGCAGGCGTTCCAGCGCCGGATCAACCGACAATACCGCGCCACTGATGGCCAATATCATGACCAACAGGGCGGCGATCAGACCGGGCAGCGAATGAAACTGGCGAAGCATGTTCAGCCTCCAGAAGTGGTGGGTGCTACAGGTCGTAAGTAAACGCGTTGACGTAAGTGCTGCCGGTTGCCGGCTTGCCTGATCCTTGGGTGGTCAGGGGTACGCTGATGTCGGCTCTGCCTTCATGCTGGTTCTCCACGGCGCTGTCGATTCGGATCTGATACCCGGCATCAATCAAGGTGTCTGCCAATTCAACACTGACTTTGAGGGTGCGTCCGCTGCCCACACTGGCACCGCTGACCCCGTCAAACTCCCTGGGGTTCTGGCCGCTGCCGCGGGCCCAGTCAGTCAGATGCCGGTAGTACTTGGTCTTCTTGCCCGCGACCCACAGGGTTTTCTGGTACTGGCCGTTGGCATCGGTGACGTAAATCGCCAGGTACGCATCGTTACCGTTGTAGTCCTTGAGCTGGGTCGTCAGGGTCACTTCACGGGCCTGGGCCAGCCCCGGCAAGGCAATGGCGCCAGCGAGGCAGGTTGCAGCGATGATTTTTTTCATGAGGATGTCCTGGTTGAGCGTTGTAGCGAGAGCCTGGACTTGCTGGCTGACAACAACCTGAAAGCCCTGGGAGAAATCGAAATGCTCATTCAGCACCCGGGCTGACGAGGTAGTCCCGGGCATCGCCGTCGTCGCCGAAATTGACGTGCAACGTGCGCAGACGCAGGGAGGCGGGTGCATAACGCGCCTCGATGGTGTTGCCCCTGCGGTCAGTGCCCCTGAGCGTGTAGCAACCGTCGTCGACCTTGATGCGCTGCACGCTCCAGCCGTATCGCTGCTCTACGCGCTGACGCAAGGTCTCCCGCGGTTGCCAATCGCTGACAGGCTCGCTGCAGTCGTCATCGGCCAGGGCGTAACCGCTGAGCAACAGGCTCAATAGCGCGGTACGTGCAATAAACGCGGTTTTCATGATCTGTCTCCTGCCGGATGGGCATCTGTGGCATACCCTAAGGTGCATTCCTGACAACCAGCTGAATCTTCAGATTCACCTCAGGTCTGGCGGTTAAGGTGCAGCACGACACTCATCAGGAGAGGTAGCAGATGCGGGTTTTATTGGTCGAGGATGCCCCCGGGCTGGGGGAGGCAGTGCGCGAACAGATCGCCGACGACGGCCATGCGGTTGATTGGGTGCAGCGCCTGAACCACGCGAGCAATAGTGTGCGCACTACGCCTTATGACTTGATCCTGCTGGACCTGATGTTGCCGGACGGTCGCGGGTTGGACTTTTTGCGCGAGCAGCGCTCAGCAGGCAACGTGACCCCGGTGATTATCCTCACCGCCCAGGACCAAATATCCGATCGCATTGCCGGCCTCAATGCAGGAGCCGACGATTACTTGGTTAAACCGTTCGACCTGTTTGAACTCTCGGCCCGGGTGGCAGCCGTGGCCCGACGTTACAGCGGCAACCCCAACCCGCAGATCAAGCTGGGTGAACTGCAGATCGACATGAACGCCCGCACGGTTCAGCGCGCCGGTACCAGCGTGGACTTGACCGCACGGGAGTGGGCGCTGTTCGAGGCGTTTGTGCAGCGCCCCAACGCATTGCTTTCGAAGTCCCAACTCGAAGAGCGCCTGTACGCCTTTGGCGCGGAGATCGAGAGCAACACCATTGAGGTTTATATCAGTCGCCTGCGTAAAAAACTGGGACGCGACCTGATTGAGACCGTTCGTGGCATGGGTTATCGGTTGACGCCAGTATGAAGTCGCCGATAAGCCTGCAAAAACGCCTCGGCCTGGGATTGACCCTGGGCATGACCTTGCTCTGGCTGGGAGCGACCGTCGGTGCCTGGCTGGTGGTGCAACATGAACTGAACGAGGCATTCGACAGCGCCCTGGAAGAGACCGCGCAACGCATCCTGCCCTTGGCCGTGCTGGAGATCAGTAACCGCGAAGCACCCCGCGAAGCACAGCACGTGGCCACCTTGAAAGTTCACAAGGAATACCTGACGTACCTGGTACGCGATGAGCTGGGCCGGATTTTGATGCAATCCCATGACGCCAACCCGAAGATCTTCAACAAACAACCGGGTGAAGGGTTTACCACCACGGACAAATACCGCCTGTATGGCGCGAGCGCGTTGCGCAAAACGCTGTTTATCGAGATCGCCGAACCGCTGGCGCATCGCCGTGAAGCAGCGCGGGAAGCCTTGTTTGCGTTGTTGCTGCCGTTGTTGGCGCTGATCCCTATCAGCCTGTTGGGCACCTGGTTATTTGTGCGCATCAGCTTGCGCAGCGTGTTGGCTTATCGCCGCGCCTTGGAAACCCGGGGGGCAGGGGATTTGTCAGCGATCAACGTGGCACGGCTGCCGGCAGAAATCGACCCGCTGGCCGACGCGGTCAACCACTTGCTTGAGCGCTTGCGCAAAACGCTGGAGGCCGAGCGCAGCTTTACCGCAAACAGCGCCCATGAACTGCGCACGCCGCTGGCCGCGACGTTGGCGCAAATTCAGCGCTTGAGGCAAGAAGCACCAGAAGGCCCTTTACGCGTGCGCGCGGCGAAGATCGAAAACTCATTGCGCGATCTGGCGCGGCTCTCGGAAAAGCTCATGCAACTGGCCAAAGCCGAGGGTGGCGGGCTGTTATCCGAGGCGCCCCAGGACCTGATCCCGTTATTGGCCCACGGGGTGGACGAGTGGAATCGCAGAAGTGGGCAGCGAATTGAGTTGCGGCTACCCACCCAGCGCAGCGTCTACTCAGCGATAGACCCTGATGCGTTTGGCATCCTGTTGCGCAACCTGATCGAAAATGCGTTGAAATACGGTGCCGTGGACCAGCCGGTCGAAGTCTGCCTCACAGACCAGGCGCTGCTGCAGGTGATCAACGGCGGCCAGGCCGTGCCGGAGGAGGTGTTGCAGCGCCTGACCGAACGCTTTGTGCGGGGTAACAGCGAAGCCAGTGGTTCAGGCTTGGGCTTGGCGATTGCCAAAACGATTGTGCTGGGTGTCAACGCGACGATGGCCCTGGCTTCGCCGGCGACGGGGCGAGAAGAGGGGTTTGAAGTCCGCGTCCAGTTTTTGTGCCTGCCAGGGTAAATGCGGATTGAGCCCTTAGCGTTTGAAAAGCGTTACGCGTTGAGCTTGCAAGGTGTCTAGAGAATCCGGGGCGGCTTTCTTAGGTTGCCGTTAATAGGGCAATTGTTTCTGCGTTGTCGTCATAACAGTTAAATCGTAGTCGAGCGAATCAACTCAACTAGCGTTACCCAGCGATTGATACTTAAGTACTTAGAGCTCCACACGATACCAATGTCCATGGTCGGTATTTTATCCGTTAGCATACGCCTCGAAATACGTTGTCCTTCAAGAGACCACGGGCGATACACAAAGTCGGACAAAATACTGACCCCTTGGCCTGCTGCGACCAAGCTACGCACTGCTTCAATAGAGCGGCTTTGCAGACGTACTTTTGGTTTGATCTCAAAAGGTGACCAGTAGCGGTCAAGTGTGGAAATGTGTTCGTCCATATCAAGCAGGATGTAGTTGTGCCCTGCGACATCCTGCAATGAAATCTGCTCCGTGGCGATCAGTGGGTGCTCAGGGTGGGCCCAAAGTTGGCGAGTTGAACGAACCAATACTTCGTATTCCAAATCGTCGGAGATGGAGAGGTTGGACGTGAGCATGATCGCGAAATCCAACTCGCCTTTTCGCAGCCTTGATTCCAGCTCCTTTCGATCATGCTCCTCGCAAACCACTTCCAGCATTGGAAATTTACGCTCAATGGAAGGAAGCAGTACCCCAATGAGGTAGGCGCTTATCGTTTCAGTCAGTCCGATTCTGACGGTGCCCTCAAGTTGTGTGGGTTGAACATGCAAGTCTTCAACCGCCTCGTCCAAGGCGTTCATGATGTTTTGGGCATTGCGCAGGAATCGCAAGCCAGCCGGGGTCAAACGCGTGCCTGACGCTTGCCGGTAAAATAGCTGCGTCTCTAGCGTTTTCTCCAGGCTCTGGAGGGAGGCGGTCATGGAGGACTGCGAAATATGGCAACGCAGAGCCGATTTGGAGACCTGACCCGTGTCCGCAAGTGCAATGAAATGCTGCAGTTGGCGGATGGTTGGCTTCATCGATTTTACCGATATTGGTCTTTCTAAAATTTGAATTAGCAATAATGCGCCGGCTTGGAGAGCATAGCAACATGGCAATTTGAAGAATAAAAAGGAGCACATCGTGTCGGCCAAACTTATACGCGGTTACTGCACCCTATGTAGATCCCGGTGCGGCACCTTGAACGAAGTTCAAGGCGATAACCTGATCGCAGTTCGTCCCGACTCCGAGCATCCAACGGGTAAGGCCATGTGCCTGAAAGGCAAAGCTGCTCCTGAATTGGTCGATAACGCGGACAGGCTCCGCCATCCCATGCGCCGCACGCAGCCCAAGGGTGCCGCAGACCCAGGCTGGGTTCAAATTTCCTGGGGCGAAGCGCTGGATGAAATTGCTGGCCGCATGGCCGATATCAAATCGCGTAGCGGCGCAGAGGCCTTTGCCTTTGGTGTAACGACGCCCAGCGGAACTCCCTTGAGCGACAGTATCGATTGGATTGAACGTCTGATTCGTCGGTACGGCAGCCCCAATACCTGCTACGCCACCGAAATTTGTAACTGGCACAAAGATTTTGCCCACATGTTCACCTTCGGCAGTGGTATGCCGGCAGCGGACTACGCACATGCGGGGCTTATCATGCTGTGGGGCCATAACCCGACGAATACCTGGTTGGCCCAAGCCCATGCAATCGGAGAGGGAAGGCGTGCCGGGGCGAAGCTCCTTGTTGTTGATCCGCGGGAAACAGCCCTCGCCAAGCAAGCAGATGTCTGGCTTCGCGTGCGGCCTGGCAGCGATGCAGCGCTCGCCATGGGGATCGCGAACCTCCTGTTGAACAAAGGCGGATTCGATCATTGCTTTGTTCAGACGTGGTCGAACGCGCCCGCTTTGGTGCGTTGTGACAACGGGCGTTTTCTGCGTGCTGATGACTTGGGTCTCAAGCCAGGGCATGAACTGATGTATTGGGACAGCCTGCGTGAAGAAGCTGCTGTGCTGCCGCGAGCGGAAGCTGGCGAGGTTGCAATGGACTATCAAAACGCAACCTTGAGGGGGCGATTCCAAGTCAGGACGAAGTCGGGGCTAATCGAATGCCAACCGGTGTTTGAACTTTATGCTCAGGCCTGTGCTGCTTACACGCCCAAGCGTACGGCTGAATTGACTTGGGTGAGTGAAGAAGACTTGCACCAAGCAGCAACGCTCATCTCAGAGGCTTCGAGCGTCGCGTATCACTCTTGGTCGGGGGTAGGTCAGCAAAGCAATGCCACACAGAACGAACGAGCGATCGCGTGCCTCTATGCGTTGACTGGCAGTTACGACGCGGCGGGTGGAAATCAGATCTTACGCAAACCCCCTTATCGGCCTGTGAGTGGTCTGGATCTTGTCCGAGAAGAACAGCGGGTCAAAGCTTTAGGGTATGACAAACGACCCTTAGGGCCTCCGGCACAAGGTTGGATTACGTCGCGCGATCTCTACGAATCCATTACCACGGGCGCTCCCTACCGCGTCGAGGGCATGCTCGCTTTTGGCACAAACCTACTGTCCTCACACAGCGACACCGCCTTGGGCATCGAAGCGCTGAAATCTCTCGACTTCTATGCTCATTGCGATCTGTTTTTAAATCCAAGTTCTCATTACGCTGACCTTGTTCTGCCGGTCAATACACCATGGGAACGCGAAGGACTACGTATTGGATTTGAAGTATCTGCAGAAGCTGAGCAGCATATTCAGTTGCGCCAGCAGATGGTTTCTTCCCGGGGAGAAGCCCGGTCGGATAATGATATCGTTTTTGCGTTGGTTAACCGTTTAGGTTTCGCTGATGATTTCTTTGGCGGAACACTTGAGCAAGGCTGGAACGCCATGCTTGAACCGTCCGGGTTGACCGTCGACCAACTGCGCAAACATCCGGAAGGTATTTCGGTCAGCGTCGTACAACAAAGCCATAAATATGGGAACACGGGGTTTGCCACGCCCACGGGGAAAGTTGAGTTCTACAGTGAGCGGTTGCTAGAGCACGGTTACCCACCTCTCCCAAATTTTGTCGCTGAGCAAGACCTCATGGCGACGGATAGTCACTTTCCCTATGTGTTGACCAGTGCGAAAAGTGGTTATTTTTGCCATAGCCAACAGCGCAGTGTGGCGAGTTTGAGGCGCAAGTCGCCATCGCCTTTATTGGACATTTCCCCTGAGTTGGCCTGGGAAAAAGGCATCGCTGATCAGGACTGGGTTCGCGTCACGACCCGCATGGGAAGTGCGAGATTTCGCGCTAGACTTATTGATTCACTCCATCCGCGTGTGCTGGTCGGTGAGTTCGGCTGGTGGCAGAGCTGCGTCCCGCTCGGGCAGCCGGCAATGCCTGTCTTGGGTGAGGACAACAGCAATTACAACAGCCTGATCGATACTCAGCGTGTAGACCCCGTGAGCGGATCAGTACCTCTGCGCGCATTCACCTGCGATGTGTCCAGAGAAGCAAGCGAACAACTCCAGCCCTCACGATGGAAAGGCTATCGTCCGTTCGTCATCACTGCGTTGGACGCTCAAGGTGAAGATGTCACGCAAGTCTCCATGGAGCCGATTGATGGAGGACTGCTTACCAATTATGAGTCCGGCCAACATGTGACCATCCGGCTGGATGTGACTGATCCTGACCAGGGATTGATCACGCCGAGAACGATTGCTGTGCGTTCTTATTCCTTAACCGGGCCTGCTGTTGAGCCAGGTAAAAGCCAATACCAGATCGCTGTGCGTCATGCGAAAGCTCGCGGGCCAATGGGTGAGGATTGGGATGGTCTGGTCTCAAAGCACATCAACCAGCGATTGAAAATTGGCGACAGAGTAGAGCTTCAGGCACCCAGCGGAACATTCGTTATCCCTGTGCATTCATCACGTCCCTTGGTTTTTTATGCGGGCGGAATCGGCATCACTCCATTTTTGTGCGCGCTGGAAACCGCTGTCGCAGCGAAATCCAAGGCCGAGATGCTGTTGCTCTACGGTAATCGCAATCATCGAGGCCATGCATTTGAAAAGCGCTTAAAAGAACTTCAATCACACCTGCCTGGATTGAAAATAATCAATGTTTACAGCGAGCCTGAAGTGGGTGCTGCTTTAAATGCTGATGTTATTCATGGGTATTTAAATCTTAATTTAGTTGAGGACAATTGGATGGCCCGTCGTGCTCTGCACTATATGTGTGGGCCTCCCGTCATGATGAAGGCGCTGACAGAAGGCTTATTAAGCGCTGGTGTTCCTCGATTCGATGTTTTCAAAGAAATATTCCGTTCCCCCGTTGCTCCGAAAATCGAAGCCAACGGGACATTTGAAATTACTTTCTCTCGTAGTGGGAAAACCCATACATGGACAAGCGAGGCTGGGCCACTTCTCACATTTTCGGAAAACCTGGGTATTGAACTTCCTAGTGGTTGCAGGGTGGGCCAATGCGAAAGTTGTGCGGTAAGGGTTCTGAAAGGGGAAGTCAGCCATCTTCATGGTAGTGAACCGGAGGATCCGGAGATTTGCTTGGCGTGCCAAGCCATACCAACAACAAATCTGACGCTGGATGCTTGATTCAACCAGGCGTCAGAAACATGTACGAACCTAGAAGGAAAATAAAAATGCGCAGTACAAAGGTTCTTCCAACGTTGAATCAAGCAGAGCCGTCCTGCTGCTGTCTTGAGCCATGTCGTAGCAGCGGTTTTTTGCGTGACATTTCAAAAAGCCAACTCCAGTTGAGCATGCAAGGAGTACTAGCATGAACACTGAACGATTGAGTAATGTTGGGTATAAGAGCACTTCGGGCCGCTTAGAGCGTATTGCCATTTCGGTCAGTAATTGGTCGGAAAAATGGTTCCCCGAAGCCTATATTTTTGCAGCGCTTGCCGTAATCGTCGTGACATTGGCTGCGATGTCCATGGGCGTTCCCTTGGTACAGGTCGCTCGTGGATTTGGCGATGGCTACTGGACGCTGATTCCGTTCACGATGCAAATGGCTCTGGTAGCTATTTCGGGTTACATCGTCGCGGTCTCACCGCTCGCTTCACGGTTGATCGACTCCTTGGCGCGCATGCCTCGCACTGCACGAGGTGCCGTGGTACTCGTGGCATGTGTGAGCTTGGGTACGTCGTTGTTCAATTGGGCGATCAGCTTGATCCTGAGTGGCTTATTGGCCAAGGCCATGGCCCGACGCAACGACTTGCATCTAGATTACCGTGCAGCCGGGGCCGCCGCTTACTTGGGTATGGGCGCCACGTGGGCCTTGGGTCTGAGTTCGTCCGCTGCTCAACTGATGGCAAACCCAGCGAGCTTGCCGACAGGCCTCATTGAAATCAGTGGAGTCATTCCGTTTTCGGAAACGATTTTTTCTTGGCAATCGATGTTGATGACAGCGATTCTGATTGTGGTCTCCGTCGCAATCGCCTATTTCTCTACACCTACTGGAAATCGAGTTAAAACCGCCGCTGATTTGGGTGTCGATCTGACTGAAATCAATTTGGTGGTCAGTAAACCCCAGCGTCCTGGTGAATGGCTCGAATACTCGCCGGTGATGACGGTTCTGGTGGTCTTGCTTAGCTCGCTCTGGCTTTACAGTGAATTCACCACTAAAGCTCCAGTGCTCGCGATATCAAACCTCAATACGTATAACTTTCTGTTTCTGACGCTGGGTATGCTTCTGTGCTGGCGGCCAATCCGTTTTATCCGTGCCTTTGCCAAAGCCGTACCTTCGGTAGCAGGAGTACTGATTCAATTCCCACTCTATGGGGGCATTGCCTACATCATGACGAAAGCGGCCAACGTAGATGGCCAAACGCTTTCTCATGTGTTGGCGTCAGGATTTGTTTCGGTCGCTTCATACGATACTTTTTCAGCGGTCATGGGTCTCTACTCAGCCATTTTAGGGTTTTTCATTCCATCGGGTGGCGGCAAGTGGCTGATCGAAGCACCTTATGTGTTGCAGGCGGCAAATGAGCTGAAGGTCAATCTTGGTTGGTCGGTGCAGATTTACAATGCCGCCGAAGCTCTTCCCAATTTGATTAACCCATTTTGGATGTTGCCCCTACTAGGTGTTCTCGGATTACGTGCCCGAGATATTGTTGGCTTTACATTCACGCAATTACTAGTGCATTTACCGCTCGTATTGTTTTTGTTGTGGTTCTTCGCTAGTACCTTTCAATACATTGCGCCGGTAATTCCGGGGAAATAAACATTTGTCCAGGTAAAGGGTTTTGATGCTGTTTTGATAACAGCATCTGAACTGCTTTCGTCTGCATTACGAGCCGCTACTGTTGGGTGCGTATCGGCAAATTTATGAACGGAGAACGACATGACCGATAAAAATTACATCATTTGTGACAAGGCAGAAACCGCTGCGCTGCTGGATTTCGCTCAACTGACAGATGCAATTGAACAAGCGTCGCAGGAATATACCCAGGGCCAGATTACCAGCCCGGAGCGTATGGTTGTGCCTATGGCTTTAGGGGGAGTCATGCTGAGCATGCCCGCAGTCTCTGAAGATCTGGCGATTCATAAATTGGTGAACGTACAACCGAAGAATCGGGATATCAATATTCCAACGATTCACGGTCATGTTTCGGTGTATGACGCAGAAACGGGGAGCCCGCTGTTCATTCTGGATGGGCCCGAAGTCACGGGGCGTCGCACGGCGGCAGTGACCATGTTGGTCATCCGCACATTCAAGTCAGCGCTGCCAAAAGAAATTCTCATCATCGGCACAGGGACGCAGGCTACCTATCACTTGCAGGCGATACAGGCGCTGTACCCAGAAAGTAAAGTTTGGATGCGAGGAATCAACGCAGCTGACGCTCAACAATTCTGCACAAACAACCGAGGGGTACACCCTAATTTACATCCGTGTGTTGATGAAGAGGTGCCAGAGACAGTCGACGTGATCATCACGTTGACCACTAGCACAGTGCCTGTCTACAACCAATCTGGACAAGTAGGAAGGCTTGTAGTGGGCGTTGGAGCGTTCAAACCAGAAATGGCTGAAATCGGAAAAAATACGTTGTTCAGCAGTGATATTTATATCGATGATCCAGCAGGGGCGAAGCATGAGGCCGGCGACCTGATTCAAGCCGGCGTTGATTGGACTCAAACTCGATCCTTGGCTTCGGCCTTCACCGATAAACCCGACCTGACTCGTCCAATAGTCTTCAAAAGCGTGGGTACAGGCGCATGGGATTTAGCTGCCTGCCGCGTAGCACGCGTTAAATTGGGCGTCTAGTAATTAGCTGATTGGGTTGTGGTCAAGTCCCTCCAGTTAATTCATTCGAGCCCCTATATCGACGAATATATTAACTGGAGTCGTAAGCTCTGTTTTCTGAAACCGTCAGTGATCGAGTTTAAAGAGTTACTTTTATCTCTTAGTTAAGTGGTTTTAATGGCCCTCGGCATCTGCGCATTACTACTGGGTAATCAACCAGATGGTATCGCCAATTGCCTGAGCGTCGGAGATTCTAATCGCGGCTGTGTTTAGTTAGCCGTAGGGCTGTTTGACCTCAGACCACACTCGCTTGCGATACATAATTTTTTAAAGTTCCTAGCAATATTGCGGAGGGCACGACGTTGAACTATTTGAACGAGATGGTCGGTAAAGAGACTGGCGAACCAGGAAACATCATGCCCAATGACCTGCATGAGCCATTTGCTGAGTTTGCTGCAAGCATTCTTCCGCAGTCCGTTATGCGGGCAGCCA
Organism: Pseudomonas sp. 1152_12; assembly: GCF_052850675.1. Lineage (NCBI taxonomy): Bacteria > Pseudomonadati > Pseudomonadota > Gammaproteobacteria > Pseudomonadales > Pseudomonadaceae > Pseudomonas > Pseudomonas sp. 1152_12. The sequence continues at coordinate 183,924 of NZ_VXCW01000001.1, read as the reverse complement.
TCACGGCGGCTTATCGTCGTCCAGAAACGGAAGTCGTGCCTATGCTGTTGGAGCAAGCCCGCCTTCCGGAAAAAATGGCAACCTCAACCTGCGCGCTGGCGGCGTCCATCGCAGAAAAGCTTCGGAACCAAAAAAATGCAGGGGGGCGTGCGGGTCTCGTTCAGGGACTTCTGCAGGAGTTCTCTTTGTCCTCCCAAGAGGGCGTAGCACTGATGTGCCTGGCCGAAGCGCTGTTGCGGATTCCTGATAAGGGTACCCGCGATGCACTTATTCGCGACAAGATCAGCTCTGGCGACTGGGGGCCTCACTTGGGTAACAGTCCGTCGATGTTTGTTAATGCCGCTACCTGGGGCTTATTGCTCACGGGAAAATTGGTATCGACTAATAGCGAAGCAGGGCTCACCTCGCTGCTTCGTCGGATCATCAGTAAAGGGGGAGAACCCCTGATCCGCAAGAGCGTGGATATGGCCATGCGCATGATGGGGGAGCAGTTCGTCACAGGGGAGTCGATTGCGCAGGCATTGAGTAATGCCAATCGTCTAGAGGAGGAAGGTTTTCGTTACTCTTACGACATGCTGGGCGAAGCGGCACTGAGCGAACACGACGCGCAGAGATACCTGGTGTCCTACGAGCAAGCAATCCATGCAATCGGTAAGGCCTCAAGCAACCGTGGTATTTATCAAGGCCCCGGAATTTCGATCAAGCTTTCTGCACTGCATCCACGTTACAGCCGTGCGCAGTATGGTCGGGTCATCGATGAACTTTATCCCCGTCTGCTGTCGCTGACGTTGCTCGCCAAGCAATACGATATTGGCCTCAACATCGATGCTGAAGAATCCGATCGGCTCGAACTGTCGTTGGATCTGTTGGAGCGCTTGTGCTTTGAGCCGCAACTGGCAGGTTGGAACGGTATTGGGTTTGTGATCCAGGCTTACCAAAAACGCTGCCCTTACGTGATTGACTACGTGATTGACTTGGCTGAGCGCAGCCACCACCGCCTCATGATTCGTTTAGTAAAGGGAGCGTATTGGGACAGTGAAATCAAGCGTGCCCAAGTCGAAGGATTGGAGGACTATCCGGTTTATACCCGTAAGGTGTACACCGATGTTTCCTACATAGCCTGTGCGCGCAAACTGTTATCTGCCCCTGAGGCGATCTACCCTCAGTTTGCCACGCATAACGCGCATACGTTGTCGGCCATCTACTATATTGCGGGCGACAATTATTACCCTGGCCAATACGAGTTTCAATGTCTTCACGGAATGGGGGAGTCACTTTACCAGCAGGTCGTGGGCAAGGTGAGCGATGGGGAACTGAATCGCCCTTGCCGAATTTACGCTCCCGTGGGCACTCACCAGACATTGCTTGCCTACCTGGTTCGCAGGCTGTTGGAGAACGGGGCGAATACATCTTTCGTCAATTTGATTGCTGACAAGTCAGTGTCAATCAAGGAGCTGGTCGCCGACCCGGTCAGAAAGATCGAAAGCCTTGCGCTGAAAGAGGGTGCCTTGGGTTTACCTCATCCTCGCATCCCCTTGCCACGTGATCTGTATGGTGTCGAACGACCAAACTCGGCGGGCATCGATCTCGCGAACGAGCATCGCCTGGCGGCTCTGGCGGATGCGCTGGTTAGCACCACGCGTGCTGAATGGTTCGCTGCCCCCATGCTGGGCTGTTCAGCCAGTGACGGCAAAACGGAGGAGGTGCGTAACCCGTCCAACCTGCGTGATGTTGTAGGCCATGTTCAGCACGCAGATCTTGAAGATGTCAGCAACGCATTGGAGTGCGCGGTGCGCGCAGTTCCCGTTTGGCTGTCGACACCGCTCAGTGAGCGCGCGGCCATTCTGGAGCGAGCTGCAACGTTTATGGAGGCTCAGACCCAGCCACTGATAGGACTGTTGGTGCGCGAGGCTGGAAAGACCTTTGCAAATGCCATTTCAGAGGTGCGAGAAGCGGCGGACTTCCTCAGGTATTACGCCGTACAGGCACGCAATGATTTCAACAACGACACCTACCTACCCTTGGGCCCAGTCGTTTGTATCAGCCCCTGGAACTTCCCGCTGGCGATTTTTACAGGCCAGGTAGCGGCGGCGCTCGCGGCGGGTAATCCGGTGTTGGCCAAACCTGCTGCACAAACATCACTGATCGCGGCCCAAGCCGTACGATTGCTTCTGGAGGCAGGTGTACCTAAGTCGGCGTTGCAATTACTACCAGGAAGTGGACGCATTCTAGGTTCAGCAATGATCGCGGATGAGCGCGTGAAAGGTGTGATGTTCACGGGTTCCACCGAGGTAGCTCGCTCCTTGCAAGAGACCCTGGCCGGGCGTCTTGATGAGCGAGGTCGGCCAGTGCCCCTGATCGCGGAAACTGGCGGACAAAATGCGATGATTGTCGACTCGTCCGCGTTGACGGAGCAGGTGGTTTTCGATGTCATCACTTCTGCTTTCGACAGCGCGGGTCAACGTTGTTCAGCACTGCGAGTCCTGTGCTTGCAAGAGGACTCCGCTGACGACGTTATCGAAATGCTCAAGGGGGCAATGGCTGAGTACCGCCTTGGCAACCCAGATCGGTTGAGCGTTGATATCGGGCCCGTCATCGATAGCGGCGCCAAAGCGGGCATTGAAAAACACATTCAATCGATGCGCAGCAAAGGGCGAAATGTTTATCAGATCGCAATCGCAAACACCGAAGAAACTCGACGTGGGACTTATGTCATACCGACGCTGATTGAACTGCAAAGTATCGAGGAGCTGGAGCGAGAGATTTTCGGGCCAGTCTTACACGTTGTTCGGTACGCGCGTAAGGATCTGGATCGCTTAGTGGATCAAATCAACAATTGTGGCTATGGGTTAACATTAGGCGTTCATACGCGTATTGATGAGACTATCGCCAAGGTCTTAGACAACGCCCACGTGGGGAACATCTACGTGAACCGCAACGTTGTCGGCGCAGTTGTTGGTGTGCAGCCGTTTGGTGGAGAGGGGCTCTCAGGAACGGGGCCAAAAGCTGGTGGCCCGCTGTACCTGTACCGCCTTCTCTCGGCACGTCCAGTCAATGCAATTTCGAGTTCATTTCAACGCAACAGCTCGTTTTGCAAGACGAATGTATCCGAACGTTCATTTGATTCTGCGCCGATCGATGAATTGAAAAAATGGGCCGCAGACAATAAAAGGTTAAGCTTGGTCGGGCTGTGTGTTCACTTTACACAGCAATCTCAAAGTGGCGTTACCCGAGTGCTGATGGGCCCAACCGGTGAGCGCAATAGCTATATTTTGCTTCCGCGCGAACAAATTCTGTGCCTGGCTGAGATTGAGGACGATCTCCTGATCCAATTGGCTGCGGTATTGGCGGTTGGTAGTCGTGCCTTGATAGTCGCCAACGCTAAAAGTCGTGCGCTTATTAGTCGATTGCCTCCTTCGGTTCAGGCGAGAATTCTTACGGTCACAGACTGGAAGATTCACGATGTGAAATTCGATGCAGTATTGCACCATGGCGATTCAAATGAACTTCGTGAAATTTGCCGAACGGTTGCTCAACGAAGTGGGGCGATTATCAGTGTGCACGGACAATCCAAAGGAGAAACTGATATTGCGCTGGAACGATTACTGATTGAACGTTCTGTGAGTGTCAACACAGCTGCTGCGGGTGGTAATGCCAGTTTGATGACCATCGGTTGAGGCCGGATCGATAAGGGGGCTTCTATTGGAGATTCCTTAGCGATTTCTTAATCGGAGAACTTAAATTTGGATAGCGGCACAAAGCAAGTCCAGAATAAAAATAGAATTCCCTGTCCTAGGTTATGGTGATTGAAATGTCAGGTCGCACATTAGTGGACGCGTTCTCTCGGCGGATCGATTACTTAATGTTGGTGCCGATACGATTTTGACCCAGGTGGCTGATTTTGAATGATCTGTCTGCAGCCTCTGCGATATCAAGCAAGGCAATCGCTTAGAGTGCATTAGGGTGGGTCAATCGAGTCCGGTAACTTGGGTCAAAATTCCATCAGTGCTAACACTTAGCGATCATCATCGACAAACCTGGTAACTCGAAACTGCCGGTTTGGGTGCCGTAGCTGAGAGGAGCAGGGCGCTCAAGTGTGGTCAAGATGGGCTCAGGGCTGTTGGGATGCTGGGGGCCCATTTGGATGGGGCGGGCTGGGGGCCGGTGCGGGATGTGGTTCTATTTGCCCAACCTGCAACTCAGTGGAGCTGATTACCCAGGTACTGCATCCGTGGATACGCGACGTTGTCTCACGATTGATTGATAGACTCTGAGCAATAGGCTGAAACCCTCGCAAATAAAGGCTTACAGGCCAACTGCCGGCTACACGGTAGTCTCATAATTACGTTGCAACAGTTGGTGAGGCCTGCACTACATTTTTCGTAATGCCCAGTAAAATCAATCTGTTAAGCGCTTTTCGAAGCAACGTCTCTTTATATCGCGATTGCCTCAGGCAGCACTAAATGTCTCATTTACGAATTGGTCGAATCAGTGACTTACGTGGCTTATGAACATATCGGACATAGCATCTCGTTTAACATAATATACATTATGCGTAATATGATGTTACGTAATCGGCAGCAGTGCTCGTCAGATTTCAACAGGCAAACCTCTGATGGATTGCGCGTTCCGAACACGAAAAAAACCCAAGGCTTTCACGAACGCTGGGGTGTTCTTTTGCGTAACAATAACCAGCCACTGGACCTTGGGTTATCGGACTTTTACAGCTAGTCAGCACACCGCTCACCAACCCGATGGTGAGCGCGATAACGTTGGCCATCGTAACGCATCACTGGAAAACAAAAGCCCGGGCCGCTGACCTCGACGTCAGGCCAACCATCAGTGCCTTGGCTGGCGAGAAACTCAGCAAGCCCGCTTTCTTTGAGCATTAGCTTCCAGTCGCCGTCAGGTTGCTGACTGACCAGATAAAACCCAGTACCTGCCTGCCCATAACAGGAACTGCTGCCTTCGGTAATCAACGCATCCGGCCGACTGTCACCGTTGAAGTCCTCAACCCGCTCGATGGTGACCGGCGTGTAGTTACCTGTTTCCTCGATTTCGCACTCCGACGCCTCTTGGTTAAATCCAGCAGCGTGCAATGCCTTTATTTGCTCGCTACGCGGTAGTTCATCCGCCAGCGCCGCAGCACTGATCACGAGACACGCTCCCCAAAGACCTGGCGTAAACCTTCCTCGCATAGTGGCCGCCCCTTTATGATGCCCGCCGCGCATGTACCTAGATAAAGGGTCAAAGATAGGCTAGCCCTGCCCTTATCATATATCCGTATATTATAACTATACTAAATGTCTATTTAGTATAGTTATAATAAGCCGTATCAATAACCACTGGCGGCCGTCATCACCCCGGCCACAATCGCAATCCCCGAACTGCTGCCCAAACGTGTCGCTCCGGCTTCAATCATTTTCACTGCCGTCGGATAATCACGCACGCCACCAGACGCCTTGACCCCAACCGCAGTGCCTACGGTTTTGCGCATCAGTGCAACGTCTTCAGCTGTAGCGCCACGTTTGCTGAACCCCGTGGAGGTTTTGACGAATGCCACCCCCAGCTCACGGCAGATTTCACATGCTTGGACTTTCTGTTCATCGCTGAGCAGGCAGGTTTCCAGGATGACCTTCAACGGCACTGCGCCGCAGGCTTTATGGACGACGGAGATGTCTTCGCGCACGGCCTCCAGCAGGCCATCCTTCAGCCAACCGATGTTGAGCACCATGTCGATCTCCCCTGCCCCTGCGGCAATCGCCCGTTCGGCTTCAAAGGCCTTGGTGTCGCTCAGGCCGGCACCCAGTGGGAAGCCCACCACCGCACAAATAACCACGGTCTTGTCGCTCAGGCAGGAGGCGGCGTAAGGCACTTGCCCGGAGTTCAGGCACACCGAATAGAAGCCATGCGCCATGGCTTCCTCGCACAGAATGCGAATCTGCTCACGGGAGGCGTCGGGCGCCAGCAAGGTGTGATCGATGTACTTGGCCAATGCTGCGGGTTGAAGTGTATTCATTTAACGTGCCCTTGCCTGTATGTTGCCAATGATCGTGGTGCGCTTGTCACAGTGCCCACATTAACGCGTTACAATAACATCATTAAATGTTACTTATCTAACATAAACAATCAAGCCCTGGAATACGCGTGGACAGTAAAAAAGCCGAGCGACTCAAGCTTATTCAACAAGCTTTACAGGATCAGAGTGCTATTCACCTGAAGGAAATGGCTGCGCTGCTGGACGTTTCCGAGATGACCCTGCGCCGTGATCTCAATCACTTCAGCGACCATCTGCGTCTGCTAGGCGGCTACATCACACGGGTCGGCACTGAGGCCAGCGATTACCGGGTAGCCGACCAGGACACGCGCCACGTCGAGGAAAAACGCCGCATCGGCAAACTCGCCGCCCGGCTGGTACAACCCGGTGACACGGTGTTCTTCGACTGCGGCACCACCTCGCCCTTTGTGATTGATTTCATCCCTGATGAGCTGGAATTCACTGCTGTGTGCAGTTCGTTGAACGTGCTGCTCAAGCTGCAGAACAAACCCAATTGTCACATCGTATTGTGCGGCGGCACCTTTCACCGTAAGAACCAAGTGTTTGAAAGCAACGCCGAAAGCAGCATTCTCGACAGCGTGCGCCTGACGTGGGCTTTCGTGACCGCCGCGGGCGTCAGCCAGGAATTCGGCGTGACCTGCTTCAATTTCAATGAGGTCGAGGTCAAGCAAAAGGTCCTGCGCCAGACCCAGCAGCGAGTGTTGCTCGCCGACTTCAGCAAGTTCGACACGGTGCGCACCGCTCACTTCGCTACCCTGCAAGATTTTCACTACGTGGTCAGCGACAAGAAAATCCCCCGCGTCTACAAAGAGCTCATCCAGGCCAGCGGCGCGCAATTGCTGGTTTAACCCAGCAACGTGCGCCGCTCCTGCGCGCTCAAGTAACCGGTGGTCACGCAGAACGAAGCGCTGGCCCCGGCCGCCAACGAGCGCACGTGACCTTTGGCTTTCTCCGCGTTATAGCCTTCGGGTTCGCAGGTTGATGGCAGCACGAACGCCGCCACTTGCTGATCCGGTGTGTGCAGGATCCAGCGTGCGGCGTGCTCAAATTGCTCGGGCCGATAACGCGTGTAGAACGCTGCGCCATCGGGATGATCCAGCAGGAAATGCGCGTGGCCCGTGGCGTCTGTAGCGACGTTGTCGAAGAAGAACACGATTTCAGGGTCGTACAACGCGGGCCGCTCAAGGCACGCCAACTGTTCTGGATGCTCGACCAGTTGCGCCATGTAGGCACTCCAGTCGGGCGTCGGCTTGACGTGGTCCGGCACGCTGGTACGCAGGCGCAGCCGTTGCATGCCGAGCGGCTCGACAAACCGGGCACCGGCCACATAGGCGTAATTCATGTGGGCCCTGTACATCAGGTCCATGGGCTTGCCGGCCAGGTTTGTCACGTGCATGTCGACATCGAACAAGGCCGAATCGGCGCGCAGGGTCACGCTCGGGCACGCTCGGTAACGATCGCCAAAGCCCTTTGCATAGTGATACGACCCGCCCAGGCGCACAAAACCTTCGCCCAGTTCCAGCCAGGCCGTGTCCATCGGCGCGCAGGGCATTTCGCCGTGCAAGGCATGGGTGTCATCTGGCGCCGGGCAGCCGTTGCGCAGCAGGCCACTGTGAAACATGAAGCAGCCGTAGGTGTCGATGATCGTCGGGCACGGCCTGGGTTGTTCGAACAGGTTGCGCATGGTCAGGTCGCAGCCTTCAAACACTGCCGACCAGATCATCTGCCCTTGATAAGGCAACACGACCAAACGTCCACGGCTGTTCTCCAGGCTCACGGCGAGTACGCCGGATGGGTAGGTCCAGGCACTGACCTTGAAATCCTCAGACTGCAAAAGGGTCTTTTCCTGCTCGCCAAATACCGCAGGGTACAGTGGGACACGCGTGTTCATGAGGCCACCGCCGCTGTCGCACCGCAGGGCAACGTTTCTGATTGGCGTAGGCATTTGACCGCATACATCACGATCACGATAAAGCACAGCAACGGTACGCTGTAGGCCAACTGCATGTTGCCCCCGTTGGCGTCGGACAACAGGCCCTGGAAGATCGGAATCACCCCGCCACCGACAATGCTCATTACCAGCAATGAACCGCCGACGCCGGTGTCTTCACCCAGGCCATCGATGGTCAGGCCGTAAATGGTCGGCCAGCACGGGCCGAGGAAAATGCTCACACCCACCGCTGCATATACCGCCGAAATATTCGGCACCAGAATCGTATAGGCCAACAGCACGATGCACAGCGCCCCGTAGATCACCAAAACCTTAGCCGGGTGCACGCGTCGCATCAGCAAATTGGCAATCAACTTGCCGACAAAATAAGCGGCAAAGGTGGTCAGTAGAAACCATGAAGCACTGCGCTCATTCATGCCGCCCATTTGCATGGCCAGGCGAATGGTAAAACTCCACACGCCGACCTGCGCGCCCACATACAGGAACTGCGCGAGTACGCCAAAGGTAAAGCGCGGGTTTCGCCACAACCGCCCCAGGCTCTGACGAATACTGCTCGGCTTGCTGCCGGCAGGTTTGTTGCCCTTGCAGGCGGGAAACCGGGTAATGGCGATCAGGATAAACATCAACACCAGCACAGCGATCATCCACTTGTAGGGCAGCAGCGTGGACTGGATCATTTGCAACTGCTGCACAGCGGCCTCGGAAACGCTCATCTGCTTGAGTTGTTCAGTGGTGGCGTCGGTGTCCTTGAACATCACGAAGCTGCCCACGTACACCCCGGCCATCGCCCCGAAGGGGTGAAAAGTCTGCGAGATATTCAGGCGCCGCGTACCGGTTTCCCGTGGCCCCATCAGCGTCGAGTAGGTGTTGCACGCGGTTTCCAGGAACGACAGGCCAGCGGCAATCACAAACAGCGCCAGCAGAAACATGCCGTACTTGGCGGTGGACGCCGCCGGGAAAAACAGCAGGCAACCCAGCATGTACAGCGACAGGCCGATCAGGATCGTGCTCTTGTAGCTAAAGCGACGTACCACCATCGCGGCCGGGATCGCCACAAAAAAGTAGCCCAGGTAAAACGCTGACTGCACAAAGGCGGTCTGGAAATCGCTGAGCAAAAACGCTTTCTTGAAATGGGCGATCAGCACGTCATTCATGCTCGCCGCCGCGGCCCACAATGCGAAGATGCTGCACAGCAGGATAAAGGCGAACCAGGGCGTACGATTCAGGTAGAAACCATCGGGTGTCTGTTGCAGCGCAGGTTTGTTCATTATTGTTCTCCGGGCTGAATTGAAGGGCTTAGTGCTGTTGCTGGAAGCGGGCGAATGCTTCGCTGTCGGGGTAGGAGGTCTGCGTACCCCGCGCTGTCACTGAGCACGCGGAATACGCCACGGCCTGCTCCATGGCCTGGCGAATGTTGCCGTCGCGGTTCCACTGCTGAATGAAGCAACCGATAAAGGCGTCACCGGCGCCGGTGGTGTCGCGGGCGTCAACCCGCTGGCCCGGCACTTGAAACTCGCCCTCCTCTCCTACGTACAACGCGCCGTGCTCGCCGAGGGTGACGATCACATGGCGGATGCCGCTGGCCGCCAGGGTGCGGGCGGCGCTGCGGGCCGAGTCCGGCGAGTCAACGGCAAGGCCTGTGATCAACGCCAGTTCGGACTCGTTAGGGATCAGAAAATCCAATTTCGCCAAATGCTCGGCACTCAGCCCGGCCAGAGCTGGAGCCGGGTTGAGCAGCACTGCAATACCATGCCGGTGCGCAAATTCGATGGCGCAGTAGACCGTCTCCAGGTTGATCTCCAGTTGCAGCACGATCAGCGCGCACTCAAGCAGGTCAGCCGCCGCCGCGTCGATATCTGCCGGCAATAAGTGCGCATTGGCGCCTTTAACGATCAAGATGCTGTTGTGGGAGTCACCCCGCACAAAAATCGGCGCTACGCCGCTGGAGACGCCGGGTACGCGCTGCACATAACGGGTGTCGATACCAAAGCGTTGGAAGTTGGCCAGGGTGTTGTCGGCAAACATGTCGTCGCCGATTTTGCTCAACATCAATACATCGGCCCCAAGCTTGGCTGCCGCCACCGCCTGGTTGGCGCCTTTGCCGCCGCAACCCAAGGCAAAGTCCGGCGCTTCCAGGGTTTCGCCCTGGCCCGGCATGCGGTCGATGTAGGTAATCAGATCCACCATATTGCTGCCGATGACTGCGATCTTGCTCATTGCTATTCCACCTTGTTGCGGCACGACCAGGCAGGCAGTGGCGCTCTTTTTTTGTTATTTAAATAACACTAGGTGTGAATATTCAATCTTTTTCTTGCGCTGAGAGATCAATGGTTGATGGCAGTGAGCCGTCGCGACAAGGTACGGGTGCAAAAACGTAGTGCCTATGTAAACGCCACCTTGTGTCCCCCTACGTCGAGCGATGTATTCGGTCGTAAGTCGCCGATCTATGCTCGCTTGGTCATTCCCCGTGGGGTGCGAAGCGCCTCTAAAAGCGGGCGAGTGCTGCGTACTCGAGCCGCAGCAAGCTCCCTCGCCACAGCAAGCCCCTCTCACATTTTCCTCTGCGCCCTGGCTAAAGTTACAAATCAAACCGCTCCACCGCCCGCCGCCGCTCATTGTCGTCGCGCACGTCATAGCTGGCGGTGGTCTGAATATTGGTGTGGTGCGCCAGTTTTTGCGCAATCGACAGGTCATGTTCTTCGATCACCCGGGTGATGAACGAACGCCGAAAGTCATGCGGCATGATCTTCACACCCACCTGTTCGCCGCGCTGGCGAGCAATGTAGTAAATCGCGTGTTTGGTGATGCGTTCACGGGTGATATGGCTGCCCCGGCGTATGCGATTGAACAGGAACGCATCGTCTTGTTCGCCTTCCTTGAGTTGTTCCCGGCGAAACTCCAGCCAGGCCGTGAGCTTTTCAAACGCCCAGGCCGGAGCGTACTTGATCAACTCCTTATTGCCCTTGCCGGTCACGCGCAAACTGCGCTCTTGAACGTTGATCTGCGCCAGGTCGAGGTTGACCGACTCCGACTTGCGCATGCCCGAGCCATACAGAATACCGATGAGCGCCGCATCCCGCAGGCCCTGTGGGCGCGGGTCGGCAGCGCAGACTTCCATCATTTCGCGGATCAGAGTACGTCGCAGGTTGCGGCCCTGACCCAGGCGTGTGCCAGGGGCGGCCTTGACCGAGCGGATCTTGAACAAGTGGTCCTGGCTGATCAGGCTCATGCGCCAGGCTTCGTTCATCACCCCGCGCACCGCATTCACATACAGCGATGAAGTGTTCGGCGCATAACCGTCTTCGCGCAAAGCGGCGACCAGGGCAATCACGTGTTCGGGCTGCAGGAGGTGCCACTCGATGTCATCGAGGTTGATGTCTTCGAAGCCCAGGCGGTCGGCGGCGTCTTGCAGCACGTAGCGCATGGTCAGTTGGCTGGAGGGCGCCAGGCGGGTGAGGTAAAGGGTCAGCGGGTTACGGATAGACTCAGTCAAGGTAGATCAGCCTTTGGATTAAATACCTCTAGCAAGCCATTGTTTAATAGAGGTATTTAGTGAATTGGCGAAGACCTAGTCTACCGCAGGGCCGGCCCTGGTACAAAAATCACGGGGCAGACTCATCATCCCCGGTCGGTTCCTCGGGCTGGGGCTGGGTCTGGGATTGGCTCCACTCGGCGTCCTGCTTCTGCATCAACGCAAACCAATGCTGACGCATGAATGCCAGGTAGCTGTCCGGGGCCTTGGCAAAGTCCTTTTCATCACCATAGCAGCCCGGCAGGGGCAACTCGGTGCCTTGCTCCTTGTACTGGCTGACCAGCGCCTGCTGCGCCGCAACACTGCAATCCTTGGGCAACGGCATGCCACGCAACGCGCCCGCTTCCTCGTCCCACCAGCTCGCGCCGACGCGATCAACACCGCGCAGGCGGTACTTTTGTGACTTGCCGACATGCATGATCAACTTGAATTCGTTGGGGCTGACATCGCTGGTGCACGTGCGCGAATAACCCACGGTAGCCTGGGTAATGCCATCGCCGGTCAGGTCGGTGACTTTGGTCGCGGCCATGTCAAAACGCAACGCCGCGTCGAATTGGCAATGCTGCACATCGTCGTAAAGCATCCACATGCGCTTGGGATGGTTGCCCTCCAACAGATACTGGGCCGCGTAAACAAATGCCGACTGGGTACCGTCGTCTTCACGCTCGCTGACCTGCTCGGCAAGCACCAAGAGATTCTTGCCCTGCCGGTCGTCCCAGGTGTACACCGCGACCGGTTTACCACGCACTTCAACGCCTTCCGGCACCTGGTCGACACGGGTGAGCGCGACCGCATCATCGGCCCGTACGGTCGTAACGCAGGCCACAGCCATCAACAATCCCATCAACGCGGGCCGCAACTGGCCGCGTAAAAGCTGCACGCTATTCATCCGAGTACCCTGGCAAGAGATGGCTTACTTTACCGGCACTTGAGCGGCAATGCAGAGAAGATTGTTGAATAGACCAGGCGAAGCGCTGCAGGCTGCAAAAAACGCCTGCATTTTACCCGCTCAAGGTATCCCTAGGCGCATCAGTCACTTAGCTGAACCCTAGCTGTCTACCTGTCAAATAAACGAGTTTTTCATCTGCCTTTCATATTCGTTCAACATTTTTGCGCTTAATCTTGGCGCCAGGACTTGAGAACAAACCGCGCATTCTTCAACTAACCTGTTGATTACGTTTTACCTTTCACGTTTTTCGTCTTTACTCTGCTAGCCATGGAAGAAAATATTGCTCGTCTCAGGAAGCTCGAATGATTACCGCAAGCCCACGCTATATTTAATCAGTGATCTGAACATTCAGCCGCTGGTGACTGCTGTTTTCACGCTCCAACCGCTCTAGCCCCGAGGTCATGAATCTTTGAAACCCTACCCTATTCATTGCGTGTCGATCGTCATCCCGGTCTACAACGAACAAGAGAGCCTGCCTGAATTGCTGCGTCGCACGACGGCAGCCTGCAAGCAACTGGCCTACGAATACGAAATCATCCTGGTCGATGATGGTAGTCGCGACAATTCCGCCCAATTGCTGGAAGACGCCGCCGCGCAAGACGGCAGCAACGTGGTGGCGGTGATTCTCAACCGGAACTACGGCCAGCATGCGGCGATCATGGCCGGCTTTGAGCAGTGCCGAGGCGAGGTGGTGATTACCCTCGACGCCGACCTGCAGAACCCGCCGGAAGAAATCCCGCGTCTGGTCGAACAAGCCGCCCTGGGTTACGACGTGGTTGCCACCGTACGTAACAATCGCCAGGACTCGGCCTTCCGCCGCTGGCCTTCGCGCCTGATCAACCTGGCCGTGCAGCGTTCCACCGGCGTGGCCATGAGCGACTACGGCTGCATGCTGCGCGCTTATCGGCGCACCATCGTCGACGCCATGCTTGCCTGCCGCGAGCGCAGCACCTTCATTCCGATCCTGGCGAACGGCTTTGCCCGCCACACGACCGAGATCCTGGTGCATCACGCCGAGCGTGAACACGGCGAGTCCAAATACAGCCCGATGCGCCTGATCAGCCTGATGTTCGACCTGCTGACCTGCATGACCACCACGCCATTGCGCCTGCTGAGCATTGTTGGCTTCAGCCTGGCAGCGTTGGGTATGTTGTTCGCTTTTGCCTTGGTCGTCATGCGCCTGGCCTTCGGTGCTACCTGGGCCGGCGACGGCACGTTTGTGCTATTTGCCGTATTGTTCGTATTCACCGGTGGCCAATTCATCGGCATGGGCCTCTTGGGTGAATACCTGGGGCGCATGTACAGTGACGTGCGCGCCCGTCCACGGTTCTTTATTGAAAAAGTGCTGCGCAACCAACCGGCAGCACCGGCTCCAGTGGTCGTCGTTGACGGCCTGGTGTCCTCCCATACCTCTACCTCTCCTTCCGATCAGGTTTCGTCATGAATTCAAAAGCTGTTGTCTTCGCTTACCACGACATTGGCTGTGCAGGCATTGAAGCCCTGCTGACCGCTGGCTACGACATTGCTGCCGTGTTCACCCATGCCGACGACCCCAAGGAAAACAATTTCTACGGCTCCGTCGCGCAACTGTGCGCTCGCAACGGCATCCCGGTGCATGCACCTGAAGACGCCAACCACCCCCTGTGGATCGAGCGCATTGCCAAGCTCAACCCCGACTACATCTTCTCGTTCTACTACCGCAATCTGCTGAGCGAGGCCCTGCTGGCCACCGCCAAAAAAGGCGCGTTCAACCTGCACGGCTCCTTGCTGCCCAAATACCGTGGCCGCGCACCGGCCAACTGGGTGCTGGTCAACGGCGAAACCGAGACCGGCGTGACCCTGCACCGTATGGTCAAGCGTGCCGATGCCGGCGCAATCCTGGCCCAGCAAAAAGTCGTGATCGACCGCACTGACACTGGCCTGACCCTGCACGCCAAACTGCGCGACGCGGCCACCAGCCTGCTGCGTGACGCCCTGCCGCAACTGGCTCAAGGCAAGCTGCCCGAGACCGCCCAGGACGAAAGCCAAGCCACCTACTTCGGCCGCCGTACTGCGGCTGATGGCAAGCTGGATTGGAAAAAACCGGCTGAGGAACTGTTCAACCTGGTTCGCGCCGTGACTCAACCTTACCCGGGCGCCTTCTGCGCTGTTGGCGAGCACAAACTGATTGTTTGGCAAGCCGAAGTGGTCAAGGGCAACGAAGGCATGGCACCTGGCCGCGTGATCAGCGTCAACCCGCTGCGCATCGCCTGCGGTGAAGACTCCCTGGTGGTCAAGTTCGGCCAGCGCAACGCCAATGGCCTGTACCTGGCCGGCCCTTCCCTGGCCGACGAGCTGGGCCTGGTGGACGGTTCCGTACTGCGCGGCGCCGAGTCCGGCCGTAAGCCACGGCGTACCCGCGTACTGATCCTGGGTGTGAACGGTTTTATCGGTAACCACCTGTCCGAGCGCCTGCTGCGTGACGACCGTTACGAAATCTACGGCCTGGATATCGGCTCCGACGCCATCGAGCGCCTGCGCAGCCACCCTAACTTCCACTATGTGGAAGGCGATATCAGCATTCACTCCGAGTGGATCGAGTACCACATCAAGAAGTGCGACGTGGTCCTGCCGCTGGTGGCTATCGCCACGCCAATCGAATACACCCGTAACCCGCTGCGCGTGTTCGAGCTGGACTTTGAAGAGAACCTGAAACTGGTTCGCTACTGCGTCAAATACAACAAACGCGTGATCTTCCCGTCGACCTCCGAAGTCTATGGCATGTGCCAGGACCAGTACTTCGACGAAGACACCTCTAACCTGGTGGTCGGCCCGGTCAACAAGCAGCGCTGGATCTACTCGGTCTCCAAGCAGCTGCTGGACCGTGTGATCTGGGCTTACGGCGACAAAGGCCTGAACTTCACCCTGTTCCGCCCATTCAACTGGATGGGCCCACGCCTTGACCGCCTGGACTCGGCCCGTATCGGCAGCTCCCGTGCGATCACCCAGCTGATCCTTAACCTGGTGGAAGGCACGCCGATCCGCTTGTTCGACGGTGGCGAGCAGAAGCGCTGCTTCACTGACATCGCCGACGGCATCGAAGCCCTGGCACGCATCATTGATAACGACAACGATGTCTGCAACGGCCAGATCATCAACATCGGCAACCCGGAAAACGAAGCCAGCATCCGTCAACTGGGCGAAGAATTGCTGCGTCAGTTCGAAGCTCACCCGCTGCGCAGCAACTTCCCACCGTTCGCCGGTTTCCGCGACGTCGAAAGCAAGGCGTTCTACGGCACCGGTTACCAGGACGTGGCACACCGCAAGCCAAGCATCGAAAACGCCAAGCGCCTGCTGAACTGGGAGCCTACCGTTGAGATGAGCGAAACCATCGGCAACACCCTGGATTTCTTCCTGCGTGAAGCCATGCTTGAAATCGCGGATAAAAAGTAATGCAGGCAGGCCTTCGCATCGACGTCGACACCTACCGTGGCACCCGTGAAGGCGTGCCGCGGTTGCTCGAATCCCTGGATGAAGCCTCGGTTAAAGCGACGTTCTTCTTCAGCGTTGGGCCGGACAACATGGGGCGCCATTTGTGGCGCCTCATCCGCCCGCAATTTCTGTGGAAGATGCTGCGTTCCAATGCTGCCGGGCTGTATGGCTGGGATATCTTGCTGGCCGGCACCGCCTGGCCGGGCAAGCCGATTGGCCGTGACCTGGGGTATTTGATGCGCCAGGTCAAGGATGCCGGCCATGAAGTCGGCCTGCATGCGTGGGACCACCACGGCTGGCAGGCCAACACCGGGCGCTGGAGCGATGCACAGCTGGTCGAGCAGATCCGTCGTGGCGTCGACACCTTGAGCGACATTCTCGGTGAGCGCATCGACTGCTCAGCGGCCGCTGGTTGGCGTGCCGATGAGCGCGTGGTGCAAGCCAAGCAAGGTTTCAACTTTCGCTACAACAGTGATTGCCGGGGCACCAGCCTGTTTCGTCCAACCCTGGCCGATGGCAGCGCAGGCACCCCACAAATTCCGGTAGACCTGCCGACCTTCGACGAAGTCGTCGGGCCGGTAGTGGCTGCCAAAGACTTCAACAGCTTCATTCTTGACCGCTTCAGCGCGTCGAAGCTGAATGTGTACACGATCCACGCAGAAGTAGAAGGGATTCTGATGGCTGATGATTTTCGCCAGTTGCTCGCCCAGGCCGGGCAGCGTGGCATCGACTTCAACCCTCTGGGCGACCTGTTGCCTGCGGATGTGACCAGCCTGCCCCAGCAACAGCTGGTGCGCGGCGCACTCAGCGGCCGCGAGGGTTGGCTCGGAGTGCAGCAGGCATGATCCGGCGCTGGGCATTGCCCCTGCTCCTGTTGGCGTTTGGCGCGTTTTACCTGTTACCGCTGGCCACCCACGGCCTGTGGATCCCGGATGAAACCCGTTACGCGCAGATCAGCCAGGAAATGCTGCTGACCGGCAAGTGGGCCTCGCCGCACTTCATGGGCATTCGCTACTTCGAAAAACCGGCTGCCGGTTACTGGATGATCGCGCTGGGCCAGGCGATCTTCGGACAGAACCTGTTTGGCGTGCGTTTTGCCTCAGCCTTGAGCACCGGGCTGAGCATCCTGCTGGTGTACCTGGTGTCGCGCCGGCTGTGGAACGATCCGCAAAAAAGCCTGGTCAGCACCGTGCTGTACATGAGCTTTGTCAGCGTGGCGTTGCTCGGCGGCTATGCCAACCTGGACCCGCAATTCACCTTCTGGGTCAACCTGACCGGCGTTGCGCTGTGGTTCTGCTTCGACAGCACCACGCGCCGGGGCCGCCTGTGGTCCTGGGCCTTGCTGGGGTTTGCGTGTGGCATGGGCTTTATGACCAAGGGTTTTTTGGCTTGGTTGCTGCCGGTGTTGATCGCCCTGCCCTATGCGATCTGGCAGAAACGCTTTCGTGAGCTGCTCGGGTACGGTGTGGTCGCCGTAGTCGTCGCCATTATCGTCAGCCTGCCCTGGGCGTTGGCCGTGCACCTGCAAGAACCGGACTACTGGAGCTTCTTCTTCTGGCATGAGCATATCCAACGCTTTGCCGGTGACGATGCCCAGCATGCCGAGCCGTTCTGGTATTACCTGCCACTGATGGTCGCGTTCTCGCTGCCGTGGATTGCCCTGCTGCCGTCCACGGTCAAACAGGCATGGCTGGAAAAGCACCTACCCAAAACCGCGTTCCTGCTGTTGTGGCTGTTGATGCCCCTGGCCTTCTTCAGCCTCGCCAAAGGCAAGCTGCCGTCCTATATCATGCCCTGCCTGCTGCCATTGGCCTTGCTAATGGGCTCGACCCTCAGCGACAAGCTTGCTCAAGGCCATGGCCGCGCCTTGCGCATCAACGGCTGGTTGAACTTGGGTATCGGCGTGCTGGCTTTGCTGGCGCTTAGCTGGTTTCAATTGAAGAAGCCGGTGTACGAACACGGCGAGGAAACCCTCAGCCTGGTACTGGTCTTTACGTTCTTGTTCGGCTGGATCGTCGTCAACCTGCTGCAAGCGGCACGCCCGCTGGCACTGTGGGCTGCTCCGTTGATCGGCAGCGGGCTTCTGGTGCTGCTCGTGCCGGCCGCCTTGCCGCATTCGGTGGTTTATAACAAAACGCCGGATCAGTTCATTATCGACCATCAGCACGAACTGCAATCGACCACGGCCTTGCTCAGCAATGACCTTGGCGCTGCGTCGGCACTGTCCTGGCGCCTGGGCCGCCCGGATGTCGCGCTCTACAACACCGTCGGCGAAGTGAAATACGGCATTGCCTACGCAGACACTGCCCACCGCAAGATCGACACCACTCAGGTCCAGCAATGGATGAGTGATGCGCGTAAGCAAGGGGCGGTCGGCGTGGTCATGCGGGTCAAGGGCGACGATGAAGTCGCTGAAGTGAACCTGCTGCCCCAAGACGGCACGCGTTACGAGCAAGGCAATCTGGTCATCCTGATCTTCCCACAGGCCGCGCCATGATCACGCTGGTTCTTTTATTAAGCGCCTGCCTGCTCACGTGCATGGGCCAGGTCTCGCAGAAGTTTGCTGTGGAAAGCTGGCGCGACCAGCCGCACGGTTGGGCGCCAAAACTGCGTTCGCCTTGGCTGTGGTCGGCGCTGGTGTGCCTGGGCCTGGGTTTGCTGGTCTGGCTGCTGGTGTTGCAGCGCCTGGAAGTGGGCATCGCCTACCCCATGCTCAGCCTGAATTTTGTACTGGTCACCTTGATGGCGCGGTTTGTCTTTCATGAACACATCGATGGCCGTCACTGGCTGGGTGTGGCACTGGTCATCGGCGGTGTGGTGTTGCTGGGGCGTCACGTATGAGCCGGGTTCAAGGGTTTGCCTTGGCCCTGGGCAGCGTCGGCCTGGTCAGCGCCGCCCAGTTGGGCATGCGCTGGAGCATGACGCGCCTGCCGCTGCCTGCCGAATGGCTGAACGCGCTCAACAGCAATGCCATTGACCTCGGCGCCTTGGGCGTGGTGATCCTGGCGATCATCGCCTATGCGCTGTCGATGCTCTGCTGGCTTGGCGCACTCAAGCACTTGCCGCTGGGCCGCGCCTATTCTCTGCTCAGCATCAGCTATGCGTTGGTCTACCTGTTGGCCGCCAGCCTGCCGGTGTTCCACGAAGATTTTTCCCTTTCAAAAAGCCTGGGGGTGGCGTTGGTCATCCTCGGTGTTCTGGTTATTAACTCTCGTCGTGCTAGCGTTACAAGCCCCAGGAATGCCCCATGAAAATCAGTGTATTTGGTAGCGGTTACGTCGGTCTGGTACAGGCCACCGTATTGGCCGAAGTTGGTCACGATGTGATCTGCATGGACGTGGACAAGAACAAGGTCGAATCCCTGCAGAAAGGCCATGTGACCATCTTTGAGCCGGGTCTGGCGGCCATGGTCAAGGAAAACCTGGAAAGCGGACGCCTGCACTTTACCTTTGATGAAAAGCTCGCCGTAGAACACGGTGAAGTGTTGTTTATCGCCGTGGGCACGCCGTCGGATGAAGATGGCTCGGCCGACCTGAAATATGTGCTGTCGGTAGGTGATGCGGTGTCCCGCCACCGTGTGGAGCCGGTGATCCTGGTGGAAAAATCCACCGTACCGGTAGGCACCGGCGACACCTTGCGTGCGCACATCGAAAAAAACCTGCGTACGGCCGGTCGGCACTTGGAGTTCGATATCGTCTCCAACCCGGAATTCCTCAAGGAAGGCTCGGCCGTGGCCGACTGCCGTCGCCCGGACCGGATCATCATTGGCTGCGAGCGTGAAGAAGTGCGTGAAGTGATGCGCGATCTGTACGCGCCGTTCAACCGCAACCACGACCGCATCATCTTCATGGACCTGCGCAGCGCCGAACTGACCAAGTACGCCGCCAACTGCATGCTGGCCACCAAGATCAGCTTTATCAACCAGATCGCCGAACTGGCCGAGCACCTGGGCGCCGACATCGAAGCCGTGCGCCTGGGCATCGGCGCCGACTCGCGCATCGGCTACCACTTTATCTACCCCGGTTGCGGCTACGGCGGCTCGTGCTTCCCCAAAGACATGCGCGCCTTGATCCACAGCGCCAAGCAGGCCAACTGCTCCAGCGACCTGCTGGAAGCCGTGGAAGCCATCAACCAGCGTCAGAAGAGCAAGCTGTTCGAGCGCATCAACGCTTACTTCAAAGGCAATCTGCAGGGTAAGACGTTCGCCTTGTGGGGCCTGGCCTTCAAGCCCAACACCGATGACATGCGCGATGCACCCAGCCGAGTGCTGATGGAAGCCTTGTGGGCCGCCGGCGCCAATGTACGTGCGTTCGACCCCGAAGCCATGCAGGAAACACAGCGCATCTATGGCGACGAGTCGCGTCTGACGCTGCTGGGCACGCCGGAATCGGCCTTGAGCGGCGCCGATGCGTTGATCGTCTGCACTGAATGGCAGCAGTTCAAGGCACCGGATTTCGACCTGATCCTCGATCGCCTGAAAAACCCGGTGATTTTTGACGGTCGCAACCTTTACGACGGCGAGCGCCTGGCACGCAAAGGCTTCAAATACTTCCCAATGGGCCGAGGCGACTCCTGCGAACTGCCGATCCCTCAGCAAAACTGGGTACAGCAGGTCAAGGAAGCCTGAGACGTGAATAGAGTTCAACCGCCCCTGCTCAACGCAACGATCCGCCACCAGTCGCTGGGGCTTGGGCTCCTGGCCCTGGTGCTGTTTATTGTGGGCAACTGGCATCAGGCGATTATCGGCTTCGACTCGCGCTTTGTGCTGTTCGCTCAAGAAATGCTACGCCATGGGCCGAGTTTCTTCCCCACGACCTACGGGCAGCCCTACGCCGATTACCTGGCGACCTCTACGCTGCTGACATGGGTGTTGTCGTTGCCGTTTGGCCAGGTCACCAGTCTCACGGCGTGGTTGCCTACCGCCATCGCTTCGGCGCTGATCGTCACGCTGGTGTATCGCCTCACAGCGCCCTACTCCACGCGCTGGGGCCTGCTGAGCATTGCGATGTTGTTGCTTAGCAGCACCTTCATCAGCGAAACCCGCGCGGTATCCCTGGACCAGATGCTCGCCGCCGTTGCCCTGGCGGTGTTCTACCTGGGTTATGCGCATGATCACTTCGGCGCCGCCAAACGCCTGCACTGGCTGTTCCTGCTGCTGATTATCGGCTTCGCCATCCGTGGGCCTATCGGCCTGGTGATTCCAACGGGGGTGCTGTGCAGCTATTACTTGCTCAATCGGCAATGGCGCCAACTGTTTACGTTCGGCCTGATCGCGCTGGCGTTGCTGGCGGCATGTGTCGGTCTGTTGCTGCTGCTGGCCAAGCTCAGTGGCGGTGAGGAGTTTATGCAGGACGTGATCCGCATGCAGTTCCTCGGCCGCATGGACGGCACCGAAGGCTCCGGCGGCGTGCTGTATTACTTCACCAGTTCCATAGGCAATTATGCCTTGGCCTATCCACTGGCACTGTTGGTACTGCTGGCTGTGGTGGTGGGCGGTCGTCGGGCACCGGACCCGGCGTTGCAACTGGTACTGTATTGCGCGGCTGCCGGTTTACTGGTGATGCTCGGTTTGTCAGTGCCACAGGCGAAAAAAGCCCGCTACATCCTGCCAATGCTCCCGATGGCGGCGATGATCGCGGCCTACCCGTTCCACGTCAGCCAAGGGCGCTTATTTGCCTGGTTGCGCGGGTTAATGCTCGGTATCTGGACGTTGTTGCCGGCGTTGTTGATGATTGGGCTGGTGGTGGCGCGCAGGCGTTATCCGGAACAGTTGAGCAGCCTTGGGCTGATGTTCACCGCGCTGGGCATGCTTCAGGTATTGGCGCTGCTGGCGGTGTTGAGACCGCGGTTGCGGCCATTGGGCCCGGCGTTTGCGGCGGTGCTGGCGCTGTGGTCGACCTATATCGTCGTGGTCGAACCGCTCGAACGTTCGCTGTACGACACCCGAACCTTCAGCCTCGCGGTTAAAGCCCAGATCATGCAGCAGCCTGCCCCCGTTGTACTGCATGGGCTGGGTAAAGATGCCAAGGCCATCAAGTTCATGGTCAACTTCGAGTGCGATAAGGTGCCGCTGTTTACGCAGTCATCTGCCGACCTGGCGCCGCTGCAAGCGCCAGCCTGGGTGGTGATGAGTGTGCAGGAGTTCAATCGTTTGCAAGACCCGCGCTTGCGCGCCCTCACCCCGACCCTCACAGGGGAGTTCGATAAAGACCCCTATGTGTTGCTGCATCTGGCGAAGCCCGCAGCGCCCTGATCGCGTTTACAGCAGCGGTTTAATAAACAACGCCCACTCTTTTAAGGAGTGGGCGTTTTTCGTCATAACCACCAAGAAAACGCCTACATGGCTATGCGTAACAGCTGTCGCACTCTGTCTTCCGGCGCTTGGAACCCAAATGTAGACTCGTTGCACAGTGCATTAACTATCTACTACCACGATCTCGACAGGCTGGAGTGCGTGCACGCAAGTCACCGTGACTTACTTCATTAAGAGGGCTATGCCGTGCTGGAAGACCTGTTACTTATTCCTGTGCCGAGGCTGGATCGGTTGATGGAACTGCGCGACGCCTTGGTGGCGTTAAAGGGGCCGTTGGCCGACGACGTTGCGCTGCAGAAAAACCTGCAAAAACACTTGTTCAACGAAGAGGCGGATATACGCGTACTGGGCCACCTCAACCCTGCGCTACCCCAGAAGGATCGCCTTACTCCAATCGGCGACGCGACGTAACTGCAGTATTCTTGCATTTAACCCTCATTAATATGTATTGGCGACCACGCTTCAAGCTCGGCACACTGCGCGGGTTCCACCCCAAATGTTGGAACCTTCAAAGGGCTTTTCCGGGAAACCCGGCAAGCCTTTTTTTCGCCCGTTTTTTATGGACAGTTCGATGCTCGCTCGCTGGTTACCCGCCGCAATCAACACCCGCCCTGCCGAATGGAGCCGCGCCGCCATCGGCATGGCATTGGGGACGCTGTGCAGTGTTTGGGTGTGTGCCCAAGTATTTGGTATGGAAGTAGCCTTGCATTTGCTCGGCCCACTCGGTGCGTCTGCGGTGCTGCTGTTTGCCGTGTCGTCCGGAGCGCTGGCCCAGCCTTGGTCGATCATCGGCAGTTATTTGTGCGCGGGGGTTGTGGCGTTGTTGGTCGCGCGCGTGCTGGGGCGCACTTTGGGCAGCGCCTGCCTCGCAGCGGGCATGACGGTTGTCTTGATTTGTGGGTTACGGTGCTTGCATCCGCCTGCAGGCGGCCTGGCGATGACGCTGGTACTCGCCGACCCTGCGTCCAGCGCCCTCGGCTGGCAGGTACTGGCACCCGTCATGCTCGGCGCGGGTGCATTGCTGGCATGTGCGCTGGCCTATAACAATGCCACACGCACGCGTTACCCCAAGGGCGCGCTCGAGTCGCCGTCCATCGGCGCAGGCAATGCTGCGCCGCTGACCGATCCGTCGATAACCGCGGCCGACCTGAAGCGGGCCTTGGCTGAGATGGAGCAATTCTACGACGTAGCACCGGCCGAACTTGAACAGCTGATCCACGCGGCGGAAGGCCATGCACGACGCCGCAGCATTGGCGAAGTACTGGCCAGTCGCACGGCTGCATAAATGCAAAAACGACCTGCATGATTCCGGGTTGTACTGGGCAAATTTGCACTGGTACGATCACGAGAGGGTTCGCCCGCGAACATCTTGATAAAGAACAATAAAAGCAGGGAGTTACAGATGACTGCTCAGGTTTCATCCGAAGCAAGCCGCGCTGATAGTCTTCAGGAAGAAGTGTTGGCTGAGGTGCGCAACCATATCGGCCACCTCACCCTCAATCGCCCCGCTGGCTTGAACGCCATTACCCTGGACATGGTCCGTAGCCTGACCGCGCACTTGCAGGCTTGGGCAAATGACCCACAGGTCTACGCGGTTGTACTGCGCGGCGCCGGCGAAAAAGCCTTTTGTGCCGGTGGCGACATCCGGTCCCTGTACGACAGCTTCAAGAATGGCGACACCCTGCACGAAGATTTCTTCGTCGAAGAATACGCACTTGACCTGGCCATTCACCATTACCGCAAACCGGTAATGGCACTCATGGACGGGTTCGTCCTTGGCGGCGGCATGGGCCTGGTCCAAGGCGCTGATTTACGTGTCGTCACCGAACGTAGTCGCCTGGCAATGCCAGAAGTGGCCATTGGCTATTTCCCGGACGTGGGCGGCAGCTACTTCCTGCCACGCATTCCCGGTGAGCTGGGCATCTACCTCGGCGTGACCGGCGTACAGATTCGCGCCGCCGACGCGCTGTATTGCGGGCTGGCAGACTGGTACATCGACAGCGCCAAATTCGCTGAGCTGGACCAGAAATTCGACCGCCTGCAATGGCAGGACTCACCGCTCAAGGATCTGCAAGGCCTGCTCGCGAAATTGGCCGTGCAGCAATTGCCCGACGCGCCATTGGCGGCTTTGCGCCCGGCCATCGACCACTTCTTCGCCCTGCCGGACGTGCCCAGCATCGTCGAGCAATTACAGCAAGTCACCGTCGCCGACAGCCATGAATGGGCGCTGAACACCGCCAACCTGATGCAAACCCGCTCACCGCTCGCAATGGCCGTGACCCTGGAGATGCTCCGTCGTGGCCGCCGGCTGCCGCTGGAGCAGTGCTTCGCGCTGGAATTGCACCTGGACCGCCAGTGGTTTGAACGCGGCGACCTGATCGAAGGCGTTCGGGCCTTGATCATCGACAAGGACAAAAGCCCGCGCTGGAACCCGCCCTCGATTCATCGGTTGGACGCAACCCATGTGGAAAGCTTCTTCCACGACTTCAAGCAGGTTGGGAGATAAGCCGTGCAAGACATTGAATATACTGAAGAACAAGTAATGATTCGCGACATGGCGCGTGACTTTGCCCGTGGCGAGATCGCCCCGCACGCGCAAGCCTGGGAAAAGGCCGGCTGGATCGACGATGCACTGGTCGCCAAGATGGGCGAACTGGGCCTGCTGGGCATGGTGGTGCCTGAAGAATGGGGCGGCACTTACGTTGATTATGTCGCCTACGCCTTGGCGGTCGAAGAAATCTCTGCCGGCGACGGCGCCACCGGCGCGCTGATGAGTATCCATAACTCAGTGGGTTGCGGGCCAATTCTCAACTACGGCACACAAGAACAGAAGCAAACCTGGCTGCCTGACCTCGCCAGTGGCCAGGCCATTGGCTGCTTCTGCCTGACCGAACCTCAGGCCGGCTCTGAAGCCCACAACCTGCGCACCCGCGCCGAGCTGCGCGATGGCCACTGGGTAATCAATGGCGCCAAACAGTTTGTCAGCAACGGCAAGCGCGCCAAGTTGGCTATTGTCTTTGCGGTGACAGATCCGAACCTGGGAAAAAAAGGCATTTCGGCCTTCCTGGTGCCCACCGCTACGCCAGGGTTTGTGGTTGATCGCACGGAACACAAGATGGGCATTCGTGCCTCGGATACCTGCGCAGTTACCCTCAACCAGTGCACGGTGCCTGAAGCCAACTTGTTGGGTGAGCGCGGCAAAGGTCTGGCCATTGCCCTGTCCAACCTCGAAGGCGGCCGCATCGGGATTGCCGCCCAGGCCCTGGGCATCGCCCGTGCGGCGTTTGAGGCGGCGCTGGCGTATGCGCGGGACCGGGTGCAATTCGACAAGGCGATCATTGAGCATCAGAGCATTGCTAACCTGCTGGCCGACATGCAGACCCGTTTGAATGCCGCACGCTTGCTGATCCTGCATGCCGCGCGTCTGCGCAGTGCCGGCAAGCCATGCCTGTCGCAAGCGTCCCAAGCCAAGCTGTTTGCTTCGGAGATGGCTGAGAAGGTTTGCTCCTCGGCAATGCAGATTCATGGTGGGTATGGGTATTTGGAGGATTACCCGGTGGAACGGTATTACCGGGATGCGCGGATTACGCAGATTTATGAGGGGACGAGTGAGATTCAGCGGATGGTGATTGCGCGGGAGCTGAAGAATTATCAGCTTTGAGGGTGTTAGGGGGCTGAGTACATATCCGTTTTTGTAGTTATGGTCGCTATTGGTTCCGCCCTTACGGCGGGTCACTTTTGGAAAAGAGCCCGGAATGCCGGCCGAGCCAAAAGTGACCCGTTGTAAGAGCGGAACCCTAGGCGGCCGTTACCGCAGCAACGGATATGCACCTAACCGCATCGCCCCCCTTACCGGTCCTTAAACTCAGGCGCCCGCTTACCCACAAACGCCGCCATCCCTTCCTTCTGATCCTGCGTCGCAAACGCCGCATGAAACACCCGACGCTCAAAACGCACACCTTCAGAAAGGCTCACCTCAAACGCACGATTAACGCTTTCCTTGACCATCATGCTGATCGGCACCGATTTACCGGCTATCAAGGTCGCCACCTTCAACGCCTCTTCCAGCAATTCATCAGCCGGCACAATGCGCGCCACAATCCCACAACGCTCAGCTTCCACCGCATCGATAAAGCGCCCAGTCAGGCACATTTCCATGGCCTTGGCCTTGCCCACCGCACGGGTCAGGCGCTGAGTGCCGCCCATACCCGGCAGCACGCCAAGGTTGATTTCTGGCTGACCAAACTTGGCCCCATCACCCGCCAGGATAAAGTCGCACATCAACGCGAGTTCACAACCGCCACCAAGGGCGAAGCCGTTAACCGCAGCAATGATCGGCTTACGCCGGTTAGCCACCCGGTCACTGTCGCTGAACAGGTCATCCAGGTAGATTTGCGGATACGTCAGCTCCGCCATTTCCTTGATGTCAGCCCCCGCAGCAAAGGCTTTTTTCGAGCCGGTCAGCACGATGCAGCCGATCTCAGGATCGGCTTCCAACCCATCCAACGCCTGATTCAACTCGCTGATCAACTGCGCATTCAAGGCGTTCAAGGCTTGCGGACGATTAAGGGTAATCAGCCCGACGCGGCCTTGGACTTCGAGCAAAATGGTGTCGTAACTCATGTATTGGCTCCTTAAAGATTGCGTGAGATGACCATGCGCTGGATATCGCTGGTGCCTTCGTAAATCTGGCAAACCCGCACATCGCGGTAGATCCGTTCAAGGGGGAAGTCGCTCAGGTAACCGTAACCGCCCAAGGTTTGCAAGGCGTCCGAGCAGACTTTTTCAGCCATTTCCGAGGCAAACAGCTTGGCCATCGAGGCTTCCACCAAGGCCGGTTTGCCGCTGTCACGCAGGGCGGCGGCGTAATGCACCATCTGCCGGGCGACCGCGATTTGGGTGGCCATGTCAGCGAGGCGAAACGCCACGGCCTGGTGCTCGATCAGGAATTTGCCAAAGCTTTCGCGTTCACGCGCATAGTCGCGGGCCGCCTCAAACGCGGCGCGGGCCATGCCCACCGATTGCGAGGCGATACCGACGCGGCCACCTTCAAGGTTGGCCAAGGCGATCTTGTAGCCTTCGCCCTCCTCCCCAAGCCGATTGGCCACGGGCACTTTCACGTCTTCAAAGAGTATCTGGCAGGTGTCGGACGCATGCTGGCCGAGCTTGTCTTCAACCCGCGCGACGGTATAGCCCGGGGAATCGGTCGGAACGATGAATGCGCTGATCCCACGTTTACCGGCAGCCGGGTCAGTGACCGCAAACACGATCACGACCCCGGCGTTCTGCCCGGAGGTGATGAACTGCTTGCAGCCATTGAGCACGTAATGATCGCCTTCCAGACGTGCACGGGTTTTCAAACTGCTGGCATCGGAACCCGCTTGCGGTTCGGTCAGCGCGAAGGCGCCCAGCATCGTGCCGCTGGCCAGAGGCTTGAGAAATTGCTCTTTCTGCCGATCGTTGCCGAATTTTAGAATCGGCACGCAGCCCACCGAGTTGTGCACGCTCATAATGGTCGAGCACGCGCCGTCACCGGCGGCGATCTCTTCCAGGGCCATGGCGTAGGCCAGGTAGCCGGTGTCACAACCGCCCCACTGTTCCGGCACCAGCATGCCGAAAAATCCCAGCTCGGCCATTTCACCGATAGCTTCCTTGGGGAAACGGTGTTCGCGGTCCCACTCAGCGGCGAACGGTTTCAAGCGTTCCTGGGAAAATTGCCGGGCCGCTTCGCTGATTTGCAGTTGTTCGTCATTGGGCAGCATAAAACGTCCTCAATACACGCATTCGACAGCCATGGCCGTGGCCTCACCGCCGCCGATACAGATGGCGGCAACGCCGCGTTTGAGGCCTTTCTGGCGCAGGGCCGAGAGTAACGTCACCAAAATTCGCGCCCCCGATGCACCAATTGGATGGCCCAACGCACAGGCACCGCCGTGAATGTTGACCTTGCTGTGCGCAATGTCCAGCTTGCTCATGGTCACCAAGCTGACCACCGCGAAGGCTTCGTTGATCTCGAACAGGTCGACGTCGTTGAGGTTCCAGCCGGTCTTGCTCATCAACTTGCGAATCGCGCCCACCGGTGCCACCGGGAACAGCCCCGGCTCATCGGCAAATGCGGCGTGACCGTGGATCACCGCCAGCGGTTTGAGGCCGCGTTTGTGCGCTTCGGACTGACGCATCAGCAGCAATGCCGCCGCGCCGTCGGAAATCGAGCTGGAGTTGGCCGCCGTCACCGTACCGCCTTCGCGGAACGCGGGCTTGAGGCTGGCAATCTTGTCCAGTTTGGCTTTCGGTGGTTGTTCGTCATGCAGGATGGTTTTCTGCTCTTTGCCCACCATGACCTGCACCGGGACGATCTCGGCGGCGAAGCTGCCGTGGGTGATCGCCTCTTGTGCACGGGTCAGCGAGGCAATGGCAAATGCGTCCTGGGCCTCGCGCGTAAAGCCGTTGTGCTCGGCGCAGTCTTCAGCAAAGGTGCCCATCAGGCGACCTTTGTCGTAGGCGTCTTCGAGGCCGTCGAGGAACATGTGGTCCAGCACCTTGCCGTGGCCCATGCGATAGCCGCTGCGTGCGCGGTCCAGCAGGTACGGCGCGTTGGACATGCTTTCCATGCCGCCGGCAACCACCACATCGCTGCTGCCAGCCAGCAGCGAGTCGTGGGCCAGCATGGCGGCTTCCATGCCCGAACCGCACATCTTGTTGAGCGTGGTGCAGCGCGTGGCCTTGTCCAACCCCGCGCCCAACGCCGCTTGCCTCGCAGGTGCCTGGCCAAGGCCTGCGGGCAGTACGCAGCCAAACAGCACTTCATCCACGGCATCCGGCGCAATACCGGCACGCTCAACAGCGGCGCGAATCGCGGCGGCCCCAAGCTGCGGCGCGGTCAGCCCTTTGAGGTCACCCTGGAAGCCGCCCATGGGCGTACGTACCGCACTGACAATAACGATGGGGTCGTTCATGAAAAATCCTCCTTACTTGGCTGCCATGCGCAAAGCACCGTCGAGACGGATCACCTCGCCATTGAGCATGCTGTTTTCAATGATGTGCCGCACCAGCGCAGCGTATTCGACAGGCTTGCCCAGGCGTGGCGGGAACGGCACACCGGCGGCCAGGGAATCGCGCACTTCAGGCGTCATGCCCGCCATCATCGGTGTTTCGAAAATACCGGGGGCGATGGTCATCACGCGTATACCGAAGCGCGCCAGTTCACGGGCGGCGGGAAGCGTCAGGCTGGCGATGGCGCCTTTGGAGGCGGAATACGCCGCCTGGCCGATCTGCCCGTCAAAGGCAGCCACTGACGCGGTGTTGATGATCACACCGCGCTCGCCATCGGCATTGGCCTCGGTTTCGGCGATGGCCGCAGCCGCCAGGCGCAGCAGGTTGAAGCTGCCGATCAGGTTGACGTTGATTACCTGGGCAAAGCTGGCCAAACCGTGGGGGCCGTTCTTGCCAAGGATTTTTTCGCCGCGAACCACACCGGCGCAGTTCACCAGCCCGTGTAACCCACCAAAGGCCGCGACGGTGGCTTGCACGGCGGCTTCGGCAGCGGTTTCCTGGCTGATATCCGCCACCGCGCTACGGGCGTTATCGCCCAACTGTTTGGCCTTGGCCGCAACGGCCTCGGCGTTCAGGTCGACCAGCATTACCTTGGCGCCAGCGGCTACCAGCATTTCTGCGGTGGCCGCGCCGAGGCCCGAAGCACCGCCGCTGACCAGGAATACCTTGTTTTTAATCTGCATCTTTATTTCCTTTGAAAGGGATCACTCCAGTGCCGATTGAGCCTTGGCGATTTCCTGATTACGCAAAATAAAACGCTGCAGCTTGCCACTCGGGGTCTTGGGCAAGTCGCTGACAAATTCGATTTCTCGCGGATAGGCATGCGCGGCGAGGCGCTTGCGTACGTGCAAACGCAGTTCTTCGGCCAGCTCCGGCGTCGCGCGGTATTGCTCACTGATCACCACGAAGGCTTTCACCCGTTCAGTGCGTTCCGGGTCAGGCTTGCCGACCACCGCCGCTTCGACCACGGCAGGGTGTTCAACCAGCGCGCTTTCCACGTCGAACGGGCCTACTCGGTAGCCCGACGTGGTGATCACGTCATCGCTGCGCCCGACAAAGCTGATGCTGCCGTCCGGGTTCAGCTCCACGGTGTCGCCGCTGAGGTAGTACTTGCCGACAAACGCTTTGGTGTTCACGCCGTCATAGCCTGCGAACCAGCACATCGGCGACTGTTCGCGGTCGATAGCCAGGATCCCCGGCTGGCCGGCAGGCAATTCCTGATAGTCATCATCCAGCACCACGATGCGATGTCCTGGCGAGGCGAACCCGGCTGCGCCGACATGCACCGGATGCAGCAGGCCGTGATGGTTGCACAGCACCATGCCCAGTTCGGTCTGGCCGTAGTGGTCGTGGATGGTGACGCCCAGATTATCGGCGAACCAGCGGATCACCTCCGGGTTCAGCGGTTCACCAGCACTGCTGACAATGCGCAGCTTGCCTTTGATCGACCGGGCGAACTGCTCGCCACCGGCTATCAGCAGGCGGTACGCCGTTGGCGAACCGGCGAGGTTGGTAATCGCGTATTTGTTGATCACCCGGCACGTGCTCTCCAGGGTGAAAGGCCCATCGTAGAAGGTGATCGGGTGGCCCATGGACAGCGGCCCGGTGACACCGAAGTAGATGCCGTAGGCCCAGCCGGGGTCGGCAACGTTCCAAAACGCATCTTCGGGGCGCAGGTCCACTGCGTCGCGGGTGTAACTCTGGAACGCGACGATGGCCTTGAGTGGCACTGACAGTGCTTTCGATGGGCCGGTGGTGCCCGAGGTGAACATCAGCAAAAAGGGATCATCGGCGCCCAGTAGCACCGGCTCGCACACATTGGCGTAGTGAGGTAATTCGGCCCAGAAACTGTAATCGCCGCGCACGATGCCTTCGCCCTTGGCACCGGCGACGGTGACGATGGTCGGGCATCCCTGCACTTGAGCCAGCTTGGGTCGGTTCACCGCGTCAGTGACCACCAGCGCTGCATCTGAACAGTTGAGGCGGTGTTCGATGGCCTTGGGACCGAATGCGGTAAAAAGCGGCTGGTAAACCGCGCCGATACGCCAGGTGGCAAACACCACCACCAGCAATTCAGCCGTGCGTGGCAACAGGCCCGCCACTTTGTCACCACGTTTGACGCCCTGGGCCAGGAGGAAATTGGCAAAACGAGCCGCCTGGTCCTGCAAGTCAGTAAAGGTCGACGTGGCGCTGCTCCCGTCCTTACCTTCCCAGAACAGTGCGATGCGGCCCGGCAGTGCGTGCCGGTCGCAGCATTCCACGCAGGCATTCAGCGCATGCAGGTTACCGGCCAATGCGGCGTCGACGGTGTGCTGGTAATCAAACTCGGTGGTGGCAGCCAAATACTCACGCATCGCTTCAATCCTTGTGTTTTTTATTTTTAGGACGTTTTGAGCCTGTAAAGCGTGGAAATAGTCGCTCTAGAGCGCTGTAGCAGCAATGGTCAAAGCCTTCAACTTGGCTGACTGGTTTGGCCAATGGTTATTCGCCCCCTACGTTCGAGATCCCCTTGATACGCAGCAAACATGGGCAAGGAGGCCTGTGCACTTTGGCGGCTGTCGTTTCCAGCTCGACCAGAACATCGCGCAGCGCCAGCCCCGCGACCGGCATCGCCGCGCGCAATGGTTTCTAGGGGTGATTGTCGCTTGCAAAAAACTGCTCGTAGGCTTGCAGTGAACGTGCCGGAGCGTTCTTGTCGGTTACGCTGGGCAACATTTCGCTCAGCCGATACGTGTGGGGGTTGGGCGCAAGGTCCACACCTGCCGCCGCCAGGCTGGCTTTGGCGACGTCAATCCGTTTTGCCAAGGCCGTTGGTAGCGCAGGCGGCTCACTGTCGCGGGGTACATCAATGTTAAGTGCAAACACATAGATATTACCCGCTTGCTCGACCCACCCTACGAACCAGCCAATACCCGGATCTTGCTTACCGGCCCAGCCCGTCTTGCCATACAGACTCCACGTCGTACCGGTTTCCAGCTTGATTATTTCCCTTACATCGGCTTGCAGGCTTACTGGGTAGGGTAATTTCCCTTGCGCGAGGCGCGTAAGAAATTCCACTTGCTCGATGGCGCTGATCCGCAGCGAGTCGTCGAGCCAGAATGTCTCAACGGACTTGCCGATAGCGCGATTGCCATAGTCGAGTGCATTGAGGTTCGCTTGCATCGGCGCCAGCCCCACCCGCCGCGCGAGCAGTTGATACGCCTTGACGTTGGACGTTGCGATGGCTTCACGCACGTTCATGTCCTTTTCCCATGCTTTGAGCATCTGCGGCTGACCATCGTAACGATAGAACACCTCATCCAAGCTACCGACACTGCCGGTGTGCAAACCGATCAAGCTATTGGGAATTTTGAAGGTGGATGCTGGCGTGTAGCGTGTTTCGGCGCGTTTCTCATTATGGCCAACCCACTGCTGGGTATTGGCGTCATACAGGACGAACGTACCGCTGACCTCAGCTTTGTTGAAAACTTCATTGATCGCAGGGCTGGTTCTCAGCTCAACGGCCAACGCAGGCACGGCGATTAACAGTCCGGCAAGAAAAAAAATAGGCTTGAGCAGCATTTGAAGCGTCCTTTTCAGTTGAGGGTGTCTGCGGCCCGCGACTAACCGGTAGGTGATCATAAGAGTCGAAACGGGTGTCAGTACGAATCAGCTTGTTTCTAAACTATTCATCGCCGCTGTGAGTGCTCAGTTTTACGCATTCATAGACCCCATCAATCGGCTCGTGGGTACAAGCGATTGGACGCCCTTCCTGCAAGCTTCTAACCTGATAGCCTGCACCACCGAAGAAACCTGCCCGCGATGATCGTCCGTCCCAAACCCAACCTCCTGGGTATCCTGTTTTCCCTCAAAGGCTCGATTGCCAAGCGCATCGCCCTGCGCAGCCTGCTCGTGACCTTGCTGGCCTCGGTGATCGTACTGGTTGAAACCTTGCACCCGGCCTATTTTTCCAAGGTCAACGCGACGCCCTTCACCTTGCTGGGGTTGTCGTTGTCGATCTTCATGAGCTTTCGCAACAACGCCTGCTACGACCGTTGGTGGGAAGGCCGCAAGCAACTGGGGCAAATGATCATTGATGTACGTTCGCTGATTCGCGAAACCCAGGTGCTGAGCGACCCGCTCGAGCGCCGGGCTGTTGCGCGGCGTGTGCGGCTTTGCCCATGGCTTAATCGCACGCCTGCGGCATGAAGACGAGGCCTTGGCGATAAAGCCCTGGATCGGTGTTGATCGCACGCCCCCCAACCTCCCTGACCATGTGTTGCAACAGCTCGGCGCGCGGTTTTCGGCGCTGGCCGTGCAATGCCCTCCTGCGCACCCTGGAGCGCGAGACCCTTTTTGCGCTGGGCGAAAGGGATTTGCCGCCTGCCCTGGAGCCGGTTGAATACGTGTTGAGTTGATGCGGGTTTGACACCTGTCGTGGTCTGACCGAAGCTGGCGGCTTTGCACTAGCTGCCCCAGCTTTTGGACGCCTGCATGTCAAAGTCACGCCGTTACTCCATCTTCGGCCTGTGCGCCCTGTTGTTGATTGTGTTGCTCACCTGGTTTTTCTCCCGTTCTGGCCCGGTGGCCGTGCCACCCGCCATCGCCCATGGTTACGGCAAAGCCCTGAAACAGGCGCGCAACGGTGAGCCAGGCGCCGCGCGCGTGCTGTATCAGCAGCTTGGCCGGCCGGATCTTTCACCTGAACGTCGCGCAGCGTTGCACGCGCAATTGCCCAACTACCCAAGCCCCCAGGCGCTAAAACTGGCCGATAAAGACCTGGCCAATGACTCGCCATTAGTGCGCGAGGCGGCGATTCACAGCATCGTCGGCCTAGTACCCAGCGGCCAACGCGTGCTGTTGCTGGGGCCGGTCCTGGACGATCCGGAACAAGAGGTGCGTTTTGCCGCCGCCAATGCCTTGCTCGGCCTGTCGCCGGATACCTTGGGGCTTTACTTCGGGCCCTTGCAGCAAGTACTTGATGAGTTCGTGAAAAAACTCAAGGGTCAGCCTGAAACCGCCGAGGGCTGGATTCAGCTGGCGCGCTTGTATATTCACAGCGTGCTGCTGCCGGACGCGCAAAATGCCTTGGCGCAGGCCATGCGTTTACAGCCGGACAACCTGCAAGCGGGTGTAGCGCAGATCGAGTTATTGGACAAGCAAGGCAAGACCGACGAGTCGC
This sequence comes from Pseudomonas sp. 1152_12, assembly GCF_052850675.1. NCBI lineage: Bacteria > Pseudomonadati > Pseudomonadota > Gammaproteobacteria > Pseudomonadales > Pseudomonadaceae > Pseudomonas > Pseudomonas sp. 1152_12. Next base: position 149,436 of record NZ_VXCW01000001.1, on the reverse strand, counting down.
GCCAACTGCTGGCGCGGCAACTGGCCGCGCATCCTGAGTCGGCCTACCTGCAACATGCCTTGGGCATGTGGTTGCTGCATCACGGCGAGCGCCCTTATGCCCTGCTTGGCCTGTCCAAAGCGGTGGAGCTGGAGCCGGACAATCAGGATTACCGCTACGACCTGGCGACCACTTTGCACGCCCAGGAAGAACTGGAAGCAGCCCAGCGTCAATTGGAAGAAATCGTGCAGCGCCATCCCGCCAACCGCAAGGCTCGCGTGTTGCTGATCACCTACTGGAAAGAGACCGGCCAGTTGCAAAACGTGCAGGTGTTATTGGCGCAACTTGAGCAGCAAAACCCGGACGATCCGGCGCTGCAACAGGGCTTGTAAGAGCCAGGCCTTTAGTCCAACCCAGGTTCACCTACCACAGGTTGCTACGCGCCGAGCCGCTCTTAATCGGCCTGGAAGTAACCCAGCAACAAAGCCACTGAAGGCTACCTATAAGCCCGACGCGGTTACAAATATCACGAAGTGTTGAACCGCCACGGGTCACTACGGTCAAGTGAATATGGCGCGCCCAGGGTGGCGCGCTCCTCTACTTGTACGTGACCCGAGGGCACTTCTTGTCTACATCCAAAGAGCTGTTCAGTGAAAAGGCGGCAACCGGCATCGAAGGTCTTGATGACATTCTTTCTGGGGGGCTATCGCGCAGCCACCTGTTCCTGCTGGAAGGCGAACCCGGCACGGGTAAAACTACCGTAGCACTGCATTTCCTGCAGGCTGGCGCAAAAAACGGTGAACGATCGCTGTACATCACCCTGTCCGAAACCGAGCGCGAATTGCGCCAGGGCGCTAAATCCCATGGCTGGGACCTGGATGACAATATCCACATCTTCGAACTGACCCCGCCCGAGAGCCTACTCGACGCCGACCACCAGCAGAGCCTGCTGTACTCATCGGACCTGGAGCTGGGCGAAGCCACACGGCAAATCTTTGAAGTGGTCGAGCAGGTCAAGCCGACCCGCGTGGTCATCGACAGCCTGTCGGAGATACGCCTGCTGGCGCAAAGCTCGTTGCGCTATCGTCGCCAGATCCTGGCGATCAAGCACTATTTCGTGCGCTACGACGCCACCGTGCTGCTGCTTGACGACCTGACCACCGAATCCTTGGATAAAACCGTGCACAGCGTGGCCCACGGCGTGGTTCGCCTGGAAGAACTGACCCCCAGCTACGGCGCCGAACGTCGTCGCGTGCGTGTAGTGAAATACCGTGGTCAGAAATACCGTGGCGGTTTCCACGACTTCACCATCATGGCCGACGGTATCCACGTGTTTCCACGCCTGGTCGCCGCCGAGCATCGCGGCGGCTACGTGCGCCAAACCCTGAGCAGCGGCATTGCTGAATTGGATGCGCTGATGGGCGGCGGTGTTGAGACCGGTTCGAGCAGCTTGATCCTGGGGCCTGCCGGCACCGGTAAATCGTTGATCTCGATGATCTTCGCCGCAGCCGCTGTGGCCCGTGGCGAGAAAGCCGCGCTATTCATCTTTGATGAAGAGCTGGGACTGTTGTTTGAACGCATGAGAAACATGGGCATCGACCTCGAGGCCCTGCAAGCCACCGGCAACCTGCTGATCGAACAGGTCGACGCTGCCGAGCTGTCGCCGGGGGAGTTCTCGCACCGGGTACGGCGTTGCGTGGATGAACGTGGGATCAAAACCGTGGTGATCGACAGCATCAATGGCTATCAGGCCGCGATGCCGGAAGAAAACGCATTGATCCTGCACATGCACGAACTGCTGCTGTACTTGAACCGCCGTGGTGCAGCGACGTTTATGACCGTCGCCCAGCATGGCCTCGTTGGCGATATGCAGGCCCCCGTCGACATTACCTACCTGGCCGACACGGTAATTCTGCTGCGTTACTTCGAAGCGCTGGGCAAGGTGCGGCGTGCCATTTCGATTATCAAGAAACGCACCGGCTCGCACGAATCCACGATTCGTGAATACCGCATCAGCAGCCGAGGCATGACCGTCGGTGAGCCGCTCGATAACTTCCAAGGCGTATTGCGCGGTATCCCGACCTACATGGGCGCCGGATCTCCTCTACTTAAGGATGAGGGCTAGTGACCGGTTTATTCCCTCTCTCAGAGCGTGCAATTATCCTCGCGCCATTGGGTCGTGACAGCACACTGGCGCTGATGATGCTTAACGAGGCCGGCTACAGCGGCATTATTGCCGGCAACCTGAGGGCTTTATGTGAAGCTCTGGAACAAGGCGCCGGCTTGCTGGTAGTCGCTGCCGAAGCGTTGCGCGGCGTCGATTTGGCGCCGCTGTTGGAGCACTTGCACCACCAACCGGCCTGGTCGGACTTGCCAATCGTGCTGATGACCCATCACGGCGGCAGCGAGCAGAACGGTTCCTCGCATTTGAGCGAGCTGCTGGGCAACGTGACCTTCCTTGAACGCCCCTTCCATCCGGTGACCCTGATCAGCTTGGTGAGCGCCGCCCTGCGCGGCCGGCGTAGGCAATACGAAGCCCGTGACCGGCTGATTGATTTGAGCGCGAGCGAACTGCGCCTGCAACGCACGCTGGAAACCCTTGAACAGCAAGTCGAGGAGCGCACAGCGCAGCTACGTTCCAATGAAGAAGCACTGCGCCAATCACAGAAAATGGAAGCCGTCGGCCAGTTGACCGGCGGCATCGCCCATGACTTCAACAACATGCTCACCGGGATCATCGGCAGCCTTGAGCTGCTGCGCCGGCGTGTGTCACGCGGCAAGCTGGATGACCTCGACAGCCTGATTGACCTCGGCGTGACCTCAGCCAACCGCGCGGCGGGCCTGACCCACCGCCTGCTGGCATTCTCGCGTCGTCAGTCGCTGGATTCCAAACCGGTGGAGATCAGCAAGTTAGTGACCTCCATGGGAGAATTGCTGCAACGCAGCATCAATGAAAGCATCGCCTTGGATATGCGTCTGGGTGACCCGCTCTGGACCGCCGAAGCCGACCCCAACCAACTCGAGAGCGCCCTGCTCAATCTGGTCATCAATGCACGCGACGCCATGCCCGGCGGCGGCAAGTTGGTGGTGGAAACGACTAATCGCCACCTGGACAGCGTCTTTACCGCCGCGTACGGCACGTTGAAACCCGGTGATTACGTGGAGCTGAGCGTCAGCGACACCGGCTGCGGTATCCCCGAACACCTGATCGGTCGGGTCTTCGATCCGTTTTTCACTACCAAGCCCATTGGCCAGGGCACAGGCCTTGGGTTGTCGATGATCTACGGCTTTGCCCGTCAGTCCCACGGACACGTCACGATCCATAGCGAAGTCGGTAAAGGTACTACCGTCAGCCTGTTCCTGCCGCGTTTTGTTGGCGAAATGAAGACGTTCGAGCCGCTCAACCCAACGCTGCTGCCTTTCGCCAATGCGGGTGAGACGGTGTTGATTGTCGAGGATGACCCGGCGGTACGGATATTGGTCTGCGCCGTCCTTAAAGAGCTGGGTTACGCCTTCGTCGAGGCGGGTGATGCCGATACGGCGCTGCCTATCATTGAGTCCGAACAGCGCATTGACTTGCTCATCAGCGACGTGGGGCTGCCCGGTATGAACGGCCGGCAGATGGCCGAAATCGGTCGGCAGATTCGCCCGGAGCTCAAGGTGCTGTTCATCACCGGGTATGCCGAACACGCGGCGGTGCGCGGTGGTTTTCTCGATCCGGGGATGCAGTTGATCACCAAACCGTTCACGTTTGATCTGTTGACAGCGAAGGTCAGGGAGATGATCCAAGCGTAGATACGCCACGTCTCTACGCTCGCAACGGCATCCGCTTAGCAACCAACTGTCACTGCTTCATAAAGAAAAGATGGAATCGACGCCTGTTTTTTATCCGCGATAGCGTGAGCGCGTGATGTATGAAAAACACTTCAAACGGCATCGAAAAGGAAAATTCCCTCAATGATTACGTCTGTTTTCACTGCCCCTATCTGTTCGCCTTACCGGCTCCATGCCCAGGAAAAATAGGACAGCGGCGCGATCTAATCAACGACTGACACCGGGTTCGCCGGCGAGGTAAATCAATCGCCGGCATACTGAAATGCAAACACTCAGTCACGCCAGCAAGCGCTGGATATGCTCTTGCAGCGTATCCAAGTCAAACGGCTTGGCCAGGATCGGTGCATTGCGCGTGATCGGGCTGTTGCAGTCGAGAATTTCCTGCGGATAACCGCTGATAAAGATCACTTTCAATTCGGGTCGCAGCTTGATCGCAGGCTCAGCGATCTGCACCCCGGAAATCCCGCCCGGCAAGCGATAGTCAGTGACCATCAGGTCCAAGTGCGGCTTGGTCGCAAGGATTTCGAACGCCTGCTCGCCGTCAATCGCCTTCAACACCCGATAGCCCAGCCCCGCCAGGTATTCACCCAGCACAAACATAATGGATTCGTCGTCCTCGACGATCAGAACGACATCTTGTGCATCTTCACTCATGGGAAGCCTTTGTCCGGTCAATTGCTGCAGTTACGACCATAGGGTCACGCAGAGGTTGCGTCGAGGTGACGATTGATTTCACACGGCCGCCTCAAGCGGCAAGCACACCCGGAACAGCGCGCCCTCGCCTATCTGGCTTTGCACTTCGATGGTGCCGCCGTGGGCCGCCACGATCTGCTCAGAAATAAACAGCCCCAAGCCCAGACCCGCCGAGACATGGCTGGCCGACACCCGCTCGAACTGCTGGAATATGCGCTTCTGGTTGTCTTCACTGATACCGATGCCATGGTCGCGCACCTCCACCCGAGCTTCGCCATGCTCGGTGTAGACCCGCACGTCCACCGGGCTTTTGGCCCCGTAGCGCAGCGCGTTGGTCAATAGGTTGGACACCACCTGCTCGATGCGGAACTCATCCCAGTTGCCCTCCACGGGGCCTTCGGTTTCCACGTGCATCGATGAGTCGGCCGCCACCACTTGCGGGGCGAAATTTTCCACCAGGTTACGCACCAGTAGCGACAGGTCAAAGCGGGCCGGGCGAATCGACAGCTTGCCGGTGCGGATACGTGACACGTCGAGCATGTCTTCGATCAGGCGGATCAGGCTTTTGATCTGGCGCTCATCGCGATCGACCATGGCGTGCATCTTGTCCAGGGTGAACGCGGCCGCGTTATCCCTCGCCAAGTGCATCTTGCGCAGTTGAGTCTCGAGGATCAGGCCGTTAAGCGGCGTGCGCACTTCGTGGGCGACGATCGACATGAAGTCGTCACGCATGCGCACCGCTTGCTCCAGCTCGGCCTGGGTGGCCTGCAGGCGCGTCAGCAGCAGCTCCTGCTCGCGACGGCTGCGCTCCAGGGCTTCTACCTGCAGTTTCATCGCCTTGCTCTGGCGGTACAGGTCGACGAACACATTGACCTTGCTCTTCACCGCGTGGATATCCAGCGGTTTGTGCAGGAAGTCTACGGCGCCGCTTTCATAGCCTTTGAAGGCGTAATTGAGTTCGCGGCCGGCGGCGCTGACAAACACAATCGGGATGTTCTTGGTTTTTTCGGTGCCGCGCATCAGTTCGGCCAGTTCGAAACCATTCATGCCGGGCATCTGCACGTCGAGAATCGCCATGGCGAACTCGTGCTCCAGCAACAGTGACAACGCCTCATCGGCGCTCAACGCCTTAAAGACCTGGCGATCCCCGCGCTTGATCAGCGCTTCGAGGGCCAACAGGTTTTCCGGCAGATCGTCGACGATCAGCAGTTTGGCCTGGATATTACTTAACATGGGGAAGATTCCAGGGAAGCCAGCAATGAGGCAATGCGGCTCAAGGTCAGAATATGGTCAGGTGTGTGCAGCGCCAAGGCCGCCAACGGCATGACGGCGATGCGTGCTTCGTCAGGGTCTTGTACCACGGTAGTGCCGCCCGATTGCTTGACGTGGGCCAGCCCACGCGCGCCATCCTGGTTGGCGCCGGTCAGCAGGATCGCCAGCAGCCCCTTGCCATAGGCATCGGCGGCTGAGGCGAACAGGTAATCAATGGCTGGGCGGGAGTGGTGCACCCGGTCTTCCTGACTCAGGGACAAGCTGCGGTCATGTTCTACCGAGAGGTGATAGCCGGGCCCGGCGAAGTACACCGTGCCGGCCACGATCAATTCTTTGTCCTGCGCTTCCTTCACCGGGATCCGCAAGCGCCGTGAAAACACTTCCGCCAATTGGCTACGATGTTCGTCCGGCAGGTGCAAGACGGCAATAATCGGCAAGGCAAAGCCTTCAGGCAACTCGCCAAAAATCGTCAGCAACGCCTCGACACCACCGGCAGAGGCGCCGACGACGATGGCTTCAATCCCGAATAACGGGTTGGCTTGCGCCTCGTTCATGATTTTCGGTAGATCCGTTCTTGCTTGACCAAGGGTTCGAATTGTTTGCTGTAGGCGGAAAAATCCAGGGTTTCCTTACTGCCCAGCACCAGGAATCCGCGATGACACAGTGACTCATGAAACAATCCAAACGCCCGATCTTGCAATTTTTTATTGAAATAAATCAGCACGTTGCGACATGAAATTAATTGAGTCTCTGAGAATACGCTGTCAGTTGCCAGGCTGTGATCCGCAAAGGTGACGTTCTCGCGCAGGGTCTTGTCGAAGATCGCGTAATCGTAGGCCGCCGTGTAGTAGTCGGCAAATGAACGTTGGCCGCCAGCCTGCTGATAATTGGCAGTGTAGGCGCGTACATTTTCCAGCGAGAAAATCCCTTGTTTGGCCTTGTCCAGCGACGCCGGGTTGATGTCCGTGGCATAGATGATCGTGCGCTCGAGCAACCCCTCTTCACGCAACAGGATGGCCATGGAGTACACCTCCTCCCCTGTGCTGCAGCCGGCAATCCAGATCTTGATCGACGGGTAGGTCTTGAGCAACGGCACCACTTCCTGGCGTATCGCCAGAAAGTGCGACGGGTCGCGAAACATCTCGCTGACCGGGATCGTCAGAAATTGCAGCAGCTGCATGAACGCAGAAGGATCGTGCAGCACCCGTTCCTGCAGCGCGGAGATGGTCGCGCAGTCAAACTGACGCAGGGCATGGGCCACACGGCGCTTAACCGACGCACCGGAATAGTCACGAAAGTCGTAGCTGTACTTGAGGTAAATCGCCTCGATCAACAGGCGCAGCTCAATATCGCTGCTTTTGTCCAAAAAAACCTGCTCCACTTAAATACGTTCCATCTTCGGTAGCCATACGCGAATCAGCGAGAACAGGCGATCCAGGTCAATCGGTTTGGCCAGGTAATCGTTGGAACCCGCCGCGAGGCAACGTTCCTGATCGTCCTTCATCGCCTTGGCTGTCACCGCTATGATCGGCAGCTTCTTCCAGCGCGGGTCCTGGCGGATCAAGGCAGTCGCCTCGTAACCGTCCATCTCCGGCATCATCACGTCCATCAGCACCAGGTCGATGTCGTCAACTTCATTGAGTTTGTCGATGGCTTCACGGCCGTTACGGCCAATCACCACCACCGCACCTTTGTGCTCCAAGGCGCTGGTCAGGGCGAAGATGTTTCGCACATCATCGTCCACCAACAGGATTTTGCGCCCTTCAAAGACCTTGTCGCGGCTGCGCGCAGTCTTGAGCATCTTCTGGCGGTCATGGGACAGCTGGGATTCGACTTTGTGCAGAAAGAGTGTCACTTCGTCCAGCAAGCGTTCAGGTGAGCGTGCCCCCTTAATGATGATCGAGCGTGAATACTTGCGCAGCTCGGCTTCTTCATCGCGGGTCAAGTTACGTCCGGTGTAGACGATCACCGGCGGGAACGAGCAGATATCCTCGGTGGCCATGCGCTTGAGCAGCTCATTACCAAGCATATCCGGCAGTTTGAGGTCGATGATCATGCAGTCGTAGATGTTGGTGCGCAGCAGGTCCAGCGCGGCCTGGGCGAAGCCAACATCAGTAATTTCAATGTCGTCGTCGCCGATCAGGCGGGCAATGCTGTCGCGCTGCAGGTCATCGTCTTCCACCAGCAATATGCGCTTGACCTTCTGGGTCAGCTTGGCTTCCAGGCGTGCAAACACGTCCTTGAGCTCTTCGCGGGTGGTGGGTTTGACGGCATAACCGATGGCGCCCATGTGCATGGCAGCTTCGACGCGGTCTTCCACGGAAATCACATGCACGGGAATATGGCGGGTACTGGCGTGTTCTTTCAGGCGTTGCAGCACGGTCAGCCCGGAATGGTCCGGCAGGCGCATGTCCAACAGGATCGCGTCCGGCACGAACTCCTCGGCCAGGCTGTAGCCTTCATCCGCGCCGTGGGCGACCAGGCAGTTGTAACCCAGCTCGTGGGCCAGGTCGAACAGAATACGCGCAAAGTTCGGCTCGTCCTCCACCACGAGGATGCAACGGGTGGTGAACGGGGCCTTGTCACGGTCATCGGCGAAGCGCGAGATCTGTTGGGCGTCGGCCACCGGCAGTGGTGAAACCGCGATGGGCGTCGGCGCGGGGGCCGCTACGGCCTGGCGCGGCTGTTCAATGGGTACCACACCCTCCTCGCGTTCGATGTACTGCTCCGGCAACACCAAGGTAAACGCACTGCCCTTGCCCGGTTCGCTGGTCACGCTGATATAGCCGCCGAGCAACGTGGCCAAGTCGCGGGAGATCGACAGGCCCAGGCCAGTGCCGCCGTAGCGACGGTTGGTGGTGCCATCAGCCTGGCGGAAGGCTTCAAAGATGCCTTCCTGCTGATCCAGGGCGATGCCGATGCCGGAGTCGCGCACGGTAAACGCAATACCCTCGCCAAGTGCTCGCGACACCGAAAGGCTGACCCCGCCCTGCTCGGTGAACTTGACCGCGTTGGACAGCAAGTTTTTGAGGATCTGCTCCAGGCGCTGGCGGTCGGTGAACAGTAGGGTTGGTGCATCGTTTTGCACCTCTACCTGGAAGGCCAACTTGCGATCGGCCGCCAGCGGTTCGAACATGCTGCGCAGCCCGTCCACCAAACGCACGACGCTGGCGTTTTCCGGGCGCACTTCAAGTTTGCCGGCTTCCACCTTGGAAATATCCAAAATATCGTTGATCAGGTTGAGCAAGTCGTTACCCGCCGAATAAATCGACTCGGCAAACTTGACCTGTTCGGCGCTGAGATTGTCCTGTGGGTTTTCCGCCAGCAGCTTGGCCAGGATCAACGAGCTGTTCAGCGGTGTGCGCAGCTCGTGGGACATGTTGGCGAGGAATTCAGATTTGTACTTGCTGGAGCGCTGCAGTTCGTCGGCGCGGTCTTCCAGTTCAAGCTGTGCCTTGTTGAGCTCGACGTTTTTGCGGTCCATGGCGTCGCGTTGCTCGGCCAGGGTCTGGGTCTGCTCGGCCAACTGTTCGTTAGTCTGCTCAAGCTCTGCCTGCTGGGTTTCCAGGTACGCCTGGGATTCTTTGAGAATGCGCGACTGCTCTTCGAGTTCTTCGTTGGCGGTCTTGAGTTCTTCCTGCTGCACCTGCAGTTCTTCGTTGAGCTGCTGGGTCTCGGCGAGCACTTCCTGCAAACGCTGGCGGTAGCGCGCAGCTTCGATGGAGGTGCCGATATTGCCGGCAATCAGCTCCAGCAGTTCGACGTCACGCTCTTCCAGCGGGCGCAGGAAACCCAGTTCAACCACGCCATTGACGCGGTCATCGTCACTGGTGGGCGTGATCAGTACGCTACGGGTCGAGCCTTCGCCGAGCCCGGAGCTGACCTTGAAGTAATCCACCGGCACATCGTCCAGGCGAATCAGGCGATTAAGCTGGGCGGCCTGCCCGACGATGCCTTCGTCGCTGTAGATCGACTGCTCTCGTTGCTCTTGTTCGCGGGAGAAGCCATAGGTGGCCACGCGTTTGAGGCCACCGTGTTCTTCGCGCACGTACAACGCGGCGACGGCCGACCCCATGTACTGGGCAAAGAACTGCAGGATGTTGCGACCCAACAGATTCAAGGTCAGTTGACCGAGAACCTGTTCGGCCAGCTCAGTCTGGCCATTGCGCAGCCAGGCTTGTTGTTCCAGTCGCCGCGCGATCTTCTGTTGTGACGCGAGGTTTGTGCTGTAACTCTCTGAAAGAGATACAAGATTTTTTCTTCCGACGTACGCCAGAAAGCCACTTAAACCCAGCACAAAGATCAGATACAACGTGACGCTGATGACGGTAGTGCGCGTGACATCTTCATTGCGGGTGATACGGAACTGCTGCTCCATCGCCACCGCATCGTCGTATTCCTTGCGAACTTCATCAGTCAAGCGCTTGCCACGGCCGGCCTTCACCGCGCCGCGGTAGTCGCCACTGGTGCGCTGCATTTCAATCATCGATTCGGCGTATTTGTTCCACTCAGCCTGCAGCGCTTCCAGGCGTTTGAGGCGATCCACCTGTTGCGGGTTGTCCGCCACCAGCTCTTGCAAATTACGCAAATCAGCAATGATTCGCGGTTTGGCGACTTCATACGGGTCGAGAAAATGCTCGTCGCCGGTGATCAGAAACCCGCGCATGCCGGTTTCCAGGTCCACCGTCAGCTTGGACGACTCATTGAGGTTATTGAGCACTCGATCGGTGTGCTCCACCCACTGGATGACCGACAACAGGTAGGTGATCAGTACGACGAAAAACACTGCGCTGAGCACGCCCACGCCCAGAGGCAGGGCCACGTTGCGGCTCAGGAGTTTACGAAAGCTCTTTTCATCGACGGTCGACGCAGGAGTCATGGTCATGCCTTGGCCAGGTACGGAAAAAGGGGGAGTTTGCCCGAAGACCATGGGTAAGGGCTATGTTTCTGCACTGGTTTGACGCAAAAACCTATATGGCGCAGGTGGATTTCGCGCGGATTTTGGCCAGTTTCATTCTGTAGGCCGCACACAACTTATAACAACCTCCTACAACAAAAGAGGAACGAGCTTTCATTGGCTTCACACTCAGGAGGGCGCCACAGGAACACGGAAGATCTTTTGGACAGCGTCTTCTTATGACTCGCCAAGGTAAGATAAATGAGCATTCCAAATGTTACACAACGAACAGCAAACGTCTCCACCACAGAACCTAGGCCGCCTGCGCAAAGCGTCACTAACACGTCAATAACGCCAGCCCCCGCAAGTACTCCTCCAGTAGCCAAGCTGCCTACCAAAACGGTGGAACAGCTCCAAGCCGACAACCAGAACCTTTTCAACTTGGTCGACCAGCTCCGCCAAATTGCCAGTCAAAATGCGAGCACACCCCTCACCCCACTCCAACTTTCAAGCGCTTTAAAAAGTCAAATTGACGTGCCATACGTAGGTTCGACCTACGCCATGACACGTTCCACGCCCCCGATATTGGCGACCGTCATTGCCGACCTTGGTTTTGAGCTGCCAAGCACTGTCGATGAAGTCACTGCACTTGCCAAAAAAATTGAGCAACGGGCCTTAACGTATCCGTTGGGAAATCTAGGTGGCGCACTTTCCTGGCCAATTCCGATGTCGGAAGAGGACCGAAGGAGCATTCGTTCGTTCCTCTTCTGCGATAAAAGCGGCTTGCCTGGCTTACCATTGCCGAAACATGGCAACGGCACGCTGCATTACTTGTTGAAAGGCAGTTCGGTCACGCACAGTGATTTGCAGAGTGACCCTCAACAGACGCTGCAAAAATTGTTCGATTCCCCCAGGGCTCAGGCACTGGGGCAGGCTTTACAGGCGCACCTGAAGGGTGTGGCCACGGCCACCAGTATTTATGACTATCTGTTGACCGCGATGATCGATGGGCTCTATCTGAGTGGCCTTTGGTATCCCGAACCCAAAAAAATCGGTGATGTCTATCTCGACTCCCCCCTGTATTGGGGTCAACCACCCTCGCTGATTGCCGAGAACCTGAGCAAGTATCTGATCAAGGAAGGCCTCGCGACACACTCGTCGGCTAAACTTGCGACCCACGTTCTGCTGGCGAGTCACGCTCCGCAGTTTCTCATCAAAGATATTCCCCAGAATGTGAAAGTCGGCGGTGTTCTCTGGGGGCAATTGACAACCGCAGCAGCCAAGATCGAAGCCCAGACGCCTGGCCGGGTGCCTAACATGACCTATGCCGAGGTTATTGCCACAGCGGAGTCCCTGCCGGCCAGCAATATCGACGTTAAACTTGCCCAGCGTGAAGCCCTAAAAGAGTGGGGGTTAGCCAATGGTGTGCTGCCTATTTTGCAAACCCGTTGGACCCCGGTAAATGGCGTACTGACGCCCTCAACTCCCGAACCAACAGCGTCGCAAATGGAACAGGCCAGAGTGGCCTACAACAGTCGCTTGCAGGCGCTGGTGGAGACGTCTACGTCTTTATATATGCCACCGGCCAGTCGAAAAGAAATTGCACTCGACTGCCTCAAAGCTGAGTTTGCGAAACTTGATCCATCGGTTTTTGAAGCCCAAGTCCTCGCAAAAGCCTCCATAGGCCGCGCCAGAGCCGGCGATCCAAGGATGCGCTCCATGCTTGATATTGTGATGGAAGGGGACGCGCTGGGGCAAACATACAAATGGATCACCAATGACCGCAGGGTTCCGCTTGATAAGTTTAACGATTTTGCACGCTCCGAACGGTTTCGCACGCCCGAAGTATTCAAGACTAAATTCGACGCGTCGATAACAGCGCAAAAAAAAGGCCATCACGGAATGGTCAAACACCTGATATCGCAATTGCCATTAGCCGACCGCAAAAATTTTGAATTCGGCGATATCGAGTGCTCTTACGAAAAACACTACAAAGATGCGCCGGGTAACGCACTCGTGACGGTGGGTCGCGAACATACATTGTTTGTGAAAACCACGTACAAAGGTGAGAGCAATCTGTATGAAATCGACACCACCCAAGGGACAATCAACAAACAAAACGAGCGTATGACGGGAAACCTGAAGCAGGTCATTAAAATAGACGGACGCTATCAGCCGGTTACTTCGATTATTACGCCTTATCCCGGCGACGCCCGCATTGGCAAGACTGATAATCCAGACAGTTCTGAGACCCCCAACAGTTTCGACTCCAACCGAACCAATGAGATTGCCAGTTTCTACGTTAAATCCTTACGCCTTGATGATGAAAGTGTGCTGAATTACGCCAAAGGCGTGACGTCTTACGATCATGATCGGTCGGGTGACAAGGGGGTTGGTGAATTCTTCCTCAACCTCATCCCGTTCCGGTCTGCCATCGACAACCTAGCGAAAGGCAACGTCGTCGAGGGAATAGCAGACCTAACGATGGATGTCATGGGGCTGCTGACTTTTGGCGCAGGCAAGACTGCCCAGGCCGCCAAAGTCTTTGGCAATGGCGCCAAGGCGGCAAAAGTCATCAAGTTCCTAGGGACGTCCGCCTTTGAAGTACTCAACCCACTGAGCGGAGCAAGTGATGCGATCGCAGGGGTTGGGACATTGCTGAAAAAGGGAGCGGCAAAGAGTTGGAACAAGGGCGCGGAGCTGGTGAACATGCTCAAGGGCGCAGACGGCAATTATGATCTGCTCAAAGCAGCCAGTAAAAATAACGGTGTCGTCGCCACGGGTACGTACAAAATCGCAGAAACTACCTTCGAAGGCGCGGCAGTATTGGTCGATAGTAAATGGTATGCCTACAACCCGGTGAACGGACGCCCGTATGGCAAACCGCGTCCCATGTTTACGGCCCAAAGCGTGGCGATGGGCGGCCACATGCAAGAATTCAAGGTACTGGGTACTGGCCTGGCGATGTCTGCGGATCAAACAAAACGAGGCCCTCGCCTGACTCTGGATGCCCATGGCATTATTCCGCCGGGGCACACCTCAGCAACCATGACGGTAAATGGCACGCAACTGACCCCTAACGAGTTAGTTGATCTACTGAAAGCACAGGGCGTAAAGCTGGACAAATACGCAGAGATCCGTTTAACCATGTGTTTTTCCGCGACAGGCGGAGCCCATTCGTTTGCCGCGCAGTTTGCCAAACAGACCAAAAAGCCCGTTGAAGGGTTCGAGGGCATTATGCAGGTCAATGATCCTGCAATAAGCGATATAGCCGCGCGGACATTTGCCAACAAGGCCCGCCAGCGTGACTATATTGACGACACGATCATTGGGCAAAAAAAGCACGAAATCGTGAAGTACACCATGACCGGCCGGACTGCGGACAATCGAGGTATTTACACACATAGCCCAAACTACAATCCGGTTCGTTTTGATGTTCAAGGTGTTCCGGCCGCGCCCAAGCCGCCTCGCCCTCCTTACAGGGGCGATGCAGTCGAGCAGCCTGTGATCGAATTGCCGGTAACCAAGCCCGAACCTTCAAATTTTGACTTTGACGAGTACGACGATCTCACGTGATCGAAGCTTGAAACGAACGCCCGGCACGCTGCGACTGCCGGGCACTGAAGGGGCGGGACATTGCAGCCTATAACCGTCACAATGTTTGTATGTCTGGGGAACTTACCTGGATCGACAGGACTCATGGATGAGAAGGGTCGTTAAATGACTAAAGGCCTGTATTTCCAATTCCTCAGGAACTCTCCCTATGCCCGCTGCCCCCTCCACCATCCTGGTAGTCGAAGATGACGCGATCGTGCGCATGCTGATCGTCGATGTGCTCGAAGAGTTGGAGTTCAGCGTGCTTGAAGCGGCGGACGCTCAAGAGGCTTTGCATATGGTCGAAAACACTGAAAAGGTGATCGACCTGATGATGACCGATGTCGGCCTGCCCGACATGGACGGTAAGCAGTTGGCGACCAAGGCGCGCGAACTACGCCCAGCCCTGCCTATCCTGTTCGCCAGCGGCTATGCCGAAAGCATTGACGTGCCGGCGGGCATGCAAGTGATCGGCAAACCGTTCTCCATCGACCAACTGCGTGACAAGGTCAAGTCGATGCTGCCTGTCGGCTGAAGCCCCGCCCTGCCACTGCACTGCGCTCCTCATTTCGTTGCACCAGGGCTATCTGCGCTGCTGGGGGCTACTCGGTGCCTGCTCACCTGCCCTGGTCACATCACCGGTTTAGCCTCAGCTCACCTTGCCTGCAGGGATTAACGTGACGTTCGGCAAATAAAGTTGGAAACTCGGCGCTTTGATCCCTCGCCCTTTAAAAGCACTCTGGAAGGACGCAACAACATGATTGGAAAACCGACGCGCCTGCTGTTGGCGAGCCTCTCGATGCTCATGAGTACCGGCGCCTTGGCCGATTTCACGGCCACCCCTGCCGAAGCCCGGTCGATTGCCAAGGAAGCCTACCTGTATGGCTACCCGGTCGTGGCAATGTACAAGACGCTCTACACCCAAGCCGTCGATAAAGGTGGTGCCCACTTCAAGGCGCCGTTCAACCACGTCGGCAATACCGCCCAGGCCATCACGCCCAAAGACACCGCATTCGCCACTCCGAACCCGGACACGCCCTACTCCTTCATGTGGATGGACCTGCGCAAAGAACCGTTGGTGCTGACCCTGCCGAAGATCGAAGACAACCGTTACTACTCCGTGCAGTTAATCGACCTCTACACGCAGAACATGGCGTATTTGGGCACGCGCAGTACCGGCAACAATGGCGGCCACTACATGATCGCCGGCCCCGACTGGAAAGGTCAGCAGCCGGTCGACATCGACCGTGTGGTGTACAGCGAAAGCAATATTGCCTACGCCCTTTACCGCACGCAGCTGTTTGATGAGAAAGACCTGAACAAGGTCAAGCAGATTCAGAACGGCTACAAAGTCCAGCCGCTGAGCAGCTACGTGAAACAGGCAGCGCCGGCCCCGGCGCCTAAAATCGTCTGGCCCAAACCAATGGCCACGATGACTGAAGGCCCGCAACTGTTCCGCTACCTGAACTTCATGCTGTCCTTTGCCGCGCCGCAGGACAGCGAAAAAGACCTGCTGGCACGCTTTGCCAAGATCGGAATTGCGCCTGGTGCACCGTTCAAGGTCAAGGCGTTGACCGCTGAACAACGCAAAGCCCTGGAAGAGGGGATTGCCGACGCCAGGGCTGAGTTTGCCGCGTTCAAGAAAGACAAGATCGACACTCACCAAGTGCCCAGTGCCGACCTGTTCGGTAGCCGTGACCGCCTCAAAAACAACTACCTTTACCGCTACGCCGGTGCTGAACTCGGCATTTTCGGCAACTCCCCCGATGAAGCCGTGTACCTGAGCTACCGCGTCGACAGTGAAGGCAAACCAGCCAACGGTGCGCGCCACAGCTACACCGTGCACTTTGCCAAGGACCAGTTGCCGCCCGCCGAGGCGTTCTGGTCGCTGACCATGTACGACGCCAAGACCAAGCTGCTGGCACGCAACCTTAAGAAACGCTACCAGATCAATTCGCAGATGCTGCCGAATCTCAAGCTGGACGCCGACGGCGGACTGACGCTGGCATTGCAGCACCATGAGCCGCCGAAAGCCGAACAGAGCAACTGGCTGCCCGCCCCGCCCGGCCCGTTTTATGCCGTACTGCGGATCTACCTGCCCAAGCCTGACGTGGGCCAATGGAAGCTGCCTCCGCTGACGCCTCTCAAGTAATACCCTATGCCCGGCCGCAACAGGATTCGGTCGGGCACTGGCTTCACTGACTACCGCTGGTTTATCAGGCAATAAAACCGGTAAGGTGCGCGCGGTGATTTTATGGAGTGGTACCGCGCATGACTTGCTGGGATGTCCTCGGTCTATCCTCGGATGCAGATAGCCGCACGATCAAGCGTCAATACGCCACGTTGTTGAAGAAAACCCGGCCGGATGATGACGCCGAGGGGTTTCAACGGCTGCGTGAGGCGTATGAAAGCGCATTGAACTGGAGCCAGAGGGAGCAAGAACCCGAGGTTTTCGACGTGCTCGTCGAGAACGTGGCTGAGCCCCTCGCCCAGCGGTATCAAGCAGCCCAAAGCAATGGCAGTGCGCTGTACTTCGAAATTGAGTTGCTGCAACGCTGCATTCAGGGCGAGCTGAGCGCTGAAGACCGGCAGTGGGCATTCGAAACCTTCAACTGGCTGACGGCCTGGCAACGCCTGGAGTTGCCCGGCGAGCTGGTCGAGGCACTCGAACAGCAACACCGAACCGCCCTGCAACAACCGCTGCGCCTTGCCCTCGAACAGAAAGATGAGGCTGGGTTCCTGGCGGCTTACGCTGCACGCGCCGACCATTCCTGGGTGAACAATCACCCCCACGCGGCATGGTTCAACCAATGGCTGGCAAAATTGCTCGCCCACAGTCACTACTGGTCCGGCACAGTATTCGATGCGGTTTGCGCGGGCCAAGACTGGCACGGCGGCAGCGGTCATGGCTGCCCAGCGGGCGAATGGGCGATATTGCTGCGACGCCAACAAGCGCCGATCTTCATGGCCCGCCAACGTGCACTGGCGGCCGAGCCCCCGTACAGCCCGCAACAGCGCGCCGCGCGCTTGCTGCTGGCGCCCATGAGCCTGTGTCAGCGGCGCGCGTTCGCCCAGCGTCTTGACGCACAAGACTGGAAAGCCTGCCACGCGCTTAGCGTAGAGATCTATGCAGACCACGTCGCCGAAGCCGAAGCGATGCCAGGCGGCACCGTGTATTTCTGGCAAGGTTGGGACAAGGGCATGGACACCTGGCCGTGGGTAATCGCCATCCTGCTCAGTTGCCTGCTGGGTACGTTGATGCAAGCCACGACCTTGAGCGGCAACTTATTACCAAGCCTGGGCCACGGACTGCTGTGGTCACTGGCCTACGTGGTTGGCGCTGGCCTGGCCTGGCAGGCCTGGCGCCCGCTGGCCCACCAGTACCGCGTACTGGATGAGCAACTGAGCCGACGCCTGCCCCGCAGGATCAGCCCTACCCACTTGCCGCTGTTGCCGATACGCGAGCTGGTGCCCGGGGCCGTCATAGCGGCAGCACTAGGCTACGTATTGGGCCCCTTCGCCAGCCTTACCCTGATAGCGGTATTGGCGGCGATTGGCGTGGTCAAACGGCCTTTCATGAACAGTCATACGCCGTGGGCTGTGCGCCACCCTCGATGGGCCAAGGTGGCCCTCGTCGGTTACCTAGTCATGGGTGTAGCGCTGTACACCGGCCTGAAGTTGCTGGATGACCAGCACCGCGTCACCCGTAACCAAGGGCTGCAACAGTGGACCGAACGCCTGTGCAGCCGCATGCCCAGAACTGACGTTGAATGCCAGGCGCCTGCCACCCAGGCGCAATGGTACGGCCAGGAGGTCAAGCCATGAACCCGAAATGGTTGCTACCCATCGGCCTATTGTTGGGCTTGGGATTGCTCGGCGTGGCCGGCGCCACCAAGCCCCTGCAGCACGTGCAGTTGTGGCTGGACCAGCGGGACGGCCCCTACACCGCAACCGCCAGCGCATTGGCACCGATCATTGATTGCGTGAACCGTATCGACCGGGATACACGCCTGGCTCACTACCGCTGGCACGCTGCGCAGCCCGAGGCACCCACTCACGACAAGTTCGGCGACAACAACGAGCCTGAACCGCGCATTATCCAGGCGGCAGTCTGCTCCCAGTTGTACACCCTCAAACTCGAACGTCAGCAGCCCGGAAGCCTGCTGATCGGTCTCGCCAGTGTCTACGCGTATAAATTGAATAAATTCACCACACTGGCCGACATGGTCAACCCGATGCAGCCCGAAGGCCTGGCACCGAGTGCTCGGCAAATAGTGGCGCAGGCCATGAATGAGCACCTGGCCACTGAACTGGCACAAAAAGGCGAGGATTACCTAGCAGTGTCGACGTTACTGCGCCAGCAGTTGGAAGACGAAGACCTGCGTTTACGCCCGGCGCAATTGGCATTATTGGAAACGCGCTTTGGCCGAGACCTGCATTGGCATGTGCTGAACTACATGATTGCGGCACGCCAGGCCGTGAACGAGATCGAACAAGGTATGCGAAATGCAAGCCTTACACCGCAAACTGTCGGCACCCTGGCGAATGCTGTGCAAAAGGCCGCTGACGATGTAAAGGCCTACGTACGCCTGCACCCTGGCCAAACAATGGACGAAGAAGCCCGTTTCCTGTGGTACACGATTACCCCGCCAGCCGATGAATACCTGGCGAGGCTCAATAGCCTGAAGCAGCACTGGCTCGACCACGCCCCGCCACAGCAACTGAGTGACGACTACTACCTCGTCACCCGCCGCTATGACGCCCTGCTCAGCTACTACAACCGGCCCGCCAGGAATGCGTTTTAGCCCTTAGTGTTTTTCAGCTTCATAGAGAACTGATGCAGGTCCGACGCCCAGCCATCGATAACACCTTTGACATCATCGGCCTTCATCACCTGCGAGTCATTGGACAACGGCTTGCCGGTGCCTTTGCGCACGACTTGGGCAATCACCTTGCCACTGGCCCCGTCGAGGAACTGCGCTTCGGTGCCCAAGGTGGTTTCCTGGTCACGAATGCCGGTGCCGGTGCTCACCGCCGCCGCCACCAACGCGACGGGAATGTACTCGTAGGGCTTGAGGCTTTCCGTCTTGCTGCTGACGGCGGTAATGGCCGCGCGCACCACGATGACACCCGGCCCGGGCGCGTTGGCGATCGGCAGCGACTTGGCCAATTCACGCTTGAGGGCCTGGCTGTAGTAGGTGTTGATGCCGTTCAGGGTACTCTCAGGGATTTTTGTCGTGGCCTGGGGCTTGGGATAGAACTGCGTGGGTTCGATAAACACCGCGTTGTAGCGGCTCAAGTCCAGATGGGGATCAACCCAGCGCATCACCTCGGCACCCGAGGGCGACTTGGCTTGCTTGAGTTGGCTGTAGTCCGAGAGAAAGCCTGAATACTCATGCGGCTGCGGGACTTTGCTGGCGCAACCGGTCATGGCAATTGAAGCAACGCACAACGTACTGATCATTAGCCTTAGTTTCATCATTGAACTCCCTGGCGGTCATCATCGAAATGCTGAGCCATAGGTATAGCCAAGGCAGTGGTACATTGCTCAGCCGCGTTCACGCGGGATCAGACTCTGCAGTTGCGACGCCAGGAAGTTCGCGTCGAAGGCAAAGGTGTCCGGGTCTTTCAGGCCGTTGGTTTTTTTCCATAACCAATCGTTTTTATCCGCCGGCAGCACCAGCGAGACACTCCCGTGCCGTGCGGCGGTCAGGCCCATGACCGACACGGAAATCGAGCCGCCCGCGCCCATTACTTCCGGCACGAACTCCACCGGCTTGCCGGTGATCTGCACGGTCAGCTTCTCGGTCTTGAAGGTTGATGTTTCTACCGGCAGGCTCGGGCCACTGGCCACGTAGGCTTCACGCTGGACCTCCAGCAAACCCACGGTTTTGACCGGCTCCAGCCACTGCTCGATCTGCCCGAACAGCTCGCCGAGTTTTTGCGCCCAGCGGGCCGACTGCACGTCGAATTGCTGTTTTTTATGCGCTTCGCTGTCGGCGTAATGACGAAGCATCTCGCCCAGTTGCTGTACATCGTCCATTGCGGCGTTCCTTGGATAAGCCAGGTTGCGAGCACTGATCATGGCAGATGCGGCGGCGGGCCGTACGATTATGCGTTGCCAGCGCAGTGCGTTGAAGATTCAGGCGAGAAGTTAAAACGCGGATCAGAACCGCCATAACCCTTGTTCTGAGGCCTTAACAACTGATCCGTAGTAATCAGCTTTTTCTGAGTCTGTTTTGTTTTACCCATGCTTCCTACAGTGCCCGCCACTTGGAACCGTGGGAGGACTGAGCATGAGTAACGCAACAACCGGACAGGCCTATAACTACAAGGTCGTGCGCCAATTCGTCATCGCAACCATCGTATGGGGCGTGGTCGGCATGGCCATGGGCGTGTGGATTGCTTCACAACTGGTGTGGCCCGAGATGAACCTTGACCTGCCCTGGACCACCTTTGGCCGGCTGCGGCCCTTGCATACCAGCCTGGTGATCTTCGGGTTTGCCGGCAGCGCGCAATTCGCCGCCAGCTACTACGCCGTGCAGCGCACCTGCCAGGTTCGCTTGTTTTCCGACACGCTGGCGGCCTTTACGTTCTGGGGCTGGCAATCGGTGATTGTGATCATGTTGATCAGCTTGCCTTTGGGTTATACCACCACCAAGGAATACGCCGAGATCGAGTTCTCCGGTGCGGTGTGGATGACCGTGGTGTGGGTGGCCTATGCCGTGGTGTTTTTCACCACCGTGGTGCGGCGCAAGACCCGGCATATCTATGTGGGCAACTGGTTTTTCGGCGCATTTATTCTGGTGATCGCCATGTTGCATGTGGTCAATCACCTGTCGATCCCGGTGGGCTGGTTCAAGTCTTACCCGGTGTACTCCGGGGCCACCGATGCGATGGTGCAATGGTGGTACGGGCACAACGCCGTGGGCTTTTTCCTCACTACCGGCTTTTTGGGGATGATGTACTACTTTGTGCCCAAGCAAGTCGGACGGCCGGTTTACTCGTATCGCCTGTCGATCGTGCATTTCTGGGCGTTGATCACCCTGTACATCTGGGCCGGGCCGCACCATTTGCACTACACCGCGTTGCCAGACTGGGCGCAGTCGCTGGGCATGGCGATGTCACTGATCCTGCTGGCGCCAAGTTGGGGCGGCATGATCAACGGCATGATGACCTTGTCCGGTGCCTGGCATCAGTTACGCACCGACCCGATCCTGCGTTTTCTGGTGTTGTCGTTGGCGTTCTACGGTATGTCGACCTTCGAGGGCCCGATGATGGCAATCAAGACCGTTAACGCCCTCTCCCACTACACCGACTGGACCATCGGCCACGTGCATGCCGGCGCCCTGGGTTGGGTGGCGATGATTACCTTCGGCTCGCTGTACCACATGATCCCAAAGGTGTTTGGCCGTGAGCAAATGCACAGCGTGGCGTTGATCAACCTGCACTTCTGGCTGGCTACCATCGGCACCGTGCTCTATATCGCCTCGATGTGGGTCAACGGCATCACTCAGGGCCTGATGTGGCGGGCGGTGAACGATGACGGCACGCTCACCTACTCGTTTGTCGAGGCGTTGCAGGCCAGTCATCCGGGGTTTGTGGTGCGCTTTGCCGGCGGCGTGTTTTTCCTGACCGGGATGCTGCTGATGGCCTACAACACCTGGCGCACAGTACGGGTCGCAGACTTACGCATCGCGCAGCTTGATGCGCGGATCGCCTGAGATGTGGAGCCTGTTAATACTGGTGTTCCTGTATGGCGCGGTGGAATATTGCCTGCGTGGGGAGTCTGAAAGAAGCCTGGATGACGCCAGTATGCTGCCGTTCGCCGATGACCCTGAGGTGGCGCGACGGGTCGAGTTGGCCACCGGCAAGCCAATCAACGCGGTGGCTCCGGAGCAGGCCAAGCCAGGCTGGGGCAACCTGGACATCTGAAACTGCTCCGGTCATTTTGCGGCTAACTGCGTATGACTAATCCGCAGCCGGTGAGTAAGGTGGGGCGACATTCCTTGTCAGGAGCATCGCATGCGCACCATCGGCCTTATCGGCGGCATGAGCTGGGAGTCCAGTGCCGAGTATTACCGCATCATCAACCAGCGCGTGCGCGACCAACTCGGCCCGCTGCGCTCGGCACAACTATTGATGTACAGCGTGGACTTCGGCCCGGTCGAGCAGGCCCAGCATGCTGGTCGTTGGGATGACACCGCACTGATCCTCGAGGACGCCGCGCGTCGCCTGCAAGCAGGGGGGGCCGAGTGTGTGGTGCTGTGTACCAACACCATGCACTTGGTGGCGCCGCGCATCGAGGCGGCCGTGTCGATTCCGTTCCTGCACATTGCCGATGCGGCAGGTAAAGCCGCTGTTGCAGCAGGCACGTTGACGGTCGGCCTGCTCGGCACCGCCTTCACCATGGAACAGGACTTTCTCAAAGCGCGCCTGACTGCCCAAGGCTTAACCGTGCTGGTGCCCGACGCCGACGAGCGCCAAGCTGTGCACCGGATCATCTATGACGAGTTGTGTGTCGGGGTGATCAGCGATACATCGCGTCAGGTGTATCAGCGGGTGATCGAGTCCTTGGCCGAGCGTGGCGCCCAGGCAATCATCTTGGGTTGCACGGAAATCGGGCTGTTGATCAAACCGCAGCACAGCGAGCTGCCGCTCTTGGACACCACCGAGTTGCATGCGCAGGCTGCGGTGGCGTTTGCTCTAGGGAATTAAGCCGACTGGCGCAGGCGAGCCATGCTCAGGGTGTCGACGAACACGCCGTCACGCAAGGCGTAATCGCGCATTCGGCCTTCGACTTCGAAGCCGAACTTGCGGTACAGGTTATGCGCGGCTTCGTTGTCGGCGTAGACGGTGAGTTCTACGCGGCGCAGGTTCATCCAGTTGTCGGCCACGTCCAGGGCGGCCGTCAACAGTTTGGAACCTACGCCCTTGCCCTGCCAAGCCGTCGCCACGCCCATGCCGAAGGCACCGACATGGCTGCGGCGCACACGCAGGAGTTGTTCCAGGCCGAGTTGGCCGATGACCTCGCCGCCATGCACCGCCACCAGCTGTAGCCGCCGTTCATTATCGGTGACCAGCTTGTTGCGCCATGCCTCGACTGACTGGAACGGCATTTGCAGCACCTGACGGCATACAGCCGGTTCGTTATAGAGCGCAGCCACGCCTTCAAGGTGGGCATCGGTAAAGCGCTGGATCACGATATGGGGTTCAGGTGTGTGCATTGTGTTTCATCCTTTGAAAGACAAGAGGCAGGCCAGTGTAGAGGGCAAGACTGCGTGCTGGCTAGGGCTTGACCACAGTGTGCTCCCTCCCACATTTAACCGAGTGCAGCTTCAGTAAACAGGTCGGTTGTCAGGCCGTCTCGCTTTCGCTGTTGATCTGCTTGGGATTTTGAGAGCGCAACCATACGCGGCCTTTACCGCAGCAACGGATATGCCTCCACCCGCCCTTAGCGCCCAGCAGCAACGCGCCACACTCGCGCGATATCCGCCGCCCGCTCACGCAACAAACGCGGTGCTTCGCTGCACGCCTGTTCCAGGCTCATCGGCCCCGATGGCAAGGCAAACGCAGCCTCTACACCGTGGCTATACATCTGCTCATAACCCTCACCCAGAGTGCCAGCAATCACAATGACCGGAACACCCTGCTGCTGGGCGATGCGCGCTACGCCAAGCGGCGTTTTACCGCGCAACGTCTGAGCGTCAAAACGCCCTTCCCCGGTAATCACCAAATCAGCGCCGCGCACTGCGGCATCCAGGCCAACCAGTTCAGCCACCACGTCCACCCCCGCGCGAAATTGCGCACCGAGAAACGCTTTGGCGGCGAACCCCAAACCACCGGCCGCGCCACTGCCGGGCTCATCGCGCACGTCTTTGGGCAGGACGTTGGCACAGTGATCGGCAAAGTGCCCAAGGGCCGCGTCCAGTTGTTGAACCTGTTGCGGGTCGGCGCCTTTTTGCGGGCCGAAAATAGCCGATGCACCGTGCGGGCCGCACAACGGGTTATCCACATCGGCAGCGATTTCAAAACGCACCTGGGCCAAACGCGGGTCCAGTTGATCCAGGCTCATGCTTGCCAGGCGCGCCAAGGCCAGGCCACCGGGCGCAAGTACCTGGCCTTGCGCATCGAACAACTGCACGCCAAGCGCCTGCATCGCACCCGCCCCACCATCATTGGTAGCGCTACCGCCAATCGCCAAGATGATGCGCTGCGCCCCCGCATCCAGGGCCGCGCGGATCAGTTCGCCCGTGCCGTACGTGCTACTGGAACAGGCATCACGCAGCCCCCGCCGAACCAATTGCAAGCCGCTGGCTTCGGCCATTTCAATGATTGCAGTGTGGCTGTCGGCCAACCAACCCCAGCGTGCTTGAACCTTATCGCCCAAAGGCCCTTGGACGGTTTGGTCACGCAGCTCGCCATTGCACGCTGCGAGTACCGAATCCACCGTACCTTCACCGCCATCGGCCATCGGGCACTGGACCAATTGCGCGTGTGGCCACACCTGGGCCAGCCCTTCGGCAATCGCCTGGGCGACGCCTGCGGCACTCAGGCTGTCCTTGAACGAGTCGGGGGCGATGATGATTTTCATGGGCTTTCTCCGTTTTTTATATCGCCCATGCTGCCAGTTGGCTGCGGCAATGACGCCGGTCCGATGCACAAGTGTGAATGAGGTTTGTTGTTCAATCCGACAAAGCCTGAGGCAATAGCTGTACACCGAGGTAGAGGGCGAGCATGCCGTCGAGGGTCAGCGGGTCGACGCCGCTGAGTTCGGCGATGCGCTCCATGCGATAGCGCAGGCTGTTACGGTGAATCCCCAGGGCATCGGCACACGCTTGGCTCTGGCCGTCGTGTTCGCACCAACTGCGCAAGGTGACGAGAAGTTGGCCGTTGCTGTCCTTGGCCAAGACCTTGCGCAACGGATTGAGCAGTTCATCCAAGGCGTCGTCGTTGCGATGGCGCCACAGCATCACCGGCAGGCGGTAGCGGTTGAGCGTCAACAAGCGCGATTGGGGCAAGATATCCCGACCGTAGGCCAGCAAGTCGCCAACCCGCCGATAGCACCGACGCAAACCTGTCAGGCCATCCGCTTGCCCGCCGACAGCCACACGCAGGATGTTCCAACCCTGGCCTTGGAGTTTCTCCAGCAGCCGTGGGTTGTCGACGTGCACCGCGGCCGGCCGGCACCACAACAGCGAAAATTGCGCCGAGCTGACACACCAACTGTCCGGGTAACGGCTGGCAAGCCAGACGCTGAGTGCCTCCGCCGATTGGCCCGCGCCCAGTTCAAACAGGTACGGCGTACGTGCCATTTGCGGTTTGAGCCCCAGTTGCTGGGCCTCATCGATCAGGCGCGGCGAGTCCCCACTTTCAGCCAGCAGCAACGCCAGCAAGTCGTCGCAACGCTGGCGTCGCCATTGCTGCTCGGCTTGCTGATGGCGATGGCTGACCAGCATTTCAGCGGTCATGCGCACCAGCTGCGCGTAAGTGCGCAACTGTTCGGGTTCGCCGGTAATGCCCAGCACGCCGATCAAGCGTTGATCGTGCATCAATGGCAGATTGATGCCTGGCTGCACGCCCTTGAGATGCTTGGCGGTCTGGCCGTCTATTTCGACTACCCGGCCATTGGCCAACACCAACTGCGCGCCTTCATGCCGGGTATTGATGCGCTCCGGCTCGCCGCTGCCGAGAATCAGGCCCTGGCTGTCCATGACGTTGACGTTATAGGGCAAGATCGCCATGGTGCGATTGACGATATCCTGCGCCAAGTCATGATCCAGCTCGAACATGGGGCTAAGTTCCTAAAAAAACCTGTTGTTCATAGGCACAGCGCAAACCCTGCATGACTGTGCGCGAGCACAAAGACAGCACCCCGCAAGGTGGCCGAGACTCATTGCGCGATCAACGTTACCTTCGCATCGCAAAAAATCATAATAAAGAGAGACTGCCATGTCACAGAGCGCCGCTGCCACACTGGCCACCGATGACGATAAAAACGCCATCTACAAGCGCATTACCCTGCGCCTGATCCCCTTCATTTTCATCTGTTACTTGTTCAACTACCTCGACCGGGTGAACGTTGGCTTTGCCAAGTTGCAGATGCTTGATGCGTTGAAATTCAGTGAAACTGTGTACGGCTTGGGTGCCGGGATTTTCTTTATCGGCTACGTGCTGTGCGGCGTGCCAAGCAACCTGGCGCTGACCCGGTTCGGCCCACGGCGCTGGATTGCGCTGATGATGATCGTCTGGGGCACACTGTCGACCTGCTTGCTGTTCGTCACCACACCGACGCATTTCTACGCCTTGCGCCTGTTGACCGGCGCCGCTGAAGCGGGCTTCTTCCCGGGCGTAGTGCTGTACCTCTCGCAGTGGTTCCCGACGTTCCGCCGTGGGCGCATCATGGCACTGTTCATGTCGGCGATCCCGGTTTCCGGCTTGCTCGGCAGCCCGTTTTCCGGCTGGATTCTCAACCACTTCGCCGCCGGGCAGGGTGGTTTGGCGGGCTGGCAGTGGATGTTCCTGCTGCAAGGCATCCCGACCGTGATCCTGGGCGCCCTCGCCTACTTCCTGCTCAGCGACAGCTTCGCCAACGCCAAGTGGCTCACGCCGCACGAGCGAGCGGTGCTGGAAACCGACCAGGCGACGGATCTGGCAAATAAGCCTAAAGCTACGACGGACTCTCTCGGCGAGGTGTTCAAGAACCCGGCCATCTGGGCGTTCGGCCTGATCTACTTCTGCATCCAGAGCGGCGTGTACGCGATCAACTTCTGGCTGCCGTCAATCATCAAAAACCTGGGCTTCAGCGACAACCTGGTGATTGGCTGGCTCAGTGCGATTCCGTACCTGCTGGCCGCCGTGTTCATGCTGCTGGTGGGCCGCTCCGCCGACTTGCGCAAGGAGCGTCGCTGGCATTTGGTGGTGCCGATGTTGATGGGCGCTATCGGCCTGGTGATCGCAGTGAATTTTGCCACCACCCCGGCGATTGCAATTCTCGGCCTGACCATTGCCACCATGGGCGCTCTCACCGGCCTGCCGATGTTCTGGCCGGTGCCGACCGCCATGCTCAGTGCGGGCGCAGCAGCGGGCGGTTTGGCATTGATCAATTCCATGGGCCAGATGGCGGGTTTCCTCAGCCCGTATATCGTGGGTTTTGTGAAGGATGCCACCGGGTCAACGGACATCGCGCTGTACTTGCTGGCGGCGGTCATTGTTGCCGGCAGTGTGTTGGCACTGCGCATGACACGGACGTTGAAGGCATAACGCGGTCGATGTGGGAGGGGGCTTGCTCCCCATGGCAGTGGGTCAGTAGCCGCTAAGCTGACTGTCACACCGCCATGGGGAGCACGCCCCTTCTCACACTTTTGCTCGGTGTTTACAACAGCCCGCCGCCATCGATGTCGATCACGGCGCCGGTCATGAAGCCATTTTCCATGGCCAGCACATACCCCGCCGCCACCTCTGCAGCCTGCCCCACACGCCCGACCGGCAACGCCCCACCGATCTTGGCGAACATCGTCACGCGCTGTTCTTCTGCCAACCCTGCATAAGCAGGCGTGTCGATCACCCCAGGGCTGATGACATTGACCCGGCGCGGTGCCAGTTCTTTCGCCAACTGCTTGCCCAGTGCCTCAGTCGCAGCGTTAATGCCGGTCTTGATGAACTGGCCAGGCGCCAACTTGCGGCCCAGCTGGCCCGAGGTCAGGCTGATGCTGCCGTGCTCGCTGAGAAATGGCAGCGCCTGTTGAATCGCACGCAACGAGCCCCAGAGCTTCACATCGAAATTGTCTTGGGCCTCCTCCAGGTCGGTCTCGATCAGGGGCTTGGCCCGTACCGACGGCCCGGAGGTATATACCAGATGGTCAAAGCGCCCTACGGTCGCGAACAAGCGTTGCACCGAATCGCTGTCGGTGACGTCGACCGGCTCGCTGCGCACACCGTTGTCGACACTGGAGTTCAAGCGACGCCCGGCCAGCACCACCTGTGCGCCACGCGCGACGGCGGCCTTGGCCACGGCGGCACCGATGCCGCTGCTACCGCCGATCACGATGACGGTTTTACCGCTGAGGGAAGATGTCATGACTTAGCTACCTGGCTGAAAAAGTGAGGGTTCATGTTCTCAGCTTGGCAATCGACGAAAAATCCCGGTAAAACGACAAGATCTTTAAAGGATTTTTACAAATGAGCTCAACCCTGGACCTTGAAGTGTTTGTGCGCACCGCCGATACCGCCAGCCTGTCGGCGGCTGCACGTAGCCTCAACCTCACGCCGGCAGCGGCGAGTATCGCGCTCAAACGCCTGGAAACCCGGTTGGGCATCCGCCTGCTCGCCCGCTCCACGCGCAGCATGCGCTTGACCGAAGAAGGTCGGCGCTACCTGGACAGCGTACGAATAGCGCTGGAAGCACTGTCAGAAGGCGAACAGGCGATCAAGCAACAAGGCCAGAGCCTCAGCGGTTTACTGCAGTTAGCGGCGCCCTCGGATTTTGGCCGCAATGTGCTGCTGGGCTGGCTGGATGAATTCAAACTCGAACACCCGAACATCCGTCTGCAGTTGTTGCTCAACGACAGCAACGCCGATTTATTCCGCGACACCGTCGATATCGCCCTACGCTTTGGTGTGCCGCGCGATTCCAGCCTCGTCGCGCTGCCGGTGGTGCTCGGCCACCAGCGCATCGCCTGCGCCAGCCCCGACTACCTTGCGCGGCACGGCACACCGCACACGCCGGCGGACCTGGCGCAACACAGTACGCTGCGCTACATGCGCCGAGGGCAGGCTAACAACACCTGGTACTTTCGCCAGGGCGCCCTGCTGCAGGAAGTTGAGGTGATGGGCGATTACCTGAGCGACGACGGCGAAATAGTCCGGCGCTGGGCGTTGGCTGGCCACGGCATTGCCTACAAAGCCAACCTGGATGTCGCCAGTGATATCCGGGCCGGGCGCCTGGTGCCGCTGTTGACCGACTGGCAAGGCGAGCCGACGCCGTTCAACCTGATGTGCCCTCACCGCCTGCAAGTGTCGGAACGGGTGAAAGTGCTGCACGGTTTTTTACAGGCACGCTGTCAGGCCTTGCTGAGCGCATGAAGAAACACGCACAGAGCTTGTTCCAGAGCCCTGGAGTCTGGTATTGCATGACTCACGTTTCCCTGCATTGAGGAGCTTTGCATGATTTACCGCACATTGGGCCAGTCCGGGTTAAAGGTCAGCGCACTGACCCTGGGCACCATGATGTTTGGCGAACAGACCAATACCGAAGACTCGCTGCGTATCATCGACAAAGCCTGGGACCAAGGCATCAATTTTATCGACACCGCCGACGTCTACACCGGCGGGCGCTCCGAGGAAATCGTCGGCGAGGCCATCGCCCGTCACCGTTCGGACTGGGTGGTGGCCTCCAAGGTCGCGATCGGTCCCACCGACGGCTTGCCCAACCGCAGCGGCCTGAGCCGCAAACGCATGTTCAACGCGCTGGAAGCCAGCCTCACGCGCCTGGACACTGACTACCTGGACATCTACTACCTGCACCGTGAAGACCACGACACACCGCTGGACGTCACGGTGTCGGCGATGGGCGACCTGATCCGCCAAGGCAAAGTCCGCTATTGGGGCCTCTCCAACTACCGGGGCTGGCGCATCGCCGAAGTGATCCGCGTGGCCGAGCGTCTGGGCGTGGATAAGCCCATCATCAGCCAACCGCTGTACAACATCGTCAATCGCCAGGCCGAGGTTGAGCAGATCACCGCCGCGGCAGCCTACGGCTTGGGCGTGGTGCCTTATAGCCCGTTGGCGCGCGGTGTACTCAGCGGTAAATACGCTCCCGATGTGACGCCCGAAGCCGGCAGCCGCGCGGCGCGCCAGGACAAGCGCATTCTGGAAACTGAATGGCGCGTGGAGTCGCTGCGCATCGCCCAACAGATTCAGCAGTACACCCTCGGACGTGGCGTGGGCATTGTCGAGTTTGCGATCGCCTGGGTGCTGAATAATTCGGCGGTGAGTTCGGCGATTGTGGGGCCGCGTACCGAGGCGCAATGGGATGCGTATACCGGCGCGCTGGCGGTGGAGATCACAGCTGAGGATGAGGCGTTTATTGACTCGTTGGTGACGCCGGGGCATTCGTCTACGCCGGGGTTTAATGATGTGAGCCATTTTGTGTCTGGCCGTATTCCGCGATAAAAGAACCGCCCACATGCCCCCTGTGGGCGGTTTTGCTGATTACGTGCGTAAGAAGTTTAAATCCGCTTTTACGCCCAATCCATTGGCAGCCTCTCTGGCTTCCTCCTCCGTCACAGGCACGTGCCTTATTATCTTCGCCAACACCGCCGCGACAGTCCTGTATGTGCCATAGGTAGGAACAAACCCCTGGGCCGCGCTACCAAAATAACTAAGCGCCTCGTCCATTTCACGCTTCGGCAAACCGAAAACTCTACCGATATCATTGTTTTTATTTAGGAAGACCAACACCGCAGTGACGGGATTATCCAGACCTTGCTCTACAGTATCGGCAGTGCCTTTATCTACACCCAGCGCTTGCAGAAGTGTTGAAACGCCGGAAAATGGATGCTCAAGAAAGTTTGCAAGTGTGTGGGTATATAGCGCCAGAGGGTCGCCAAAGGCGATCACTCTCAACTGCGCCAACGTGATGGGAACAAGTGGCAACTTACTGTTTGCGCCATTGATCAGGAAATAAAAATTCCCTTTATCGCCAGAACCTAACAGGTGACCGTTTCGGTCATACCGATAGACCACTTTCTCGCCATCAGGTCGCACGCCACTATAAGTAGGCCGGTCAGAATCGATTGATTCCAGCTGTTGATTGACAAGCCCATTGACGTAAATAAATGTTGTGGGGTTTTCACTCGAACGATCCAAGTGTTCGAACACATTACCCGGAATCTGTTTACCTGGGCCCGTCAGCACCTTGGGCGGGCTACCTTGAGGTGTGGATGCCAGCTCCAGGATACTTGCTCTGACGGCAGCCGATTCTGTCTTGTCCCCAAAATGGGCAAGAAATGCGTTAAGCGCATCGGGTTTTCTCGCCAGCCCCTTTAGGAAACTATCAATTTCCTGATAGCTGTTGAACGCATAATTTGATGTGAAGTTCTGCTCCGGCATATACAGTACAAAGTTAACTTTGTCGGGCTCGATTGGTTCGCGCTTAACAAAGAACATGTCCTTTGCGTAATGAGGCCCCACGTTAAAATTGGAAACTGTTACGCGAGGTCCTATTGATGGGTTTGGGGAGACAGCCGCATCAAGCAGTTCTTTCCCGCCCGTCGTCAGCACACCGAGCGCTGTGTCTCTCGCCAACGCCTCGGAGAATGTTTTATAGACGCCAAGCTTTTTCCAGGCTGGCGTGTCATCCGTAGGAAACGGATGACTCTCGCCAAATCTACCTATAACACCTGGCAAGCCACTGAAAGCAGCGTGCGATGAACCATAATAGGGTGAGATGCCGTGCATAAAATTCACTCTCGGTAGAATACTGAAGCCCTAAACCTCCCACTCTGTTTTCCGCCAAGTTGTTGCTAAACAACAGGGTGAATAACACTCGCGAGGTCACGATTAATGCCTTCACTCCATTAACTGAGGTTTCCACATGAGGCGCGTGGGCCATGCAAAACTTTCCGTGAGATGCGACATCTGGTTTTGTTCACCAAGCGTCGTGATACTTATGTGGAATCGCCGTGGGGATTTGTTCCATTAGCACGGTGTAATTGGTGTGACAAAAGCTGTCGCTGCCCCTATATTCCACACCCGAATACCCCCTTCTTTTGAATAAATCGGCTTTCGCGAGGACAGTGTGTCTAAAGGTGTTGTGTTGTCGGTATTGGCCTCGGTGTTGTTTGCCGTGATGTATTACTTCACCTCGCTGCTCACGCCATTGAGCGGCTTGGAAATCTTCGGCTGGCGCATGTTGCTGACCGTGCCGTGCATGACGGTGTTCATGATCATCAGCGGCGAATGGCGGCGAGTGTGGGAGCTGTTGCGAATGCTGGCAGCGAAGCCACGGCTGCTCGGCGGTGTGCTGCTGTCGTCAGCCTTGCTGGGTGTGCAGTTGTGGCTGTTTATGTGGGCGCCGCTGAATGGGCGCAGCCTGGATGTGTCGGTGGGCTATTTCCTGCTGCCGCTGACCATGGTGCTGACCGGGCGTCTGGTTTACGGCGAACGCTTGTCACGCCTGCAGCAGATTGCAGTGTTCTTTGCAGCATTGGGTGTGCTTAACGAGTTGTACCAGGCCGGTGGTTTTTCCTGGGCGACACTGGTGGTGATCATCGGTTACCCGATCTATTTTGTGGTGCGCAAATACCTGAGCACCGATCACCTGGGCGGTTTATGGCTGGATATGGCGCTGATGCTACCCGTGGCCTGGTGGTTTGTGCAGCACGGTGAACAAGGCTTTGCGGTGATGGATATTCACCCAAAGCTGTATACGTTGATTCCCCTGCTGGGGGTCATCAGTGCCTCGGCGCTGGTGAGCTATATCGTCGCCAGCCGTTTGCTGCCCTTCAGCCTGTTCGGGCTGCTCAGCTACGTGGAACCGGTATTGCTGCTGGTGGTGGCGTTGATTTTGGGAGAAGGCATCAACGGCGGGCAATGGTTGACCTACATCCCAATTTGGCTGGCGGTGATGGTGCTGGTGTACGAAGGTTTCAAGCACTTGGTGCGACAGCGTAAAGCCTGACGCACAGGCAATAAAAAGCCCGACCGAGATCGCTCTCGGCCGGGCTTTTTACGCTTAGTCGGCGGTCAGTACGCCACGACGCACTTGGTCACGCTCGATCGACTCGAACAGTGCCTTGAAGTTACCCTCGCCAAACCCATCGTCGCCCTTGCGCTGGATGAATTCGAAGAACACCGGGCCCATCAGGGTTTCGGAGAATATCTGCAACAGCAAACGCTTGTCGCCGGCAATCGAAGAGCCGTCGAGCAGAATACCGCGTGCTTGCAGTTGGTCCACTGGCTCGCCGTGGTTCGGCAGGCGGCCTTCGAGCATTTCGTAGTACGTGTCCGGTGGCGGGGTCATGAAGCGCATGCCGATCTTCTTCAGCGCGTCCCAGGTCTTGACCAGGTCGTCGGTGAGGAACGCCACGTGCTGGATGCCTTCGCCATTGAACTGCATCAGGAACTCTTCGATCTGGCCGGCGCCCTTGGACGACTCTTCGTTCAGCGGGATGCGGATCATGCCATCCGGAGCGCTCATGGCCTTGGAGGTCAAGCCGGTGTATTCGCCCTTGATATCGAAGTAGCGTGCTTCACGGAAGTTGAACAGTTTCTCGTAGAAATTGGCCCAGTAGACCATGCGCCCGCGATACACGTTGTGGGTCAGGTGGTCGATGACCTTGAGGCCGGCGCCGACGGGGTTGCGGTCTACGCCTTCGAGGTAAACGAAGTCGATGTCATAAATCGAACTGCCTTCGCCGAAACGGTCGATCAGGTACAGCGGCGCGCCGCCGATGCCCTTGATGGCCGGCAGGTTCAGCTCCATCGGGCCGGTTTCGATATGAATTGGCTGGGCGCCCAGCTCCAATGCTCGGTTGTAGGCCTGCTGCGAGTCTTTGACGCGGAATGCCATGCCACAGACCGAAGGGCCGTGTTCTGCGGCAAAGTACGATGCGAGGCTGTCGGGCTCATTGTTGAGGATCAGGTTGATTTCGCCCTGGCGGTACAGGTGCACGTTCTTGGAGCGGTGGGACGCGACTTTGCTGAAGCCCATGATCTCGAAGATCGGCTCCAGCGTACCCGGCGTTGGCGATGCGAACTCGATAAATTCAAAGCCCATCAGGCCCATTGGGTTTTCGTATTGGTCTGCCATGGAGGCACCTCATCATTCTTGTCATTAACACAGGGTTATTTGCGAGCAAGGACGAGGTCGGAGGGTGGCGCACAGGACAGCCCTCGCACGCTGCGGGCGAGGAAGTCACCAAAGATGAGGGGGGAGC
Organism: Pseudomonas sp. 1152_12; assembly: GCF_052850675.1. Taxonomy (NCBI): domain Bacteria; kingdom Pseudomonadati; phylum Pseudomonadota; class Gammaproteobacteria; order Pseudomonadales; family Pseudomonadaceae; genus Pseudomonas; species Pseudomonas sp. 1152_12. The sequence continues at coordinate 115,227 of NZ_VXCW01000001.1, read as the reverse complement.
CGAGTAGCTTCATGGTTACATCAGTCTCTTACGGCCGAGGCTTGCGTGAGCGCAAGTCCATATTCTTGTATGCGTAAATCGATTCTACACAGCGTAACAACGTTTGTCCGCACTCTTATCAAATCCCCAATAGCTTGGCCGGTGCAAGGGGTTTGTTGCACAGATAGATACCCAGCAGGATCAGCGCCCCGCCCAGCAGCATCGGCGCGGTGAGTGGCTCACCCAGCAGCAAGGCGCCGCAGAAGACCGCCGTCAATGGGTTGAGCGCGATGAACACGCCGGCACGGGTCGCACCGATACGCCGGATGCCGTCATACCAGACGATGTAGGCCAGTGCCGAGCCGAGGATGCCTAGGTATAGCAGGCTGAGCAGTTGCGGCAAGTGGATCGTACTCAGGGCACTTAAGGTGAACTTGCCGGCAACGAGCGTGGTGATCGTCAACATCGCCGTACCCAGCAAGATCGACCAGGTCACCGTCTGCAATGGCCCCAGGCTCTGGTTGAGGCTTCGGGAAAACAACGAATACGCGCCCCACCCCACGACACAGCCGAAAATCAGTAGGTCTGCGGGCCAGGCATGCGCGGCTCCCTGGAGGAGCTGCGGGTTGCGACTGATGATGACCGCGCCAGCGCCGCCCAGGCACAAGGTAATGCCCAGACATTGGGTCGCGCCCAAGGGCTCCTTGTAAAGCAACCACGAAGCCAGGCCGATCACCGCCGGGGTCAAGGCCACGATCAGGGACGCCCGCGACGCATTGATGTACTGCAGGCCGTAGAAAAAGCACAGGTTGTAGAAAAAGATGCCGAAAAAACCCAGCATCGCCAACTGCCCGAGCTGGCGAGTACTGGGCCGCGCCAGGCGAACGCGTGCAAGGGCCATGAACCCCAGCAGCGCGGCACTTGCCAGGATAAAGCGCAACGTGGCAGCCAGCAGCGGGTCAACATCGGCAGCCAGGTAGCGGCCGGCCACGAAGGTTGCGCCCCAGATCATGGTGACGGCAGAAAGCTTTAAGTAGGTCAGGCGGTCGGGATACGTCATCAGCGGTGCTCAGCGAGTGTCGGGATTGGGGTATCCTCAGGCTAATGACCGATCATCGTAAAATGAGTTATTGCTCATGACCCTCACGCAACTGCAGCTCTTTTCCCATGTGGCCGAGCTGCAAAGCTTCACCCTCGCCGCGCACCGCCTGGGTATCAGCCAGTCAGCGGTGTCCCATGCGATCAAGGCCCTTGAGCAGGAATTGGGCGTCGAACTGTTTCGCCGCCATCAGTCCCGGGTCGAACTCAGCGACATCGGCCGGCAACTGCTGATACGCGCGCGTACGGTCTTGGGCGTTGCCGACACCCTGCAACAGGAAGCCTCGGATGCACGCGGCATGAAGCGTGGCACGCTGCGCATCGGCTCGTTTGGCCCGACCTCTTCCAACCGCCTGCTGCCGCGCATTCTCAAGCAGTACAGGATTGCGCATCCAGGCATTGAGGTGCATGTGGACGAAGGCCCCGATCGCCAAGTGATCCAATGGCTGGACGAGCGGCGTATCGACGTGGGTTTTGTGGTACTGGAACAGGAGCGTTTCGATACGTTTGCGCTGTACCGGGATCAACTGGTTGCCCTGCTCCCCGCTGGCCATCCGCTGGCCGCACAGACCTGCGTAGAATTGAAGGCGCTGTGTGACGATCCGTTCATCCTCACCGACGCCGGTTCGCAGGAACTGGTCACGCGACTGTTCAGCGCCGCGCGGCTGACGCCGAATGTACGTTATCGCTGCTCGCAACTGCTCAGTACCCTGGAAGCGGTAGGCCGAGGCGATGGAGTGAGCGTGGTGGCGCAGGCGTCGCTGCCGGAAGCGCCGGACGCGCGTTATCAGGTGCGCCCGCTGTCCCCCCGGATCAACCGTGATATCGGTCTGGCGGTGCTGGATCAACGCGAGTCGACGCCGGCGACCCTGGCGTTTATTCACTTGGCGCAACGCCTGGACTTCGAGCGATGACACCTATCCAAATGGCCAGGTACGACGAGCTTAATTCCCGCACGCCATCTATCATCTGAATAATCTGATCAGCCCTTCGGTGCTTTTCCCATCCTGCGACAGGCCATTCATGCCCCTGACCATCAACGGCACGCGAAACCGCGCCAACCGCTACTTGATCACAGCACTCAGTGGCCTGCTACCCATCGCGCTGGGCGTGGTCATCCTGTATTGGCAGGCCGAACGCACCCTGCAGCAAAGCACGGCGCAAACCGCCCGCGAAGCAGTGCGCCAGTTTGATCTGATGCTCGACAACACCGCCCTCGCCGCCCAGACCTTGTTGCCGCTGGCAGGTCAGCCTTGCGACAACGGTGCGCAATTAGCGCTGCGTGAACAAGTCACGCGTCGGCCCTTTGTGCGGGCCACGACGTTGTCCTGGCAGAAAAATATCTATTGCAGCTCGCTGTTCGGGGGCAATTACCAGTCCCCCGTCAACCCCGATGACTATGTGGACGGTACGCTGTGGCTGATGAACGGCAACCCGGTGACACCGGATACCGCGCTATTGGTTTATCGCCTGGTCGACGGTGACAAGGGCGCATTCGCCTCAATCGATGGTTACCACCTGACCAACGCTCTGCGCCTGATCAGTCGCTATGCTGACTTGATTCTGCAAGTGGGGCCCGACTGGCTGGACGCCGACGGCAAGGTTCGCAACACGGCCGTGCCGGAGTTTGCCGTGGCCCATCACCATTTGGCGTCCGAGCGCTATCACTACAGTGTCGATGTCGGCATGCCGGCCGGTGAAGTGTGGCGTTTTATGGAAGCGCGCTACCCCGCACTATTCAGCCTGCTGGTGTTCTTTGGTGTGCTGGCCGGCGTGCTTGCGCACTGGTTGCAAAAGCGTTCGTCTGCGCCCACCCATGAGCTGCAGCGCGCATTGGGCGCCAACGAATTCATTGCGTATTTCCAGCCAGTCGTACGGGGCGATACGCTTGCCTGGGCGGGCTGTGAAGTACTGATGCGCTGGCAGCATCCGAAGGAAGGCCTGGTGCGTCCAGATTTGTTTATCCCACTGGCGGAGCATTCCGGCCTGATCGTGCCAATGACTCGCGCCCTACTGCGCCAGACCGCCACGCAGCTCGCCCCGCATGCCGAGCGTTTCAATCCAGGCTTCCATATCGGCGTAAATATCACCGCCCTCCACTGCCAGGACCTGGACCTGGTAGAAGACTGCCGGGAGTTTCTCGCCGCCTTCGCACCCGGCCAGGTAACCCTGGTACTGGAGTTGACCGAACGCGAGTTGATCAAGCCGACCGTTATTACCCGTCAACTGTTCGATGCCCTGCATCAGCTGGGGGTGATGATTGCGATTGATGACTTTGGCACCGGTCATTCCAGCCTGGGTTACTTGCGCAACTTTAATGTTGACTACTTGAAAATCGATCAAAGCTTTGTGGCCATGATTGGCGCGGATGCACTCTCGCGGCATATTCTCGACAGTATCATCGAACTCTCCGGCAAGCTGGACCTGGGCGTCGTTGCCGAAGGTGTGGAAACAGCCGAGCAGTGCGAGTATCTGACGGCTCACGGTGTGGATTTCCTTCAGGGTTACCTATTTGGTAGACCGTTACCCTGCGACCAATTCATTAAGTCGCTGACCAGCCATTGAATAGCCAGCCCAAGCGCTTGATGAAATAATCTTGTTTAGGTAAACGATATGATTTACTCGTGGGGCATTAACTACTACAATTTTTCTTGCCTGTGCTGAACTCGCAGAAAGGCCTCTTTCTTTGAGTCACCTTATAAGCGCTTGGCTTATAGCTTTGTCTGCAGTTGATATCAGCAAACACTATTATTGGAGTACAGATTTTGTCCAGACTCGCCGAATTTCGCGCAGCAGAAAAAGCCCTTCAAGAGCAGCTTGCACAGCTGGAATCCTTGAAGAACGACGCCGGTTTGAAGAAAGAAATCGAATTCGAAGAAAAGCTGCAAGGCTTGATGAAGCACTACGGCAAAGGCCTGCGCGACATCATCTCGATCCTTGACCCAAACCCTGGCAAGGCTGGCGCCGCGCCCGCCGCACCAAAACAGCGCCGCGCACGCGTGGTCAAAGTCTACAGTAACCCGCACACCGGCGAGCTGATCGAAACCAAAGGCGGCAACCACCGCGGCCTGAAAGCGTGGAAGGAACAGTATGGCGCCGCCACTGTAGATTCTTGGCTGCGCGGCTGATCGGAACGCATTAGCAAAAAGCCCCGCATTGCGGGGCTTTTGTTTAAGGTTCGAAAAGGAACTTAACTAACCGTTCACTTCGTTCAAAATCGATCAACATCATGCATTAAAGTTTCAGGCTGTCGCGTACCGAGCCGACTTCCTCTTTGCTGGCCTCGTAGGCTTGCGCTTGACCGGCGTATGAAAAAACATAGGCTTTATCGGTATCAACTGCGCCTACCAATGTTTGCGACAACACGTGTCGCCCATTCTCAGTAATCACGCAAGTCGTTTCCAGTGCCTCAAGACGGCTCAGTGTGGTCGGGTGCATCTTGGTGCACACGCTTTGATAACCGCTACCGGCAAAATCTTTCTGGATGGATTTACGCATTTCCAGCAATACACCTTGAAGATTAACTTTATGACCGGACTCAATCGGTGTGCCCGTCAACTCCATAACCATCAAGGTATTGCCATTTTCATCATTCTTGATCGCGCGCAGGCGAGACACCGCCTGAGGTTTTACCCGCGCATCGCCGTCAGCCTCAACTTCCTCGACTTGCCAGCCGCTGGGCCAGTGAATTTCTGGGTCGGCCGCCCACACAGACGGGCTACCCAACAACAGACACAAAGCGCCCAACAACGATTTATGGAATTCAATCATTACGAGAAACACCCAAGGTTCAAGCGTCAAAGTTTGAGCCCCGGCACCCGCTGGTAGCAAGTGCTGCATGACCTTTTTCATTTGGCGCAGTGAGGGGCCTTGCGTATCATGGTTCGGCTGCATGGACGCTTGCCGCAAGCCAACGGACCGCGCCTCTCATTTCAAGTCGCGTTTGCCCCATTTTTTCTGGAGGGCCCATGAGCCTGCACGATCTGAACACTTTCCCGGGCGTCACCGCCCAGCCTGACACCGCCACCTCGAACTTCGTCTTCAACCACACCATGCTGCGGGTCAAGGACATCACCAAGTCGCTGGATTTCTACACCCGCGTCCTGGGTTTCTCACTGGTTGAAAAGCGCGACTTCCCGGAAGCCGAATTCAGCCTGTACTTCCTGGCGCTGGTGGACAAGGCCCAGATCCCGGCCGACGCCACTGAGCGCACCCAGTGGATGAAGTCGATCCCTGGCATTCTCGAACTGACCCATAACCACGGCACCGAAAACGATGCCGACTTTGCCTACCACAATGGCAACACCGACCCGCGTGGCTTTGGCCATATTTGCATCTCGGTACCGGACATCGTCGCTGCCTGCGAACGCTTCGAAGCACTGGGCTGTGATTTCCAGAAGCGCCTGACCGACGGCCGCATGAAAAGCCTGGCCTTCATCAAGGACCCGGATGCGTACTGGGTTGAGATTATTCAGCCAGCGCCGATGTAAAGCGTTCAAGCATTAAAAAACCCCATGATCACTCATGGGGTTTTTCATTTCCGGGCCCGGATTTACGCCGGTGCGGAGGTGCGAATCAGGTGATCGAAAGCACTTAGAGAAGCCTTGGCGCCCTCGCCCACCGCGATCACGATCTGCTTATACGGCACGGTCGTTACGTCACCGGCGGCAAATACACCTGGCAGTGAAGTCTCGCCACGCGCATCGACAATGATCTCGCCGCGCGGGGTCAGCTCCACTGTGCCTTTGAGCCAGTCAGTGTTGGGCAGCAAACCGATCTGCACAAAGATGCCTTCCAGGTCGAGGGTCTTGAACTCGCCACTGTCGCGATCTTTGTACGCCAGGCCGGTGACTTTCTGGCCGTCGCCTTTGACTTCACTGGTCAGTGCACTGGTGATCACGTCTACGTTCGGCAGGCTGTAGAGCTTGCGCTGCAACACGGCGTCGGCGCGCAGTTTGCTGTCGAACTCGAGCAAGGTCACGTGGCTGACGATACCGGCCAGGTCGATGGCTGCTTCAACGCCGGAGTTACCGCCGCCGATCACTGCCACGCGCTTGCCTTTGAACAGCGGGCCGTCGCAGTGCGGGCAGAAGCACACGCCCTTGGCTTTGTATTCCTGCTCGCCCGGCACACCCATTTCGCGCCAGCGGGCGCCAGTGGCCAGGATTACGGTCTTGGACTTGAGGGTCGCACCGCTTTCGAAGCGAATTTCGTGCAAGTCGCCAGCGTTTTTCGCAGGGATCAAGCTGCTGGCACGCTGCAGGTTCATGATGTCCACGTCGTATTGACGTACGTGGGCTTCCAGCGCGCTGGCGAGTTTCGGCCCTTCGGTTTCCTGCACGGAGATGAAGTTTTCGATGGACATTGTGTCCAGGACTTGCCCGCCGAAGCGCTCAGCAGCCACACCGGTACGGATGCCTTTACGCGCAGCGTAGATCGCTGCCGAAGAACCGGCTGGGCCACCGCCGACAACCAGTACATCAAAGGCGTCTTTGGCGCTGATTTTCTCGGCGGCTTTTTCGATACCGCTGGTGTCGAGCTTGGCGAGGATTTCTTCCAGGCCCATACGACCCTGGCCGAAGTTCACGCCGTTGAGGTACACGCTAGGCACCGCCATGATCTGGCGCTCATCGACTTCAGCCTGGAACAACGCACCGTCGATGGCGACGTGGCGGATGTTCGGGTTGAGCACTGCCATCAGGTTCAGCGCCTGGACCACGTCCGGGCAGTTCTGGCACGACAGCGAGAAGTACGTCTCGAAGCTGTAGTCGCCGTTGAGGGCGCGGATCTGTTCAATCATATCGACGCTGGCCTTCGACGGGTGGCCACCGACTTGCAGCAGGGCCAGCACCAGCGAAGTGAATTCATGGCCCATGGGGATGCCGGCAAAACGCAGACTGATATCGGCACCCGGGCGGCTGATGGAGAAAGACGGCTTGCGCGCATCATTACCATCGGTTCTCAGGGTAATCAGCGTGGTGAGGCTCACAACATCTTGCAAAAGGGCAAGCATTTCCTGGGATTTCGCACCGTCTTCGAGGGAGGCGACGATCTCGATCGGCTGGGTGACCCGTTCCAGGTATGACTTCAACTGAGCTTTAAGATTGGCGTCCAACATACGGGCGATTTCCTATTAATTCGATTTATTGCAGACAAAAAAACGCCCGAGCGAATCTCGCCCGGGCGTTTTGAGGGCGGATGCAGCTTACTTAGGTGCGGAATCCCGCCCTGGGTACTTCACTTAGATCTTGCCGACCAAGTCCAGGGACGGAGCCAGAGTGGCCTCGCCTTCTTTCCACTTGGCTGGGCACACTTCGCCTGGGTGGGCAGCAACGTACTGAGCGGCCTTGATTTTGCGCAGCAGCTCGGAGGCGTCACGGCCAACACCGCCGTCGTTCAGTTCAACGATCTTGATCTGACCTTCTGGGTTGATCACGAAAGTACCGCGGTCTGCCAGGCCGGCCTCTTCGATCAGTACGTCGAAGTTGCGCGAGATGGTCAGGGTTGGGTCGCCGATCATGGTGTACTGGATTTTGCCGATGGCTGGCGACGTGTTGTGCCAGGCAGCGTGGGCAAAGTGGGTGTCGGTGGAAACACTGTAGATTTCGACGCCCAGTTTCTGGAATTCGGCGTAGTTGTCAGCCAGGTCTTCGAGCTCGGTTGGGCAAACGAAGGTGAAGTCGGCTGGGTAGAAGAATACGACGGACCATTTGCCTTTCAGGTCAGCGTCCGACACGTCTACGAAGTTGCCGTTTTTGTAGGCGGTAGCTTTAAACGGTTTTACTTGGCTGTTGATGATAGGCATCGTTGACTCTCCGTCAGGGGTTAGTAAGTTGATGGGGTGAATCCTACCGACTCTTCCTCGCGATGGCTCATTGGCAAACCTGATGCTGACGATTGGTTTTCTCTATCAGGTAGGGGTATTAATAGAAGAAACCTCAAATCAGCGATTGGGTCGCCAAGGTCATGCCGAGAAAAGGCGTCGCTTCAACATAGCGCATGGCGGATTTCATGTCGCTCCAACCGACGTAACTCATCAATGACTTCAGGTCCCAGCCACTGCGATGGGCCCAGGTGGCAAAGCCTCGTCTCAGTGAGTGACTGGTGTATTGATCAGCTGGAATACCCGCACGCTCAAGCGCTTGGCGAAGCAGCGGGATCACACTGTTGGGATGCAGCCCCTCCTCGCCCAGGTTGCCCCAGCGATCAACTCCACGGAACACCGGGCCGCGTACCAGTGCCGACGCGCTGAGCCATTCGCTGTAAGCCTGCACCGGGCACAGTCGCAATAACGCCGGAGTCTGGTAGGTCTTGCCAAGGTTGTCGCGGTCACTTTTGCTGCGTGGCAGGTATAGGCTGATGCCTGCCCCCTGCACCGCTTGCACGTGCTCAATGCTCAAGCGGCACAGCTCATCGCTGCGAAACCCCCGCCAGAACCCCAACAGGATCAGTGCGGTATCGCGCTTGGCGCGCAGCAATCGGGGCGGGTCCTGGTCTTTGCTCGCCTGCAGTGCCTCTGCCTCCAGCCAGGCAACCACCTGCTCCAGGTGCTGGAGCTGCAGCGGCTCGGCCTGTTTCTCCTGCGCCGGGTGTACGGCGCGAATCCCCTTGAGCACCTTGCGCACTACCGGCGCCTTGGTCGGGTCAGGAAAGCCCTGACTGGTGTGCCACTGCGCCAGCGCAGAAAGCCGCAGCTTCAATGTATTGATCGCCAGCACGCCAGCATGTGCCACCAGGTAGCGCGCCACGCTTTCGCTGGTAGCTGGCAGGAACCCACCCCAACTCACTTCGAAGTGTTCGATGGCCGCACGGTAGCTGCGGCGTGTGTTGTCACGCGTGGCGGCGTTGAGATACCGATCCAGATCGCTCATGAAAGGCCCATTCGTACTGCTAAAAGGTGAATCCGCGCTTAAAACGGCTATGAGGCGGGATAATACGCCAATATCCCATCTGTTAAATCATGAATTTGAACGACTTTTTATTCATGATAGAGTATGTATCTACATACCCTGTACCACAGTACGAAATCGACGGAGACCCCATGGCCCGCGGCGGCATAAACAAAGCAGTAGTTCAAACGGCACGCTTGGCGATCCTGGCCCGTGGCGAAAACCCCAGCATCGACGCTGTACGCATCGAGATGGGCAATACCGGCTCGAAAACCACAATTCATCGCTACCTGAAGGAATTGGACGATAGCGAAAGCCGACTGACCATCACCGAAGCGCCGATCGACGACGAGCTCAGCGAACTGGTTGCACGGCTGGCTCTACGCTTGAAAGAGAAGGCTCAGGAACCTATCGACCTGGCCGTGGCGCAATTCGAACAACACAAGGCTGCCCTGCTCGGCCAGATAGAGACACTGGAAGCCGCTCACGCAGACCTCAGACAGCAATTTGATATCCAGGCCGCAGCGCTGGCAGAAGAAAGTGCCGCCCTGCAAACCGCCAGCACCAGCTTGCAGACCGAGCAAACCCGCAATGCCGGGCTCAGCCAGGCGTGCAGCGACTACGAACTGAGGATTAGCGACAAGGACGAACAGATTCGCTCGCTGGAAGAAAAGCACCTGCACGCTCGGGATGCCCTGGAGCATTACCGCAATGCGATCAAGGAACAACGTGAGCAGGAACAGCGACGCCATGAAGGCCAGTTGCAGCAGGTCCAAGCGGAACTGCGCCAGCTCCAGCAAAGTGCCATGGTGCGCCAGGACGAGATCACACAGCTGCACCGCGACAATGAGCGACTGTTAATTGAGCACCGCGTAACCGCGAAGGAACTGGTCGCCCTGCAGGAGCAAACCCGCAAAGACCAGGCCGTGCAGCAAAAGCTCAGTGAACAGGTGAACCTGATTGAAAGCGAACGCACCTTGCTTCAGGAGCGCCTGCGGGTTGCGGTGCTAGAGAGCCAGTCACGCCAGCAAGCGTTGAGCGAACACCAGCAGAGCAACAAAAGCTTGGAACTGGACCTTATCAAGGCCCAGGCGAGTATTGAGGCACTGCGCCTGGCAGCTGCCGTTGCAGCAGCGCCAGACGCAACCCCGCAAGCCTGATCAGTGCGCCACAGGCGTGCGCATGGTGACGAATTCTTCCGCTGCGGTGGGGTGCACGCCGATAGTTTCATCGAAATGCTGCTTGGTTGCGCCCGCCTTGAGCGCAATCGCCAGGCCCTGCACGATCTCGCCAGCGTCCGGGCCGACCATGTGACAACCCAGCACCTTGTCGGTGTCGGCGTCGACCACCAGCTTCATCAAGGTTTTTTCCTGGCAGTCGGTCAATGTCAGCTTCATGGGGCGGAAGCGGCTCTCGAAGATCTGCACCTTGTGGCCGTTCTTTTTCGCTTCTTCCTCACTTAGGCCCACAGTGCCGATGTTCGGCAGGCTGAACACCGCCGTCGGAATCATCGCGTAGTCCACTGGGCGATACTGCTCAGGCTTGAACAAGCGCCGCGCAACCGCCATGCCTTCGGCCAGGGCAACCGGCGTCAATTGCACACGACCAATGACATCTCCGAGCGCCAGGATCGACGGCTCGGCGGTCTGGTACAGGTCATCCACTTCAACGAAGCCGCGCTCGTCCAATTTGACGCCGGTATTCTCCAGGCCCAGATTGTCCAACATCGGGCGGCGGCCGGTGGCATAGAACACGCAATCGGCGTCCAGCACACGACCGTCTTTCAGCGTGGCCTTGAGGCTGCCATCGGCTTGTTTGTCAATACGCTCGATATCAGCGTTGAATTGCAGATCCAGGCCGCGCTTGGTCAGCTCTTCTTTCAGGTGCGTGCGCACCGCACCATCAAAACCGCGCAGGAACAAGTCGCCGCGATACAGCAGCGAAGTCTGTGCGCCCAAGCCATGGAAAATGCCAGCAAACTCAACGGCAATGTAGCCACCGCCCACCACCAATACACGTTTAGGCAGCTCTTTAAGGAAAAACGCCTCATTGGAGCCAATGGCGTGTTCGTGCCCCGGAACCTGCGGGATTTGCGGCCAGCCACCCGTGGCGATCAGGATGTGCTTGGCGGTAAAGCGCTCACCATTGATCTCCACCTGATGCGGCCCCACCAAGCGTGCGTGACCTTCATGCAGGGTGACGCCGCTGTTGACCAGCAGGTTGCGGTAGATACCATTGAGACGGTTGATTTCGCGGTCCTTGTTGGCGATCAGGGTCGCCCAATCAAAGTTCGCCTCACCCAGCGACCAACCAAAACCGCTGGCCTGCTCGAAGTCTTCGGCGAAATGCGCGCCATACACCAACAGTTTTTTCGGCACACAGCCGACGTTAACGCACGTACCGCCCAGGTAGCGGCTCTCCGCCACGGCCACCTTGGCGCCAAAGCCAGCGGCAAAGCGCGCCGCGCGAACACCGCCGGAACCGGCGCCAATTACATACAGATCAAAATCGTAGGCCATTTTACTCTCCTTGGCAGAACACCAGCATACCGGCTTACATTGGGCTGAAAAACGAGAAAACCACCCGAAGGTGGTTTTTTTAGAACAGTCAGGCAGGCGCGAATCAGTAAGCCTTGCCGGTCTTGTAGAAGTGCTCGTAGCAGAAGTTGGTTGCTTCGATGTAGCCTTCAGCGCCACCGCAGTCAAAACGACGACCCTTGAATTTGTACGCGATCACACAACCGTCTTTAGCCTGCTTCAACAGGGCGTCAGTGATCTGAATCTCGCCACCCTTGCCTGGCTCGGTTTCTTCGATCAGCTTGAAGATGTCCGGGGTCAGAATGTAACGGCCGATGATCGCCAGGTTCGACGGCGCATCTTCCGGCGCTGGTTTTTCGACCATGTCGCGTACGCGGATCAGGCCATCACCAATGTCATCACCGGCAATCACGCCGTACTTGTTGGTCTCTTGAGGATCAACCTCTTGAACCGCAACGATGGTGCAGCGGTACTTTTGGTACAACTTGACCATCTGGGTCAGCACACCGTCGCCTTCCAGGTTGACGCACAGGTCATCCGCCAGTACCACGGCGAACGGTTCATCGCCAATCAGTGGGCGGCCGGTCAGGATGGCGTGGCCGAGGCCTTTCATCTGGGTCTGACGGGTGTAGGAGAACGAGCACTCGTCGAGCAGTTTACGGATACCGACCAGGTATTTTTCCTTGTCAGTGCCCTTGATCTGGTTTTCCAGTTCGTAGCTGATGTCGAAGTGGTCTTCCAACGCGCGCTTACCGCGACCCGTGACGATGGAGATTTCGTTCAAGCCGGCATCCAGTGCCTCTTCGACGCCGTACTGAATCAGTGGCTTGTTCACCACCGGCAGCATCTCCTTGGGCATGGCTTTGGTCGCTGGCAGAAAGCGAGTGCCGTAACCGGCTGCTGGGAACAAGCATTTCTTGATCATATGAGTCCTTACAAAGGGCTGTGCGTACGGAATTCGGCGCAGTCTAATCAGGCCGCAGCCACCTTACAATGGGGTCCTGCTGGCGTTGCGATGTCATGATAGAGAAAAAATGTGCGCGTAAGTTCCATTGATCCTACGAAGGGCGTTACCAACGGCACCACCAACCAAGCCTTGGCCCCTCAGTTTCAACGAACGGTAAAGGTTTTAGCATGCTTTTCGCCGCCCGGCACTGACCGACAACAACTTGCGCGCCCCCAGGCCATTTGGCGCTATCATTGTACGCTTGAACCACACCACGAGATTGATAGATGTCAGAACCAAAAGGCGTAAACGGCTACCTGATCACAAAGCGTTCAGACGGCTGGCACCTGATCAACTTCCACGGCGACAGCGTCGCTGGGGTATTCGCGACCGAAAGCCAGGCTGCAGCGGTAGCTGAGGTATTTGTGGATGAAGCGGGCCACGCATCAAGCAAACGGCCCAAGAGTAAGTAAGCCTTTTTGATGAGTCTATAAAGCCCCGCTAAGCGGGGCTTTTTTGTGGGTGTCCATTTTCCCAACATATCCAGACCAAACTCGAAGTTGGACAACCCGATTAAACGCTATTATTTTCGGGGAATGTCATCCCGCTCTGACAGAACACCACCCGCCTGAACTATTCTCATTAAGCAACTTGTAGCCCTCTTCTGACAGCCCATCTTGATGTTTTGGCAAATCGCCATATTCCTCCTATGTCGCGTGCTCCTGTGCGACTACACAACTAAACGAATCCGGCGACTTACTTCCTCAGGCTCAGCACTGACAATGGCCTCGCTTCAAACGCACTCACGAATTGCAATGCAAGTAGTTGGAAAACATAACGCTTTCAACTGCAACTCCGGCGCTGGCTGGCCGGGTTTTCGGATGTCACGTTTGACGTGAAAAACAAGCCCTGTGCAACGCTGCGACGGGCTCTTTATTGACATTTCGTAGGCCTCTGTAAATGAAAACTAAATTTAAAACTGCGCTGTTAACTCTCGGGCTGTTGGCGGGTTCGATGTCCGTTGCTCAGGCGGCGGATGGAACAGTTACTTTTTTGGGATCGGTCCACTCGGGTGCCTGCTCTATCAAGCCTGAATCCGTCGATCAAACCGTTAACCTGGGCGCCATTGCCAAGCATCAATTGCAAGATGGCGGAAAGTCTGAAGCGCGGCGCGTACAGATCGAACTTGAAGGCTGCGATCTGTCGAACCTGGTCGATAATACAGTGACCACAACCTTCACCGGCGCGCCATCAACCGTCGTTCCGGGTGCGATTGGTACGGTCGGTAGCGCGGGCCTCGTCGGCATCATGATGACCCACGGCGGCAGCCCGATTGTATTAGGCACCCCTACCACGCCGCAAACCATTGTCGCTGGCAATAACACGCTTGAGTTCGGTGCCTTTGTACAAGGCGCCGCCACCGGCGATATCGTCCCGGGTGATTTCAGCGCCGTCACCAACTTCACCTTGGCTTATCAGTAAGTCTTTCCCCCGCCACTTCAGGGTGGCGGGGGAAACTGATGGGAGATCACGGTGAAAACATTCATAAGTCTCGCTATCACCTCTTCAATAACGATGTTGATCAACCCCTATGTTCTTGCACAGACACCTGCGCAAGGCGATGGGATTGTCACGCTGGGTGGAGAGGTCGTTGACTCAGCCTGCGGGCTGGAATTGACCAGTGCCGATCAATCCATCGAGATGGATCCGGAACCCATAGGTCGGCTCTTACGCAACACGGAGGGAGCGCCGCACCCCTTCCAACTGCGTCTGGTCAATTGCTCATTGACTCGTCCCGATCCGTCGCGGCCGGGGGCAACTCTGCCTGACTGGGAGCATCTGCGCGTGACGTTTGACGGGCCCCGCGATCGAGAAGGCCGCTCATTTGCCGCCTTGGGTGATTCGCAAGGGGTGGCCTTTCACATTTGGGATTCGGCTGGCGAGGAGAGTATTCCGGGCGAGCCGATGGCCCCGCATCCGCTGGCCGAAGGTGACATGACCCTGAACTACATACTTCGACTGGTCGGCAATGGGCTGCCGCTGGGAGCCGGTGCTCACCGCGTCGCAGTGCGATTCAAGTTGGAATACTTTTGAACATTGATGGGTTGCTTCCATGTTGAATGCGTCGAAGATCAAAAATACGCTTCGCCCCAGCCTCTTTGGTGGGTTGATATCGCTGGCGGGAACTGCATTGGGTGCCGCAGATATCGAGTTCAATACTGACGTACTTGATCTCAGTGATCGCACCAATATCGACTTGTCACAGTTTGCACGCAGCGGGTTTATTCTGCCGGGCACTTACGTGATGGTGGTGCAGATAAATGGCCAGCCTGTTTCCGAGCAGTCGGTGGCCTTTTACCCCCCCGACAACGACCCCAAAGGCAGCCAAGCCTGTTTATCCAGGGCGCTGGTGGAACAGTTGGGTCTGAAGGCATCCGAAGTTGACGGGCTTACTTGGTGGAAAGGCGGCGAGTGCCTGGATATTCGAGGTTTACCAGGCATGGAAGTCAGTGGTGACCTGGCCACCTCCTCACTGAACATCAGCCTCCCCCAAGCCTACCTTGAGTACAGCGCCATTAACTGGGACCCGCCCTCGCGCTGGGATGAGGGCGTGCCGGGGCTGCTGGTTGACTACAACATGACAGCTCAGTCCAGCCACCAGAAGAACGAGCGGTCTCGCAATAATATCAGTGGTAACGGAACACTGGGGGCCAATGCTGGGGCCTGGCGCCTGAGGGCGGATTGGCAGGGGCGTGTCGACAACGAGAAGGAGGGAGCGGCCGGCAATCGAAAGCTCGAATGGAGCCGTTACTACGCTTACCGCGCGATTCCTGCGCTGAAGGCGCGCTTGGTGGTGGGAGAAAACTACCTGTACTCCGATCTGTTTGACAGCTTCCGCTTTACCGGCGCAGCACTGAACTCGGATGAAAGCCAGCTACCACCTAACTTGCGAGGTTATGCACCCGAGGTCGTCGGGGTGGCCAAGACCAATGCCAGGGTTGTCATCAGCCAGCAAGGCCGTGTGCTGTATGAAGCCCTGGTTGCCGCAGGCCCTTTCCGTATTCAGGACCTTAATGACGCCGTCACCGGCACGCTGGATGTGCGCGTGGAGGAGCAGGACGGTTCGGTACACACCTTCCAGCTCAACACGGCAGGCGTTCCCTACCTGACGCGTCCTGGGCAAGTTCGTTACAAACTGGCGACTGGACGGCCCTCCAACCTGCAGTACAACGGTGATGGCAGGGTGTTCGGGACCGGCGAGTTTTCCTGGGGGATCAGCAACGGCTGGTCGCTATTTGGCGGTGGGATCACCGATAACAACTACCGCGCGGCGTCTATCGGCGCAGGCCGTGACCTGCTCGCGTTGGGCGCCGTGTCGCTGGATGTGACCCAGTCCCAGGCCGAGATCTGGAATGAAACGCTGTCAGGTAGATCCTATCGCCTGCAGTACTCCAAGAACTTTGAAGAGTATGACAGCCAAGTCACCTTCGCCGGCTACCGCTTTTCCGATAAGAACTTCTTGAGCATGAGTGAATACCTGGATGCTCATTATTACGGGATGAATGGCGAACTCGCCGGGCGCGGGGAATACAACGGAAACGGCGACCACCAAGCGCAATGGAAGCCTATCGGCGGCAGCAAGGCGCTTTATACCGCCACGGTGAACAAACAGTTTCGCGATCTGGGGGCCACCGTCTACGCCAGTTACAACAAACAAACGTATTGGACGCGGCCAGCGACCCAGCGCTGGAACGTATCGCTGTCGCGCTACTTCAACGTCGGCAGCGTTAAAAACATGAGCCTGTCCCTGAACCTGTATCGCACCCTCGACTACAACTATAAGGATAATGGAATGGCACTGACCGTCAGCCTGCCATTGGGCCCCACCGGCACACTGTCGGTGGACGCGAATAGGGCCGCCGGCACTAATAGCCTATCGACGCGTTACAGTGATCGCATTGATCAGCGCAACAGTTACCAGCTCAGTGCAAGCGACAACTCCGCCAGTGGTTATCTGAGTCACATCGGTGACCAGGCTGATTTCACGCTCGCTGCCAGCCAGCAGCAAGGCAACCACACCAACCTCAGCATGTCCGCTCGCGGCGGTGGCACGCTCACGCCTTACGGCGCAGCGCTGCATCGCACCAGTAGCACAGGCGGCACTCGCCTGATGGTCGACACCGGTGGTGTACCCGATGTGCCTGTGCGCGGCTACGGCACCCCAACCCGCAGCAATGCTTTCGGCAAAGCGGTGATTTCCGATCTGAGCAGCTATCAGCGCACGGCAGCCAGCGTTGACCTGGAGAGCTTGCCAAGCAACGTTGAAGCGACCCAATCCGTGACCCAACTGACGCTCACCGAAGGGGCGATCGGTTATCGATCTCTGGAAGTGATTGCCGGCGAGAAGGCCATGGCGGTCCTGCGCCTGCCGGACGGCAGTTCGCCGCCCTTCGGCGCGACGGTGAAAAACACCAGGCAGCAAGACACAGGCATTGTGAATGACGGCGGCAGTGTCTACCTCAGCGGCATTCAGGCTGGCGAGCAGATGACCGTCAGTTGGGGCGGAAGCGAGCGATGCGTCCTCACGCTTCCCATCACTTTACCGGCTGATGGCTTGACCAACGCCCTGCAACTGGGCTGCCGGATGGTAGCCACCGATCAACCCTTGTCCGAGCCGGCACAGCTGACCGGCAAGCCCACCGCTACGGAGAACACTTCCTCATGATGCTGAATACACGCCTCACACTCCACACCCTCGCACTGCTGGCGTTGAGCATGAGCCAAAGCGCCAACGCCGCGATTGGCTTGGATCGTACCCGAGTGATTTTCGATGGGGGCAAAGACGCCACCAGCGTGAACATCACGAACAACAACACCCAACTGCCGTATTTGGCACAGGGCTGGATCGAGGATGAAGCCGGTCAGAAAATCACCACGCCCCTGATCGTGCTACCGCCGGTTCAGCGCGTGGAACCCGGGAAGCAGAGCCAGGTAAAAGTTCAGGCATTACCGGCCGCCAAGTCCCTGCCGCAGGATCGAGAGTCAGTCTACTACTTCAACTTGAGGGAGATTCCGCCGCGCAGCGACAAGTCCAACACCCTGCAAATTGCGCTGCAGACGCGGATTAAGTTGTTCTACCGGCCGCAAGCCATTACCCCCAGCCAGCAAGACCTGTCCAACCCGTGGCAGGAAAAGCTGACCCTTACCCGGCAAGGCGAGCGGTATCAGGTGAACAACCCGACGCCCTACTTCGTGACCCTCGTGGATGCGCGCACCACCAAGGACGGCAAAACCGTGCCGGGTTTCGAACCGCTGATGGTCCCGCCCAAAGGCTCGCTGCCCCTGGGACCTACTGCCCAGGCGCTCGGCACCAGCCCTTATTTGGCCTACGTGAATGACTACGGCGGACGTCCGCTGCTGGCCTTCACCTGCAGTGGTGAAACTTGCAAGGTGAACTTGCAAGCATCACCGCTTAACCAGTAACGCCTGCCGCCGGAGCAAGTCATGAAATCGCACTATGTAAAGGTCGTGGGCGGCCTGTTACTGGCCTTTGTGGGGCGCGCGCATGCCGAGGATGTCGAGGGCATGAATGGCGTGCTGAACATATCCGGCTCCATGCATGAAACCCCCTGCAGCCTGGAGATGACATCACTGCATCAGACAGTTGACCTAGGCGACGTGTCGACCAACCAACTGCAACGGCCTGGCGACCAGGCAAAAGCCATCGCATTTCAGTTGCGCTTCAACGAGTGCAACCGCACTGCAGGCAGCATCCGCAATGAACGTACGGGGAACCTGACGTGGAGCGCCTTTCAACCGGTGCTGTCAGTCGCGTTTGTCGCGCCTGCCGATGCCGATGATTCACGCTTGGTCAAAGTGCAAGGCATCACCGGGATGGGCCTGTATTTGACTGATTCCCTTGGGCGCAATGTGCAACTGGGCTCACGGGGCGAACCATTGTTTTTGCCCCTGGGCGGCAGCACAAAGACCTGGAACGTTCAGCCCACGCGTACCTCCGCGCCGTTGACCAGCGGAGCATTCAAGGCCGTGGTGGATTTCAGGCTCAATTATGAGTAAGGGCAAAACAATGGCTAAGTCAAATGGCCCCTGGGCCATCATTTTCGGGAGCGGCCTGCTGTGGGCCGCAAGCCTGGGTGTACAGGCCCAGACCAACCTGACCATCCGCGCGGTCATCATTGCACCGCCGCCGTGCGTAATTAACAGCGGCAGCACACTGGATGTACCGTTTGGCAATGACCTGCTGACCTCACGGATCGACGGGGTCAATTACCGCCGCGATGTGCCCTACACGGTCACCTGTGATTCCCCTTACAGCAACGCATTGACGCTGGAACTCAAAGGTACGGGGGCCGCGTTTGACAGCCGTGTGCTGTCGACGCGCAAGACAGATCTTGGCGTGAAGCTGTTCGTCAATGGCGCAGATTGGCCGCTCAATACAGCTGTGAATTTTACTAACCCGAACTTTCCAGCCGTGCAGGCGGTTCCCGTCAAGCGCGAGGGCAGCAAGCTGACAGGAGGGGCATTTGATGCGACCGCCACCCTTGTGGTCGATTATCAATGAAGAGGAATGATCAATGACATTTTGGAAGCAGCGAGCGTTGCTCGCCTTGTGCTCCATCGGTCTGTGCAGTGGTGCGTCGGCCAACCTGACGTTCAGCGGAACCCTGAACGAGCCTCCGCCCTGCACGATCGACGCCGGCAACACCATTGAAGTCGATTTCGGCGATGTCGGGGTAAAGCGTGTCGATGGTGAGAAATACCGCAGAGCGGTCGGCTACACCATCAGTTGTGGCACCGATACGCTCCCTTGGTTGCTGAAGCTGAGTGTTAACGGCACACCCACAGGTTTTGACGGCGCAGCACTACAAACCAGTGCGTCGGATCTAGGCATTCGGATTTTTCAAAACAGCCTGCCGTTCCTCCTCAATACGCCCATGGACATAACCCTGTCGTCACCGCCGATATTGGAAGTTGTGCCCGTCAAACGGCCAGGTGCAATTCTGGCCCCCGCAAGCTTTACGGCGGTGGCCACGCTGCTGGCCGAATACGAGTAGGAGTTGAGTTCATGCACCATCAACGTGTTTCTAAGGGGTGGCCCTACCCCGTGCTGGCACTGGCACTGACCTTGGGCCTGACCGCCGAGGGGAAAGCAGCGGACAACCTGAAATTCAAGGGCAATCTGGTTGAAGAAGCCTGCACGATTCGCCCCGGCGACGAGGCCATTACCCTGGAACTCTGGGACGTGACCAGCAAGCACCTCTACATCAACACGCGCACACAAGGTAAGGGTTTCAAGGTGCATTTGGAGGAGTGTGACACCACGATTGGCAACACGGTGACGATCACATTGGGTGGTAACGAAAACCTGGCGCTTCCGGGTCTGCTCGCACTGGATGGCGGCAGCGGCGCTTCAGGGATTGGAGTCGGTATCGAGACACTGAGCAACAAACCGTTGCCCTTGAACACCGTCAGCGACAAACAGGTGTTGAGCGATGGCAGCAACAGCATCGAGCTCAAAGCCTATGTGCAGGGCGAGCCCCAAGCCATCCGGGATGAAACCATCGGGCACGGCGCGTATACGGTGACGTCCACTTTCACACTGGACTATCCCTAGCCAACCTCAGGCTTGAACAGCCGTGGGAAAACCTGTTGCTGCGGGTCGATTCTGCGCGAGATGAGCGCGTAATCGGCCTCCAGGCAATAAGAACAATGAGAATCCAAAATGAAACGACTCTATGGCGCCCTGGTGCTGCTTGTGCTGTTGGGTGTTACCCCCACCGCGCGAGCAGCGGATTGCCGCGTGAATGGCGGGCCGTGGCAAACGGTGAATCCTGGCGGGACCATAAGCTTGCAGATCCCGGTGAATGTGCGACTTGGCAGCGACACCACCCGCATTCTCTCACAACGTCTGTCAGCACCAACCGCAGGCTCACCTACTCATGCCCGGATGGCGGGATTAATACGCCGATCACCATCACTTACAAAGGCACGCCGACGTCATTCAACAATCGGTTGCTGACGATGACCCACCCGGACGTGGGCACGGCCCTTGTTCGTGCCGGCTCTGCGGTTCAAGTCAACGGTTCATTCCTGACTCGCATTACCAACAGTGGAGGTGGCGACGATGTGACGTTTTCGCTGGTTCGGCGAGCGGGGTCTCTGCCTGCCGCTGGAGCCATAAGCGGCAGCGGCGTACTCGTGATGGGGGTGCCATGACCTGCGCGCCTCAACACCCTTTATAGAAGGAACAAGAGATCAACATGAAACGACTTTATACAACCTCTGTGCTTCTCATCCTGATAAGTGCAAGTACGGCCGCGCTGGCCGTCGACTGTCGAGTCAATGGCGGGCCTTGGCAGAATGGCAATCCCAACTTGCAGGTTCCCGTTACGGTGACCTTGAGCGCAGACCGCAGCCGGATCTTTCTGGAGGGCGCACGGTTGGAATGTCGATTTACCTACAGTGGAGGCCCCGCCTGGCATGCGGACTTCTGGTCATCCGGGAGCGCAGCAGGCACCGCCTGGACGCCTGGTCCCAAGTTTGCCGGCGAAAGCACCGGTTTGCGCATCAACGGGGGGTTCTACAACACGCCTGTTCCGACGGGTATCGGGATAGTCACCGTCCCCAATAACGGGGTCTTTTACCCGATCAATGTCACACCCTACATTCTGATACGTAACTATCCGGCTAATCCGTTCGATGTTCGAATAGGCGATAACCTTGGCCTGTTGCGTCTCACCAGTTCAAACAACTACGACGGCACCCGTCCGCAGCTCACCGTCACGTATACCGCTGCCAACAACTTCACCGTCTCACCGTCAACATGCACGATCAACAATAACAACCCGATCGAGATCAACTTCGGCGACGTGCATCAGCGGGCGATTGGTACCGATCCGCTCACAACGTCTGTCACCACCAACCGCAGGCTCACCTACTCATGCCCGGATGGCGGGATTAATACGCCGATTACCATCACTTACAAAGGCACGCCGACGTCATTTAACAACCGACTGCTGACGATGACCAACCCAGACGTGGGCACAGCCCTTGTCCGTGCCGGGTCTGCGGTTCAAGTCAACGGCTCATTCCGCACCCAGATCAGCAACAGCACGGGAGGCGATGACGTGACCTTTTCTCTCGTTCGGCGTGCGGGGTCTTTGCCCGCCGCCGGGTCCGTCAGCGGCAGCGGCGTACTGGTAATGGGGGTGCCATGACACGCAAGAGCGGTTAAGTTCGATTGCCGGGGGGGCGTGCAGTCGTAGATCATATTTCTGCGACTGCACGACAGGTGGCAGTTCGCTATACTCTTGCGCCAACGCCCCACGACAGTGTCAGCGCCCTTCCCTTAGACCCTCGACGACGACCCAACACATGAACAAAATTCTGGCACTGACTGCGGTACTGGCACTCGCCGGCTGCACCACCACTTCCGACACATACCTGAAAAACGGCGAACAAGGTCTGACCATTGACTGTTCGGGTGAGGCCAATTCGTGGGCCAGTTGCTACGAAAAAGCCGACGCCTCCTGCGCAGGCACCGGCTACCGTATTGTCGGCACTGACGGCACGCCTTCGCTAAAAGAAAGCGACAAGACCCTGGGCAAGGACGTCGGCAACTTCAAAAGCCGCAGCGTCGTTGTGGTCTGCAAATAAGCCGTAGGCTAAAGGTGAATCTCGGCGAACTTGACCCCCAGGTCGCGCAATAGCTCGATCAGGTCATCCAGGCGCGGGAAGGACTCGACTTCGTCCTGATCATCCACCAGGAAGTAACTACGCCCGCCGCTTTTCTTGAAGAAGACGATCCACTCGCCCAAGTCGGCAGGATTTTGAATGATATGCGTGGCCGATATCTGACCCTCGGCATAGCGGGCTTTGACGTGTTCACGTTTCATGGCGGTTTTCCGAAAAAAGACAAATGCCGCGCGACTTTAAGGCTTGCGCGGCATTTTTTGCATTGAATACCCGACAGTTTAACGGATGCCTTGGCCGATCAACACGCCATCAACGGTTTGCCCGTACAAATTGACACCATCATTGGCGTGAAACTTGACGCGGGTTTTCTCCACTGAGCCTTCCACTAGGCGTGGATCCTGTGGCCGCTCATGGCTGTTGACGTAGGCGGCGACATCCCAGGCTTGCTGGTCGCTCAAGCTCCCGCCCTTGCCCAATGGCATATTGTGCTTGATGAAAGACGCTGCAGTATTGATTCGGTGCATGCCGGCCCCCCAGTTGTAGGAGTCTTTACCCCATAGCGGCGGCATCACGTAGCTGGCACCGACCTTCTGCCCCTGCCCTTCGGCGCCATGGCATACCGCACATTGCCCTTTATAGACCTCGGCGCCCTGGCCCAAGTTGTAACCTTTGGCCGGTTGCACCACATCGGGGTAACCACGCCCCGGCAGCTCTACGCCCAAGGGAGCCTTGCTTGCCAGCCAGTAGGCATACACAGACAACGCGGTAATCTCCGGGCTGTCCGCCGCAGGCGGAGTGCCGCCGTTCATACTGAACTGGAAGCACCCCTGCAAACGCTCGGCGAAGGTGTTGACCTTGTCATTCTTCTTTCGATAAGCGGGATACATCGGGTATGCGCCCCACAGCGGCGCAGAATTAGCCAGCCGACCTTGGTCCAGATGGCAGTTGCTGCAGTTCAGTCCGTTACCGACAAATTGTGGCGCCAGGCGCTTGGTGTCGACGAACAGCGCGTAACCCTGCCTGACTAATTTGCCATAGGCGTTGTCAGGCAATTCGCTTTCTTCAGGCGGTTGGAATTGATGGGCGGCCGCGTGCGCAGCGGACGGTTGCAATTGCGACTGGTCTTCCATGGCGATCGTGGCGGCATGGGTCTGCACGGTCAGCAGTAGGCCCAGCACGGGCGCAAACATGCACGGCTTCATGGCTTGGCCTCCGGGCTCAACGACGCGAAGTAGTGGGCGATGCCCTGCACTTCCTCGGCCGTTAGGGACTTGGCAATATGGCCCATCAAGTCATTGGGGTCATTGTGGCGAGTGCCGTTCTGCCACGCAGCCAGCTGCGCAATCAAATAAGCGGCAGGTTGGCCGGCCAGCGGTGGAAACGCATCGCCGACACCCGCTCCGGCAGGCCCATGGCAGCTGACGCAAGCCGGAATCTGCCGCTCCCAGGCGCCTTGCAATGCGAGCTTCTGCATCACGCTGCCAGGCATTTCGCTGCGGTGCGCCGTGGCGGGAGCCGGGAATGGCATCGCTGCCACAGCCTGGCTGACCGCAGCGATTTCGGCTTCAGTCAACGCCTTGGCCAGTGGCTGCATCACCGGATTGCTGCGCGCTGCACTGCTGAAGTCGACTAATTGTTTACGCACGTACTCTGCCGGCAAACCCGCCAAGCGCGGGAATCCGGCTGCGGCGAGTCCCAGCCCATCGGCGCCATGGCAGGCCACACAAGGCATCGCACCCGGCTGCGAGCCGCCCTGGGTAAAAATTTTTTTTCCATCCAGCGCGTGGGCATTGCCCAACAGCAACAACAGCGCGCCGCCGATAAAAACACGTTCCAGAAACATCATCACCGCTCCATTTTTATAGTTATAAGCTTAGCTCACCCGCACATAAGCCTACAGATAGTAGGGTAATGAACTTCTCGCTTCAACAGCCAAAATCCGCAAAAAAAAGCCCAGCCCTGCATCGGCAGGGCCAGGCTTTTTATCGGATTAAAGTGTGCGCGATGAGCCAGGGGCTCAGCCGGAAATACACGCTTCCGCAGCTTTTTTCACATCGCCCGGGCGGATCGGTACATTAGACATGCTCTCATAGAGCTTGATGCTGCTACCGCTTGAACGTTCTTCAATTTCAAAGATTGCCGACGGGTCAGCCGAGAATTTTTGCGGCACAATCACCTGAACACCGTCCTTATGCGGCTCGATCTGGGGTGGGCGCCGGGTTTCGGCCAGTTTGCGTACCACACACGCGGCATATTCCGGCGGCTTTTTCCCTGAAATGACCACCAGCGTTGGCGGGGTCTGCTTGATATCTGCAACCGAAGCACACCCACCTAACGCCAAGGCCAGAACCAACACACTCCACTTCATACTAAAACCTCCGATAAAGACCGTACGACAGCGTAGAGAGAAAATTTCTCCCGCCAGTGTAGGATTTATCTATAAAAACACTGTGAATAACTGTTTTAAATTGTCGAAGTCGTCGACGACGACCCGATAATAAACTCGCTGGGGCTGATAAACTCCATCTTAACCTACGTATCATTCTGATTTTTCAGAGAAAGCCCTTCTGGAGACCCCCCATGAAATTCATCCACCAGCGCGAGCACCTCAACGAGGGCGACATCGTTGTCATCGAATGCTCGCAAACCTGCAACATTCGCCTGATGAGCGACGCCAACTTTCGCAGCTTCAAGAACGGTGGCCGCCATACCTACCACGGCGGCGCATTCGACCAGTTCCCGGCAAAAATCACCGCACCCAGCACCGGTTTCTGGAACATTACCCTTGATGTGGTAACGCGCCGCGCTATCAGCGTTACGCGTAAACCGGCGTTGTCCCACAAAATTCGCATCGTTCGTCGCACCAGCACCAAGCTGAGCTGATCCAAGCACTCGATAGGAAAAAAGCTGTGACCACCACGACCAAATACGTCATCAAGTACAAGCTCAACGGCGAACGCCGCTTCGAATTCGCGCAGTTGCAGAACAACGACGTTGAAGAGGCCAAGCAAGCGCTGGCGAAAATCCACGGCACGACTGACAACATCACCGACATCAACGTGAGCAAGGCGTTGTAAGCCATGCCAGGCCCTACTGCCGATCTGTTCGCCGATGACGCCCTGCAACAACCGGGCGGGCGCGAACAGATTGGCGAAGAGTCTTACGTGTTAAGGGGCTACGCCCTGCCCTGGATTGAGCGTCTGTTACCTGAGCTGCGACGGGTACTGGCCCAATCACCCTTTCGGCAGATGGTTACGCCCGGCGGTTTTACAATGTCGGCGGCACTGAGCAGTTGCGGCGAACTGGGCTGGACCACCGACAGCAGCGGCTATCGTTACAACCCGCTTGACCCACGCAGCCAGCAACCCTGGCCAACCATGCCCGACACCTTGCGCGAACTGGCCGTGCTCGCTGCACAAGAAGCCGGTTTCAGCGATTTTGCCCCGGATGCTTGCCTGATCAACCGCTACGTGCCCGGCGCCAAGATGTCCTTGCACCAGGACAAGAACGAACGCTGCTACAGCGCTCCGGTTGTTTCAGTGTCCCTTGGCCTACCGGCCATTTTCCTGTTCGGCGGCCATGAGCGCAGTAACCGCCCGCAGAAAATCTCGTTGTTTCATGGCGATGTGGTGGTCTGGGGCGGCGTCGATCGTTTACGTTTTCATGGGGTAATGCCGATCAAGGAAGGCGTGCATTCGATCATGGGCTCGCAGCGCATTAACCTGACATTTCGCACCGCCGGCTAATTTGACCGCAAGCTTCAGGGTGCCCATCGTGATCGGCACGGTTAATCTGCCCATGACCCGTCAAGAGTGCAGGCCATGAATAACGAACAAGACCCCCGCTGGGCGGCCATCGTCGCCCGTGACGCCAAGGCCGACGCGCTGTTTGTCTACGGCGTAAAAACCACCGGGGTGTATTGCCGCCCCAGCAGTGCCTCGCGTTTGCCACGCCCGGAAAATATCGAATTTTTCGACACACCGACGCAAGCCGAAGCGGCCGGTTACCGGCCCAGCAAGCGCGCCTGCGGTGATCAGACTCAATTGGCTACGCACCATGCGCAATTGGTGGCTGATGCCTGCCGGCAAATACAACAGTCCGAAACGCCCCCCGGCCTGGAAGCGCTCGCTCGCGTCGCCGGGTTGAGTTCGTTCCACTTCCACCGTGTATTCAAAGCCATCACCGGCTTGACCCCAAAGGGTTACGCCAGCGCCCTGCGCTCGCACAAAGTACGCGAGCGCCTGAAGGAACAGCATTCGGTTACCGATGCGCTGTATGACGCGGGCTTCAACTCAAACAGCCGCTTCTATGAGTCTGCCGACCAGTTACTCGGCATGACGCCCAGTGATTACAAAGCTGGCGGCACCAATAGCGAAATTCGCTTTGCCGTGGGCGAATGCTCACTGGGGGCAATCCTGGTTGCCCAGAGTCAACGCGGCGTTTGTGCGATTCTGCTGGGCGATGACCCGGATAAACTGCTGCGTGACCTGCAGGATCAATTCCCCAAGGCTGAGCTGGTCGGGGCGGATAGGGACTATGAGCAACTGATCGCCCAGGTTGTAGGTTTTGTCGAGGCCCCGGCACTGGGCCTGGATTTGCCCCTGGACTTGCGCGGCACCGCCTTTCAGGAACGGGTATGGCAGGCACTGCGCGAAATCCCGGTGGGCAGCACCGCCAGCTACGCGCAGATTGCCCAACGCATCGGCGCGCCGAAGTCCTTTCGCGCCGTGGCCCAGGCCTGCGGCGCCAACCACTTGGCGGTGGCGATTCCCTGCCACCGCGTGGTGCGCAGCAACGGCGAACTCTCGGGCTACCGCTGGGGCGTCGAGCGCAAGCGCCAGCTGCTGGAGCGCGAGCGTCAGTAACAGCTAGCAGATACCGATATAGATCAGCGCCACGTCGTGCGCCTGGTACAACTCAAAATCAGTCACAAATGCACGCGACTCAACACCCGGCTGCTCGAAATACGCCCAGACCTGCTGCCAGGTACTGATAATTGCATCCGGCATCGGCCCGCGCGCCTCAAACACCAGATACCGCCCCGGCTCGATCACCAAGCTTTCATAGCCTGCAGCCGGTGCCTGCGTCGCGACTCCCGCAGTGACATCAAACAGCCCCTGCGCATCAGACTCATAGCCGCTGTACACCCCGTACATCGCTGATTCCGCCTGCTTGCCGGGGATTTTCTGGTAAAGCTCTTCAGCGAAAAACCGTTGCCACATCGGGCCGATTTTCGCGCGCGAAGGCACGGTTTCATCCGCATTTCGCGTGCGCACTTTCAGCCCCGAAATGCGAACGGCCGCCACCTGCTGTTCCTTGATCGTTTGCACCGCCCTCTCCTTTTAACGTTCCAGTTTGCGTTTACGAAACTCTGCAACCTTATGCCGGTTGCCACACAGCGCCATGCTGCACCAGCGGCGCTTGTGGGCCTTAGTCCGATCATAAAACCACAGGATGCATTCCGGATGCTCACAGCGGCGAATCAAGTTGAAATCGCCAGCCACCAATAAATTAGCCGCGGCTTCGGCAATCGGCGACAAAAATTGCTCCGCGGTCTGTTGCTTGCGCTGGCGCTCCAACTGAGGCGCCCCAGACGCCGGCCAGACTAACTGCGGGTGGCTCACTGCTTTGCGCAGAAAACTATTAAGCGCCGCAGGGTTGGCGGCCTGGCCGTTCTTGCGCGCAGCAACGAGCGCGCGGATGACCTCGCGCAATTCGCGCGCAGCCTTGAGCAACGCGCCCTCCTCAAACCCGGGGACTCGCCCCTCCTGGACCCATTCCAGGCGCACCAGCCAACGCGCGACGTCGGCATCGACTTGCCAGAAATCCCACGGCACGCCGTCGATATTCGCCAGGGTGTTGAGCATGTCCAGCACCGGATCATCGGCCAACACATAGGGTTCTGAAGGTGTCACTGCGGGTGTCGGGGTAGCCATGATTTTTCCTCTTGAGCACCGCGTGATCGTAACCGCTATTTTGCCGATTGGATAGTTACACCAGACAAGTTCATAACCGGAATAATACATTTGACAGGTTACAAAATTAAGTGCAACTTTGGAAAACGGTAACCCGTAATCTCAACTTATCAAGTTACAAAGGTGCTTCTATCATGTCGATCACAGCCCCCGTCGTTCGCCACCACCACGTCAATGCCGATGGTGTGTGCATGTTCTACCGCGAAGCTGGCGACCCCGCCGCTCCGGTCATGTTGCTGCTGCATGGTTTCCCTAGCTCTTCGCATATGTACCGCGACCTCATCCCGCTGCTCGCCACGCGCTTTCGGGTCATCGCACCCGACCTGCCCGGCTTCGGCTTCACCGAAGTGCCAGCCGAGCGCGATTACCACTACAGCTTCGATAACCTGGCCATCACCGTCGGGCATTTCGTCGATGCGCTGAAACTCGACCGCTACGCCCTGTACGTTTTCGATTACGGCGCGCCGGTGGGCCTGCGCTTGGCTGTCGCGCATCCGGAGCGGGTCAGCGCGCTGGTCTCGCAGAACGGCAACGCTTATCTGGAGGGGTTGGGTGATGCCTGGGCGCCAATTCGTGCCTATTGGGCCGAACCGAGCCAAGCCAATCGCGAGGTGATCCGCAACGCGGTGATCAGCCTGCAAGGCACGCGTTATCAATACCTGCATGGCGTGCGTGAGCCGGAGCTGATCGCGCCGGAGTCCTACATGCTGGATGTGCTGTTGATGCAACGCCCCGGCAACGATGAGATCCAGTTGGACTTGTTCCTCGACTACCGCAACAACCTCTCGCTGTACCCGGCGTTCCAAGCGTTTTTCAACGCCACGCAGTTGCCGACACTGGTGATCTGGGGCCAGAACGATCCGTTCTTCATCCCGCCTGGAGCCCATGCGTACAAAGGCGATAACGCCAACGCGGTGGTTGAGCTGCTGGATACTGGCCACTTCGCGTTGGAAACCCACGCGGCCCACATCGCCGAGCGCATTCACGCCGTGCTGGGGCCTACCATCGACTGATGGTCGCTGCACGAAACGCAGCCCTCGTCCAGTGAATAATACAGACTGGCCGGGTGCCAATGGCCCTGCTAAAACAGCGGAAAGCCTTACTAACGCTGGAGACGCACCCCATGAGCACCTGGCCAGACACTCGAATTCTTGATCTGCTGGGCATTGAAGTGCCCATTATCCAGGCGCCCATGGCCGGGGCGACGACCACTGCCATGGTCATTGCCGCGAATGAGGCTGGCGCGCTGGGCTCGATGCCCGCCGCAGCCCTGACTATCGAGCAACTGCGCGAAGCCCTGACCACTGTCCGCCAGGCAAGCTCGCGCCCCATTAACGTGAACTTCTTCTGCCATCAGCCGCCCGCCGCCAATGCGGCCGCTGACCGCCGCTGGAAGGACTTGCTGGAACCCTATTACCGCGAACTGGGCGCCGATTTTGATGCGCCAACGCCCGTGTCCAACCGCGCGCCCTTCAACGACGCCGCCTGCAAAGTGGTCGAGGCGTTCCGTCCCGAGGTGGTAAGCTTTCACTTTGGCCTGCCGGGAAAAGCCTTGCTCGAACGGGTGAAAGCCACCGGCGCCAAGGTGCTGTCATCGGCCACCACCGTGGAAGAAGCCATCTGGCTGGAACAGCATGGCTGCGACGCGATCATTGCGATGGGTATCGAGGCAGGTGGGCATCGCGGCTTGTTCCTCAGCGACGACCTCAACACACAGATCGGCCTGATGGCACTGCTGCCGCAAGTGGTCGACGCAGTCAGCGTGCCGGTGATTGCTGCCGGTGGTATCGGTGATGCCCGCGGCATTGTGGCGGCATTCGCCCTGGGCGCTTCGGCGGTGCAAATTGGCACGGCGTATCTGTTCACCCCCGAGGCCAACGTCAGCGTCTCCCATCACCAGGCGCTGCGTCACGCCCAGGCCAGCGAAACCGCGTTGACCAACCTGTTTACCGGCCGCCCGGCGCGCGGCATCGTCAACCGCGTGATGCGTGAACTCGGTGCGATCCACCCGCAAGCTCCTGCCTTCCCTACGTCCGGCGGCGCCTTGATGCCACTCAAAGCCAAAGATGAAGCTGGCTTCAGTAACCTGTGGGCCGGCCAGGCCCTGCGCCTGGGCAAAGACCTATCCACCTATGACCTGACCTGTGAATTAGCCGAAGAGGCGTTGGCCAAGCTCAAGTAGAACGGGCAGTAACGGCCACTTTGCACTGTACCGGCAAGGGCCAACCGCTATATATTCCTATACATAGCGGTAACACCTTCTACCTATAACAAGCCGTACACCCTCAAAGGAGCTGCTTCATGATGATCCGCGCCTCACGCCTGGCCCCCACGGCCCTCGCCAGCCTGATTGCCGCCTTTGCCTTCGGCCCGGCCCAAGCCGATGAAGTACAGGTCGCCGTCGCCGCCAACTTCACCGCGCCAATCCAGGCGATTGCCGCCGATTTCGAGAAAGACACCGGCCACACACTGGTCGCGGCCTATGGCGCCACCGGTCAGTTCTACACGCAGATCAAGAACGGCGCGCCGTTCGAAGTGTTCCTCAGCGCTGACGACACCACCGCGCAAAAACTCGAGGCCGAGGGCGACAGCGTCAAAGGTTCGCGCTTCACCTACGCAGTCGGCACCCTGGCGCTATGGTCGGCCAAAGCCGGTTATGTCGATGCCAACGGCGAGGTGCTGAAGAAGAATGAATTCAAGCACCTGTCCATCGCGAATCCGAAAGCTGCGCCCTACGGTTTGGCCGCCACACAAGTGCTGGCAAAGGAAGGCTTGACCGACAAGGTCAAGGACAAGATCGTTGAAGGCCAGAACATCACCCAGGCCTATCAGTTCGTGTCCACCGGCAATGCCGAGCTGGGCTTCGTCGCGCTGTCACAGATCTACAAGGACGGCAAGATCACCAGCGGTTCGGCGTGGCGGGTCCCCGCCTCGATGCATGACCCGATCAAACAGGACGCGGTGATCCTCAACAAAGGCAAGGACAACGCCGCCGCCAAAGCCCTGGTCGAGTACCTCAAAGGCCCGAAAGCTGCAGCCGTGATCAAGTCCTACGGTTACGAGCTGGCTAATTAAATGCCGCTGTCGAGTGCCGATTTCTCCGCTATCTGGTTGACGATCAAACTGGCGTCACTGACCACCGTGATTTTGCTGATCATCGGCACTCCGATTGCCTTGTGGCTGTCGCGCACCACGTCCTGGTGGCGCGGGCCCATCGGGGCGATTGTCGCGTTGCCGTTGGTGTTGCCCCCGACGGTGATCGGTTTTTACCTGCTGTTGACCATGGGGCCCAACGGCTACTTCGGCCAGTTCACGCAATGGCTGGGCCTGGGCACCCTGACGTTCAGCTTCGCCGGGTTGGTCATCGGCTCGGTGATCTATTCCATGCCGTTTGTGGTGCAGCCATTGCAGAACGCCTTCTGTGCCATCGGTACTCGCCCACTGGAAGTGGCCGCAACCTTGCGCGCCAATCCCTGGGACACTTTCTTCACGGTGATGCTGCCCCTGGCCCGCCCGGGGTTTATCACCGCGTCGATTCTCGGTTTCGCCCACACCGTCGGTGAATTTGGCGTGGTACTGATGATCGGCGGCAATATCCCCGACAAGACGCGTGTGGTCTCGGTGCAGATCTACGATCACGTGGAAGCCATGGAGTATGCCCAAGCACACTGGTTGGCCGGCTCCATGGTGGTGTTCGCCTTCCTCGTATTGCTGGCGCTCTATGCCCGCGGTAAAACCAAGATGGGCTGGAGCTGACCGCTATGATTGAGGTACGCCTGCAACTCAATTACGCCGGCTTTGCGCTGGAGGTAGACTTGAATTTACCCGGCCGTGGCGTGACCGCGCTGTACGGTCATTCGGGTTCGGGCAAAACCACTTGCCTGCGCTGTATCGCCGGGCTGGAACGGGCCAAAGACGGCGTTGTGCAAATCAACGGTGAGGTCTGGCAAAACAGCCGCAACGCCGTGTTCGTGCCGCCGCACAAACGCGCGGTGGGTTATGTATTCCAAGAGGCCAGCCTGTTTGCGCATTTGTCGGTGCGGGCCAACCTGGAGTTCGGCCTCAAGCGCATTCCACCCAATCTTCGTCGAGTAGACATGGCCCAGGCCACCGAACTGCTGGGCATCGGCCACCTGCTCGAGCGCCATCCGCAGCACTTGTCCGGCGGTGAGCGCCAGCGCATCGGCATCGCCCGCGCGCTGCTGACCAGCCCGCGACTGTTGTTGATGGATGAACCGCTGGCGGCGCTGGACAGCCAGCGCAAGAGCGAGATCCTGCCGTACCTCGAACGCCTGCACGATGAACTGGATATCCCGGTGCTATACGTCAGCCACGCCCAGGACGAAGTGGCCCGGCTGGCCGATCACATCGTCTTGCTCAGCGACGGTAAAGCGCTTGCCAGCGGCCCCATTGGTGAAACCCTGGCGCGGCTGGATTTGCCCCTGGCCTTGGGCGACGACGCCGGCGTGGTGATCAACGGCACCGTCAGCGCCTACGACGAACACTACCAATTGTTGACCCTACGATTGCCCGACAGCCCGCTGCAGATACGCGTGGCCCACACGACGCTGCTGTTGGGCAAACAGCTGCGGGTCAAGGTACAAGCGCGGGATGTCAGCCTCAGCCTGCAGGCACAAGAATCAAGCAGCATCCTCAACCGCCTGCCGGTGACGGTGACCGGAGAAATTTCGGCGGATAACAACGCGCATGTACTGGTGCGCTTGGACGCAGGCGGTACGCCTCTGTTGGCGCGCATCACACGCTTCTCCCGCGACCAATTGCGATTGCAGCCCGGGCAGACACTGTGGGCGCAAATCAAGGCGGTAGCGGTACTGGCATAAGTATTTTGCACGACGGCAAAACGCTGCGGTCAATCAGACATACCGGCCTGATTACCGCCAAGGAAATTGCACCATGCCCGACTCCGCGCCGCCTGCCGACCTGCCCCGCGACTTGCACTACGTTGACGATACCCAGCCCGGCATACGCCGCAAAAAACTGCGCGGCACGTTCCAGTATTTTGCCCCCAATGGCCAACGCATCACTGACGCGGATGAAATCAAACGCCTCAACGCTCTGGCTGTGCCACCGGCTTACACCGACGTATGGATCTGCGCCGACCCGCACGGCCATCTGCAAGCCACGGGGCGCGACGCCCGGGGCCGTAAGCAGTACCGCTATCACCCGCGCTGGCGTGAAGTGCGTGACAGCGACAAGTACTCACGCCTGCAAGAATTCGGTAACGCGCTGCCCAAGCTGCGCAAGCAATTAGAGGCGCAAATCGCCGCACCGGGTTTCACCCGTGAAAAAGTGCTAGCCACAGTGGTGATGCTGCTCGACGCCACACTCATCCGTGTCGGCAATACCCAGTACGCTCGCGACAACAAATCCTACGGACTGACCACCTTGCGCAACCGCCATGTGGACGTCAAGGGCAGCGAGATTCTGTTCCAGTTTCGCGGCAAAAGCGGGGTTGAGCACCAGATCAGTGTCAAGGATCGGCGCCTGTCCACGGTGGTCAAGCGTTGCCTGGAGTTGCCCGGGCAGAACCTGTTTCAGTATCTGGATGAACACGGTGAGCGGCATACCGTCAGCTCTCACGACGTCAACGCTTACCTGCACAGCCTCACGGGCGCCGATTTTACCGCCAAGGATTACCGCACCTGGGCTGGCACCGCCCTCGCATTAGCCGTGTTGCGTGAGCTGGAATGGCAACCGGAGTCCGATGCCAAACGCCACGTAGTCGCGATGGTCAAAGGCGTCGCCAAGCAACTCGGCAACACCCCGTCGGTGTGCCGCAAGTGCTATATCCACCCGGCCGTGCTGGAGCATTTCAGCTTGGGCGAGCTGTCCAAGTTGCCCAAGCCACGGGTGCGCAAAGGCCTGAAAGCAGAAGAAGTCGCACTGGCAATGTTCCTCGAGCAATTGGCCGCCGACTTGCCGAAGAAAGCCAAGGTGGGGTAGCCTTGGCGTCCCTTCTGACTCACGGGATGACCGCCGACGTGAACAACTAAGCCTTCCAAAATGTACCTGCAACGAGCCGCCTGGCGCGCTTGTTGGCCTGTTTGACATTTTTTTGGAGGTGCTGATGACTGACCTCACCCGGCTGCCCGTACTCGTTTCCCTGCAACACGTAGCGTTCCAGTTCGCCGATGGCGAAACCTTGCTGGAAGACCTCAACCTGTCGATTGATCACATACCCACCGGCATTGTCGGCCGTAACGGTCGTGGCAAAAGCATCCTCGCGAAGCTGCTGGCCGGGCTGCTGGCGCCCTC
Organism: Pseudomonas sp. 1152_12; assembly: GCF_052850675.1. Taxonomy (NCBI): domain Bacteria; kingdom Pseudomonadati; phylum Pseudomonadota; class Gammaproteobacteria; order Pseudomonadales; family Pseudomonadaceae; genus Pseudomonas; species Pseudomonas sp. 1152_12. The sequence continues at coordinate 80,810 of NZ_VXCW01000001.1, read as the reverse complement.
TTGCGGCACGCTGAACGGCTCCGCCAGCGTGGCTTACGTTGCCCAGGCATGGGCGGTTCAACCGGATCAGACCCTCGCCGATATCACCGGCACTGCCCAAGTGTTGGCGGCACTTGAGCGCATGGCGCGGGGCGAGGCTCACGCACACGATCTGGATCTGATCGACGACCGCTGGGACCTGGCCGAGCGCCTGCGCACGGCATTGGACACAGCGGGCTTGCATGCACTCGATGCGTACACGCCGGCCGAGCACCTCAGCGGCGGCCAGTTGGCCAGAGTCGCGCTGATCGGTGCACTGCTGGCCTCTCCGCAGTTGTTGATTCTGGATGAGCCCACCAACCACCTCGACAGCGCAGGTCGTGACTGGCTATTGCATCTTCTGGCGAGCTGGCGCGGCGGTCTGGTGGTGGTCAGCCATGACCGGCAATTGCTCAATGCCATGGGCCGCATCATCGAACTGTCGCCACTCGGCGCGCAGGTGTATGGCGGTAACTACGCGGCCTACCGCCTGCAACGCGACAGCCAACGACACGCCGCCCTCAGCGCGTTGGAACACGCGCGCCTGGCGCGCAGCCGCGAGCGGCGGCGCCTGCAAAAAGACCATGACAGCTTGCAACGCAATGCCGCCCGCGCGCGTAAACACGTGGAAACTGCCAACGTCACCGGGTTCGACAAAGCGCGCTGGAAAGGTGCCGCCAAGGAGGTCGTCAGCAACGTGCGCAGCGCCCAGTGCGCGTATAAAAACGAGCTTGATGCGCAGGTGCGCCAGGCCTACGAGCGCATTATCGACGAAACCCCCACGCTGCTGGCCCTGCCGGGCTCCGCAGTGCCTAACGGGCGCCACATACTGACGCTGAACCAGGCCCAACTGCCATGGTTAGACCCGCTCAAGCCCTCAACCTTCGTCACGCTTAACCTCTCAGGCCCAGTTCGCATTGCGGTGCGGGGGCCGAACGGCTGTGGCAAATCCACACTGCTCAAGCTGCTCGCGGGGCAATGGCCAGCCGTCAGCGGCGAATGCGCGGTGCATGTGCCCAGCGCGTATATCGACCAGCCTCTGGCGTTGCTGGAAGACCAGCGTTCTATCGTCGAGCAGCTCAACCTGCTCGACACGCCTCTGGCCGAAGCCGAATTGCGCACACGCCTGGCCTTGCTGCAACTGGATGCGTTGCGCGTAACTCAACCCGCCGGTCGCTTGAGTGGTGGTGAGCGCTTGAAAGCCGCAATGGCGATCGCCTTATGGCGCGAGATACCGGCGCAATTGCTGTTACTGGATGAGCCGACCAACCACCTGGATTTGGAATCCGTGCTGGCTTTTGAACAGGCGCTGCGCGGTTTTACCGGGGCGCTGGTCGCGGCGTCCCATGACGAGGCGTTTGTGCAGGCTATCCGGCCGACGCATCTTTTGACCTGGCATCGCGAAGGCTGGCGACTGGAGTGTGTCTTGGGTCATTGCATGCCCAGTCAAAGCGTCCTACGGTAGTGGCCGAACAATCTCACCGAGGAGCCCGGCCTTATGCTGCCTGCAGCCCGCAAACCTTACGCGAATGCCGCACTGGCCCACCGCCAACGCTGGCGTGGCCGAGTCGGCATGATGCTGGTGGCCAGCCTGTCGGTGCTGGCGGGCATGACCGATGCGATCGGCTTTATGGCCAGTGGCGATTTTGTCTCGTTCATGAGCGGCAATACCACGCGCCTGGCGGTGGCGATTGGCGCGGGTGACCTCGGCTTAACCGGACGCTTGCTGCTGCTCATCGCGATGTTCGTTGTCGGCAACGCGCTGGGCGTGGTGGTCAGCCGCTTCGCCAGGCGGCATGTGTTGCCCTTGCTGCTGTGCATTGCGGCGCTGCTGTGCGGCGCTGCCGTGTGGCCCTTCACCGAAACCTTGCCGGCATTGCTGGCGGCAATTATTGCCATGGGCATGCTCAATGCGGCCGTGGAAGAGGTCAACGGTCTGCCGGTGGGCCTGACGTACGTGACGGGAGCGTTGTCACGCTTTGGTCGTGGGCTCGGGCGCTGGATGCTCGGAGAACGGCGCAATGGCTGGCGGGTGCAGTTGATCCCGTGGGTCGGGATGTTCGTCGGCGCAGTCATCGGCGCGCTGCTGGAGCAACAACTTGGGCTGAAGGCGCTGCTGGCCAGTGGCGTATTGGCCGCGTTATTGGGGTTGGTGTCGCTGAAGATTCCCCGGCGCTGGCATTTGGGTTACATGCCGCGATAAGGAAGAAAAGAAGCCCGCCCGACGTTTCGGCCTCGACGTCCGTGTACCGGTAAAGAGCCAGCACATCGAGCGAGCGGGAGAATAATAAGCCAATGTCCGGCGGCTGTCCCGCCGGGCGTTTCCGAAAAACACTAAGGTAACGGATTACAGGCAGGTCGCGAGTGCGGCCAGGCGCCGTTTAGCCGGCATTGAGTCTTCGCCCGCGAAGTAGTTGACGGTAGAGCCGGCGCCCGTGCTGCGCACGTCGACAAAGTAGTCGCCACCGGTGGTGTACACCGTGTAACCGCCTGCTTCGATGGGCTCCTTGAAGCCGCCGGCGTCAACGCCGAACACAGCTTCGTCCTGCCAACCGAACTGGATGCACTGGGCAACCACCAGCGGGGCTTTCTGCGAAGCCAAAGTTTTGTATGGCGTGCCGGTGCGCGCCTCTTTCATCTTCGAGCCCGCGCAACCGGACAGTGCTGCCACCACCAATGCGCCAATTACCACCTTTCGCATGCCATTGCCTCCTTGGAAAAACCGCGACTCTACCATTAGCAGGCGACACCCAAGGGTTATTACGCCACCCTGTCGCCTACTTACGGCCTCGCTTGCAACTGGAAAACCGATGCCCCCCAACGCAGAACGCTACAACCCTTCCACTTTAAGAATTATCCCTTCTGCTCGCGCTCCCGCGGGTTTTTTCTGCCTGGTCGGTGGCGGCTGTCAGCCATTACCGCTGCATCGGATATACAGCCAATAACCGCGTACAGATCACCACCAACGAAACAGATAAAATAACCCCATGCTCAACAGCACCGTAACCAACACACTACGCGTCCAAAACATCAACCCCACCGCGCAAATACCCGCCAGCAAATAAGGATTGCCCAGGCTCAGATTCAACTTACGATCAGCAAGAAAAATAATCGGCCCGCAAATAGCCGTAAGCATCCCCGGCACCGCAAACCCCAGAAACTCACGTGCGCCACGGTTAAGCCGCACCGGTAAACGCGGCTCGATAAACAGGTAACGGTTAAAAAACACCACGCCCCCCATGGCCACAATCATGATGTAGATCATCGTTGCGTCGCCCCCACTCCAAGCCGCTTGCAGGCAAAACCCGCACTCATTCCAAGCACGCCCGACAGCACCACCGCCGACTCCCAGTGCAAGTAACTCAACCACACCGAGCACAACAGCGAAACCGCCACACACACCACCGTAGGCACGTCTCGCACTACCGGCGTGATCAGCGCGATAAACGTCGCAGCAATCGAAAACTCCAACCCCAGTTGATCAAGACCGGGAATGCTTTTGCCCAGCACGATGCCCGCCAGGGTAAACAGGTTCCAGATGATATAGAACGTCAAGCCGACGCCCAGCGCATACCAGCGGTTGAAGGTCTCACGGTCATAGTGATTGACCAGCGCAAAAAATTCGTCAGTCAGCAAAAAACCGAGGCTCATACGCCAGCGTGCATTGAGCGACGACAGCGCCGGGCGCATATGCATGCCATAGAGCAAGTGTTGGGAAGTCAGCAGCAAGGTGGTCAGCACAATCGAGATCAGGCTGGCACCGCCCTTGACCATACCGATAGCCACCAATTGTGCGGCGCCAGCAAATACGATCGCAGACAAACCCTGGGCCTGTAGCGGGGTAAATTGCGCATCAATGGCCATGGAGCCGGCCAGCAGCCCCCAGGGTGCACACGCCAGAGACAAGGGAATAACGGCGATCGCGCCACGACCAAAGGCGTAATGAGGTAAGGCTGTAGGCATGGAGAAGGCTCATCGATAGACAGTCGACAAGCATGCCAGCGTCATAAGGGGCTTGTCTTGAACGATCGTGCTCAGGCGAGCTTAACTGAGACCTGCTCCACCGAGTCACGCGCTTCGCGCAACTCATGTGCATCCTGGTTGAGCCGGTGAATGGTGTTGAGCAGACGTTGGCGCAGCACTTCATCGCCGAGTTTTTCGACGGCGCGCATCAGGTCAAACGCCGCGGTTTCATTATTGTCCGCGACGGAATCGAGGGTCTTGCGCAGGTTGCGAGTGGCACGGGTCACGCGGGCTCTTCCTTCATCAGCTATGGGCAGGCACTTTAGGACATTCGTGTTTCATTTTAATTTCAGTCACTTGTGGCTGATTGGGCGGCATTTGATCCACATCAAACGAATTCAGGATTTGACCTACATATTCGATTATCCGTATATTCGGATATACGTATGTATGGACCTGGATCATGTCGGACCTCTTCTCCCCACCCACCCTATTCAAATGCCTGGCGGATGCCACCCGCACGCGACTGACATTATTGATCCTGCGTGAGGGCGAACTTTGCGTGTGCGAACTGATCCATGCTTTGGACGAAAGCCAGCCAAAAATCTCCCGCCATTTGGCGCAATTGCGCAGTGGCGGGCTATTGCTCGATCGCCGTCAGGGTCAATGGATCTATTACCGCATCAATCCGGCACTGCCCGCCTGGGTGACTCAGGTGCTGGAGACCACCTTGCAAGCCAACCTGCCATGGTTGCAGAGCGACGCGCTGCGTCTTGATGCAATGGGCGACAGACCACAACGGGCCAGCACCTGCTGCTAAGCCATTGGAGCTTCTATTCATGCTTGTCGCCATTGCGATTTTTATCTTCACCATCATCCTGGTCGTCTGGCAGCCAAAAGGCTTGGGCGTCGGCTGGAGCGCAACGCTGGGCGCGATCCTGGCGCTGGCCTGCGGTGTCATCAGCCTGGCTGACATTCCAGCGGTCTGGCACATCATCTGGAACGCCACCGGTACCTTTGTTGCGCTGATCATCATCAGCCTGTTGCTCGACGAAGCCGGGTTCTTCGCCTGGGCCGCGCTGCATGTAGCGCGCTGGGGTCGTGGGCGAGGCCGTCGCTTGTTCGCCTATATGGTGCTGCTGGGTGCCCTGGTCTCGGCATTGTTCGCCAACGACGGTGCAGCGTTGATCCTCACACCGATCGTCATGTCGATGCTGCTGGCCCTGCGTTTTTCCCCAACTGCTACGTTGGCATTCGTGATGGGCGCGGGGTTTATCGCAGATACGGCGAGCCTGCCGCTGGTGGTGTCGAACCTGGTGAACATCGTCTCGGCGGATTACTTCAAGATCGGCTTCAACGAATACGCCGCGGTCATGGTGCCGGTGAACGTTGTCAGCGTGGTTGCCACCTTGGCGGTACTGCTGTGGTTTTTCCGCCGCGACATTCCCCAGACCTACGACCCGGCCGATTTGGAAGAACCGACCAGCGCCATCCACGACCGTGCGACCTTTCGTGCCGGTTGGTGGGTACTGGGTATTTTGCTGGTCGGTTGTTTCGCCCTGGAGCCGCTGGGCATTCCCATCAGTGCGATTTCTGCGGTGTGCGCCGTGTTGCTGCTGGTGATCGCCGCCAAGGGCCACAGAATCTCCACGCGCAAGGTGCTGAAGGAAGCCCCGTGGCAAATCGTGATCTTTTCCTTGGGCATGTACCTGGTGGTCTACGGCCTGCGTAACGCAGGCTTGACCACCTACCTGGCAACCTGGCTCGACAGCTTCGCCACCTATGGCGTGTGGGGCGCGGCGATGGGCACCGGCGTGCTGACAGCACTGCTGTCGTCAGCGATGAACAACTTGCCGACGGTGCTGATCGGCGCACTGTCCATCGAGTCCAGCCATGCCGTGGGCGTGGTCAAGGACGCGATGATTTACGCCAACGTGATCGGCAGTGACCTGGGGCCAAAAATCACGCCTATCGGCAGCCTGGCCACCTTGTTATGGCTGCACATTCTCGCACGCAAAGGTATCACCATCACCTGGGGTTACTACTTCAGAGTCGGGATTGTGCTGACCTTGCCGGTGCTGTTGATCACCCTCGCGGCGCTGGCCTTGCGCCTGAGCCTCTAAAGGAAACTCGCCATGAAAGTCCTGTTTATGTGTACCGCCAACAGTTGCCGCAGCATCTTGTCCGAAGCGGTGTTCAACCACCTGGCGCCGCAAGGCTTTGAGGCGATCAGCTCCGGCAGCTTTCCTCGAGGCCAAGTACTGCCGCGCAGTCTGAGCACGCTGCAGGCGGCGGGCATCAGCACCGACGGCTTGTACAGCAAGGGCAATGATGCCTTCGAAGGCAGCCCGCCGGATGTAGTCATCACCGTGTGCGACAAGGCCGCCGGTGAAGCGTGCCCGGTGTATTTCGGGCCGGCGCTGAAGGCGCACTGGGGGTTGGAAGATCCGTCGGAACTGCACGCTGATGAGACCCAAGTCGACGCTGCGTTTAACCTCACACTGGGCATCATCGCCAACCGCTGCCGCGCGTTTTTCGCCCTGCCTTTTGCCCGCCTGAGCCCGGATGAACTGAAAACTGAACTCGACCGCATTGCGCGTTTGTAGCCGGAGTCCCTGATGACCACCCTGCCCAATCTCGACACCACCCTGACCACGCCGCCTACCGAACTGACGCATCCGCCGCGCATCCTGCTGCTCTATGGCTCTACGCGACCGCGCTCATTCAGCCGCTTGCTGGTAGAAGAAGCCGCACGCCTGTTGCGTCACTTCGGTGCCGACACACGGATTTTCAACCCGTCGGGCCTGCCGCTGCCTGATGATGCGCCCACCGATCACCCCAAGGTTCAGGAGCTGTTGGACCTGATGCAATGGTCCGAAGGCCAGGTCTGGTGTTCGCCGGAACGTCACGGCTCGATGTCGGCGGTGTTCAAGGCGCAGCTCGATTGGGTGCCGCTGGCTCTAGGCGCCGTCCGGCCCACCCAGGGCAAGACCTTGGCGGTGATGCAAGTGTCCGGGGGGTCCCAATCGTTCAACACCGTCAACCAACTGCGTGTGCTTGGCCGGTGGATGCGCATGTTCACCATCCCTAACCAGTCCTCGGTGCCCAAGGCCTTCATGGAATTTGATGACCAGGACCGCATGAAGCCGTCGGCACTCTATGATCGTGTCGTCGATGTAATGGAAGAACTGATGAAGTTCACCCTGTTGCTGCGCAATCACCCGGAGCTGGTTGACCGCTACTCGGAGCGTAAGGAAAGCGCTGCTGAGCTGTCGCAGCGCGTCAATCAACCGTCGATCTGAGCCGCCCTGTCGACGTATGCTCATACCCGTCCTCTAACCGAGTTATAGCGATGAGCACCCTGCAACACGCCTGGCTGGGCAACTACGAAGTCAGCAGCACGCACTGCACCGGCCTCACCTTTGCCCGCCACAGCCACGATGAATGCGTGATCGGCGTGAACCTGGTCGGTGAGGAAAAGGTCTGGCTCGACCGCCGCGAGTTTGAGGCTGGGCCCGGCAGCATTACCCTGTACAACCCCGGGCAGATTCAGGGGGGTGGCGCGGCTGACGGCGCGCCTTGGCACTTTGTCAGCCTGTACGCCACGGCGGATCAACTGGCGATGGACCTGGGGCTGGCGCATTTTGAATTTGAACGATCGCTGTGCTTTCAACCGGACCTGGCGCGGCGCCTGGCGGCGGCGGTGAAAGGTGCCTTGAGCGACGATGCCTGGGTCTGCGAACTCAATGAGGAAACCTTGGTTTTGCTGTTGGGTGACGTGGTCGGCGTCAGCGGTGTGCGCCTGGCAGGCAGCCCGAACACCGGTAAAAGCCTGATCAACCGCGCACAGGAATTGCTCGCCTCGCAGTTGCACCTGTCGCTGCCCCTGGAACAGTTGGGTGATGAGCTGGGCCTGTCTAAATATCACCTGCTGCGCGCCTTTCAGAAAGAAACCGGGTTGAGCCCCAGGCAGTGGGCCATGCAATTGCGCACGTGCCGTGCCAAGGGCCTGTTGCGCAACGGCACGTCGGCCAGCGCCGTCGCCCATAACCTGGGCTTTGCCGACCAGAGCCACCTCAACCGACACTTTCGCGCCGCCTACGGCATCACGCCAGGCCACTATCAAAGCCTATTGAAGCGCTGAAAGCGCAATCTGGTTCAAGACACCTATTCCACACGCCCGCACACTGCCCGCCTCTCTTGAAGGAACGCGGGCATGTTGACGATCTTTTTTTACGCGCTGGTATTCGGTTTCGTGTTTTGCCTCTCGCCTGGCGCAGTGCTGGCCGAGACGTTGCGCCGAGGCTTGCTGCACGGCTTTATCCCAGCCTTGCTGGTGCAGATCGGCTCACTGGTGGGCGACGCCGTGTGGGCGGTGATCGGCCTCACCGGCATCGCCCTGCTGATTCAACACGACGCAGTGCGTGTACCGCTGACCATCATGTGCGCGCTCTACCTGGCCTGGCTGGGTGTGCGCAGCCTGATCGACGCCTGGCACTTGCCCGTAGCGGCCACCGCGCCGGCCCGCTCCGGGCAAAACGCGCTGGCGGTGGGCGCGGCGATTTCCCTGGCCAACCCGAAGAACATCGTTTACTGGGGCGCATTGGGCAGCGCGTTGTCGGGCATCGTCGGGGCCACGCCCAGCCATGCGCAAACCCTGATGTTTTTTGCCGGCTTTATGCTGGCGTCGGTGCTGTCATGTTTTCTGATTGCCGCACTTGTCAATCTGATACGCAAGAACGCCTCGCCGCTGTGGCAGCGCATCAGTTATGGCGTGTGTGGTTTGGTATTGATGTCTCTGGCAGTTCTGGCGGCACAGGGTGTATGACGTTATATATCCGGTAACTTTCCGAGCGACTTATCTGAATGAACTCTGAACGCGGGTTAATTTAATTAATCATGCGTTGACATTTTGTAACCGTCTGAGTAGATTGCCCCTGCCCACAACTGGGGCCTTTTTTAAACCTCACAAAAGAAGCCAATGGACACAGTATCTAGTCGCTGTCCGAACACCGCTGACGCGGGCGTCGGGCGCCAAAAACAGAATATGACAGGACTCGCCTTCCAGGTCCGGTAAGCTGCGCTAGAGCTTGATGCTCCACCGTAACTGCCTCACCGGTCGCCCGTCCGGTCCCGAGGTGTGTTATGACCTTCCAACGCTTAGTTTTGCCAGATGTACGTACGCTAGCCGCAGCCCTGCGCGCCAAGCTGTACCGTGAGCCTGTAGGCTTTTCGCCTGCGCGTTCCGCCTTTGCTGTGCCTTCCCCCCAAGTGCGTCCGGCGCCCCCGCTGGCGCACTGGCGTATCTGCCCTGCCAGCGGCCAACTGCTGCAGCACTGGGACCACGCCGACCCTCAAGACCCGCAGAGACCCAAGGTTTCCATGCTGGCTCAAGCGAGCCTGTTGCTCGGACTTTACCTGAGCACTCGCGCCGCTTAATCCGGCTGGAAACAGCAACTTCCAAATTGATGTTCTGGAGTTCTTTATGAACACGTCCAGTAGTAGCCCGCTGCGCGTTAGTTAACTAACGTGCGTCTGGCGGGCGCTGTAGAAGTTATGTGAATACCTTATTTAAACCGATCGCGAAGTCCGCGGCTCGGCATGCTTTCGCTCGCCTGTATTCAGGTAAGTACCGGGTATGTTTTGTCGAGAATTGGCGACAGGAGTACAGACAATGAGCGCCGTAAAAAACACGCCTCTGCACAAGAAAAATGGCACCGCAACCGACACCAAACTGTCGATGCGTGCCGCCCGCGAAGCCCAGAACGGCCTGCAGGCCACCCTCGCCAACGTGCGAGCCACCCAGGATGGTTTGACCGAACTGGACGCCTCGGCGCGTCTGCAACGCGAAGGCTACAACGAAGTGGCCCATGACAAGCCACCTCACGCCATCGTCCAATTCCTGCAGGCACTGAACAATCCCTTCATCTATGTGCTGCTGACTTTGGCTGGTATCAGCTTTGTCACCGACTACTGGCTGCCCTTGCAGGCCGGTGAAGAAGTCGACCTGACCAAAGTCATCATCATCATGACCATGGTGCTCCTGAGTAGCCTGCTGCGCTTCTGGCAGGAACACCGCTCGGCCAAATCCGCCGAAGCGCTGAAAGCCATGGTACGCACCACGGCCACGGTGCTGCGCCGCGAGCAAGTCGGCGCCCAGCCGACGCTGCGCGAAGTGCCGATGCGCGACCTCGTCGCCGGCGACATCGTGCAATTGTCGGCTGGCGACATGATCCCCGCCGACATCCGCCTGATCGAATCCCGTGACCTGTTTATCAGCCAGGCCGTGCTGACCGGTGAAGCCTTGCCGGTCGAGAAATACGACACGCTCGGTGACGTCACGCACAAATCCGCCTCTTCGCTGGCGGCCGACCAAAGCAACCTGCTGGACCTGCCGAACATCTGCTTCATGGGCACCAACGTGGTCAGCGGGCGGGCCAAAGCCGTGGTGGTCGCTACCGGGCCGCGCACTTACTTTGGCTCGCTGGCCAAGGCAATTGTCGGCTCGCGGGTGCAAACCGCGTTCGACCGTGGGGTCAACAGCGTCAGTTGGCTGTTGATTCGCTTCATGCTGGTGATGGTGCCGATCGTATTCCTGCTCAATGGCTTCTCCAAAGGCGACTGGGGCGATGCATTGCTGTTTGCCCTGGCAGTGGCCGTGGGCCTGACCCCGGAAATGCTGCCGATGATCGTCAGCGCCAACCTGGCCAAAGGCGCCACCGCCATGGCTAAGCGCAAAGTGGTGGTCAAACGCCTCAATGCGATTCAGAACTTCGGCTCAATGGATGTGCTCTGCACCGACAAGACCGGCACCCTGACCCAGGACAAGATCATCCTCGAACACCACGTCAACGCCTTCGGCCAACGTGATGATGCGGTGCTGTCCCTGGCCTGGCTGAACAGCTACCACCAGAGCGGCATGAAGAACCTGATGGACCAGGCCGTGGTGCAGTTCTCGGAACACAACCCTAAGTTCCAGTTGCCATTTGCCTACAGCAAGGTCGATGAATTGCCGTTCGACTTCGTGCGCCGTCGCCTGTCGATCGTGGTCAAGGATAGCGCTGGCGACCAGTTGCTGGTGTGCAAGGGCGCGGTGGAAGAGATGCTGAGCATTTCCACGCACGTGATGGAGGATGGCGCGGCGGTGCCGCTGGATGATCGTCGCCGTGACGAATTGCTGGCACTGGCCAATGACTACAACGAGGACGGTTTCCGTGTACTGGTGGTCGCCACCCGTAACATCCCTAAATCGCTGGCGCGCCAGCAATACACCACCGCCGATGAGCGCAACTTGGTCATCCAAGGCTTCCTGACCTTCCTGGATCCACCGAAGGAAACTGCAGGCCCAGCGATTGCGGCGCTGCAACAAATCGGCGTGGCGGTCAAAGTGTTGACCGGCGACAACGCCGTGGTCACCAGCAAGATCTGCCGCCAGGTTGGCCTTGAGCCAGGCCTGCCGCTGCTGGGCTTTGAAATCGAAGCAATGGACGACGCCACCCTGATGCGCCGCGTGGAAGAACGCACGGTGTTCGCCAAGCTCACGCCGCTGCAGAAATCGCGGGTGCTCAAGGCACTGCAAGCCAACGGCCACACGGTCGGCTTCCTCGGTGATGGCATCAACGATGCACCGGCGCTGCGCGACGCCGACGTGGGTATCTCAGTAGACAGCGGCACGGACATCGCCAAGGAATCGGCCGACATCATTCTGCTGGAAAAGAGCCTGATGGTGCTGGAAGAAGGCGTGCTCAAGGGCCGCGAAACCTTCGGCAATATCATGAAGTACCTGAACATGACTGCCAGCTCCAACTTCGGCAACGTGTTCTCGGTGCTGGTAGCCAGTGCGTTCATTCCGTTCATGCCGATGCTGGCAATCCACCTGCTGTTGCAAAACTTGATGTACGACATCTCCCAGCTGGCCTTACCGTGGGACAAGATGGACAAGGAATACCTGGCCAAACCGCGCAAGTGGGATGCGAAAAACATTGGCCGCTTCATGATCTGGATCGGGCCGACCTCGTCAATCTTCGACATCACCACCTTCGCGCTGATGTGGTACGTGTTCAGCGCCAACAGCGTGGAAATGCAGACCCTGTTCCAGTCCGGCTGGTTTATCGAAGGGCTGCTGTCGCAAACCTTAGTGGTGCACATGTTGCGTACCCGCAAGATCCCGTTCTTCCAGAGCACGGCCGCCTGGCCGGTGTTGATGATGACCGCCATCGTCATCGGGCTGGGGATCTACGTGCCGTTCTCGCCGCTGGGCACCCTGGTCGGCCTGGAGCCACTGCCGCTGGCGTACTTCCCATGGTTGGTCGGCACCCTGCTCGCCTACTGCTGCGTGGCGCAACTGATGAAAACGATCTACATCCGCCGCTTCAAGCAGTGGTACTGATCACCCCCGCCGTTTAAACGGTGGCGGTCGCCCGGCCGCCACCGTGCAACACAAGGATTGCGAACATGCGCGTCTTGATCTGTGCAGGTCGTCATTACGCCGACACCAAAAAGTCCCGCCAAGTGCTGGACGCTTACCACCGCCTGCGCCCAGTGCAGGTATTGATTCACGGCGGCAACCAGTTCCTGGGCAGTGACTTCGAGGAGTGGGCGCGGGAAATCGGCATCGACGTGGTGCGCTACCCGCCCAACTGGCAACGCCACGGCAAGCAAGCGGAACGACAGCGCAACCATTTCATGCTGGCCGACAGCCGCCCCGACGTCGTCATCGCCCTGCCAGGTGGTGACGACACCTCGGAGCTGGTCTGCCAGGCCAAAGCCAGCGGCATTTCGGTGCTGACCGTAGAAAGCTGAATTCAAGCGAGGTGCATCATGCACAAAAAACACACGCCTCTTCGCAACGACGGGTTTGCTAAATACCGCGTGCGCCACAATCGCGGCGCCCGCCACACCTTATTGCTGTTGCCGCCAGCCAAGCGGCGTGCACTGCAACGAAATCTGACGTTTATCGGCGTAACCTTGGGCCTGATTTTGCTCATCGCGCTGCTTTCCAAGGCCCACGCGGCCGGTGGTGCTTATGTGGTTGACGACGGGGCGGTGAACGCTCCGGGCGAGTGCAATGTCGATGCCTGGTACAGCGCTAATCGCCACCAAGGCAACGTCCATAACCAAACCTTGAACCCGGCCTGCACCTTCAGCGCACTGCCTTCCGTGCAATGGAGCGCCGCACTGTCGCGCGCCAGTAATGCGGGTGACGCCGAAACGCAGGTCAGCCCACAAGTGAAAGCCCAAGTGTGGTCGCGGGAGGACTTGGGGCTGCAAATGGCGGTTTCGGCAACGTCGCATTTTGCGCTGGACCGCCAGCATGCGTTCGACGGCGCGGATTTGAATGTGCCGCTTACCTGGCAACCGGTGGAGGCCCTGCGCCTGAACCTCAATGGCGGCTGGACACATGCCTATAATGGCGGTGAGCAAAATCATCGCCTGACGTGGGGCACCGGCTTTGAATATCAGCTTGCCGACGCGCTGACGCTGATGGGTGAGCGTTACGGTCAGGAAGGGGGTGACCAGGCGTGGCAGGCTGGACCGCGCTTTCATGTCGGGAAGCTTGTCGATGTGGATGTGGTGATCGGGCAAAGTTTGAGCGGTGAACGCAACCAGTGGTTGAGTACCGGTGCTACTGTGCGGTTCTGAGGAACAGGTGTTGGGTTGAGAGTGCTGGGGGGTTGGGGTGCATTTGTGTGTATATCTGCTGCTGCAGCAACGGATATACACCCACCTAAGCAACCCACCCACCCAACACACCTCTAAACTCTAGCCTGCTGCTCCAGGTGCACTTGCAACTGCGGATCGATGTTCAACTGCCCTGCCAGCTCATCCAGGTAATTGCGCTCCGCATCCTGTTGGTCGTTTACCAGCATCACACTGGCCAGGTAGATCTCCGAAGCCACTGCAGGGTCATTCGCATACTGGGCAAAATCCGCTGCATCCAGGGGCTTGGCGACTTCGGCATCGAACCACTGCTGCAACTGCGGATCATCGGTGTGACGGCCGATCTCGGCAGACATCATCCTTTGCTCCTGCTCATCAACCTCGCCATCCGCCTTGGCCGCTGCGATCAGCGCGCGCAACAATGCATGGCTATGCGCTTCAGCTTCAGCGCCGTCAAGCTGGTCAACCGTTTGGATAGCCTGCTGCGGCGCCGTCGACTGCTGGCGCTGCCAGGCCTGATACGCCTGAAATGCCGCCATCCCCAACGAGGCCAACGCCGCGTAGTTCATCCCGCCAGAGCGCGCCTGCGTTGGACCGCTGGCGGGTGCGCCGCCCAACAAACCGCCGAGGCCACCCAATAACCCACCCAGGCCGCCACCTGCCGAGGCATTGCCGATGCCGGTGCCTTTCAATAAACCGCCGAGCAGCCCGCCCAGGCCACCGCCACCGCCCGAGCCGGCTGCGCCTTGCTGCCCGGCACGCAACAGTTGTTCGAGTAGATCGTTGGTGTTCATGGTGTCACCCTCCCAAGGCGTAGTATTGACGTTAAACAACCATAGCCCGCCGCCGCTGGAACACCATGACCGCTGGGCGGGTACGCTTTATGATGGCCTCACCGCGCCGTTTAGAGAGAAAGCACGTGAACCGCATTGAACAGATTGCGCTGATGGCCGACTACAACCAGTGGATGAACCGCAAGGTCTATGAAGCCGCCGCCAAGCTGACGGACGCAGCGTTAGCGGCGGATCGACAGGCCTTCTTCGGCTCGATTCTCGGCACGCTGAACCACCTGACGCTTGGCGATACCGTCTGGCTCAAACGCTTTGCCCAGCACCCGACAGGCTTCTCGGCGCTGGCACCACTCAGTGCTATCGCTACACCTGACGACCTCAAGCAACTGGCCTACGCCGATATCCGCGCGCTGGCGGCCCATCGCGCCTGGCTGGATCAACTCATCATTGAGTGGGCCCGCAGCCTGAGCGAGCCTGACCTGGATCAGCAACTGAGCTATCACAACATGCGTGGCGTGGCGAACAACAAGCCGTTTTTCGGCTTGCTGGTGCATTTTTTCAACCACCAGACCCATCACCGGGGCCAGGTAACCACACTGCTAACCCAGGCCGGAGTGGATGTCGGCGATACCGACCTGCTAGCGCTGATTGACTAAACTCAGCGCGCGCTGAACGCAGCGTAGGCCTGCATCAAGCGCGGGAAGTCGTGCGGCTCCGGTAATTGTGCGAAGCTTTCGACGGCCGGTGTGTTGGCCCAAGGCAGCTTTTCGCTGGTCCAGGTTTCCATGAACGGCACGTAGCCATGGGCGTTATCCAACAAGGTTGCGCGCACGTTGACGAATTCGTCGATGCCATGGGGGCGTGTGAACAGCCAGCTCATGCAGTGCGGGCAGCAATAGTGGCGATCCACACCGTGCAAGCCGCCGATGACCGGGCAACCTTGGGTCACGGTAAAGCCGCTGGCGGGAATCAGCGCGCTGAGGGAGAACGCGCTGGCGGTCATTTTCTGGCAGCCGCGGCAATGGCACGCCATGGTGATCACCGGTGGAAGACTGATGCTGAAACGCACCCGATTACAGCGGCAACTGCCTTCCAAAGGGAGGTTTTCGACGCTCATCATTTATTCCTTTTTATGATTTTTGGCCTCACAGGGTAACGTGATCAGGCTGCGTAACAAAACCGAACGCTGCGCTGTGCCTGGGGTCGAAAACGTAAGGCGTGGGGGTTATTTACCCCGCCCCGCTCGCGCGCAACCACTGCTTTCGCAGGCGCGTACCCCCATAAGAAGGAGACGCTTACATGGTCACTCACTTCAAGGTCGCCGGGCATTTGGCCTGCGGCCATCACGGCACCAACCTCCCTTCCAGCACCGAGCTGAACCGAGTCAAATGTCGTACCTGCCGCAATACCGAAGCCTACAAAGAAGCGCGCCGTACCCAGCGCAATGCCGCTCGCCGCTCCGCGCGCAAAGCCAAGACCCACACCGCCAGCGACTGGCGCAGTGCGTGGACAAAGCGCCTCACCGACCTTCCCGGGTTGCAGCGTCTGCCACGGGGTTTCAGCGGGCAGCCATTTGTCTGACCTGGCTTGGTTTTGAAAAGATATTTACCAGGTTCCCGTCGGGATCCTGGAGCAGCGCGCATGTATTACCCCACGGCATCTTCGTCACGGGCACAACAACTTGCGCGCTGCTGACCCGCAGCAAAACTGCCTCGACATCCTCCCCCTGCAACGCCAGGATCGCCGACCGATTGCTCGCGGCAACCGCCACCCCGTGGTGTGACCGCATTCTGATTCAGGCCAGCGTCAGTTTTTGACAGGAGCGTTTCGCAAGGCGTCCAAGACCTCTTCTGAGCACCAGGTTCCCCATGTAGATCACTGATCCTACAAGCTTTTTCAGCACCGCGTGAGTGCGATAAACACAGCTTTTGACCTTGCATCCAAGCGCGTGGCTCTATATATTCCCAACCCTGTTGCAACGCGCTACCGCCCGAATGGCGAAACTGGTAGACGCATGGGACTTAAAATCCCCCGCTCGTAAGGGCGTCCCGGTTCGATTCCGGGTTCGGGCACCATAGATATCAAGGGCTTGCCGGGGAAACCTGATGCAGGCCCTTATCTTTTTTATTCCGCGATTTTACTAGCTGTTCCGCAACTATCCATCCCCCGGCGTCCTGCCGACTGAATGACGGGTTGATGTTCTGGCGCCCCCCGATAACCATGAGAACGATGCTTGGAATAAAGGCAGCGTGGTTCTCTGATCATTTCAGCGCACCCAACCCCGCCGCCAACACTTCAAGTACCATCCGAACCTTAGGCTGGGTTTGACGGCTTCTGACCCAGCCCAAGTTGATCTCAAACCCCTCGATCGCCAGGTGCGACAGCACCTCCACCAGTGTCCCTGCTTGCAGTTGTTGTTCGATCAGCCAGGATGGCAACTGGACAATACCGTAGCCGGCCAAGGCGGCCATCACCAGCGCGTCCCCATTACCGACGACCAGTTGCGGCGCGAATTGCCTGTGCAGCGTTACGCCCTGCTCGCCGGTATAGCGCCAAGGGTTGATACGCCCATCAACCCAGCCGTAGGCAATGCCCTGATGCTGCTCAAGGTCGCATTCCGACAATGGCGTGCCGTGGCGAGCGAGATACGCCGGGGATGCACAAAAGATATGCCTCTCACGCGTGAGCACCCTGCGCGCTATCGTCGGCGGCCACTCATCCGCATTGCCGATACGGACCACGATGTCGACGCCGGCCTGAAAGGGGTCGATCAAGCCATCAGAGAAGGTGATGTGCGGCACCAACAACGGGT
The DNA here is from genome assembly GCF_052850675.1 of Pseudomonas sp. 1152_12. Taxonomy (NCBI): domain Bacteria; kingdom Pseudomonadati; phylum Pseudomonadota; class Gammaproteobacteria; order Pseudomonadales; family Pseudomonadaceae; genus Pseudomonas; species Pseudomonas sp. 1152_12. The sequence goes on along the minus strand of NZ_VXCW01000001.1, from coordinate 63,566 downwards.
GCGCCTTCATCCATGGCAAAAGGCTCGGCAGTACCTGTGTGCGCCCGAATGAGCCTGGCAGGTCGATGCGCACTCGCCCGCGCGGCTCGGTACTTTCGGCTTGCAGTGAGCGCTCGGCTTCTTCCAGGTCGACCAACACTGCGGCACACGTGCGCAGGAACACCGTGCCCGCATCGGTCAGCGCCAATGTACGCGTCGTACGTTGAAAAAGCCTGGCGCCCAAACGCTTTTCCAGCCTTGCGATGCTTTTACTGATGGCCGAGGCCGTCAGGTTCATTTTCTCGGCGGCCGCCGCGAAGCTGCCGCACTCCGCGACGCAGACAAACACATCGATACCCTTCAAGCGCTCAGAGGAAAACATCGACATCCCTTATTCATGAACCCAGTTCCTTTCATTCGATAGTAAGCATCCTAAATCAGAATCTGCGTCACCAGTAAGCTGTGTCGCGTGAACCTTATAAATGGACGCTGAGGCTCGAATGCTCGCCACGCTAAAAAACTACTCCGCACCCCTTAACCTGCTGCTGTCTGCGTCACTGGTACTAACCCTTGCCCGCGCGATCACGCTGCCTTATCTGGTGATTTACTTGTCGAGCAACTTTGGCTTGAGCATCGCCGATATCGGCTTGGTGATCGGCAGTACGCTGATCATCGGCTCGCTGTTAAGCCTGTATGGCGGCTTCCTGGTCGACAATATGTCCAGTTACCGGCTGATCCTGACCTTTTGCGCCGTATTCACCTTGAGCTTTGTTGGTGCGTATCGCGCCTCCGAACTTTGGCTGTTCTACCTCTGCCTGGTGTCAATCAACCTGGCGTATGCCGTCATTGATATCGCAGTGAAGGCCGGGTTCGGTAGCCTGCTCCCCGTCGATCAGCGCAGCGAAGTATTTTCGATCAAATACACGCTGACCAATATCGGTTATGCCGTCGGGCCGTTTCTTGGCGCGGGCTTGGCCGGCCTGGACATCAGCCTGCCATTTTTGCTCTCGGCCGGGCTGGGCGCCGGGTTCTTTTTTGTCTACTTCGTATGGGGCGACAGAGGCTTGGTGAGTGTCGAAAAAAACCTCCCACCCACGCCCTTCCTGGCCGTCGGCAAACTGCTGCTGCGTGATTACCGCCTGGTGTGCTTTACCCTCGGCGGAGTGTTGAGTGCCGTGGTGTTCGGCCAATTCACGGCTTACCTTTCGCAGTACCTGGTGGTGACCACCACGGCCCAAGCGACTTACCGGATTATCAGTACGGTCGTTGCGACTAACGCCCTGATGGTGATCAGCCTGCAATACAGCATCGGCAAACGGATTTCCCATCAGTTCCTGAACCTATGGCTCGCCGGTGGACTCGCTCTGTTTATCCTGGGGTTGGGCGGATTTGCGCTGTCCACCACGCTTATAGTGTGGGTGATATCCATGGCCATCTTCACCTTGGGCGAGATCATCGTGTTCCCTGCCGAGTACATGTTCATCGACAACATTGCGCCAAGTCATCTGCGCGGCATGTATTACGCGGCGCAGAACCTCAGCAATGTCGGCGGCGCGCTAGGGCCGGTACTGTGTGGCATCGTACTGGCGACGCAGCCAGCCCACACCATCTTCTACATGCTGATGCTGTTTGTCATGGCGGGTGGGGCGCTGTACTGGCTGGGGGTTGCCCTTGCCGGCAAGGCAACGGCTCACGAGGTGAAGTGAGCAGACATTGAGCGCTTCGGTAGGCCCTATGATCGGCTGGGTCGCGACGACGTCAACCAAGAAGGCAAGCGCTTGGCCTTCGCCGCCGACCCGCAAATGGCCGGCGACTACTTTGGCTACGACGACCTTATATCCCCACCGCGGCTTTCCATGCTCGCGTTGAGTGTGCGCTGCGCTCTGACACTTGCCCTACCCATAGTTAAAGGGCAAAAACAAGATAACCAGGTAGCAACATAGCGCCACCGTTGCGACTGCCGCTCTCGATAGCGGGCTGGCATTTCTGCCCACGCTCGCTGGGGCAATACTGATTGTTCTACCACTCATATAGCAGTACATACCTTGTACAAACCACAACTGCCCTATGACCATCGCGAAAAAGCGTTCGACGTTGCCATCAAGCGCTTGGCGCTTTCATCAGGGTTGTACCCCAGGCCTGCGAGCAGGTAGTCCGAACTCATGAATTGCTTGAGGTCAGTGAGTACCGGGTTGGTTTCGATCAGGTATTTGTGCGGCTGCGACACCGCCTTGCTACCCGGCAAGCCTTGCACACGGTTGAGGGTTGGGCCGTTTGCCGAAGAAACCGGTCCGGTTGTGGCCAGCGGTGTAAGGCCTGGCAGGTTCAAACCACCGGCCTGGTTCGCGCCTACGCGGGTGTCGCGATCAGCGCTGGAGACGCCTGGCACGTTCAGGGATGGCAAACTCCCCGGCGCTGTCACGAGGTTGCGCGGGTCTCTGTCCGCTGGGTACAGACCGCCACCGGTAACGGCTGGCGCCCCCGTTGAGTGTCCAGCAGTGATTCCATCGACCCGTGTGCTGTCGGTGCGGCCCGGCAGCACAATGCCGGCGTCTGCATTACCGACACCGGATGCATCGACGGTGCGTGCCTGGACGTTGATGCCGTTGGCTTCACGGGCGGCGACCACGACCTGGTGGGTGTTCGCAGCAACCTGGGCCGCCCCTTCCACCTGAAGGGTGCGGCCCAGGTTTTCCGGCAACGCCTGTTGACGTTGCGCCAGGTCGATGTCCGCCCCGCCCATCGTCCAGCTTTGCGAATGGGAATGCCCTTGACCCGCAGGCTGGGCGCTGGCGCCGTCCTCGCTCAGGCGGAAAAGACCGTTTTGGCCGCTAGGCAAGCTGAATCCACGCAGGTTCACGGGGTTGACTTGCTGTTGAGCCAGGTCCGCAGGCAGTTGGCGATTAAGGTTGATGATGGTCGTGTTGCCGCGCAACAGTCTTTTGTAATCACTCCTATTGATAGCCCCCTAACGAAACCGGCATTCTAGAGGGCTAATCCCGCGCTTATATCATTCCGAATGATAGTTACCTTTGTTTCATTCGATTCGTGACATAGCACCTCGCCGCGCATGATCCGCCCATCTCAAATACATTGGCGGATGCACCTCATGGAACAGTCACTCAAACATTTGCGCTTCCCCTTGGCGATCTTGGCCGTAGTGGTGATGAGCGCGTGCGGCAAGAGCCCGGAACAAGCGGCCGCCATGCCCCCTGCGAAAATCAGCGTGGCCAAGGTGCTTGAACAACCGGTCAACGAGTGGGATGAATTCACCGGTCGCCTGGAAGCCCCGGAAACCGTGCAGATTCGTCCGCGCGTGTCCGGGCAGATCGACCAGGTGGCCTTCACCGAAGGCGCCTTGGTGAAGAAAGGCGATGTGTTGTTCCAGATCGACCCGCGTCCGTTCCAGGCTGAAGTGCGCCGCCTCGAAGCCCAGCTTGCCCAAACCAAGGCCGCCGCCACCCGCAGTAATAATGAAGCGCAACGTGGCGACCGCCTGCGCCAGAGCAATGCGATCTCCGCCGAACTGGCCGACTCGCGCACCACCGCCGCCCAGGAAGCCCGCGCCGCAGTGGCCGGTATCCAGGCGCAGTTGGACCTGGCCAAGTTGAACCTGAGCTTCACCCGCGTGACCTCGCCGATCAGCGGCCGTGTCAGCCGTGCCGAAATCACCGCCGGCAACCTGGTCACCGCCGATGTCACCGCACTGACCAGCGTGGTCTCCACCGACAAGGTCTACGCCTACTTCGACGCTGATGAGCGCGTGTACCTCAAGTACACCCAACTGGCGCGAGAAGGCCGTCGTGGTGCAACAACGCCTGTGTACCTGGGCCTGTCCAACGAAACCGGCAACCCGCACCTGGGGCAGATGAACTTCGTCGACAACCAGGTTAACCCGGCCACCGGCACCATCCGTGGTCGCGCCGTGTTCGATAACAGCAAGGGCGAATACACCCCAGGCCTGTATGCGCGCTTGAAGCTGGTCGGCAGCGGCACCTACTCCGCCGTGCTGATCAACGATGAAGCCGTCGGCACTGACCTTGGCAAGAAGTTCGTGTTGGTGATGGACGGCGACAAGCCAGCGTATCGCTCGGTAGAACTGGGGCCGAAGATCGAAGGCTTGCGCATCGTGCGCAGTGGCTTGAACAAGGACGACACCATCGTCGTGAAGGGCCTGCAGCGGATTCGCCCAGGGTCGCCGGTTGCTCCGGAAACGATCCCGATGGCCAGCAAAGAAACCCTCGCCGCCTTGGCACAACAACGACAAGCGCTTGAAGCCAGCAACCTGGAGCAAGTGGCGCCGGACAAAGCCGCGCCAAAAGTTGCCAGCGTCGCGACTCCACGCGGTTAAGGGATACAACTCAAGATGAATTTTTCCAAGTTCTTCATTTCGCGGCCGATCTTCGCAGCGGTGTTGTCGCTGTTGATCCTGATCGCCGGTGCAATTTCGCTGTTCCAACTGCCGATCAGCGAATACCCGGAAGTGGTGCCGCCAACGGTCGTGGTACGCGCCAACTTCCCCGGCGCCAACCCTAAAGTCATCGGTGAAACCGTGGCCGCTCCCCTGGAGCAAGCTATCACTGGCGTCGAGAACATGCTGTACATGTCCTCGCAGTCGACCGCCGACGGCAAGCTGACCCTGACCATCACCTTCGCCCTGGGCACTGACCTGGACAACGCGCAGGTGCAAGTACAAAACCGTGTGACGCGCACCCAGCCAAAACTGCCTGAGGAAGTGACCCGCATCGGTATCACCGTGGACAAGGCCTCCCCTGACCTGACCATGGTGGTGCACTTGACCTCCCCGGATCAGCGTTACGACATGCTCTACCTGTCCAACTACGCCTTGCTCAATGTGAAGGATGAGTTGGCCCGCCTGGGCGGCGTGGGTGACGTGCAGCTGTTCGGCATGGGCGACTACTCCTTGCGCGTGTGGCTGGACCCGAACAAGACCGCTTCGCGCAACCTGACCGCCACTGATGTTGTGAGTGCGATCCGCGAGCAAAACCGCCAAGTGGCCGCCGGTGCGCTGGGAGCTCAACCTTCACCGAATGCCACCAGTTTCCAACTGTCGGTCAACACTCAGGGCCGCCTGGTCACTGAAGAAGAGTTCGAGAACATCATCATTCGCGCAGGCGATAACGGTGAAATCACGCGCCTGAAAGACATCGCACGGGTTGAGCTGGGTTCCAGCCAATATGCGCTGCGCTCGTTGCTCAACAACCAGCCAGCGGTGGCGATTCCGATCTTCCAGCGCCCGGGCTCCAACGCAATCGAGATTTCCAACGAAGTGCGCGGCAAGATGGAAGAGCTGAAAAAGAGCTTCCCACAAGGCATGGACTACAGCATCGTCTATGACCCCACCATCTTCGTACGTGGCTCCATCGAAGCGGTGGTTCACACCCTGTTCGAAGCACTGATCCTCGTAGTGCTGGTGGTGATCCTGTTCCTGCAAACCTGGCGCGCCTCGATCATTCCGTTGGTAGCGGTGCCGGTATCGTTGATCGGTACGTTTGCGGTGATGCACCTGTTCGGCTTCTCACTTAACGCGCTGTCGTTGTTCGGTTTGGTACTGGCCATCGGTATCGTGGTGGACGACGCCATCGTGGTGGTGGAGAACGTCGAGCGAAACATTGAATTGGGATTGAAACCGTTCCCGGCCACTGAAAAAGCCATGAGCGAAGTGACCGGCCCGATCATCGCCACCGCGTTGGTACTGTGTGCGGTGTTCATTCCGGCGGCCTTTATCAGTGGCTTGACGGGGCAGTTCTATAAGCAGTTCGCCTTGACCATTGCGATTTCCACGGTGATCTCGGCCTTCAACTCGCTGACCTTGTCCCCTGCCCTGGCCGCCGTGTTGCTGCGCAGCCATGACGCGCCGAAGGATCGCTTCTCCAAGGTGCTTGACAAGCTGTTGGGTGGCTGGTTGTTCCGTCCGTTTAACCGCTTCTTTGAGAAAGCCAGCCACGGGTATGTCGGCACCGTGCGCCGGGTGATTCGCGGCAGTGGTATCGCCCTGGTCCTGTACGCCGGCCTGATGGTGCTGACGTGGCTGGGGTTTGCCCACACCCCCACCGGTTTTGTACCGGCCCAGGACAAGCAATACCTGGTGGCCTTCGCGCAATTGCCGGACGCTGCGAGCCTGGACCGCACTGAAGAGGTGATCAAGCGCATGTCCGACATCGCGCTGAAGCAACCCGGTGTGGAAGCCGCAGTGGCGTTCCCGGGTCTGTCGATCAACGGTTTCACCAACAGCCCGAACAGCGGCATCGTGTTCGTGACCTTGAAGCCGTTCGACGAGCGCAAAGACCCGAGCATGTCGGCAGGCGCCATTGCCGGTGCACTGAACGGCAAGTACACCAGCATCGAAGAAGCTTACATGGCTATCTTCCCGCCGCCGCCGGTACAGGGCCTGGGGACGATCGGCGGGTTCCGCCTGCAGATCGAAGACCGCGGCAACCTGGGGTATGACGAGCTGTACAAAGAAGTGCAGAACGTCATCACCAAGAGCCGTACCACGCCCGAGCTGTTCGGCCTGTTCACCAGCTACACGGTCAACGTGCCCCAGGTCGATGCTGCCATCGACCGCGAAAAAGCCAAGACCCACGGCGTGGCGGTCAGCGATATCTTCGACACCCTGCAGATCTACCTGGGGTCGTTATACGCCAACGACTTCAACCGCTTCGGCCGTACTTACCAGGTCAACGTGCAGGCTGAGCAGCAGTTCCGCCAAGATGAAGACCAGATCGGCCAGCTGAAAGTACGCAACAACAAAGGCGAGATGATCCCGCTGGCGACTTTTATCAAGGTCAGCGACACCTCGGGGCCGGACCGTGTGATGCACTACAACGGCTTTATCACCGCTGAAATTAACGGCAACGCCGCACCAGGCTACAGCTCGGGCCAGGCTCAGGCTGCGATTGAAAAGCTGTTGAAAGAGGAACTGCCCAACGGCATGACCTACGAGTGGACCGACCTGACGTATCAGCAAATCCTCTCGGGCAACACCGCGCTGTTTGTGTTCCCGCTCTGCGTACTGCTGGCGTTCCTGGTACTCGCGGCCCAATACGAAAGCTGGAGCCTGCCACTGGCGGTGATCCTGATCGTACCGATGACGCTGCTGTCGGCCATTACCGGGGTGATTATCTCCGGCGGCGACAACAACATCTTCACGCAAATCGGCTTGATCGTACTGGTGGGCCTGGCGTGCAAGAACGCGATTCTGATCGTCGAGTTCGCCAAGGATAAACAGGCCGAGGGGCTCGATCCGCTCGCTGCGGTACTGGAAGCCTGCCGTCTGCGTCTGCGGCCGATCCTGATGACCTCGTTCGCCTTCATCATGGGTGTGGTGCCACTGGTGTTGTCCAGCGGTGCCGGTGCCGAGATGCGTCATGCCATGGGCGTGGCGGTGTTCTCCGGGATGATCGGGGTGACCTTCTTCGGCCTGTTGCTGACGCCAGTGTTCTACGTATTGATCCGTCGCTATGTGGAGCGCAGCGAAGCGCGCAAAGCGGCCAAGGCCTTGAAGCTGGAGACACAGCAATGAGTGTGAAAGTCTTTCTGCCGAGCTTGCTGGTCCTGGCGCTGAGCGCCTGTGCCGTAGGCCCGGACTATAAAACCGAGCAATTGGAGGCGGCCAACATCACGGCCGCCGCCGACACCAAAAGTTATGACCATGCCAAGTACGAAGGCATCTGGTGGCAGCAGTTCGACGACCCGACCCTCGACCAACTGGTAACCCAGTCGTTGAACGGTAACCGCGACCTGCGTGTGGCGTTCGCCCGCCTGCGAGCCGCCCGCGCGATTCGCGATGACGCGGCCAACGACATCATGCCGGTGGTGACCAGCCGCGCCAGCAGCAACGTGGGCAAAGGCCAGATCCCAGGCCAGACCACCAAGCGCGTCAACAGCGAGCGTTACGACCTGGGCCTGGACATGGCCTGGGAAGTGGATTTGTTTGGTCGCATCCGCCGCAACCTGGAAGCCAGCGACGCTGACCAACAAGTGGCCGAAGCCGACCTGTACCAACTGCAAGTCACCATGATTGCCGAGCTGGTGGACGCCTACGGTCAACTGCGCGGCGCGCAACTGCGTGAACGCATCGCCCTGGACAACCTGAAGAACCAGCAGGAATCGCGCGCCATCACTGTGAGCCTGCGTGATGCCGGCGTCGGTGATCAGCTCGATGTGGAACGCGCCGATGCACGTCTGGCCGCCGTTGAAGCCAGCGTGCCGCAACTGCAGGCCGAGCAAGTGCGCGAGCGTAACCGCATCGCCACCCTCCTCGGCCAGCGCCCCGACAAGTTGACCGTCGACCTGAGCCCCAAAGACCTGCCAGCGATTGCCAAGGCGTTGCCGATCGGCGACCCAGGGCAACTGCTGCAACGGCGCCCGGACATCCTCAGCGCTGAGCGCAAATTGGCCGCCGCCACCGCGCGTATCGGCGTGGCCAAGGCCGACCTGTTCCCACGGGTGAGCCTCAGCGGCTTCCTCGGTTTTACCGCTGGGCGCGGTTCGCAGATCGGTTCGGCCGCAGCGAATGCCTGGTCCCTTGGCCCGAGCATTACCTGGGCCGCCTTTGACTTGGGCAGCGTACGCGCGCGTTTGCGCGGCGCGAACGCCGAGGCCGATGGCGCGCTGGCAACTTATGAGCAACAAGTGTTGCTGGCACTGGAGGAATCGGAAAATGCGTTCAGTGATTACGGCAAACGTCAGCAGCGCCTGGTCTCGCTGATTCGTCAGAGTGAGTCGAGCCGCGCCGCTGCCGATCTTGCGGCGATCCGTTATCGTGAAGGCACTGTGGACTTTTTGGTATTGCTCGACGCGCAACGTGAGCGTCTGGCGGCTGAAGACTCACAGGCTCAGGCCGAGGTGGACTTGTATCGCGGCATTGTCGCGATCTACAAAGCCCTCGGTGGTGGCTGGCAGCCGGACACAGTCGTAGCCAGCAGCAAGTGATGTAAAGAGCTCCTTTGGTTGGTCGCATCCAGCCAATTTTTAGCCCTGCGGTCCATTCGGTCGTGGGGCTTTTTTTGCGCTTTCAATACTCGCCGGCGTTTGATTCTGAGTGACGCATTGCCGCTTTCTTGATAGGGGCTAAGGCGTGATCGGCGAATGGAAACTTGTACACACGAATGCTTGGAAGGCTTAGGAGGAGTCTGCTGTTAAGCGGTAAAAAGGGCTTTCAGAATGTTGGCTCCTTTTAATCTGGAGCGCTTTCGTGAGTTTATTCAACGCCGATGCAGGAAAAGCTTACTACCGTGAGAAGTTTTTCGCGCCCCAAGCTCACATCAAAAGAAAAGAGTCAACCAGTGCGCAGGTGCCCGTTCAGTCGGGTCGGTCGGTTGACGTGCAGAAAAAAGCTGACGATGAACTGGCCAAGTTTTTAGCCGACGTCCACAACAATATCGGCTTGTGGCGGCCTCTGCCCAAACAGACCTCGGTTGGCAAGTGGCTGGATCTTTTCAACCAGTCGTGGGGAGCGCCTGCAATGCAGGCTTGGATGAAGGCGCAAAACCTCATACCTCGCTCGCTTCGCCTACAGGGTTCCACACTGACAGCGCAATCGATCATGGACGGCAAAATCACCCAGAGGACCTTTACCCCATCGGACGGCTCCGGTTGGTGGCCGATAGGGCGCCAAGCTATCGCCAGCGCCGCCGTACTTGACCCGCAGCAGTCAGGCCTGGTCGGCGGCGCTCGGGCTGTGCTCTGGCCGGAGAACGTCATGGCGTTCTACGGCTTAACTTGGCCTCTCAGTCATGCGCAGGCCGACCAACTCAGGGCCAGCGGTTTCCCCGCCGTGAGCGTGGCGCATGATTACTTGCGCTCCCCTGAAGTTCTGGAGCTGGCATCACGCGAGTTCATGGACGCAGAGCAAGAAGCCGCGTTGATAAAGACACTGCTCAGCGCCATCAAGGATAAGCCTGACCATGCGCGAATCGATTTACGCACGACGCTTCAGGCCCTTACGCCGGGGTCGTCATTCGCGATTGCCAATAAGTCCAAGCCCCAACTGTTGAAGAACCTGAGGGACCACCCCCTCATGCTGCCTGTCCTGCGAGGCTGCCAAGCAGATTGGAATGCTCCCGTTCGGCTGGTCGATGGAGAATTCTTTATAAAGAGCCGTGGTCGATTCGCCCAATGGATCAACGTGACGGTAGACGTTAGAGGCAAGCCAGAACTGGCCTCCCTTCTGGATAACGCTATCAAACAAGCGAAAAGTACCGGAAATATCATTAATTCAGGCGCAAAGGCCAGCGCGGAGCAACTGCTGCGCTTTGCGGGGATTGACGCATTGCCCGCCAGAGTCAGTGTCACCGAGCTGCAGAACCTGTTGAACTGGAAACTCAACCCAGTGCCACCGGGGCCTTCATTGGGCAGCTACGCCCGTGACTTTCTGACGTTCGCACAATCACCCGACTACTTAAGCACCGAACAGCGCGTCAGAGTGCGCCGTTCTGCTTCTGCCACGGATGCAGCGCCAACGTTGGTGATGCTCGATTGTTCGCCGCAACCCTGGTCAGGGAACACCCTGGAGCACATACGTGCGAACGCCGACGAACTCATCACCCAGTCGTTGACTCAAGGCGCAGGCTTGGGGCGGTGCGACCCCATTTTGCGCGCATTAAAAGACGATCCGTCATCGCCAATGGAAGAGGCGTCCCCAAGCTACCGCAAACAGATGATCCTGACCCGTGATCTGCTCTGCATTGATCCAGAGCTGGGCTTAAAACGTAATCATATTGCTGGCTACGACCTGTACTCAGCGTCCAACACAGGAAAAACACTGTCCGAGGTGCGTGCTGAGCTGGAACAATACATTGGCGCAACTAAACAGATCCCCATGAACCAGGCTGTATTGGTCACGCATGCCTTGTTGGCGACTGTCGCTCCCGAGTTCCTGGTTAAGGGGGCTGGCGAAGAACGGGTCGGGTGTTCGGCGCTGGTGAACTTGCGAATTCAAACCGCAATGGTGGAACTGGCCGCTCAAGGCAGTTCGCGTGAAATGAGTACAGAACAGATCAGTTCACGCGCGCTCTTGAGCCCTGTATCCAATGATCACCAGCAATTGCAAGCGGTTGAGAGCGCTGGGCCCATTTATGATTGGGCCCTTGCGCAGGGGGTGGTCCGCCCACAGGATGATTATTCGCCGTCAGCCGTCAAACGGGCGCTTAAGAGCTTCAACCAACGTATCGATGAACACACGGCCATGAGCCGTAATCTTGATAAAGCCCGCGCAGTTTATATGACCCGTCTTGAAGCAGGCCGGCAGGAGCTCGAGAGGGTGTGCCCAGGTAATAGCGACTTTTTCAAAAAAGCCACGATTTACGCTGAGCCAGACTCAGTTTTATACAAAATCGGAAAAGCCTTTTTATCTTTTTCCGGCTCTATATCAGGCGCGCACGCCGCCGTTATTGATGGTCTCCCCGTCTCGACGGCGGAGCATCTAATTGAAGCTAGCTCCCTCTACGACCTGTACATTTGCGGCGTATTGACGGCAGAAAATGTATCGACCAAGGCATGGAAATTTACCAGTCCTCAAGCACGCATGAAATTTGAGGCGCTAACGCCGCAGCTATCAAAGTTAAAACCTATCTACCAGGTGTTCGATGGCACGTTCAATGCCGGGACTGAGCACTTGGAGAAATTTAAGCTGATGTCAGCCAGAGTGATGATGAGCGAAATGCCGCTCGAGGACAGGGTACGGCTGGAGTTTGGCCAGGTCTTCGTATTGGGTGCCTCAGCGACTCAACGGCCCGAGAACGGCGGCCTCAGCCAAGCGCAGGCCCAACAAGAAATGGGGCCGATTGTATATGCCAGTGATGCCTCGGGCGCCCAGTGTTATGAGTTTCTCCCGTCGACAAACAGTTATAGATTGCGCCCGGAATTGCTGGCCGGCATGAATACCCTAAAAAAAGTTGATATCGAGAAACACAAAAATACCTTCAGCCTGCTCAAAAAACAGTATCCGACATTAGCCGGGGATATTGATATCAAGGGGTATTTCCCCGCAGATAAACACTATCAAAACGGATCCGCACAAGTACCGAACACCTATTCGTCCACGAGGACAAATGAACTGATTAAGGTCTTCAAGAATAATAGACTGCTCATCAACCGCCCCTTGATGCTGACGCGCGCCAAGGGCACCACGAAAAATGAGAGCGTACAACAGCGATTTGACGCGGCGGAATCATTCATTATCAACACGCTCATTCCTTTCAAGTCCAATATTGAGGACATCGCCTCAGGCGATCCGAAACGTGCGGCGATGGGGATGCTCGGTCTCGGGCTGGAAATTTTCGGCGCCCTGTTCGTGGTGGGTAGCGCTGTCAAGGCGGCCGCAAAAGGTACCACGATAGCGTTCAAGCTTGGACAATTGGGTAAGGCAGCTGTATCGATGTTCAACCTTCCTGGTGCCGTCATGGACACCAGTAAGTCGTTGTACCGCCTCTCATCAGTCGGGGTCAGAAGCCTAGGCAATGCCGGATCTGGAACCTTGGCTAAAGGCCTTGCCGACATTCGAAAATGGGTGTCCGGCGTACACAGCCAGAGCCAGGCCAGGCGTTCGTTCAAGGCCTGGACGGCCAAAGACACTGCGGATTTGCTGAGTAACACAGGGTTGATCAACACCGGGATCGGAGCACGTGGTTTTAGCCAAGAACCCTTACCCGAGCAGTCACCCGGCAGCACCATAAACGCTCTAACTTAACCATTCCCCATTCGAGCAGGGATGCTCATCCCCGTTAAACTTCTCCCCCCACACCCCGCGCCCTGACACCCTCGAAACCCGACTCGAAAGGCTTCACGATGACCGCAGTTAGAGGCCGGTGAGTAGACCATGATCGGTACTGAGCGTCCCTGCTCAACGCAAAAGAACCTTAATACTTAAATTTGCGCAATAGCAGCACTGCCTCGCGACTCCGCCGGGGGTGTTTGTTGAGAAAAGTCCACCGCTCCATAAACAGTATTTATCAGGCCGGTATTCTCAAGCAATCGAGTGGCTTCTTTACGCGCCGACCAAGACGGAGCACGCCTGATGATACGTTGAGTTTGTTTGTTTGCACCAAACGCGTACCGCCTAAGGACAGTGAGCGCTTTCCCTAACGTTTTAGGTATCACGCCTTGACCGACACTTCTGACCCCCATTGAGGTGAGACGGTACAGGGATTGCGTGGTACCACCGATAGCGCTCGGAAGATTAAACATTGAAATCGCTGCTCGGCCCAAGTTCCCAAGTTTCGCTGCCGCGGTAGCCCCCTTGCTAAGCGCACCGGCGACCACGAACAAGGCACCAAATACTTCCAGCCCAAGGCCGACAGCGCCTACCAGGACGCGCCTGGGATCACCTGACAGGATCTCTTCAATATTGCCTTTGAACGGAATCAGGGTATTGATGATAAACGTATCGATGGCGTCGAACGTCGCCTGCATACGCTCGCTGGTCGTCGTGCCTTTGGCGTGCTTCAACAAAAAGTCGCGGTCTACAAGCAGCTTATCCTTCTGGAGTATGTTGATAATTTCATTGGTGCGTGGCGAAGAGTAAGAGTTCGGCATAGCCCTTGTTACGCCATCAGAGGCTTCGAGCCCTTTGAGGTGTGCCTTGATTTCAATATCAGCCGGGAGCGTCGGATGATTGCGCTTACGCATGGGAAGCGCCAACTCACTGGCGAGTGCATAAAATTTAATAGGCGATTTCATGGCGTCGACCCACTCCGGGTGCTCCACGTATGTTTTAGTCATCGGAAAGAACTCATAGCACTTGTCGCCCAATGCATGCTGAACGAAGAGGATAGGCCCCATTTTTTGCTGGGCCTGTTCCTGCGTGAGTACATTCGCCCCGACCTCCTGAAACTTAGCAGCACCAAAAACAGTAACATCACCGAACTCCAGCCTGATTTTATCTTCGACTGGCATTTCGCTCATTAGCGTTCTGGTCGACAGGACGCTGAGCTGGCTAAAGTGCCCAGTTGCGCTATTGAACGGATCATCAAACACGGTTGTTATCGGCTTCAGACGTTCGAGCATAGGCTTTAACGCCTCAAACTCTATTCGGTCCTGAGGGTCTATAAGCGTCCACTTTACCGTCTTGACGTTTTCAGGCGTCAGCACGCCCGACAGGTATAAATCCTTGATGGAAAAACCTCCGGTTATCCGCGCATTGATAGAGGGATGGGGGCTGTTCGCTGCCAACAGTGAGTCGAATAGATTGCCAGGCGGCCTGGAGGTTAGTAGGCCGATCGCTATGCTCCTAGGTTCAATGTAAAGGATGGGTTTATCAAGAAACGCAGCGTTACCAGGGCAAGCGCTCTCTAATGCCTGTTCGCCCACCTCCACACGGGTTTTAAAATTCGACCTGGCGTTATCGAAGCCACGGGCACTGGCGTTGTACGCATCAAGGCGTTGGTTGTAGGCAGTCAGCGCTACATTAATCGCCCAAGGCGAGTAATCATCCGTGACGGGGACCAGCCCCTGCGCCAGTGCCCAATCATAAATAGGCCCTGCACTTTCTACCGCTTGCAACTCTTTGTGTTCAGCCGCAATCTCCCCCAGCAAGGCGCGTGAACTGAGCTGTGCGACGCTCATGTGGCGTGAACTGCCTTGGGAAACCCCTTCCACCAAGGACGTTTGAACGCGCAAGTTGACCAGTTCCAATGTCCCCACCCGAACATCACCGGCTCCCTTCACCAAAAACTCGGGAGCGGAGGTTGCCAACAACGCGTGAGTGAGCACTGTCGCTTGGTTCAGCGGAATCTTGTTGTGGCCTGCGATGCGTTGTTCAAGTTCAGTACGTACCTCAGACAGTGTTTTTCCGGTGTTCGATACTGAGTACAGGTTGTAGCCTGCAATATGATTACGTCGCGTACCCAGTTCTGGATCAACGGTGAGTAGATCGCGGGCCAGGATCATCTGTTTACGATAGCTCGGCAAAACATCCCCGGTTGGAGAGGTGGGATCGTCTTTCAATGCCGCGAGAATAGGTTCACAACGCCTCAGCCCTGCGCCTTGAGTCAATGCCTGGCTGATGAGTTGGTCAGCCTGCTCACGTATCTGCGTGAGGGTCTTGCCTGCCCAGGGCTCCGGTGAACAATCGAGCAGCGTCAACTTCGGCGGTACACCGGTGTCGGGAGCTGATCGGCGCACCCTGAGGCGCTGGTCGCTATCCAGGCAATCCGGTGATTGCCGATCCTCCAGAAAACTCCGCGCATAGCCGCCCAATGAAGGCTCTGGTGGCAGCGGGTTGAGCTTCCAGTTCAGAATGCTCGCCAATTCGCTGACAGTAACAGTGGCCGGCAATTCGCTCGACGTTGCAAACCGCAGCATTTGCCATACGTCAGTGGTTGACTGTGAACTTATAATGTTTCCGGTTTTACATGAGTGCTGGACGGCACTCTCCAGGATTGGCGCCAAATGAGGATGGGCCAGAACTCGCGCCGTCACATTGCGCCACGATCCAGGTTTGCCGTCGGCGCTTATAAACAACTCCCTGTCCACCAGTGAAACCTTGGCTTTGGAGTCTGTGCGGTACGCGCTCAAGATCGGAGCCATCATGGGATCACGCATCAGGGGCTGCAACAGTTTGAGCCCCGACCGATTAGCAATGGCAAGTGACGACCCCGGCGTAATGCCCTGAAGAATCTTACTCAGGTCGATCTTTTCATCGCCGGGCTTGTCTTTGACTTTACCGAGCAGCGTCTTTATCAGTGCATTTTCATTTTCTACATCCATAAACTCGCGTGCTGCCAGCTTGCGTATTTCAGGTGAACGCATAGGGTCTTCCGCCACAGGCTTTACCGGAAAACCGTTAGCTTTGAGTTGTTCCGCATCTGTCTGGTTGATCGGCCAGGTAACGCCGTAGAAGGCCGCAATATCAGAGGGCCCAAATTGGGTTTGAGGATTGCCATTCAGCCCCTTCTTGTGCGGATCAAGAATTGCAGCACTGGCAATTACCTGCCGACCCAATGGCCACCAACCGGTTCCGTCAGACGGGGTAAACGTGGTGGTGATGCTTTTTTCGCCTACCAGCGATGTTACCGTCAGGGTAGTGCCCACTATCCGAAAGGTAGGCATCACGAAACGTTGCGCGCTCACCCAAGCCTGCATGGCCGGCGTGCTCCACGCCTGATTAAAAAGGCCCAGCCACTTTCCGACCGACGTCTCTGGCGACAGTTTTTGCCACTGCCAATCGTCCTGGTGCTTGTCAGCCAGCAATGTGGCAAGTTCAGCCTCGGCGTTTGTTTTCACACCCTCAACCGGCAGGTCTGATTGAGCAGTCGATGCGGACAGCCTCAGTTCACCCGGTGGAGGACTCGACTGTGGGGGGGTTCTTGAATCAAGGGCCGATAAACTCATGAAAAGTACTCCAGAGAAAGGAGTCCAATATTCTGAAAGTCGCCGACTCCGACGGGAGCGGCTTTCTCTGAAGTTTCTCATGCATCTATATGTACAAATTACCACCCGCCGACATACCCACGCCTTGTTTCAGCAAGCCGGTAACGCGTCACTTAAAATTAAACTGCGGTAGTGCCCTGGGTTCGAGCCGGACCATTTGCGGAAGGCTTTATAGAATGAGCTGACATCGGCAAAGCCCAGTCGCGCAGCGATTTCAACAAAACTGATATCGGCCTCAGCCAACCAGACAATCGCCAACTCCTTGCGCACACTGTCTTTGAGCCCCTGATAGGTCTGCCCTTCATCCGCCAGGCGGCGACGCAGGGTCGACGCTGAGATACACAAGCTGGCCGCCAGACCGTCGGTTTCCGGCCAGGTATCAGCAGGCATCTGGCGCAGGTCGTTCTTGAGGCGGGTGGCCAGGCTATCCGGGTCGCGGTATTTGACCAATATGTTGGCTGGCGCATAGGCCAGAAAACGCTTGAGTTCCTCCGGGCTGCGCTTGATCGGCAGGTCCAGGCAGTCGGCGGAAAAGATCATGCGGGTGCGCGGCCGGTCGAAGCGCAAGTTATCAGAGAACATCACCCGATAGTCGTCATAGAAGTCCGGCTGCGGGCACCGTAGCTCGATGGCAAGAATCGGGATACGCCGCCCCGCCAACCAGCAGGCGACGCCGTGCACGATCATCCAATAAGTGAAATAGGTGAATGCGCGCTTAGGCTCAGGTTCGAGCAACACGATTTCCGCCAGGCTTTGTTGGCGCACCAGTTGCGCGGGCATCTGCTCCAGCATCAAGGATAGAAAACCCAGGCCGGTTTCCAAGCTCGCGCCCAGGCTGGGCTGCGCCATCGCGGCGCCACACAGGAACGCCAGGCTACCGGACTTGAGCTTGCGCGGGTCCATGCCGAAGAACTCATCATCCCTACGCCGCGCCAACAAACGCCACAGGCGCGCGTATGCGGTGGCGGGTACCCGAGCGTCGGGCTGCTCGAGCAACGCCGGGGCGATCCCGACCTTGCTCAGCGCTTCAACCGTGGCCGCCCCTGGCGCACAGCTCTGCAGCAGGGCTTCGCGCACAAGGTGGATAGAAATGGTGTCTTTTTCCGACATGGGAAATGAGCTTTTCGGCTGTACATGAAGATGGGGTGCATCATAAGGGCGGTTGCGCTTCGCCACCACCGTTCAGCCGCAGTTCAGCAAACCTCAACAATGGCTGTTTAGTAATGAGTATCATTATGTTACAAATTACCATCCTCTCCAGTCTCGATGCGGTGCCGAATGCTCGTTCCCTTTCTAATCATGCTGCGCGAAGGCATTGAAGCCGCATTGATCGTTGGCATCATCGCCAGTTACCTGCAGCAAACCGGCCGCGGCCAGTGGATGCCTGCAGTGTGGATCGGCGTATTTCTGGCTGCCGCCCTGGCCCTGCTGGTCGGCGGTGGCCTGGAACTGGTCAGCGCGGAGTTCCCGCAAAAACAACAGGAACTGTTCGAAGGTGTGGTCGGCCTGGTGGCCGTGGGCATTCTCAGTTCCATGGTGTTCTGGATGCGTAAAGTGGCGCGGTCCATCAAACACTCCCTGCATGAATCCCTCGACCACGCGTTGGCCGGCTCCAAACACCAAGTGATTGCACTGATCGCGATGGTGTTTTTCGCCGTGGCCCGCGAAGGCCTGGAAACGGTGTTCTTCCTGCTCGCAGTGTTCCAACAAAGCGAAGGACCGGGCGCGCCGATTGGCGCCCTGCTCGGCCTGATCCTGGCGATCATCGTCGGTTTCCTGATCTACACCGGCAGCATGCGCTTGAACCTGGGTGCTTTTTTCCGCTGGACCGGCCTGTTCATCCTTGTGGTCGCCGCCGGCATTCTCGCCAATTCGGTGCAGGCCCTGCACGAAGCCGGGGTGTGGAACCACTTGCAAACCGTCTTGTTCGATTTCAGCGCAATACTGCCGATGGATGGCCCATTGGGCTCGGTGCTGGCCGGGATGTTCGGCTATCAGGATGCGCCGACCGTCAGCACCTTGGGCGCCTATCTGATTTACCTGGTGGTAGCTCTGGTGATGTTCTTCCTGCCTTCGGCCCCACCCAAGCCTGTCGTCAAAACCTCTCCCGTTTCCAGCCAGTAAGGACCGTCTCTTGTCCAACCCAACCCCTCAACCGGCTCCGCCCTCCCGCGCCTTGCGCTGGGCGGTGGCGGGCTCGGTAGTCGTGATGATCGCCGCCGGTGCGCTGTTCTATTACGCCTCGCAATTGGCCGCTGCCAAACGCCAGACCCACCCCAATGAAATCGCCGTGACGATTCACGCTCACGCCTGTGAGCCTAACGAACTGAGCGTACCTGCCGGGCGCGCGAGCTTTCGTATCATCAACCGCTCCGACCGAGCGGTGGAATGGGAAATCCTCGACGGCGTGTTGGTGATCGAGGAGCGCGAAAATATCGCTCCGGGCTTGAGCCAAGTGATCAACGCCAACCTGTTACCCGGTGACTATACGATCACCTGCGGCCTGCTGAGCAACCCGCGCGGTACGTTGCACGTAACACCAACTGCGGAGTCCGACGCCCAGGCCAAGGCCAAACCGTCGATGGTGGCTTTTATCGGCCCACTGTCAGAGTTTCGCGTGTACCTGAGTGGCCAAGGCAGTGCACTGGTCAAGGCCGTGACTGCGCTGCAGCAAGCCATAGAGGCCGGCGACCTGGCTCAGGCGCAGGCACTCTATGTGCCAGCACGTGAGGCCTACCAGCGCCTCGCACCCGCGTCGCAACGCCTGGCCGAGCTGGATAACGCGATCAACGCCCGCGCCGACTATTTTGAAAAACGCGAGCAAGATCCCGCCTTCATTGGCTTCCACCGCCTCGAATACAGCCTGTTCCAACAGCGCAGCCTGGATGGCCTGGCCCCCGTTGCCCAGCGCCTGGTCACCGACGTCAACAGCCTCAAACAACAACTGCTGGCCCAGTCGCTGCCACCCGAGCAACTGGTGAGCATTGTGGTGCGCAACCTCAACAGCCTGGCGGATGCACGTGCCGCCAGTGGCGAAGAGGAACGCTACAGCCATATCGACTTGAACGGTTTTGCCGCCAACCTGGAAGCCGCCCACAAGGTGGTGGAGTTGATGCGCCCGTTGTTGACCAAGTCCGCTGCTGACTTGCAACCAAAAATCGACAACGCCCTCGCCGCCTTCGATGCCGAATTGAAGGGTTTGAACGTCGACGGTCAGTTTATCCGCTACGACAGCGTCACGGCCGATCAGCGCAAGCAGATCGCCGAAAAGGCCAAGGCTCTGGCCGTTGCACTCGATGGAATCGACCCCGCCCTTGGCCTCTCCGGCCTGCAGTGAAGACGACCTACAACATGAGTGATTCAGAACAGTTTTGCACAACGCGTCGCCGTGTCCTGCTGGGCATGGCGGCCACCGGGGCAGCGATTGCCGGCAGCAGCCTGAGCTGCCCGGCCATGGCGGCTGCCGCCGAGCAAGTCACCACCGCACCGCGCAGTGACAAAACCCAGGACCACCATGACTTTTTCGGCAAGCACCAGAGCGGCATCGTCACCCCACGCCCAGCCTGCGGCATGGTGGTAGCGTTCGATGTACTGGCCAGCGACCGTGAAGACCTGGAGCGCCTGTTCCGTACCCTGAACGAGCGCATTGCGTTCCTGATGACCGGCGGCGCCGTTGCGCAAGTCGACCCGAAACTGCCGCCTACCGACTCCGGTATTCTTGGCCCGGTGGTCACACCCGACAACTTGACCATCACCGTGTCCGTTGGCGAATCGCTGTTCGATGAGCGCTTCGGTCTCACCGCCGTCAAACCCAAGCGCCTGAGCCGTATGGTCGGTTTCCCGAACGATGCGCTGGAACCCGCACAGTGCCACGGCGACCTAAGCCTGCAGTTCAGCTCGAACACCCCGGACACCAATATCCACGCCCTGCGCGACATCGTGAAGAACCTGCCGGACCTGTTGCTGGTGCGCTGGAAACAAGAAGGCAGCGTACCGCCCCAGGCGCCCGCCAAGCCTGGCGAACCTGCGCAGAGCGCGCGCAACTTCCTCGGCTTTCGTGACGGTTCGGCCAACCCGAACTCCAACGACGATAAGGCCATGGACCAGATTGTCTGGGTACAACCGGGCAGCGATGAACCCGCCTGGGCCGCCAATGGCAGCTACCAGGCTGTGCGCATCATCCGCAACTTCGTCGAACGCTGGGACCGTACCCCGCTGCAAGAGCAGGAAAGCATCATTGGCCGCGTCAAACCCACGGGCGCACCGATGGATGGCCACACAGAAACCCAGGTGCCTGATTACAGCAAGGACCCGCAAGGCAAATTGACCAAGCTCGATGCCCACATCCGCCTGGCCAACCCGCGCACCCCGCAGACTCAGGCCAACCTGATCCTGCGTCGGCCGTTCAACTACTCCAACGGCGTCAACAAAAACGGTCAGTTGGACATGGGGCTGTTGTTCATCTGCTACCAAGCGGACCTGGAGAAAGGCTTTATCAGCGTGCAAACCCGGCTCAACGGCGAGCCCCTGGAGGAATACCTCAAGCCAGTCGGCGGCGGGTACTTCTTCACCTTGCCGGGCGTCACGGGGCCTAAGGATTTCATCGGGCGCGCGCTGCTCGCTGCAACGCACCATCAAACCACTGCCAACACCTAAAACACACCAGAGCGAAAACGTCCCATGAAGAAGTCGACTATCGCGTTGTCGTTGTTAATGACCCTGGCGCCGCTGACAGCGTTCGCCGCTACCGCGCCACTGGACCTGGTAGGCCCGGTCTCGGACTACAAAATCTATGTCACCGAAGAAATCGGTGAGCTGGTCAACCAGACCAAGGCGTTCACCGACGCCATCAACCAAGGCGACCTCGCCGCTGCCAAGAAGCTCTACGCGCCAACCCGCATGCACTATGAATCCATCGAGCCGATCGCCGAGTTGTTCAGCGACCTCGACGCGTCCATTGACTCACGCGTGGACGACCACGAAAAAGGCGTGACCGCCGAAGACTTCACCGGCTTCCACCGCATCGAGTACGTGCTGTTCTCGCAGAACACTACCCAAGGCTTGGAAAGCCTGACCGCCAAGCTCAACACCGACGTCAACGACCTGAAAACCCGTGTCGACGGTCTCACTTTCCCGCCTGAGAAAGTGGTCGGCGGTGCCGCCGCGCTGCTGGAAGAAGTCGCCGCCACCAAGATCTCCGGTGAGGAAGATCGCTACAGCCACACAGACCTGTATGACTTCCAAGGCAACATCGACGGCGCGAAGAAAATCGTTGACCTGTTCCGTGGCCAGATCGAGAAACAAGACAAGGCTTTCCTGGCCAAAGTCGACAAGAACTTCGCCGCCGTTAACAAGGTCTTGGCCAAGTACAAGACCCAGGATGGCGGCTTTGAGACCTATGACAAAGTGAAGGAAAACGACCGTAAGGCCCTGGTGGGTCCGGTCAACACCTTGGCTGAAGACCTGTCGACCCTTCGCGGTAAGTTGGGCTTGAACTGAACCAATCCCGTGCCATGTGCGCTGTTGGCGTATGCATGGCTCGGGCTTCAGCAACGGGTGTGTTCTATACGCTCGTCGCGCTCAGCGGTTTATACCCCGGCATCGGCGTGCCTAACGGCAAGCCAGTGGCTGGGTTAGTCGCATACCAATACTCACCGACCTGCACCGCGTTAACGGGCACGTCATTATTGTGCCCGTTGTGAGTGGCAGGCTGCTCGCCGTCAGCCTGAGCGGTTTGGTTTTTTTTCAACGCCTCTCTCGTATTGAAGAACGTGCGCATCTTTTCCTCTACAGACCACAGAGTCGTCGTCAACGGTGGTTTCAGCCCCTTGCTCGACAGCTTCGGAAGCGCAACGAGCCCTCTCGTAGCACCCACCATAATTTTTGCCGTGCCAGCAAACGGGTTCAGGAAGCCGTTGACGACGCGTACGCCGCTTTCCAGTACCT
Source organism: Pseudomonas sp. 1152_12 (assembly GCF_052850675.1). Taxonomy (NCBI): domain Bacteria; kingdom Pseudomonadati; phylum Pseudomonadota; class Gammaproteobacteria; order Pseudomonadales; family Pseudomonadaceae; genus Pseudomonas; species Pseudomonas sp. 1152_12. The sequence goes on along the minus strand of NZ_VXCW01000001.1, from coordinate 41,246 downwards.
GCATAGACTTGGCGCCGAAGGGCGCAAGGACCTTTGTGGCTTTGGCAAAAGCCTTCAAGGTTGACCCTGCCCCTCCTAGAAACGCGCCGGCCGTATCGAGAAGCAGCCCTTTTGTACCGTCGACAATGTTGCCCTCTGCCAGGTCCATGATTGCGCCTACAAAGGGGATCATACTCAGCAGAATACGATCATTGTTCTTCAATACCTCGCGCTGTTGCTCCAACGGCAACTCGCCGTGGGCGATCTTCAACACGCTGTCGCGATGATGAACAAAATTACCCTGCATGATCCGGTCGACAATCGCCTCGGTTCGTTCCGAGAAAAAACTCTCGGGTACAACAGTTCCTTCATCTCCCGGCACAGGCGGCGGTGCGCTGAAGGTATCACCCAACTGTTCGATAATGATGCCCTTCGACTTCGCATCAGGCCTGGGCAAAGCGTCAGTGCTGTAGGCCGTAAAATCAATCGACACCTCGTCCCCAACATGCCGTTGAGTGTTTCCGCGCACCCACGAAATTAAAGTAGGAGGGGGAGGTATCACGGCGCCTCCCAGCTTCAATTTACCCACCAGGTCGTCGCGCTCGACGATCAGCATCTTGTCCGGGAACACCTCTAAAACGTAGCTCACACCGAGGTGTTTGCACGTTATCAATGAACCTTTTCGCCCGCGTCGCTCGTCCACCTGCTCAGGTGTCAGGTGCGCGCTGGCCGAGTCTGGTACGTTCTCACGCAAGGCAAGTACTTGGACAGTCCCAAATTCCAGGGCCTGGCGAACAGGCAGTGACAGGTTCGAAATCATCCGCTTTGTAAAGACGCTCAAAGCAAGCTTGAGGCCGCTCAGATAAGTATCGACTTCAGCGGACAAGTGGGTCTCAAGATTCGGCAGATTGGCGACCCTGGCATTCAAGTCCTTAACGTTTTCGTCGATAGCCTCCTGCTCTTTCTTGCTAAAGCCTCGGTTGAAATCAAACGGCGTTATCTGCTTAGCGGGCGTCGGTATCGGCTCCCCTGGCTGCAACAGCATCCACTGATTCTTGGTCAGGTCGTCGGTCATGTACGTCTCTACCAGAGAGCGAGTTTGCGGCTCCGACGACTTCGAGTTGCGGATCTTGTCACGGTCTGCGGTGTGCACCCTCATAGCCAGCAATTGTTTAACGCTGTACTCGGGAAACACCCCTTTCAAATTCTGGATCGCCAGGTTTTCTCGAGTAGGCAACGGCTCATTGAAATGTGTAAAGGCACTGAGAAGTTGATTGCGTTGGGCGGTGAAGGCTTCAGTGGAGTCCTGATGCATCTGTGGTGTATATAGACCGTCCGCCGGCTGGCTGTAGACCCCTTGCATTAAGCCCCAATCCAGCAATGCATCGACGCCATAGTTATCGAGCACAGCGGCCTCTTCCGGCGTGCGGGGGCCCAACCGGGTGAGACTAATGAGGTCTTTGTAGCTCATGACACGTGATGTCCCCGGCCCACCCAGGTTCTCGGCAATTGCAACACCCAGGCGTAAGTCTGCCCACTCCAGGGTGCCTACGCGCAGGGTGGTGGGCGTGTCCCGAACAAGAAACTCAGGCGCCACACTTGCCAGGAAGAGATGGCTTACAAGCGGCGCGGCTTTGGGGTTGAGCAGTGGGTTTTTCTTCAATTGGGTTTCGATTTTCGCACGCACCTCGGCCAGGCTGCGCCCGCTGTTGCCCGGCTGATAAATATCGTAGCCGGCGATGGTCCCCGCACGCCCAGGGGCGTCAGGATCAATCTGTAGCTTGATGGCGGCGATTAACCATTGCCTGCGTTCAGCGTCCGACATCTGTGTGGTGCCAGATGCCCCGTGGTAACCCTGCTCCTGGGCAAACATTTCGCCCCAATGTAACGTCTGCTCGTGACTGAGCAACTGACCGAGAAAACGATCAGCTTCAGTGCGCAGCACGTTGGATGAGTACCGATCCAGAAGACTATTCTCAACATCCAGCGCGGCCAGTAGGTTATAGGCGCTGGATTTTTTCGGATCCTCACGATTGTTCAATTGGATCAAATAGTTTTTGTCGGCGTCAGACATGCTTCCCGGCGACCATTTTTTTGATAAAAGGTCGGAGGTGTAATTCCCATAAAGTGGCGGCGATGGCAAAGCTGCCTTGAGCCAGCACACGGCATTACGCAACTCGCCTGCCGTCTTGGGCAGCGGCAACCCATAGGTTTGCAAAACGTCACCGATCGGTGCGTTGCCGGTCGCATCGCGGACCAGCGCCGAGGTGCTGCTGAGCTGTACCTTCAGATCGGCCAGTGATACCTCTTCGTCATCCGCCTTGTCTGCAATAAGGTGTGTCAGGGTGCTTGCCAAGTGGGCGCGATCATCCAGGTCATCAATGATGTGCCTTGCCGTTTGCACCCGACTTTCCAGCGCAGCCCTGTCGGCCATTGTCAGCTCATGTCCAGACTGTGTCATATTGGCCGTGTTGACGGAAGACGGGGTCGAATACCATCGCAGAACCGAGTCAAGAGGCAATGTATCGGCGTCCTGGTGAACGTACGGCAAGCCCTTGCCCTCGGAATCGAGTGCTTGCACAGCGGCGCGCAACTTTGCACTGACTTGCCACCAACCCGAAAAATCATGGGTGGTAAAGGTTTGCACGCTGCTCACACCGCTTTTGGTTACGCTGCCGCTGACAGAGTCCGGCCTAACCACCAGCGATGACAGCACAATGCCTTTGCTCTGGAACCACGCCCGCAACTCTGGCGAATTCAACGCGCGTCGGTAAGCATCAAAGAGCGGAAAAATGGTTGCTGCGGGCTGCAGCTGGACTTTCCTGTGTGCAGCATGACGCGTGTTCGGCTCGTCGCGCTTTTCGAGCAACCAACGATCGGCGGCTGCAGACGCTTCGGTTGAAGGCGTCGGTAAGGGCTGAAGTGTCCACGGGGAGTTCTGCACGGTGATCGAGGCAGGGCTGCGCTTGGCGCGGGTCGCGGTTTCGGATGAAGGATTCGCGACAGACGCTTGTGCGAAAGGCAACACCGATGGAGTTACCCCGCGCCCCTGTTGGCTGAGACTGATGTTCGGCATGTTCAATTTCTCTCTACCAATGGGAGGTAATAGCTCTTGTCCATAAGAACCGCCAACGAAGAGCCTACGAAGGAACACCAAGAACATGTGCAGGAAAACTCTCAATGCATTGAGGGGATTATCGTTGGCAGAAAACCCTCAAGAAGCCCGAGCTGAATCAGGCGCGTGGTCGACTTCCTCAGAGGACGTTTACCGCTCTGGTTTGTTTTTTGCGGCGGTGGAGTGCATGCCCGGTGGCCGATAAACGTTTAATCTACAGTAGCGCCGGGCTTGCCCTCTCACGCGGGGAGCGTGGCCGTCGGTTTAAAGTCAGACAATGGCGTGGCATCCGCCTTACCCGTTTGTAGGTTTATCGCATACCAAAAACCATTGATCTGAGACGCAACGACGGCTAGCCCCTGGCTGGTTCCGGCCACACCTGTTTGCTGAGACCCTGGTGCGGGGTCAAACCCACCTGCCAACCAGTAAGCCCTCAGCTTCTCCTCAGCGACGACCACGTGTGGCGCTGCGCCGTTGAGCTTCGACGTGCTCACATGTGCCAAGCTTTTCAGCCCCTTGGCCCCGGCATTCACTAGGTCCACATAGCCGTCCGCCGGGTTCATTGCCGCACTCCCTAACAACGCTGATTCCCTGATAAAGTTAAAGGCCCTGTCGCTGAAACTCGCCACTGGCTTTGTCCACGCGATTTTGGGGGTGAGCGGCGCGACTGTACTTCCCAGCCTGCGAACGATGCCACCTATCGGGTTGGGCGTGAGTGCCTTAGTCGCGCGTATCAACGTTCGGACCTGACCGCCTGCGCCAATGATCAGCCCACCCACGTCAAGCGTCAGGGCGAACATCCCCGCGCCAATATTTCCGTTTGAGAACTCCTGATAAGCCCCCAGGAATGGCACGAGCCCCTTCAATATTGCCTTGTCACGTGCGAGGTCTTTTCGTTTTTCCTCCAGGGGTAATGTGCCCTTGGCTCTCTGCAGCAGGGCCTCATCGCTTTCATATAAATTGTGCTCGGCAATAAGCGTCACTATGCTTTGGGTCTTTGCTGATGCAAAGGTATTAGTCGGGCCAGTGTCCAGCCCGCTGCTGGCCGTTGCCGTAGCGCCGATAATCGGCGTGCCGATGCTTTCAATGATAACGCTGGAGGAGACATTCGGCCTTGGCGCAGTACCATTCTTGTAGGCGTCCAAGTCCAAATTGACGCTGAACCCACGCGAAGCAAACTTCTGGTAACGGTTATTCCAGTAGTCAGTATTGGGTCTGCCAGTAAGGACATCGCCCAGTCGCAGCTGTTCAGGAAGATCGTTGCGCTTGATGATTTTCCCATTCGCAAACACTTCGAAATAACACACCCGTGTGTCCAGCTCGACCCTCATCAAGGTGCCTTGCCGCCCTCTAGCCGCCTGCACATCGTCGCTGGTCTGATCGGACGGAGACAACCCAGTCTCCCCGCGCACGGTGTACAAACTGACGATGCTTTGAGGGTTGTTCAAAAGCTCACGATCGGTCTGTGGGAGCTGGGAAAACATGAGTTTTAGCTGGGTAGCGTAGGCTTTCTTGAGCGTAGCGGTGTGCGCATCGACTGAAGCTTTGAGCATAGACTCCATATTGGGCAGTCGACCAATCCGCTCATCAAGTTCTGCGCACTTATCGGCCGGTGCCTCGACTTCCAGGTTTGTTTGAAAGGGGCTAGTTCGGGGTGTCATCAGCGCTTGCGGCATATCGCTTCTGAGTACCCACTTGCCAGGTATCAGATCGCCCGTCATGTAGGTTTGTATCAGCGAGCGTGTACGCGGCTCGGATATAGACATATTGCGTCGAGCATTGGTATCGGCAATCAATACATTCATGCCTTCCAACTGGCTGCGCGTGGTTCCCGGAAATACCTTGAGCAATTCCCTGATCGCCAGGGCCTCTCGTGACGGTATCTCTGCCACGGCATTCAACGCGTCGCTAACCTCTTTACGCTGTTTGAAAAACGCTTCGCTGGCGGTCTTGACCGACGACACGGTATGTTCTCGTTTCGATGCAGCGAGAATCACACCATTGAGTACCGCCCAATCCAGCAAGATCTTTATGGCCCCCAGCTTCATCAAACTTGCCTGCCCCTCGCTAGTGGGGGCCAGCGTAGTCAGATCGCTGATCTGCTCTTCGTTCATCATGCGGCTCGTGCCTGGCGCTTTGAGATTCGCCATCTCACATCCCAGGCGCAGTTCCATCCAGGCCGGCGTGCCGATAAGTATTTCGTCAGGCACCTCCTTTACCAGAAATTCGGGCGCCGCCTGTGCAAGAAGAATCTGGGCCGTCAGCACCGCGAGTCTATGCTCAAGCCCCCGATTAACATGCAAGTGTCTCACCAGATCCCCACGGACTGCGGTGAAGGTACGGCCCATATTTTTCGGTTGGTAAAGGTTATAGCCAGCAACGTGGCCTGGTTTTGCAGGCTCCCCCTGCTGTGCATACAAAGTTAGCGCGGCGGTGACCAGTTGTTGGCTAACCCTCTTGGGCACTGGCGAACCTTGCCATTTGAGTATTCGCGCCAGTTGTTGACCGTAGCGCAGGGCATCGGTGCTGTTGAGGAATTGTTCCAGGTGCTCTGCCGGGTTCTGCTCCAGCACCTCTTGAGTTGCGTTATTCAGGTATTCAAAACTTTCAGGGTTTGATCCAGCCCAACACTTGTCGGCCTCAGCCTTGAGGGTGACTCTATCGCCGGATGTCAATTTGCCGGGTGCCCACGGTTCTTCAATAAGACCGGCGTAATCGCCCAGGGCGGGCGCGGGTGGCAAGGCAGTGCGCAGCCATCGCACAACGTTGCGCGTCTCGCCAGCAGTGCGTGGCGAACCCAACCCTTTATGATCCAAGAGCTGGCGGATGTCGTAAGCAGGCACCGAATACAAAGCGTTTCCTCGGTCCTGACTCAGTGCGATCAACTGGCGAAGCTCAAGTTTCAGACTGCTGACTTCAGTGACATGTCTCGTAAGGTCCAGCCAATGCCCATCCGGCGTCTGGTGTTCGAATTTACCCTCCGACACCCGGAAAGGCTTGCCTGGCCAAAACGAGCCTGTTTTTTCCAATAGCGTGCGCAGCGCAGTCGACTCGGTAAACCGTCGAAGATGTTCTCGCGCCGCATCATCGCCCACGACCAGCGGTGAACTGGCCGACGGTTGCACCTGATGCTCTGACCAATCCCTGGGCCTATCATCAGGCACGTTCTTGAGCTGACTCTCCAGATAGTTGGCCAGGTAGGCGCGTTCATCCAGGTCACCGATATCTTGCCGCAATGCCTCCAAACCGCTGTTGATTCGCTGATAGTTTGCGGCGGGCATCGTCAACCCGGTGTTCTGCAACTGCGCTATCAGCCCTTCTCGGCCTCCAGTAGGGTTCTGCGGCAAACCGTAAGCCTGCAAGGCCACCGAGGTAGCCACCCATGACTCTCCTTCTGGCAGGTAATACATACCCTCGTCCGCAGGGTCCAGCAAATCCCTGATCATGCGCAGCTTGGCGCTCACTTGCCACCACCCGGAATCGTCAGACGTTGTGAAGGTCGCGTCCTTACGCACACCGTCACGTTCGACAACGCCGCTGATGCTGTCCTTGTGCAGCATCAGCCCTTCGGGTTTTAACCCTTTGCTGTTGATCCACGCTTGTAGCTCCGGCTGGGCCAGGACCTCTCGGTAAACATCAAGAGCGGACGACAAGGACGTGCCTTGCGGGACTTCTATAATGCTATAACCCGTTCGCAATCCGCGGATCAAGGATTTACCGAAATGGGTATCGACAGACGCACGGTCCGGGTTCTCCGGCCTTGAGGAAGGTAGCGTCCAATGCGCTGGCGAAGGCGGCAGGGTGTTGGCCAGCGCGCTGGCGGCCGTGGAGACTTGCTCACGCGTGCCAGGGTACCCCAGGCCGCAAAACGCTAGGAACTGACGCGCATCGTACATAGGCTGTGAGTACAGCGTGTTTCCGACTGATTGACTCTTCTCTACGAGTTGCTTGAATTGCGAATCGAGGGCTCTGATCGCGAGCTTTTCCGCAGGGCTGCCACCTACTCCGACTTTGCTGATTTCATCCTCTAGAAAAACCCCCAGAGAAAACCACTGATTATCGCGCTGGCGTATTTGAAGGTCCCCATCAAACACCCTGTAGATTTGATCCTCGCCACCATAGCCAAGCTTTTCAATGAATGTCTTGAACGCCGGCATCGCCAACCACTTGGCAAAGGATTCACGCAACACCCGACTTTTTTGCGCCAGCGTCGACGCTGGCCGTACCGCGGCAAGTTGGTCGCCCAGGTTCGGTGTTTCCCCCTCTGCCGCGTCATTCATCAACTTATGCAGTTGAGAAGTCAGGCTCGTCCGGGCATCAATGTCACTGATTTTCTGCTGGAGCTGCCCAAACTGCTGCCGCCAAACAAAGTATTTCCGGTCGGTTAGCGCCGGCCAGCCTACCGTATTAAGTAATATGCCTAACGGTGCTGTGTTTTCATCCGCGAGGGGGGGGCGCAAACCGTAAAAATTAAATACTGCATCTAAATCCAGGAATCGCCGCGTTATTTTATCGGGCAGCAACACCCCGCAAGACTGAGGCGACAGCATGTTCGCCGCCTCTGTCAATTTAGCCCCGACCTCGTTCCAACCTGAGGTGTCGGTAGCGGTGAATCTTCGCTTGACCTTTTCACCGTTGATCAAGACCGTGCCTTCAACCCCGTCACTGAAAACGCGTACTGTCGATACATCCAAACCCTTGGCCTCAAACCAGGCCTGCACCTGAGGTTCCTGAGCAGCATAGGTGAACGCATCAATGAAAGGCCTGATAGAGGCGTTTTGAGGAAACGGGTCGTCTTTAATCACGTCGCTGATCAGCCACAGAGTGAGCACTTTTTGCAGCTCTATATCTGCTCTCTTCGCGTCTGCATCCTGCGCAAAGGCCTGGCTGATAAGCCCGACGTCGGCCAGGGGCGTGGAGTTTTGCGACGAATTTTCGCGCTTGTGGCGAACAGAGGCTTGTTCAAACTTGGCCTGCGTCAACTGCCCATCACGTCGGCGCGCTAATCCTGCACTGAATGCGTGTGGGGTTTCGCCGGAACGGTCCTGGAGCGTTGGCGCAACCGGAGAACGAGGTTCAGATTCAGCTGCGTGTTCTGTTGGAACGAATAAAGGCGTGGACGCCGGAAGCGTACCCAATGTAGACATTTCAAGTTCTCTTCACGGTTAAACGTAAGAGTTCTTGTCCTTAAGAACAGTTAACCGCAAGCCTACGAAGCGGCGCCTGTTTAGCCTGTAGGCATATTCTGAACAAGGCGTTTAGCCCAATTACAAAATACGGTAAAGCAACCGCTCAATCCGCACCCGACTCACCCGCCGCAAAAACTTACCCACTGCTTGCGGATAATCCACCAGCGTCTGCAACTGCTGGTAACGCTCGATGCGCGTGGTGTACTGGAAAATTTGCGCAAGCTCCGTACGCCGTGGCTCCAGCCACTGGCCTTGCGGGTCATCAATCAGCACGGCGTTTTCCAGGTCCAGGCGGAACGCCCTCGGGTTGAGGTTGTTGCCGGTGAGCAAGGTGTAGCGCTGGTCGACCCACATACCTTTGAGGTGATAGGTGTTGTCGCCGTCGCGCCACAGGTGCAGGTTCAACTGGCCAGCTTCAATCATTGGCTGATGGCGCTTGGCGAAACGGCGCAGGCTGATTTCATAAAGGTAAGGCAGCGCCGCGATCACCTTGAATGGCTCGCTGGGCGGGATGTAAAAGTCGTTGGCGGTTTTGTCGCCGACGATGATGTCGACCTTCACGCCGCGTGCCAGGGCGCGGTTGATTTCACGGGTCACCGGCAGTGGCAGGTTGAAGTACGGCGTGCAGATGGTCAGCTGATGCTGGGCGCTGGCGATCAATTCGAGGATCACTCGGTTCAGCGGGTTGTTCTTGCCGACACCAAGCAACGGGCTCACCGACAGGTGGCCGTTGGGCAACAGCCCGGTGGTGGTGTCGTAGGCAGCATGCTTGAGGCGGCTGCGCAGGTCGCCGATGTCGTTGCGCAGGCTGCGGGTGGTAGGCGGATTGGGCAGGTCCAGGCGATGTACCGCCTTGGAGGTGATCAGGCCGTGCTCCACCAAGTGCTGCATTGAATCAGCCAGTGGTTGGCTATGGATCAGGTGATAACGGTCGTAGCGGTACTTGTCGAACTTATGCAGGTAAACGTTGTTCAGGCTGGCGCCGCTGTACAGCACGCTGTCGTCGATCACGAAGCCCTTGAGGTGCAACACGCCGAACAGTTCGCGGGTCTGCACCGGCACACCGTACACCGGCACCTCACTGGCGTGGGATTGAGTCATGGCCTGATACCAGGCGCTGTTGCCCGGCTGCTTACCGGCGCCGATCAACCCGCGCTGGGCGCGGAGCGAGTCGACCACCACCACAATGTCAAGTTCGGGGCGTGCGGCCTTGGCAGCGTGCAAGGCGTCATAGATCTCCTGGCCCGCTTCGTCCTGCTGCAGGTACAGCGCGACAATGTAGATACGCCGCGTGGCCTGGGGGATTTTTTCCAGCAGGCAACGACGAAACGCAGCGGCGCCAGCCAGCACCTCGATGGCCTCGGGAGTCAGTGGAAAACCGCGCAGTTTAGGCAACAGGGAGCGTTTGAAGAACGACGGCATAAGGCTCGCAATGGGTCGAATCCGAAGAGGCCCAGAGCTTACACCATGGGGCTGCTCAGGTCTCGCTGGTAAACAGCTGAAAAGCCACTTGACCAAGAAGAACGATCATTCTACTGTTTGCAACATGAATGACATGACCCGCAATGAAACCCGCGACATTATCCTCGACGTTACCGAGAAGTTGATCTATCGCCATGGCATCGCCGCCACTGGCATGGACCTGCTGGTGAAAACTGCCGGGGTCTCGCGCAAAAGTATTTACCGTTACTTCGTCAACAAAGACGAGTTGGTGATTGCCGCGCTGCAACGTCGCGACGAACGCTGGTTACAGTGGCTGCGCAGTGAAGTTGAACGCAGCGACTGCAGTGGCGAGCGGTTGCTGGGGCTGTTCAGCGCTTTGAAGACCTGGTTCGGCACGGCGGACTTTCGCGGTTGCGCTTTCATCAACACCAGTGGTGAAACCGGCGACCCGCAAAACCCGGTACGCCTGCTGGCCAAGGCGCATAAACAGAAACTGTTCGAGTACGCACTCCAACTGTGCAAAGCACATGGCACCCCCGACCCCGAACGGCAGGCCGCGCACCTGCTGATCCTGATCGATGGCGCCATTACCGTTGCCCTGGTGATGGGCGATTCAACGGCCGCTGATAATGCGCAAGGCATGGCGCAAACATTATTGGGGCTCTGAACGCACAGGCCAGGCAACTTTCGATAACCCCTTATTGCTTCAGGAGCCGCCTCCATGTCGTCATCTAACGCAGAACTACGCCCGCCCCTGCCGCCGTTTACCCGCGAATCGGCCATTGAGAAAGTGCGCCTGGCCGAAGACGGCTGGAACTCCCGCGACCCCCAACGGGTATCGCTGGCTTACACCCTCGACACACAGTGGCGTAACCGCGCTGAATTCGCGCATAACCGTGAAGAAGCCAAAGGTTTCCTCACCCGAAAATGGGCCAAGGAACTGGACTATCGCTTGATCAAGGAGTTGTGGGCCTTTACCGGTAACCGTATCGCCGTGCGTTATGCCTACGAGTGGCACGATGATTCCGGCCACTGGTTCCGCTCCTATGGCAATGAGAACTGGGAATTCGACGAGAACGGCCTGATGGCCAACCGTTTTGCCTGCATCAACGACCTGCCGATCAAGGAAAGCGAGCGCAAGTTCCACTGGCCGCTGGGCCGGCGCCCGGATGACCATCCGGGGTTGTCTGAGCTGGGGCTTTAAGCGCTACCCGGTCACCCCGTGGGAGCTGGCTTGCCTGCGATAGCGTCGCCTCGGTGAAGCTGACACACCGAGTCGTCTGCATCGCAGGCAAGCCAGCTTCCACACGAGCCCATTTCCACATTCAGTCCTGGTTCAGACCTACCCGGTACAACACGCCGTCATCCTCATCCGTCAGCACATACAAGAACCCATCCGGCCCCTGCCGGACATCGCGGATCCGTGCTTTCAAGCCGCCGAGCAAGCGCTCTTCATGAATCACCTTGTCGCCATCGAACTGCAAACGAATCAACTCCCGACTGGCCAACGCACCGATAAACAGGTTGTGCTGCCACACCTTGAACCGGTCGGCGTCATAAAACGCCATGCCACTGATAGCCGGTGATTTCTCCCAGACGTGATGCGGCGCTACCGTGCCTTCCATGGCCTTGCCCTTGGCTTCGGGAATCGGCGCCAGGGAATAATTGATGCCATGGGTCGCCAACGGCCAGCCGTAGTTCTTGCCACGCTCGATGATATTGACCTCATCACCACCGCGCGGCCCATGCTCGCTTTCCCAGATCGTGCCGCTCCATGGGTTCAACGCCAGCCCCTGCGGGTTGCGCTGGCCATAGGACCAGATCTCCGGGCGCACGCCCTCTTGGCCCACAAAGGGGTTGTCATCCGGCACGCGACCATCCGGGAATATCCGTACGACCTTGCCTTGCAGCTTGTCCAGATCCTGGGCCGTCGGGCGGTCGTTGTTCTCTCCCAAGGTCACGAACAGGTAGCCATCACGGTCAAAGGCCAGGCGCGAGCCGAAGTGGTTGCCGGTGGACAGCTTGGGTTCCTGACGCAGGATCACTTTGAAATCCTGGAGGCCAGTCACGTCATCGGCCAAACGCCCACGGCCCACGGCAGTACCGGCTTTGCCACCCTCGCCACCGCCTTCCGCGTATGACAGGTAGACCATACGGTCCTGCTTGAAGTCCGGCGACAGCACCACATCGAGCAAACCGCCCTGCCCTTTGGCCCACACCTGCGGCACGCCGGTCAAAGGCGCGGAAAGCTTGCCGTCGGGGCTGACAAAGCGCAGATGGCCTGGGCGTTCAGTCACCAGGAAGCCTTGTTTGTCCGGCAGAAACGCCACGGCCCAAGGGTGATCCAGACCTTGGACAATCGGGGTCGCGGTGATGCGGCCTTGTTCGCTCGTGAACGGCTGAACATCGGCCGCGTAGACCGCCGCCAATGGCAGCAACGTAGTTGCACACACAGCGGCTAGCAGGGTTTTGCGTAGGAACATAAGACGGAATCCTTACCGGCGATTGCCGTTGGCATCGTAAGTGGGCGCTTTAGTTTCAGTGGCAGGACGACTCGGCACGGCATTACGCGTTGGGTAGCGATTGCCGATGCCGCCGTTTTCCACAGTGGGCGCCGGGCGGGTCGGCACTGTTTGGATACCGCGAACGGGCGGCGCATGAGGCTGAGTGCCCTGCATGCTGTTCGGGTTGGCCCGGTGAATAGGGCTGTTGTTGGTGTCATAGGTGCCGGGCAGGTTCTGCGCCTGAGCAAATGGCGCAAGCGCCAGGCCCAAAGCGAGTACGGCCAGATAACGCACACAGCTGTTCATGACAAAGCCTCTCTGGGGCGAGTAGTACATGCTTTCGATAACACGCTACGCCTTGGGTTCGGCTTTCGACACCAAATAGTTTCTCATCAGGTGTAACACAATCTGTCCACGCATCCGCCCGCCGAAACGTTTCCCGGCGCCTGCGAGTCATCAGAACACCGTCTCTTCTCAAGGAAACGCAGGCATGCCAAGGGCAATCTGGAAAGGCGCCATCCGTTTCGGCTTGGTCCATATCCCGGTATCGCTGGTCTCAGCCACGGCCTCCCAAGGCGTTGATTTCTTTCCGAGACCTTTGCCGCCATTCAATGCGACATCTTCCAAAGTGCCTGCGACCTGGTGCTGGGAGGCGTGATCGGGTGGCGCTGAAAAACATCTACGCGCAGCTCTCGCCCGTGGAACGCAAAACACTACCGCTGGAAAAATCCCTCACCAGCACCCAGGCACGCGGCGTGCACTGGGTTGAACCCGAGCTGGTGGGCGAGGTGAACTGCGCCGGATGGCCCCGCGAAGGCGTAGTGCGCCAAGCGTCGTTCATTGCGGGTGGCGCAGATCACTCATGAGCTGCCGCGCAGGGCCACTTGCATCACCCAGGCTGCCCTCGCGAGAAAAAAGATCAGCAGCGGCGCGAAGCCACCACCGTGATTCGCGCCCGAGGGTGTTTTAGATGAGGATAAAGATCAGCGCCAAGCCAGCAAAAATCGCCCATTTTTCCAGGTAATAGCGTGCGCGATTACGCTTTTTCAGCTCTTTGCCACGCAGTCGAATTTTGTACAGGCGGGTAAACGCGCGGTTCAGGCCGCCGGTCTTGTCGCCGTCATCATTGGGCGAACCGGCCGCCGCCATCACGTTACGGCTGAACCAGCGGTTGAACGCCGCCGCCCAGCGGTACTTCATCGGGCGTTCGATATCGCAGAACAGGATGATACGGTTCTGCTGCGTGGTGTTTTCCGCGTAATGAATGTAGGTCTCATCAAACATCACCGGCTCACCGTCGCGCCAGTAATAGCTTTCACCGTCCACATTGATGTAACAGCCAGGATCGTTAGGTGTTTCCAAGCCCAAGTGATACCGGTAGGAGCCAGCATAAGGGTCGCGGTGGCGCACCAGCTTGGAGCCCGGCGGCAACTCGGCAAACATCGCGGCCTTGATCGAACCGATGCGTTGCACCAGCTCAGTGGTGCGCGGGCACAGTTTCATCGCCGATGGGTGACTGTCGCCGTACCACTTGAGGTAGAAACGCTTCCAGCCAGACTTGAAGAACGAGTTGAAACCCACATCGTTGTACTGGTCCGAGCGCTTGATTTCGCCCATGCGCATGAGGTTCTGGCCTTCCTGGCGAATCTCTTCCCAATGTTCCTGCAGTGGGCTCAGGTCCGGAAAGTCGCTGGGCGACAGGAATGGGCGGCTGGGCTGCTTGGAGAACAAGTAGAGGAAACAGTTGATCGGCGCCAGGAACGTCGAGTGATCACTAAGCTGGCGACCCAGCTTGTGTCGCACCCGACCACGCAGGTGAACATACGCAATACACGCAACGTAGAGAGCAACAATGATGAGTTTCAAGGGATTCGTCACAAGTTAGTAGAGAGAACAGGCTGCTCCTGCGCCTGCAAAGGGCGAGGATTGGATAAGGAGCACCTGAAGTCACAATTCACAGATACGCGACACGACCGGCGGTGCGACCACCGGTTCATGGCCATTGGTAGTTATTTAGCCACAGTTTGTAACCAAAGGTTAACTAAGAATTGTGAAAAGCTGTCCTTTCATTGTGCTGGATCAACACCGGCGCTTGTCTCGCCGCAGCCGCCGTGGTGCACTATAGGAAACAACCTTCAATAAAATGGAATTTGTATGTCGGCTCTGTTACACAGCGATCATCAAGCCCTGCAAGGCGCCTGGGAGCAAACCGCGCTCGAGGACAGCGGAGTACTCAACCCGGTCGACGCCCACAGCGCGCCGGGCGCCCTGACCACCATCACCGGCGACCGCTTTGAAGTGCGCACGACGAGCGGCGAGATGCTGCTGGCCGGTCGATTTTCCCTAGACAGCAGCACCACGCCAAAAAGCATTACCTGGATTGACGCCATAGGCGAAGACGCCGGCAAGCAACTGCCCGCCAGCTACCGCCTCGAAGGCGATGATTTTGTGTTTATCGCTGCCGATGAAGGCATGCCCCGGCCGACAGTTTTCAGCACCGGGCCAGGGCAGACCATGCGCACCTTCGTGCGCCGCCGCTGAGATGTACACGTCCGAACTTGCGACAGCGTTTTCACAGGGCCTTCACTTCTCGGCCTATAGGGTGAGGCCTACCTACTCCAGTGGTTAACTTGGCCCGCCTCTCATCGCGGGCCTTTTTTATACGACGATATCCTCGCCAGCGAGGGTCCCATGCACATCAATGTGCATGTCCAGCCTGCCATCCCGTATCCATCCTGAAGTGCGTTCGCTGAAAGCTCGTGTCGCAAGTCACGCTTGGGATTTACTGTGATCCAGAGGCAGCGGGGAAACAACGTTCAGTGGGCCCAATTGCTTACTCGAGTTGCGCCTTGCGGGCAAACGCTTGCTGCAGAGGACTCAGCGACATAAACGCTGTGAACTTGATATCGTCGTTTTCAGGTTTGACTTGCGCGAACACACCTCGCTCCGCTGTGGAAAACTCAAACGTCATCTCTGTCGTGCCATTTCGATTGCTATCAGCCCAACGAGCACCAGGACGCTTTTGGCGTATATCAGGCGGGACGTTTAGTGGCGGTCAAGGTAAAACACAACGGCAACTGAGCTGGCTGATGCTCGTACTGTTCGTACAACTCCTCGCGGTTGCAATGCGGGTACTCCTGCAGATGCTCAATCTGCAAGTGGGCCGCAATCACCCCACTGACCACGCTGCCCAGGGCATGCACGTACCAATAGGACGTCGGCCCGGCAATATCAGCCTGCCCTTCGTAGACAATCGACTGCTGCAGCACGAAGGGGTCGCGCTGGAAATACGAGCTGTCGGGCAATAACGGATTTGCGCCCTTGGGATCAAACATCTCCAGAAAAGGGTGAGTTTCATAGATCACCAGTGTGCCGCCAGGCTTGAGCACACTCGCCACGTGACGCATAAACAGCGCCACATCGGGCATCCAGTTCAGTACGCCAATGGTCACCAGCGCGACATCAAACCGAGCGTGCAAGCGTTCAGGCAGATGATGGATATCGGCTTCAACAAATTCAGGGTTATGCGCCGACACCTCGGCCAGTTCCTGCGCTTGCTGCAAAAAAGCGCGGGATTGGTCGACACCCACCACGCTGCGTGCGCCCAGGCCGAACAACGATAGGCTTTCACGCCCATTGTTACAGCACAGCTGAATCACGTCTTTGCCGGCCACGCCGACATCTTGCAGCAACGCGGTGATGGTCGGGTCCAGGCACGAAAAGTCCGGTTGGGCGACCGATTCGAGCAACGCGTTCCAGGTGGCGGTGTCTTTGTGCAGCTTGGCGGACGCGTCCCAGGCGTCTTTGTTGCTGGCGATGGCCTGTTGGGCTGAGGGCATGTCCATTGCGTCTCCAGAGAGTCAGTAAGGCAGCCTCGGAAAATAAGCCAATTACCTGTCAGATGAAACCCTCTGTGGCGGCGAAACTTCTATCCAAGCCTGCAGGTCACTAGCCCATTGAGTGTTCGCCCTGAACACCCTTGCCGAAGACAGCGCTATGGCCAATCACTCCGACCTGCGCAATACCTTGTCCTTGGACAGCTTGAATTTCTTCCTGGCGGATGTTCGCGACGGCCTCGGCCCCTACTTGGCAATTTACCTGCTAGCCGTGCACCAATGGGACCCGGCCAGCATCGGCGTGGTCATGACCCTGGCGGGCATCGCCGCCCTGCTCTCCCAAGGCCCGGCAGGTGCGCTGATCGACCGCACGCGCAGCAAACGCGCGGTGATCGCGGTGGCGGCCGTTCTCGTCACTGTCAGTTGCCTGGTTCTGCCGTTTGTCAGCTCATTCAGTTGGGTGGCGTTGACCCAGGCGGTCAGTGCCATTGCCGCCTCAGTGTTTGCTCCGGCGATTTCGGCCATTTCCTTGGGAATTACCGGGCCAGGCGCCTTCACCCGCCGCACCGGGCGCAACGAAACCTTCAACCACGCCGGCAACGCCGTAGCGGCGCTGCTGGCGGGCGGGCTGGCGTATCTGTTCGGCCCAGTCGTGGTGTTTTACCTGATGGCATTTATGGCGATCGCCAGTGTGGTGGCGGTCAGCTGTGTATCAGCGTCGGCGATTGACCACGAGGTCGCTCGGGGCTTTGACCCCGCTCACGCCCATGAACACGAACAGCCCTCCGGCGTGAAGGGGCTACTGGCCAATCGCCCGTTGCTACTGTTCGCGATCTGCTGTGCCCTGTTCCACCTGGCGAATGCCGCGATGCTGCCGCTGGTCAGCCAGAAGCTGGCGCAGATCAACCTGCACATGGCCACGCCGCTGACCTCGGCCTGCATTGTCGCCGCGCAAGGGGTGATGGTGCCGATGGCCTGGCTGGTGGGCAGCAAAGCTGACGTGTGGGGACGCAAGCCGTTGTTGCTGGCCGGGTTCATGATTTTGCCGCTGCGTGGCGTGCTGTATACCTGGTCCAACGACCCTTATTGGCTGGTCGCCGTGCAGATGCTCGATGGCATCGGCGCGGGGATTTTCGGTGCGCTGTTCCCGGTGATCGTCAAGGACCTGACCCAAGGCACCGGCCGCTTCAATGTCAGCCTGGGCGCACTGTCCACGGTGTTTGGCCTGGGCGCGGCGCTGAGCAGCAGCCTGGCCGGTTTCGTGGTGCAGCAGGCCGGCTACAATGCCGCCTTCCTGACCCTGGCGGGCGTCGCGGCGGCGGCCCTGGCGCTGTTATGGCTGGCGATGCCGGAGACATTGAAGAAACCATCGTTCGCGCACATTACAACTGTCGCCTGACATATGCGACAATGCGCGCCAAATTCCAACACACAGCCAAAATTTTCTGCTCAGCGACCGGGTTTCGCGCCTTGATGTCGCTGTTGACGCATGCCTGAAGGCTCCTGCCGCCACGCTCGCAACCCATTGATAGGTAAAGTAATTGATCTCCACAGCTAACATCACCATGCAGTTCGGCGCCAAGCCGCTCTTCGAGAATGTCTCGGTCAAATTCGGCGCCGGCAACCGTTATGGTTTGATCGGTGCCAACGGTTGCGGCAAGTCGACCTTCATGAAAATCCTCGGCGGCGACCTCGATCCGTCCGGCGGCCAGGTCATGCTCGAGCCGAATGTACGCCTGGGTAAACTGCGCCAGGACCAGTTCGCCTACGAAGAATTCACCGTACTCGACACCGTGATCATGGGCCACGAGGAGCTGTGGAAGGTCAAGGCCGAGCGCGACCGTATCTACTCGCTGCCGGAAATGAGCGAAGACGACGGCATGGCCGTGGCCGAGCTGGAAACCGAGTTCGCCGAGATGGACGGCTACACCGCCGAATCGCGTGCCGGTGAGCTGCTGCTGGGCCTGGGCATTCCCCTGGAACAACACTTCGGCCCGATGAGCGAAGTATCCCCAGGCTGGAAACTGCGGGTATTGCTGGCCCAGGCGTTGTTCTCCGACCCTGAAGTGCTGTTGCTCGACGAACCGACCAACCACCTGGACATCAACACCATCCGCTGGCTGGAAAACATCCTGACCCAGCGTTCGAGCCTGATGATCATCATCTCTCACGACCGTCACTTCCTGAACAGCGTGTGCACCCACATGGCTGACCTGGACTACGGCGAGCTGCGCCTGTTCCCGGGCAACTACGACGAGTACATGACCGTGGCGACCCAGTCCCGCGAGCAACTGCTGTCGGACAACGCCAAGAAGAAGGCGCAGATCTCCGAGCTGCAATCCTTCGTCAGCCGCTTCTCGGCGAACGCCTCGAAAGCCAAGCAGGCCACTTCTCGCGCCAAGGCCATCGACAAGATCCAGCTGGCCGAGGTCAAGCCTTCGAGCCGTGTGAGCCCGTTCATCCGTTTCGATCAGAACAAAAAGCTGCACCGTCAGGCGGTGATGGTCGAAAAAATGGCCAAAGGCTTCGACGGCAAGCCACTGTTCAAAGACTTCAGCTTCCAGGTTGAAGCTGGCGAGCGTGTTGCGATCATCGGCCCGAACGGTATCGGCAAGACCACCCTGCTGCGCACGCTGGTCAACGAACTGACGCCGGACGCCGGCAGCATCAAGTGGACCGACGCCGCAGAGCTGGGTTACTACGCTCAGGATCACGCTTCCGACTTTGAAGACGACATGAGCCTGTTCGACTGGATGGGCCAGTGGACTCAGGGCGAACAAATGATTCGCGGTACTTTGGGCCGCATGCTGTTCTCCAACGACGAGATCCTCAAGTCGGTCAAAGTCATCTCCGGTGGTGAGCAAGGCCGCATGCTGTTCGGCAAGCTGATCCTGCAAAAGCCGAACGTGCTGATCATGGACGAACCGACCAACCACTTGGACATGGAATCCATCGAAGCGCTGAACCTGGCGCTGGAAAACTACCCGGGCACGCTGATCTTCGTCAGCCACGACCGTGAGTTCGTATCGTCCCTGGCCACCCGCATCATCGAGTTGAGCGCCAACGGCGTGATCGACTTCAGCGGCACCTATGATGACTACCTGCGCAGCCAAGGCGTGGTGTTCTAAGCAACGCCACTGCCGTTGTGGCGAGCAGGCTTGCCCTGCGCTGGGCTGCAAAGCGGCCCTAAAATCAAACACCGCGTTCTGTCAGGCAGAACGCGGTGTTTTTTATTGGGGCTGCTGCGCAGCCCACCGCGGGCTATCAAACAAACTAGTTAGCCTGCTTCCTTTTCCCCCACGCCCTTGCCATCATGCCGTCACCGCCCGCCCGCGAACGAGTGACCATGCCTGCCGTCGCCCCCAGCTCAATGTCGATCACTTTGCAGATCGTCTCCATTGTCTTCTATACCTTCATCGCCTTTGTCTGCATCGGCCTGCCGATCGCGGTCATCCCAGGCTATGTGCACGAACAACTGGGCTTCAGTGCCGTGGTGGCCGGAATCACCATCGGCTCGCAATACCTGGCCACCCTACTCAGCCGGCCTATGGCCGGACGCATGTCCGACGACGTCGGCACCAAGCGCGCGATTGTGCTGGGCCTGGCTGGAATTCTGGTCAGCGGTGTGCTGACGTTTTTCGCCACGCTGGTCGAGAGCCTGCCCACCCTGAGCCTGGGCATCCTGATCAGCGGCCGGCTGCTGCTCGGCGTGGCTCAGGGCCTGATCGGCGTGGGCACCATTAGTTGGTGCATGGGTGCCGTCGGCGCCGAACACACGGCGCGCTCGATTTCCTGGAATGGCATCGCCTCCTATGGCGCGATCGCCATTGGCGCGCCGCTGGGTGTGGTGATGGTGGCCGAGTATGGCTACAGCAGCCTCGGCATCGCGTTGACGGTGCTGGCGGCGTTGGGCCTGGTGCTGATCCGCACCAAGCCATCGGTGTCAGTAGTTCGCGGCCAGCGGCTGCCGTTCTGGGCGGTGTTCGGGCGTATCGCACCGTTTGGCGCCAGCCTGTGCCTTGCGTCAATTGGCTACGGCACGCTGACCACCTTTATCACCCTGTATTACCTCAATCGCGGCTGGGCCGGGGCCGCGTATTGCCTCAGCGTGTTTGGCGTGTGTTTTATCCTGTCACGCCTGGTGTTTATCTCGGCCATCACCCGCTTCGGCGGTTTCAGCGCAGCGATTGCGTGCATGACCATAGAAGCCCTGGGCCTGACGCTACTATGGATTGCGCCCTCGACCGGGGTGGCGTTGATCGGCGCGGGACTGACCGGTTTTGGCTTGTCGCTGGTGTACCCGGCGTTGGGCGTAGAAGCCATCAAGCAAGTCCCTAATAGCAGCCGTGGCGCCGGGCTGAGTGCGTATGCGGTGTTTTTTGACCTGGCCCTGGCGATTGCCGGGCCGTTGATGGGCGCCGTGGCCCTGAACCTCGGCTACGGCTGGATCTTCTTTTGCGCCGCACTGTTGTCGGTCACGGCGCTGGCCTTGACCGTCCTACTCAAGCGCCGTGCTTACTGATCGGCGGTCTGCAAACCGGCGCGGGTCATTTGCCCGAGGGTGTGAGAGAAGAACCGCCCTGCCTCTGAAATCAAGTCGCGGTGAATGCCTTCGCGGTCGACGCCATCGGCGTCTGTGCAGATGGCCGGCATGGCCACTAACTGATCGGTGTCACACGGCGCCATGAATACAAAGTGCCCTGCCCCGGCCAACAGTTTGAAATCCGGCGGTTCCGGCAGCTTGCGCGCCAGTGCAGCGGCGTTTTTGTCCACCGCCACCAGCTTGTCGCCGTCGCCGCTGTAGAGCAGCACCGGCACGTGCACGTCGGCCAAGGTGTGACGACCGAACATCAGGCTCAACGGCGCCATCAGCATCAACGCGTGGATGCGTGGGTCGGCCTGTGGTTGCAAGTCGTCACGGTCGACCACCAGCTCACCTTTGGTGGTACAGGCGTCGCGGTCTTCCGGGCGTTCCTGGCAATAGCGGCGCAGGCGGTCGAAATCCGGCTTGGCGCCGGCCAGGATCAAGGCGGTTTCGCCGCCAGCGGAATAACCGATCACGCCCACCTGTTCGATATTGACGAACGGCGACAGCATTGGGTCGCTGAGAGTGGCGGTAATCGCTTCGGAAATCTGGATCGGCCGACCATACAGGTTGCTCACGGTGCCCAGGCGGCTGTGGTCCTTGTAGTTGTCGCCGGGGTGCAACACCGCCACCACCACAAACCCCTTACGCGCCAGTGAGGTGGCCAGGTCGTGCAGGGCCAGCGGGGTGCCCGTGTTGCCGTGGGACAGCATCAGCATCGGGAAGCGGCCAATGGCGACCTTGGAGTCTTCAGCGGCGGCGACGTGATAGGCGCCCAGTTGCGTGCTGTGCTCGTCGTCGGTGGACGGGTAAAACGCGATGGCCTTCATCGGCTGCGCATCCAGCGGGTCGAGAAAAGTCATGCGATGGAAGCCCACACTCCAATGCGGATGCGGCGCTGGGGCGGCGTGCACTGAAATCAGGCCACCGAGCAGGGAGAGTACCAAAACAGCACAAAGACGCATCATGGGGATGTTCACCTTTGCTGCGTGACCACGTTCAACACCCGCGGCATATCTGTATGAAAAGTCCATGGTTCAAGGTGCTCACACCGGGTGATAAACCCATGCGTGCATAACCTGGGCCAAAGTAGTGACAGCGGGTAAACGAAAAAACTCCGTACTCCGGTCGTGTTGAGGCGATCAGAATACAGAGTTTAGGCGCCGGGTTTCAGATTGGAACCGGACAACGGCGAACTTTACACAAGCCTTACGCGGCGGCGAACAATTGTTCGTTGATGATGACGTTTGCGTCGCTCAACGCCTTGCTGCGCACTTCCTCACCGTAGGCCAGGCCCTGGGCGCGGACGAACTCGATGTCGGTGATGCCAAGGAAGCCAAACACCAGTTTCAAGTAATCTTCGTGGCCGACGTTGCTTGCCTGGCCGGCATGCAAACCGCCAGCGGTGGAAACGATGATCAGCTTCTTGCCACCGCACAGGCCTTCAGGACCGGCTTCGGTGTAACGGAAGGTCTGGCCGGCGACGGCGATGCGGTCGATCCAGGCCTTAAGCTGGGACGGTACCGAAAAGTTGTACATCGGCGCGCCAATCACCACAGCGTCGGCGGCGATGAATTCAGCCAGCGACGAAGCGCTGAGGTCAGCCTCGTGCTTTTGTACGGCGTCGCGCAACTCGGCAGCGGTACCCAGGGCGCCCAGGGTCAGGCCGGAAAAGTGGCTGATGCCTTCGCTCGCCAGGTCACGGTAAGTCACTTCCACACCCGGCTCAGCCGCTTGCCAGGCCTTGACCACACCAGCGCTGAGCTGACGCGAAGCCGAGTTGTCGCCGAGGATGCTGGAATCGATATGCAACAGTTTCATGTGGGATCTCCAAGTGAGGATCGCGGCTAGGCGATCGAGTGAGGTTAATCCTACAGGTGCATCCAATGATCGATTAGAGGGGCTAAATGTGATTGTTCGTCCCGCCAGCAGGACAATCCTCGTTTTACAACAGACCGTCCAACAGGCTTAGGTGTCGAGCCCGCCGTCGCAATCAATGTGACGATACATAAATCGACGCCGACGTAGGCGCCGGCAGCGCATAGGTGCGTTTCATCCACTGGATCTCCTCCAGAGGCGTGCGCCCGAAGAAGCGCTTGAACTCCCGGCTGAACTGCGAGGCGCTTTCATAGCCGACCTCGGCGCAGGCCGTGGCGGCGGTGATGTCGTTGCGCAGCATCAACAAGCGCGCCTGGTGCAGGCGCGTGGACTTGAGGTATTGCATCGGCGAGGTGTCGGTGACCGTGCGAAAGTGTGCATGGAAACTCGGCACGCTCATCATCGCCTCCTTGGCGAGTGCCTCCACGTCCAAATGCTGGTGATAGCACCCATGAATCTTGCGAATCGCCCGCGCCACCTTGCCGAACTGGCCTTGGCGATTGAGCGCGGCGCGCATGGAGCCGCCCTGCTCGCCCGTGATGATCCGGTAGTAGATCTCGCGCATCAGCGTCGGGCCGAGGATCTGCGCATCCATTGGTGTACTCATGGCCTCAAGAAAACGCAGCAGTGATTCGCTGAGTTGCTCATCCATCGGCGATGAATACATACCCCGGGGCTTGGCCTCGACCAACCCCGGAAAGTCATCCAATGCCAGCATCAATTCGGCGGCCAGGGTGAAATCAAGCCGCAGGTACACCGCCAGCATGGGTTCCTCTTCACTGGCCTCGGTTTCCATGGTGAACGGCACCGGCACCGACACCACCAGATAATGCTGCGCGTCATACAGGTAAATCTCTTCGCCCAGATAACCGCGCTTGCGGCCCTGGCAGACAATCACAATGCCCGGGTCATAGAGTACCGGAACGCGGTGCAAGGGCTGATTCGAACGCAGGAAGCGCACGTCATCCAAAACGCTCAGGTTATAGCCTTCGACACGCGCCAAGCTGCCCATCAGCTCGATGATTCGTTGGGTACGGTCCATGGTGCAGGGCTCCTGGCGAAAACAACACGTTACTGCGCAAACGTCGCTGTGGCTACGCGCTCATAGGAATAGGCAATCAGCACATTGGAATGGATATTCGCTCCCAGCACACATTTGCGTAGCCTGAAACAACACGTTCAGCCCTCGGAGATTGCCCCATGCTTATCGTCTACAACCCTGCCACCGGCGAAGAAATCGGCCGCGTTGCCAAGCACACCTCGGCTGAGGTCAAGGCCGCGGTCGACCGCACCTGCGCGGCCTTTCCTGAATGGTCGTCGAAGCTTGCAAAAGAGCGCAGCGAAATCCTGCGCCGTTGGCACGACGCCGTGAGTGCCGATAAAGAAGCTTTCGCGCAACTGCTGTGCCGCGAAAACGGCAAATGCCTGACCGAAGCCCGTGGTGAAATCGACTACGGCCTGGGCTTTATCGAGTGGTACGCCGAAGAAGCCAAGCGCGTCTACGGCGACACCATCCCCACCCACGACCGCAACGCCAACGTACTGGTGACCAAAGAAGCCATCGGCCCGGTCGCGGCGATCACCCCGTGGAACTTCCCGTTCATGATGATCACCCGCAAAGTCGCCACGGCCTTGGCGGCGGGCTGCACCATGGTGATCAAGCCTGCCGAAGACACGCCGCTGACCGCCTTTATGCTGTTGGATTACGCACGCAAGGCCGGTATCGAACCCGGCGTTCTGGAAGTGGTGGTCGGCGACCCTAAAGAAATCGGCCTGATCTTCACCGGCGACCCGCGCATTCGCAAAATCACTTTTACCGGCTCCACCGGCGTCGGCAAATTGCTCGCGGCGCAATGCGCAGCCACCCTCAAGAAAATGACCCTGGAACTGGGCGGTAACGCACCGTTCATTGTTTTCCAGGACGCCAACCTGGATGAGGCGGTCAAGGGCCTGGTCAGTGCCAAATTGCGCAACTCAGGCCAGGTGTGCATCTCGCCGAACCGGATATTTGTGCAGCACAGCATCCTCGATGACTTCATCAAACGCGTAAAGGCTGCCGTCGCCAAGATCGAAGTGGATCAAGGTCTGCGCGAAGATTTTGTGGTCGGGCCACTGGTCAATCAACTGGGGTTTGACAAGGTCGTGCGCCTGGTCGAAGACGCCAAGGCCGCCGGTGCCAACGTGTTGATGGGCGGCAAGCCCCACATCAAGGGTGGGCTGTTCTACGAGCCCACTGTTTTGACCGGCCTGCGGGACGACTCGCCGCTGGCCACCGAGGAAATCTTCGGCCCGGTGTTCGCCATCTACTCGTTCAAGGATGAAGAGGAAGTCATTGCGCGCGCCAACCAAACTGAATTCGGCCTGGTCGCGTATGCCTACACCAGCGCATTAGGTCGTTCGTTGCGTCTGTCGCGCCAGCTGGAAGCTGGGATGGTGATCCTCAATTCGGGTTCCGTCGGCACCGCGTCGATTCCGTTCGGCGGCATCAAGCAGTCCGGTTATGGGCGTGAAGGCAGTTATTACGGGATCGAAGAGTACGTGCATGTGAAGTATGTGCTGATGGCCGGCGCACAGTTCTAGCCCCGATGAACCACCCTGTTGTGGCGTGGGGGCAAGCTCCCTCGCCACATTAAGCTCACATCGGCTTTTGTAGTGGATTTGCCCTCGTCAGACGCGGATAGTTCGTCCCATTGACAGGACAATAGGTTGACCATGCAAGACCTTAACGACCTCTACTATTTCGCCAAAGTTGTCGAAGCTGGCGGCTTTGCAGCAGCAGGCCGCCTGCTGGGGATTCCCAAGTCGCGGCTGTCACGGCGCATTGCCGAGCTGGAAGAACGCCTCGGCGCACGCCTGTTGCAACGCACCACACGCCAACTGACCCTGACCGCCGTCGGCGAGCGCTACCTGCGCCATTGCCAGGCCATGCTGCTCGAGGCGGAAATGGCTGACGAGGCCGTGGCCAGTATGTCCAGCGAACCGCGCGGGCGCCTGCGCGTCAGTTGCCCGGTGGGCATGGCCCAGCACATGCTGCCGGACATGGTCGCGGGCTTTCTCGCCGCCCACCCGCTGGTACAGCTGGAAATGACGTTGGTGAACCGCCGTGTCGATTTGGTGGCCGAAGGCATCGACGTGGCCCTGCGCGTGCGCGAGTCGGGCGATGAAGACCCGCTGCTAGTGACCAAACGCCTACGCCAGGCCCAGACCATCGTGGTGGCCAGTCCTGAGTTCATCCAAGGTCGGCAAATCGACAGCCTAGACGACCTCAAGCAACTCCCAGTATTGGGAGCCCTGGAAGCCGACCGTCTGGTGCACCTGCGCCTGATCGACCCGCAAGGCAAAAGCGAAGACCTGGCGCTGGAAGCACGCCTGGGCATCGACGACTTCATTGTGCGCAAAGCCTGCGCCCTGAAAGGCTTGGGCTTTACCGTACTGCCGATGATGTATTGCGAAGAGGAATTGGCCAGCGGCCAGTTGGTGCAACTGCTGCCGCAGTGGTCCTCGCCGGGCGGCTGGTTGCAGGCGGTGTACCCGCACCGTCGTGGCGTACTGCCGGCCATTCGTGCCTGGATCGACTACCTGGAAGAAGCCTTCAAGGGCTGCGGAGATCGCTTGCTATGAAAATGACTGAAGCCCACGTCGCCGCTTTCTGCCTGAGCCTGCCCGGCGCGCGGGAAGACTACAAATGGGGCGGCGTGCGCGTATTTTCGATTGCCGGCAACAAGATGTTCGCCCTGCAAAACCTGCGCGGCGAGTCGCTGGCGTTCAAGGTCGACAAAGAACTGTTCCTCGGCCACGTCGACCGCCCGGGCATCCACCCGGCGCCCTACCTCGCGCGGGCCCAGTGGATCATCATGAACACACCCTACCCAATCGGCGCCGAGGAACTGCGTGGGCTGTTGCAGCGTTCTCACCAATTGGTGGTGAGCAAACTGCCCAAGCGCACGCAGGTGGGGCTCAAGTTGGATTAACAAAAGGCACCGCGCGCTCAATGGCCATCGCCGCCGCCAGCGCCAAATGCTCGTGCCACGGTCGCGCGACGATCTGCACGCCCACCGGCAACCCCAAGGCATCCGTACCCGCGCGCACCACCACGCAGGGCCAGCCTGCCAGGCTGTACGGCAAGGTGTGATTGAACAGTCCCGGCCGCTCCGATCTCAGGCGCGGCGCGGGCGCGGCGTCAACCGGGCACAGGATAAGGTCGTAGTCCGCCATGAACCCCAACATGGCCGTGCGAAAGCGATCCCAGTCTGCAAACAATTTTATCGCCTGTGCCCCGGTGCCTTTGCTCATCGCCCAGTAGCGTTCGGTTATGTCGCGCGAACGACTTAATGCAGAGGGGAAGGCGCTATGCAACGCGGCACCTGCGCCTTCCAACACGCTGGCAGCCATCTGCAACGTTGCCTGGGTTATCGGGTCAGCAGGTTCTATTCCGCCATCGCTGTACCAGGCCACGCGCAAACCGCTCAGCGCTTGAGCCTCTACAGCGCGCAAGGGCATTGGAATCACCCCGGCATCCTGACCGTCTTCGCCTGCGATCACCCGGAGCACCAAGGCCAGGTCTTCGACATGTCGGGCTATCGGGCCAATTTGGCTGCGACAGTCACTCAACCCGCCCGGGTGATCGAAAACCCCGGTGTTAGGCACGCGGCCACTGGTAGGTTTTAAGGTGCTAACACCGCAAAAATGCGCCGGTACGCGCAGACTGCCGCCGGAATCACTGCCCAACCCCACCGGTGAAAGCCCCGCAGCAATGGCCGCCGCTTCGCCACCGCTGCTGCCGCCTGGGCTATGGGACAGCGCATGCGGGTTACGGGTGGCGCCATAGACGGGGTTGTCGGTCACCCCACCGCCACCGCCCGGCGGGCAGTTGCTTTTACCCAGCAGGATGGCGCCGGCAGCTTTCATGCGCACCACCACCGCGGCATCCTGCGCCGGCCGGTAGTCAGCGCGCTCAGCCAAACCCGCCGCCGACACCACCCCACAGGTATCGATAACGTCTTTGACGGTAAAGGGAACGCCCTGCAGCACGCCGCCATACTCACCTTGAGCGACGGCCCGATCCGCCGCCCATGCGCTAGCCAATGCCGTCTCGGCACACACTTGCACCAGCGCGTTGATCGCGGGGTTTTGCGCCTCGATACGGGCAAGGTAGGTGGAAACAATGGCGGTGGAGGTGAGCTTGCGCTGTTGAATCAGTGCGGCAAGCTCAGTCGCTGAATGGCGTAGCAATGAATCCGAGAAAGACATTCGTGTTGGCCCAGTGCATTCAAGTACAAGGAGCATAACGCCAGCGTGACCTCGGTTCATACCGGCTATTGGGTAAGAAGCCTCCCGAAAATCAGTCGGTCGTATCCCAGCACTTGAGCCCTATAAAATCGACAGCAGCGTACCGCCCAGGAACAGTTGATCAAGCCAGAACACTTGGTGCAGCAACACAATCACCCAGAACAGAACCTGATAGGACACCTTGCGCGTCTTGTGCCGAAACACCTGCTGGGCGATCAACGCCCCAGGCCATCCGCCCGCAAGCTCCACGGCGTGCAAGATGTTTTCGCGAACACGGCGGCCATCGGTTTGCGCCCTGCGCTTGTCGCCCCAGTACAGAAAAAACGCCACTACGCTGACCACGCCATAAGCCACCAGCGCAATGACCGTCTCGCCGCGATACCACACGAGTGCGGAGCCCATCAGCGGCGCCGTGCACAACAGCAAAAAGATCAACGCCTTCAAGCGCGGATGCTGAATACTCATGGCTTGACTGCAGACCAGTCGATCCAGCCAAACTGCCAGGTCGCCAGAATGAGCAGGCCAAACGCGATCCGATACCAGGCAAAGGCCGCATAACTGTGGCTGGCGATGAACTTGAGCAAGGCCTTGACCGCAATCATCGCGAAGATGAACGAGGTGACAAAACCAATCGCAAACACCGGCAGGTCATCGGGCTGGAACAGGTGACGGTACTTGTAGCCCGAATACACCGCTGCGCCGACCATCGTGGGCATGGCCAGAAAGAACGAAAACTCGGTGGCGGTCTTGCGCGACAAGCCAAACAGCAGGCCGCCAATGATGGTGGCGCCAGAACGCGAGGTGCCTGGAATCATCGCCAGACATTGGGCCAGGCCGACCTTTAGCGCATCTTTCCAGGTGATTTCATCCACCGTTTCAGCGTGAACCTTATGTTGGCGGCGCTCGGCCCACAACATGATCACACCGCCCACCACCAGCGCGGTGGCCACGGTGATCGGGTTGAACAAGTAATGCTTGATCAGGTCGGCAAAGATCACGCCCAGTACGATCGCTGGCAGTACCGCGATCATCAGGTTGACCGTAAAGCGCTGGGCGTTGCGCTGGGTCGGCAAGCCAATGACCACGTCGAGGATCTTGCGCCGAAACTCCCAGACCACGGCCAGGATCGCGCCCAATTGAATGATGATGTTGAACGCCTCAAAGCGTTCGCCGCCGAAGCCGATCAAATCGGCGACGATGATCTGGTGGCCGGTGCTGGAGATCGGCAGGAACTCTGTCAGCCCCTCCACCACGCCAAGAATCAATGCCTGTATGGCAGTCCAAAAATCCATGTTTCCCCCAAAGGTCATGCTCAGCTACTTGCCTTGATAGTCTTTTTAAGCGTCCACTGACGCCGAGCACACTCAAGTGCCCGAGGTGGATTTTCACCATCAGCCCGCAAAAAATTCGTGAAAAATCAGGGAGTACTCAGGTTTTTCGATTATTTGCCGAAAGCCTATCAGACAAGCCGGAAATGTCGATGCAACGCCCACAAATATAAAAGCATGGAGTGACGGGACGATGAACAGTTTGCGCAGCATGTCGATCAGCCGCCGCCTTTGGCTGATCCTGGTAGTCGCCGTATTGATGCTGCTGACTTTGGGGCTGTTAATGCTCAAGCAGATCCATGGCGACCTCTACCAGGCCAAACGCCAGCAGACGCAGCACGTGGTGCAGACGGCCGGCGGCGTGCTGGCCTATTACCAGAATCTTGAGAAAACCGGGGTACTGACGCGTGAAGCTGCGCAGCAGCAAGCCTTGAGCGCGGTGCGTGGCCTGCGCTACGACCACGACGATTACTTCTGGATCAACGACCTGACGCCGGTGATGATCATGCACCCGGCCAACCCCAAGCTTGACGGCAAGAACCTGTCGGCGATTCGCGACCCGGACGGTTTTGCAGTGTTCAACGAGTTCGTGATCCTGGCCAAGGCCAAGGGCGCCGGCATCGTCAACTACCGCTGGCCCAAGCCCGGTTCCGACGCGCCGGTGGCAAAAACCTCGTATATCCAACTGTTCGAGCCCTGGGGCTGGATTATCGGCTCCGGTGTTTACGTGGACGATGTGCAAGCCGAATTCAATGGGCAGGTGTGGAAAACTTCGCTGATTGTCCTGTGCATCGCGCTAGTGATGACGTTGCTGGTAGTGCTGATCGCCCGCAGCATCGTGCAACCCTTGCAGGCGGCGGTGAACGCCATGGGCAATATCGCCAGCGGCGAAAGCGACCTGACGCGCAGCCTTGACACCCACGGGCGCGACGAAGTCACCCAATTGTCCCAGCACTTCAACAGTTTTACCGCCAAGCTGCGCCAGGTGGTCGGCCAATTGCAGATGTGCGCCAACGCCTTGGGCCAGTCGTCCACGGAGCTGGGTGCCAGCGCCAGCCAGGCCAATGAACGCAGCCAGCAGCAGTCGCAACAAATGGAGCTGGTGGCGACGGCGATCAATGAAGTGACCTACGGCGTGCAGGACGTGGCGAAAAACGCCGAGCACGCCGCCAGCGAAATGCGTGACGCCCAGGCCCAGGCGCAGCAAGGACAAGTGAATATCGACGGCAGCTTGCAGCGGATCGACCAGCTCTCCAGCACCATCAGCCAGGCCGTGGAGGTGATCCGCACATTGTCCAGCGAAAGCACGCAGATTGGGGGGGTGCTGGAGGTGATTCGCTCCATCGCTGACCAGACCAACCTGCTGGCGCTTAACGCTGCGATTGAAGCTGCACGCGCGGGCGAACAGGGCCGTGGCTTTGCCGTGGTCGCCGACGAGGTCAGGTTGCTGGCTCAGCGTACGCAAAAATCCACCGCTGAAATCCAGGCGATGATCGAGCGCCTGCAAGGTCACTCGGAAGCGGCGGTAAAGGTGATCAGCGACAGCCACAGCGCTTCGCAACTGACCATAGAACAAGCCGGCCAGGCCGGTGCCAGCCTCACCGCCATTGGTCAGGCCTTGCATAACCTCAATGGGCTGAATGCCTCGATTGCCAGCGCGACCTTGCAACAGGCGCATGTGGTGGAAGACATCAACCAGAACGTCACCCAGGCTGCCGGGTTGTCCCACAGTACGGCGTTGGCGGCGGAGCAGTCGAGTGTGGCGAGTGCGCAACTGCGTGGGCTGAGTGAACAGCTGGATGGGTTGTTGCGCCAGTTTAAGGTTTAGATCGCGCGGCTGAACGGCTGGGCTATCGGGGCTGCGGCTGGGTAGGTGTATATCCGTTATTTGGGGAATGGCTGATAGGGGTTGCGCCCTTAACCAAATAACGGATATGTACTCACACCAACGTTTGAAGAAAACTCACCTCTGGTTACAATCACCGCCCTCTTCCACTCTCCCAAGGAACCACCATGTCCGGGCTTGAACTGTTCGCCGCCGCCCTGGGGGTGATCGCTGTCTGGCTGACGGTCAAGCAGAACCCCTGGTGCTGGCCCATCGGCCTGGTCATGGTGTTGCTCTACACTTGGGTGTTCTTCGACGTAAAACTCTACTCCGACATGCTCCTGCAAGTGGTCTACGCCGCGCTGCAACTCTACGGCTGGTGGCAATGGACCCGCGCCGGGGAGGTCAAGCAAGGCCGCCAAGTCACCCGCCTCGGCGTACCCGCGATCATGACCAGCCTGGCCATCGGTGCCGTCTTCAGCCTGTTGCTTGGCGCCGCCATGGCCCACTGGACCGACGCCGCCCAACCGTGGCTCGACGCCGCCCTCACCGGCTTCAGCTTGGTGGCGCAAATGTGGATGGCGCAAAAACGCGTGCAGTGCTGGCCGCTGTGGATTGTCGTGGATGTGATTTTCGTCGGCCTGTTCCTCTACAAAGGCCTGTACCTCACCGCCGCGCTCTACGCGCTGTTCACCGTGATCGCCGTGCAAGGCTGGCGTGAATGGCGCGCCGATCCGGCGTTGCGCGCATGAAGGTAGTGGTACTGGCCGGCCCCGAGTCCAGCGGCAAAAGCTGGCTGGCGGCTGAACTGCACGCGCACTTCGGTGGGCTGATGGTCGGCGAATATGTGCGCTACTTCATCGACCACCACCAGCGCGACACCAGCTTGGCAGATATCCCAGCGATAGCGCGTGGCCAATTGGCCTGGGAGGACGCGGCCCGCGCCAGACGTCCCAACCTACTCGTCCTCGATACCCACCTGCTGACCAACACGCTGTGGAGCCAAACCCTGTTCGGCGACTACCCGGCGTGGCTGGATGACGAACTGCTTGCTCGGCATTACGACCTGCACCTGCTGCTCTCACCCGAAGATGTGGAGTGGACCGCCGACGGCCAGCGTTGCCAACCGCAACTGGCAGATCGCCGCCTGTTTTTCCAGCGTAGCCTGGAGTGGAGCGAGCAGCACCCGACCCCGTTCGTGGTGATTCGCGGCAACTGGGACGAGCGCCGTGCTCAGGCATTTGAAGCGGTGCAGCAACTGCTCAACGCGTAATACCGACCACAGGATCAACGCAGTCCCTTTGTCTTCGCGCCAGTCAATCGTCTAAAGGAGATTGGCCTATCAACATGCGCATCATTGAAGGTGGCGATTTCCAGCGCGTTCATGGGGCGGGGTCCATCCAGGGCTCTTGGGGTAGAGCCCGGAAGGTGTGCTGATGCTCAATCAGCCCTTAGTAACCGAGCGACAACCCCGTGTTACGACGCGGGTCGTTAGCCCCGTAGAAGCGATTGTTGCCCACCGGCTTGCCGCCCAAGGACGGCGCCCCCACCAGAATGGCCGCCAAGTGGTTGGCGTCCTGAGGGCCGGCAAACTTGTGGCCCCAGCTTTCGAGGATTTTTTGAGTGTCCGGGCTCACCGCGAAGGTTTCGAGGTTGGTGGTCTCAGGCATCCACTGCTGGTGGAAACGCGGCGCATCCACGGCTTCCTGGATGTTCATCTTGTAGTCAATGACATTCAGGATGGTCAGCAAGGTGGCCGTAATAATCCGGCTACCACCGGGCGTACCCACCACCATCACCGCCTTGCCGTCCTTGGTCACAATGGTCGGGCTCATCGACGACAGCGGCGCCTTGCCCGGTGCGATGGCGTTGGCTTTGCCCTGGACCAGGCCGTACATGTTCGGCACGCCGACCTTGACGGTGAAGTCGTCCATTTCATCGTTGAGGATCACCCCGGTCTTGCTCGCCATCACGCCGGCGCCGAACCAGTCGTTGAGTGTGTAGGTAACCGATACCGCGTTCCCCCACTTGTCGACGATGGAATAGTGCGTAGTGTTGTTGCCTTCATGCGGCGACACCCCCGGCTTGATCGCCTGGGAGTCCCCGGCTTTTTGCGGGTCGATGGCAGCGCGCAGCTTGGCGGCGTAGTCCTTGTCCAGCAGGTGGGAGATCGGGTTCTTCACGAAGTCCGGGTCGCCGAGGTAGCTGTTACGGTCCACGTAGGCGTGGCGCATGGCTTCGATCTGGTAGTGCAGGCCTTGGGCCGAGTGATAGCCCAGGTCGGCCATCGGGTAGCCTTCGAGGATGTTCATGATCTGGCAGATAACCACGCCACCCGAGCTTGGCGGCGGCGCCGAGACCACGTGATAGCCACGGTAGTCGCATTCGATGGGCGCCATTTCACGGGTCTTGTACGTGTCGAGATCAGCCTGGGTGATGATGCCTTTGCCGGCCTGGCTGGAGTCCACCAGTGCCTTGGCGACCCACCCTTTATAAAAACCGTCGGTGCCCTTGGCAGAGATTTCCTTGAGGGTCTTGGCCAGGTCTTTCTGTACCAGCTTCTGACCGACCTGCATGGGCTGGCCGTTGTGCAGGAAGATCCCACGCAAGTCCTTGTCTTTTTCGAACTCGCCGGTGGCGGTGTGCAACAGGTCGACATCGCCCTGTTCCAGTTCGAAGCCGTTTTCCGCCAGCCTGATCGCCGGGGCAATCACTTGGGCGCGCTTGAGGGTGCCATATTTGCTCAGCGCCGCCTCCATGCCGGACACGGTGCCGGGCACGCCAACCGCCAAGTGGCCTTTGGCGCTGAGGCCTTCGATGACCTTGCCGTCTTTGTCCAAATACATGTCGGCAGTCGCCGCCAACGGGGCTTTTTCGCGGAAGTCGAGGAAGGTCTTGCGCCCGTCCGCCAGCTGTACGGTCATGAAACCGCCGCCACCGAGGTTACCTGCCGCCGGGTACACCACCGCCAGCGCGTAGCCTACGGCCACGGCCGCATCGACCGCGTTGCCGCCAGCCTTGAGCACATCCACACCGACATGAGTGGCCAAATGCTGGGCGGTCACCACCATGCCATTTTCACCGGCCACCGGAGCTTGGGAGGCGGCCTGCACACCGCTGACCGTCAACACCAGGGCAGTGGCAATCAAGGTACGGCTGAAGGGTTGGTATTTCATCCATGGCTACTCTAGTTATTGAGA
Source organism: Pseudomonas sp. 1152_12 (assembly GCF_052850675.1). NCBI lineage: Bacteria > Pseudomonadati > Pseudomonadota > Gammaproteobacteria > Pseudomonadales > Pseudomonadaceae > Pseudomonas > Pseudomonas sp. 1152_12. The sequence continues at coordinate 7,075 of NZ_VXCW01000001.1, read as the reverse complement.
TGCACCAAAATAGCCCGACTCGAATTTAATCCCCAGCGCAATGGCGTTTTTATTACAGAACTTGTCGGTCACAGAACGGCCGCGAAAATGCCCATGCTGTATTTCGCCCCCAGACTGGCTGCAAGGCACTTTGAGAGGGTGATCAAGAAGACCGGTATTCGGGCTCAACAGGCCGACCAGACGCGTGCGCGCATCCTGCAGACGGCCGTCAAGGTGTTCACCCGCGACGGCTATTCCGGCAGGCGCGTCGACACCATCTCCAAGGCAGCCGACTCCAACGACCGCATGCTTTAGTACTATTTTGGCAGCAAGGAACACCTGTTCATCTGCGTGCTGCTGGTCGCGATAGGCCTGTGTAGAATAGTGCGCCGTGCTGAAGCGATCACTCGCGCCGTGGAGCAAGCGCCCCGGCAGCTGTCGGACGCAATCAGCGCTGGCCTATAAAAATAATGGCGCTAGAATCAGCGCCATTCTTGCGCCCGCCTACCTGATACGAGCCCCCCATGAGCTTTGATTTCGACACGATCCACCCCCGCCTCGGCACTGGCAGCACCAAGTGGAACCGTTACCCGCAAGACGTCTTGCCGATGTGGATCGCCGACATGGATATCGCCGCGCCGCCTGCCGTACTGCAAGCGCTGCATGCTCGCCTGGATCAGCAAATCCTGGGCTACAGCGTGGCTGGACCGGACGTGCGCGAGGCCATCGTCGCCGACCTGTGGGCCAAGTACGCGTGGCGCGTAGCGCCTGAAGAATTGCTTTTTTTGCCCGGCGTCGAACCCGGCTTCAACATGGCTTTGCACGCGTTCGTAAAGCCCGGCCAGCCGGTGGTGCTGCAAACCCCCAACTACCGCCCGATTCGCCTGGCGCCAGGCCACTGGAACCTGCCACGTATCGAAGTGCCGTTCGAGCAGGTTGACGCTGAATACCTCACGCCACTGCCCGCCATGCGCCAAGCACTGACCGGCGCCGGTGCACTGCTGCTGAGCAACCCACACAACCCCATCGGCAAGGTCTTCCCGCGTGAAGAACTGCTGGCCATCGCCAACGCCTGCATGGAAAACGGCGCGCTGATCATCAGCGACGAAATCCATGCAGAACTGTGCTTCGACGGCCGCCGCCACATTCCCACCGCCAGCCTCAGCGCGGAAATCGCCCAGCGCACCATCACCCTCATGTCAGCGAGCAAGGCCTACAACGTGGCCGGTTTGAAGACCTGTTTCGCCGTGGTGCAAAACGCCGAGGTGCGCGAGCGCTTCAATAACGCGCGCTGCGGCATGGTCGACAGCGTCAGCCCGCTGGGCCTGGAAGCCACCCGCGCCGCCTACAGCCAATGCGGCGAGTGGCTGAAGGCGTTGGTGCAGTACCTGCAGGCCAACCGTGACTACCTGCTCAATGCCGTGCAAACCCGTTTGCCCGGCGTGGTGATGCATGCCCCTCAGGGCACGTTCCTGGCGTGGCTGGATTGCAGCGCTCTGGGCCTGGATGACCCACAGCAGTTTTTCCTGGATCAGGCCAAGGTTGGCTTGAGTGCGGGGATCGAGTTCGGGGATGACAGCCAGCAATGCGTGCGCCTGAACTTCGGCTGCCCACGCGCAATGCTGGAAGAAGGTGTGCAACGTATGGAACGCAGCCTGAAAAACCGTTGAAATAGGCTGGCACCTTCCCGGTGCCAGCCCGCTCTCATGCCTTATGCTTGGGGCTTGCCAGCCTCAACCTTCATGCGGCTCACCTGCGCAACACGGCGGGATGATCCCGCCTGACGGGGTGCATTGATCGTCATCAACACGCCATCGTTGGTGATGAATGTCGGCCGTGCTTTATCGTTCGCCGAGTCAGCGGGAAAGGCATTCTTGATCTTCAGCAACCGCCGTAGTTGAGGTGTATCACCGCCCAGCGTTACGACTAAATCCCCCTCAGGCGTCACGCTCCAGTCAGACACTTGGGCGGCGCTGTAGTCCAACCGGACCACACTGTCAGCTGGATCATTGATGCTTACTGTTCTGTAGTCTTTGTTTATCAAGTAAGTGTTGAAACCGCCCTCTCCGGTGACAGTGGCGCCGCCGTTGATCACGATAACGTTCGCGCCTTGGCCGGTGAACACCACATCTTTATGACCATTGAGGGTGAACAGGTTGTTCTGGCTATCACCGTGGATGAGGCTCTCGCCGTCGGGCACCGTGGTTGCATTAGAAAATGACTGGAAATGCGCAATTTTTTTTATGCCTTGCGTATTCGAATCTTCGGTTTTCACCGCAATCGTGTGGGTATTGAAGTTGATGACATGCCCAGCATATCGAGCTGTTTTGTCCTTGCCGGCTGCCTTGAAAGCGGTGCTTAAAGGACCGGAAAATATCAGTGTGTTACTGCCCCCGCCGCCATTGAGTGAGGTTTGCCGAGCGCTAAAACCGGCTTCTTCGGTTTGCTCAACCTGTTGCGCCTGCTCAAGCGTCTGGCGCGCATCTGCGCTGAGCACCACCTTATCGTCGGCATCTCCACCGTTAACGCCTTTTTTACCTCCCCCCAATAGGAAGTAATTGGGCTTGTGTTTCACACCTTCCACCCAGTCATCGCCATCGCCCATGTCCCAGAGCGTTGCCTTATGCTCACCCGGTATACCTTCCACCGCGTTGACCGGCTTGCCGTTCCATGAGTTTAAAGCTCCGGACGTATGATCGTTACCGCCTTTGACACTGACAGCAGGCACCAGGCCAGGTATTTTGATCTCATGCAATATCCACGTAATGGGTGACCACCAGCGTGAAGTTACCAGCCCAACTTTCCCCAGTCTCTGCGTGGCCTTGATGTCTGCAGAACCGAACACCACGCGCTCAAAATGCTCTTTGCCCGCGCCATTCAGGAATGCCGCGTGGCGCTCCCTGCTCTGCGCCTCATACGCCTCGGAATATTTCGCTTCCAAATAGGGTTTCAGGATAGGGAACCCCGGCTCATCCCCAAGGAAAGACTGCAGGCCGAGGCTGAATTTCTGCTGGCCTGTGAGCGATGCGTACTTTTCAATGTCCTCAACGGTACGCACCGCCGAGTAAATCGCTTGTGCGGCCATCAATGTCCCCGCCACGATTATCCCCGCCGGCCCGGCAGCAGTGGCACCCGCCATGAAGGCGGCGCCCAAGGCAATGGAGGTGTAGGCATTCGCGACGGCGAAAGCCCCATTGACGTAGTGGTCTTGGGCTTCTTTGCCGGTACTGTTACCGGCTTTTTGGAATGAGTCGACAGCGGTGTAAGTATCGAAAGGCAGGCTGAACACCAACCCGGCTCCGCCAGCGGCCTTGCCGATCATATTGCCCATGCTGCTGGCCTTGAAGCCTGCGATGGCTGGCGCCTGACGGCTAATGACTTGCTGCGCAACCTTGTTCAAGCCAAACTCCACGCCCATGCTCGCGTAATCCGCCGCCACCGCGCCAAGGCCTATGGCGCCCGCCGTCGTGTCGCCACGCTGGATACTCTCAATAGCGCTGCGCAGCCCCTGGAATGTGCTGAAGGCCTGAAACCCGAGGCCTGCCGAATTCGACGCCCCAGGTTTACCCGCGGTTTGCGCGGAAAAAAAGTCAGCGGGTAACGGTTTTTTACTGCCCACCCACTCGCGCAGTGCACCCGCGTGTCGCGAGGTGTCACGAATAGCGTTTTGCAGCCCCGCGGGAATGCTTCCACCGTCACGCCTGCTGGTCAGCGGTGAGGCGGCTGGGTCGCGAGCGGCAGCGATCTCAGTGAGCACAAGCGTCGCGCGTTCAATGGCGTCACTGCTACCCGACCGGAGAAACGCCTCAAACCGCTGATAATCAAGGTGCATCGCACCGGCTAACTTATGGCCATTGGCATCACCCGCGAGCGGGCTTTCGATCGGCTGGCCATCGATAGTGAAGCCCATTTTATACAGCTCGACACGACTGAGCTTTTCTTCGCCGAGCTGAATCGGAACGCCAGCATCATCCAGCTGTTGCAGGCGCTTGATTTCAACCTCGTTAATGGGCGCCAGCAGCGGGGTCGCGGTCACCCCGCCGGTGCTGGGTAGCGGGCTGGGTGCTGGACTCGGTACGGCCGCGGCACGCGAGGCACGTCCGGTCGCAGAGAAAAGATCGTTTAAGGTGGCAGCGGCGTGACCGTCGAGTTTCCCATCGTAGAGACGTGCGGTGAAGGCTTCCGTAATAAAGTCCAGTGCGCTTCTGTTGGCGCGCTTACTGAGAGGCGGGCCGTCTTCGCGAAGCCCACTCGTGTTGCTGGCCATCTCGAGGAATTCTTTGGCGTCCGTTTTGTAATAACCCAGTACCCCAAACTTACCTGCGAGCAATGCGGCTTGCTTATGCGCCGCAGCGTCATCGCCATCGAGCTGCGCCTGATGACCCATGCGATCCGCAACGGTTTCGCCGTCCGCAGACACAGGGGCGAAAAAGTCGTCACCGATAATCAGCGTGGGCGGGTTGGTGAAACGCAGCTGTGTTTCCGGCTGATCACCTTTATTGGCAATCGTCACGTTGATCTCCGGGCCCACCGCTTTCTCGGTTTGCGGATCGCTTTGCTGAAGTTTCAACAACGCAGCCTCCACGGCGTTGGTCACGAGTTTATATTGACTCACGTCGAGGTTGGCATGACCGGTTAAGTGTACGTCTCTGCCCTGCACGACCTCGGTCTGCAAATTGATCACTGCACCGACTTTGTCCTCAGCCAAATAGGCACGTTGTTGCTCTATACGCTCAAAGGAATAGGGATAGTCAATCGGCGCAGCCGCCTCATTGATCAGGTTGATCAAGGTTTGCTCCAGGTCCTTAAATGGCGATAACAGTGCGGAACCTGGGTGGTTATTTAGAAACTGTCGGACTGACTGTAGTACGGCGGTGGCGTGATGAAACTGCGACATGCCTTTAGACGCATGCAATCTCTCCAAGCGCCCCGAGACTTCTTCGTAATCGGCCAGCGCGGCACCGACAGGAGCAGGCGCTAGAAGATGAAGGCGCTGCGGCGTAGGCACACGCGTGGCATCAATCACCTTGATATTGTCGAGCCCGCTCAGCGGCGCGTCATACATAAACCTTATATCGTTGAGTGTGGGGGCGATGTCGGGAAGGTGGTGTGGGTTGAACACACTGATTAAGTATTTAGGGTCGGTAGCACTTTGATTAATGGGGTCATGCATATGCTTCAACTCCGGGCCGGTAAATATTTTCTTCAGGCCTTTCTCGAACGCGGCCTTGGAAGAAAAAGCCGCAAACCCAACATTCGGGTCGTTGTAGTAATAGGTTCGATCGCCATTGGCGCCCACGATCACACCGGCTGACAGTCGATGCCCGTCTGCGCTGATCAGCAAAGTTTTGGTGGTAGCCGACGTGGTGAGTCGCGGCGCAATGGTGGTATAGGGCGCCAGTGTCAAGGTTGCACGATCATGCGCTATAGCCGCCGTATCCGTGAGGCTCTGTACCTGGGCCAACTTATTAAAGAACGCCTGGGACTCAGGCTCATCAGGGTGAGCCAGCGCCTGGTAGATGTTACCGAGAAAAACCTGATGTTTGCCCTCTGCGGCGGCCAACGACAGAAGATGAGTAATCCCCGCACAGTCCCCTTCGTTCAGTCGGTTGATCACCGCAATATAATAACCCTGAGGCATTGGCGTTACTTTCGTAGCGGTGTCCGTGAGGACTTTAGTAAATACCCTTGCGTCATTGTGAGCTTCATTTATAAGACGCTGTTCACTCAAACGGTAGAGCGCCCCCAACTGCTCTGGGGTGAATCGCTGATTGAGTGCCAGCCTCATCAGTGACGTCTCGCCCATAGGTGCATAATAGCCTGGCAGCGCTACCGCGGAGGGCGTGTTATAGCCTTTCATGAACTCCTTACGACCGGGCCCCACTTTGGTGTCGCTCATTGTTTGCATAAAATAAAGCGGTACATCTACATCTTTTATAATAGCGGGAAGTGCCGATCGATCTCGCGTGGCGACGTTTGACGTAGCCCTGCGCGGCCGAAGGCTCTCGGTTACATTTTGTTGATCATTGTGCACCATGGACGTGCTCTCGGTGGGCACCTGAATCGACAATGGTTTAGCGAGCGACGAAGATAACTGCATAAATGCTTCCAGAGTTAAGTATATAGGCCCGTCATCCCTGTAGTCATGGCTCCTTAGACGTACCAACATACGAACAAGCCCAACTAACAACCATCAGACTTATCTGCCAACGCGCTGAGCTGCACGCAAACAATGAGTTCCGTATTACGCTTGTTTTTTTGTCTCGGCATATGGCCATAAGTTAGTTAGTCGCAATAACTAACCCGCCCCTAGGTTCAATTCACAACGTTTCGTAACACGCTCACAGGACCTGCTGTTACTGTTTCTGCCTCCGTCCCACCGGCAACAACAGGCGTTCGATGGCTTGGCGACTCAGCCCCTTGATCGCTCAACCGATCCCAAATCCTTCCATAAAGCCAAGGACGAGGGCGTTAAACGCCCGTAAATACCCCTGCGCGCAATGTCACCCGTTGCCCACGTAGATCAAGCACCTGCGCCTAACTGACATGAACCTCGCCACAGCGAGTTCTTACCGTCATCGACGCCGAGCCTGGCACCTTCACGGCCAGCTCAGCGTCCACCAGCGTAATCCGCCGTCGCGCGCCGTGGCGGTGTTGAGTTGAGTGCTGCTGCCATCGGCCAACGGCAAGCGCCTAAGCTCGCCCGAGGCGGCGTGCAGGTCCGCGCGCCATGCAACGCATGAAGAGATGGGTTGAGCCGAATGGCTAGCTAGGCCTGGCGGCCTGCGCCAACCATTAAAAGTCATGGCGGCTGTGAGTTTTCTCATGACCACTGCGACGATCGATGCCCTCGCGTGTCGTTGACCTACCTTGTTACACACAATATAGTGTGCCGACAAACAGAACAGACCACTACATAGTGTGCAGTATCGGTATTCACCGACCCCACTACGCGCAGTAACTCAATGCCTAGTAGCCTGCAAACCGCCTATTTTTGGACGGGTTCACACACCGTCAGAACAGACCAGGAAGGAGTATTTCAATGCTGAGTTGGGATGAAGTCGACAACGAAGACACCGGTGCAGCGGTGATCAAG